>JBILBH010000087.1:0-4649 GCA_044353785.1 Terrimicrobiaceae bacterium
GTTTCATTAACGCGGATTGCAGGGATTTTGAGTGTGCGGGCAGGTTTTGCCTGCAGTCCGACACAGCAGGAATCATGCCTATTACATTCCACGAAAATTAGTTAAAATGTTTTTCAGGGCCGACTAATTAGTTCCTGACTTCTTTGAGCTTTAACTCCACGATAAAGATGGTCTGATGTTTTCCGGATTCGGACGATGAAACCAACGCCTCACATACCCGTTTGCCATTTGATTGCCGGACCAAACGGAGCCGGGAAGTCCACCTTCGCTCTGGAGCACCTGCCAGCTTTGGCAAAGTGCATTGAGTTTGTGAATGCCGATCTCATCGCCGCTGGTTTGTCGCCCTTGGACCCTACTCGCAGCGCGCTTCGCGCCGGGCGTTTGGTTTTGGAGCGCATCAAGGAATTTGGCTTGGCTAGAAAAACCTTCGGCTTCGAATCCACACTCTCCGGTCGAGGTTACCTCTCCACCTTGGCGGAATTGAAAAAGATGGGCTTCCGCGTAGCGCTTTATTACCTCTGGCTTCCGTCGCCCAAGGTCGCAACCGCCCGCGTCAAAGGACGCGTGAAGCTCGGAGGGCACCATGTTCCCTCAATAGACATACGCCGCCGGTTCCAGCGCTCGCTTGAGAATCTCCCCGCCTATTTTGCCATCGCAGACGAGTTCTTCCTGTTCGACGCATCCACTTGCCCTCCGATGCCTGTTTTTTCGAAAACGATGGTCGGCGTCCAAATCGAAAACCCCGGCATATTCTGGAAAATCTCACCACATCTCGACCTGCCATGAAAACCGCTCACCAACGCATCCAAGAAATTTCCAAAGTTATGAAGAGGGCCGTGGAGAAAGCCGCCGAGAAGCACCGGCTCATGGGCGTTCCGATGGTCGTTTGGAAAGACGGGAAAGTCGTCGAGTTCCTGCCCGAACCCGCCCGCGAACCACACGGAAACCGTCTTGCGCCCTCCGTCACCTTTTTGGAAAAAAAAGGCAAATCCGCTAAGAAATGAACTTGAATGTGACAATACGCGGAACCGACTCTTTCCCACATTTTTTATGCTAAAATCAATCCGCGGATTGTTAAATATCAATAATTAAAGACTGGCTCATCTCGCCATTTTTTCCTGCAAATAAACCTCATGCCCACACTCAACTGGATCGGCAAGGAAGCCGTCATCAATCATCACCACGATGTCAAGTTTCGTCTGCTCAAGGACGTGTCGGAGCTTGGCTGCGGGGACCCTGGGACGGGGAATCTCATCGTGGAGGGGGACAATCTGGAGGCTCTCAAGGCCCTGCTGCCCTACTACGCCGGGCAGGTGAAGTGCATCTACATCGACCCGCCTTACAACACGGGAAACGAAGGCTGGGTTTACAATGACAATGTGAAGAGCCCGCTCATCACCGAGTGGCTGGGAAAGGTCGTCGGCAAGGAGGGGGAAACCCTGGACCGGCATGATCGCTGGCTTTGCATGATGTATCCTCGGTTGGCGCTGTTGAAGGAGTTTTTGCGGGAGGATGGGTGTATTTTTATCAGCCTCGATGACAATGAAATTCAGGCGCTGCGGTATGTGATGGATGAGATATTTGGAGCGCATAACTTTGTCACTACATTCATTTGGAAGCGCCGCACCAGTCCTGACAGCCGCAATCTAAATGGGGTCTCAGCTGATCATGAGTATGTAGTGTGTTATCAAAAAGCTGAGGGCCTCAGAATTCAGGGGCAGGGTAAAGACCTCGGAAAATACACCAATCCGGACAATGACCCGCTTGGTGAATGGATGAGTGACAATCTCACTGGTTTAGCGAACCCAACTGAACGTCCCAATCTTCATTATGACCTTGTTCATCCCGTAACGGGTGTGCGTTATCCTCCACACCCGTCGCGAGGTTGGATATATGGGCGGGAGAGAATGGCGGAATTGGTCGCTACTAATCGAATACTGTGGCCCAAAAAGGATAGCGGAAGACCGAGACTCAAGCGTTACGTCACGGACATGCAATCATCCACGACTGGGTTTTCCTCAGTCTTGGATGCACCCGGCAATGTGGAAGCCACAAAAGATTTGAGCGCATTGATGGGGCCAAAGGCGTTTGCTTTTCCAAAACCTGCAAGGCTGATCGAAATCCTTTTAGAGCAGGCCACAAGCCCCGGCGATCTTGTGCTCGATAGCTTTGCTGGCTCCGGCACAACAGGCCACGCTGTCTTGAAGATAAATGCGGCCAACCCCGAGCAGAAGCCCGCCGCTTCATCCTCGTGGAAATGGAACCCACCATCGCGAAGACCATCACTGCCGAGCGCGTGAAGCGCGTGGCCGAAGGCTACACGAATGCGAAGGGCGAGGCGGTGCCGGGATTGCGCGGCGGCTTCCGCTACTGCCAGCTTGGCGAGCCGTTGTTTGATGAAGCGGGACAAATCCGCACAACGGTGAAGTTTAGCGAGCTGGCGAGGCATGTCTGGTTCACCGAAACTGGCGAACCGCTACCGCGTGAGCGCGTGATGAACACTCCTCTGCTGGGCGTGCATCGTGGCACCGCGATTTGCCTGCTCTACAACGGCATCCTTGGTGACAAGAGTGCGCAGGGCGGCAATGTGCTGACGCGGGCCATCCTTGCGGAGTTACCCGCATTTGACGGGCCAAAGGTGATCTATGCCGCCGCCTGCCTGCTTGGGCCGGATCGGTTGAGCGCCTGTCAAATCACGGTGCGCCAGACACCGAAGCAAATCCGCGTGGCATGAAGTCTTGCGGCAGTTGGAAATTTCTACTACATTGAGCGCTATGAACCCGCAGACCCTGGAGGTGACCCTTAATCCCATATTGAAAAAAAAGGCCGCCAAAGTGTTGGATGGATTGGGTTTAGACATGGAAAGTGCAGTGAGGGTGTTTCTGACCAAGGTGGTGGCCACACACTCGATCCCCTTTGCCCTCGCCGAGGAGCCAGAAGCTTACTGCTTTAGCGCCAAGGAGACGAAGGACATTCTGAATGCCAAGCAGGAGTCAAAAAAGGCTGGGATGCTAAGCGGCCCCTTCAACACAGCGGAGTCGCTGATTAGTCACTTGCGGCAAGTCATGCCATGACGCTGCAGACGGCGAAACGATTCGACAAAGCCTTTGCCCGCCTAGCGGTGCGTGACCAGCAGCGCGTGGAGGCGGCGCTGACGCTCTTCATGGACCAGCCCTTTCATCCAGCACTGAAGAACCACGGGCTTGTCGGTAAGCTGCGCGGGTTGCGGGCAATCAGCGCCGGCTATGATCTGCGCATCGTGTATGAAGAAGCGGGCGGTCATGCGCGGGTGCTGCTGCTGAATACTGGCACCCATGATGAGGTGTATTGAATCATGACTCCTGAAAAAGATTATCAGCAACGCAGCCTGAAAACGCTGGCGGATTTCCTGCGCCGCTGCTCCAAGCCGCTGCCCGTAGGCACGGCTTTCTTTGAAGCCCAGGAAGCGAACAGCATCACGCCCAGCAGCTACATTCCGGTGATGGCTCCGGGGCTGAGCCTAGAGATGCCGTATGTGTGTCTGCGCGTTCCCACGGGAGGCGGTAAAACGCTGATGGCAGCGTATGCGGTGGGCATCGTGAAAGACGAGCTGCTCCATGCGGAGCGGGCCATAGCGCTGTGGTTAGTCCCCAACATCACTATCTTGAACCAGACGGTGGAAGCGCTGCGAGACAAGCGCCACTTTTACCGCCGTGCGCTGGATGCCTCCTGTGGCGGGCCAGTGGAGGTGATGCGGATCGACGAAGCGCTGAATCTCTCCCGAGCCACGGCGGATGGCGCCACGGTGGTGATCGTCTCCACCATTCAGGCTTTCCGAGTGGAAGACCCGACGGGGCGAAAGGTCTATGATCAGAACAGTGTCTTTGCCGAGCATCTGTTGAATGTGCCTGCGGACCGTGTGGCAGATTTGTTCCCCGGTGCGGATGGAAAACCGAAGCCCTCACTGGTGAATGCTCTGCGATTGCGCCGGCCCATTGTGATTGTGGATGAGGCGCATAATGCGCGCACGCCACTTTCCTACACAGCGCTGGGGGCGCTGAAACCAAGTTGCGTCATCGAGTTCACAGCGACTCCCTCGACGGGCGGCACCGTGATCGTTGACAGGGAGAAGGTGGCGAATCCACCCTCGAATGTGCTGCACCGTGTATCAGCTGCCGAACTGAAAGCGGAGAACATGGTGAAACTGCCGCTGCGCGTGAGCACGCGGCATCCGAGTCAGAAAGAACAACTCCTCTCTGATGCTCTGACTTTGCGCAGTGATCTGGAACGGCTGGCGGCTGCGGAATTCCAAGCGACGGGCGAATACCTGCGGCCCATTCTTTTGATCCAAGCGGAGCGAGTGGATGCCTGCGAACCTCTGCGGGAGCGGTTGGTGTCGGAATACGGCCTCGAAAGGGACCACATCAAGATTTCCACAGGCAGCAAGGAAGAGTTGGAAGACATCGCGAGCATCATCAACACGGCGAAGTGCCAGGTGCGGCACATCATCACCGTGCAGAAGCTCCGGGAGGGCTGGGACTGTCCCGAATGGCGCTAACTTAAGATCGGTTTGGGATTTTTCCTTGGATTTTTGACGGGGCGGTTTCTTCTGGGGACATGGCCCATGGATTTTCGGGGTTTTGTGAGAAGTTGAAAATTTTTGGGTCTGC
>JBILBH010000088.1:0-4645 GCA_044353785.1 Terrimicrobiaceae bacterium
GTATGCTGGTGTGAGGCCTTCCTTCTCGCTCTTGGCATTGCACCATTTCACCACATCGTACCAACTCACGGAGGTAACAGGATTTTGGGAACTCGTTCCACTTCCCGCGATGTGGAGGTCGTAACCATTAAGGATGGCCCAATTTTTCACCTCCAGCCATTCGCCAAAGGTCACCTCATATTTGCCAATCAGGAATGAATCAACGGCTTGGCCAGCGAATAAGGAGTTTCCGGGCATGCTTCCCCCCATCACGGAAATCATCTCCGGACTGAAATTGGGAGTGATCAGGCCGGCTGAGGCTAAAACGGCTATGGTTGCCTGGGCATCTGCGCTTTTGATGGCATACGGCACGGCCAGCAGCCGCGTGCGCGTGGTTTCCTCGATGCCATTCACGGACAATGCCAAATAGTCCTGGCCGGTGAGCGCTGCCGCGATGCCCTCTCCATTCGACCCAAAGCGGAAGCTGTAGATCCCGTCTGTAACCATCACAGAGCCGATATAGGCCGAGTAGGTCAGGTTGCCTCCCTCTGGCGCATCGTAAACCTTCACTTCCATCATCCGCTCCCCGCTCACGGGACTCCCGGAGCCGTCGGTCAAGCGGCCTTGGTAATTGATGAGGCTCGGCACCTGCGCGGCGAGCGGCAGGGCGGTGAGGATGAGGACGGAGAGTGGGAAAAGTCGGACCTGACGGAGCAGGTCTCTCCAGAGGTTGTAGGCTGTTTTCATGGCGGTGTTTTTAGTTCGTTGGGATGAGGATTTCGATTTTCAAAAAATAGTGTGGCGAGGCTCCAAGTGCATACTCCCATTGCACGATGGAGCCGTCGCCCGCAATCGTGTCGTGCTCGGTCCATGTGCCCTGCAAATTAGCTGTTCCCCACATGCGATAGCTTCGTCCAGAAACTGTCGGCACGGTGATAATGAGCTTGCCGTCGGCGAGGAGCGAGGTTGGCTGAAAAACCGAAGCCGCTGAGTGGGGATCGGTCCCTGCCAGATACTCCATATGGTTCGTTGTGCCGTCGCCATCGGTATCAGCGGCGCCTTGTGTACCAAGACCGCCGAAATACTGGCGCTCCCAAGCATCGGCCAGTCCGTTTGCGTCGGCATCCGTGTTGGGATCGGGCGCCGGAGTTGGCGGATAAAGAATCTCCATGAAACCCATCGTGGTGGCGCCTACTTCAAAAGATGCGCCTATTATCGAGTGGTTTAAGCCGCTTCCGAGTGCTGATTTACCGCCGCCTGAGTCAATGCCAGCAAATAATGGCCAGCAAAGCATGTTTAAAAGCACTGAAATAGAGACAAGCCATCGCATAATGCGGCGAACAGGAAGAAGGCTCAGGCGCGAATTATGGACATCCGTCGCTCCAGAAAACAAAATTTTTCCGGCTGCGGCGCGAGTAATTTTGGATTTTTGTTGAAACAAGCGGATTTGCATAACAGAAAAAGCCAGCTCGGCAATGTCTTTTTGTGACAATTTTCTGCCCGAAACGTGAATCTTTGCGGGGGATTGGAAGCTTTGGGAATCACCGGCACTTCAGTCAGTATCGGGTCAGTGAGCACGTGCGTATAGCGTCAGTCCCAGGGGGGCACGCACTCGGGCGTTCTCTCAAGCGCCATCGCTGAGCAGATTAAACGAAATCTCGGACGGTCGCCAAGTTGCCTTCCGAGCGGGCGTTTACGATCATTGGAGGATTTGTCCCTCGGTGCGCAGTTTATCTTGAAGTTCGTCGATCGGTACATTGTGGACAGGGACGCTTGATTTGGCGGCGATGGCAGCGGCCGTTCCGGCGGCTTGGCCGGCGATCATGAATTGAGGCTCCATGCGGAAGGAGGCGAAGGCGATGGTGGAGGCGCTGATGCAGACGGGCACGAGCAGGTTTTGGCATTCGGCGAACTTTGGCAGGAGGGAGCGGTAGGGGATGTCCCACGGCTCGACGGGTTGGCTGATGTAGCCCTCCATGTAAACCTGATCTTCGGCCTTGGGAAAAAAGAAGGTGCGCATCGAGACCCATTGGACCTCGCGGATGTCGATGCAGTCGTTTTTGCGCCGGGTGGTCATGAGGTCGTGCTGAGTGAGTATGTATTCGCCCTTCATCTTGCGGCCCTCGCGGATGTAGAGTTGATGAGGCCATCCGCCAGTGTTAGTGAACTCGTCCTTGCAAAGCCCCCACAGCTTGTATTTTCGCGCACGCTTTCCGGCACCGAGGGGTCGTTTTGGACGAAGTAAACGAGGCCATGGGCCCAATCGAGGTGCTCTTTCCAAATCTCGCGGCGGCGTTCGGGCGAGCCGTCGGGATACTCTTGATTCGCGCCGGGCAGGTTCAGGGAAATGGGGGCGCCGGCGTTGACATCGGGTTTTCCATTGGGCAGGGGCTTGATGCCGAGGATGCCGTTCACCTTGTCGCCACCGACTTCGAAACACCGGCGCAAAAGTTCATAACCCGCGGGGTCGTAGCCCTCGGGCTTTTCAATAGGGATGCGGTTCCCGGGAACATTCGTGAGGCAAAGCCGGAAGTTGTAAGCTTGGAATTTTCCATCGCCCGCGCCGGTCGGCGCGAGGTCCTCCTCAGCGGTGATGTGGGGCAGGAGCTTGCCCTCTTTCCAAGGCGAGATGGGGAAATTCACTTGATGGTTGCTCCGCAAGAGATCGCGGCGTCCGGCGAGGGATTCTCCATAGGTGTCGCGCCCCTCGCGTCCGACTTTGTAGGAGACGCCAGCCGCGTTCATGAGATCACCCTCGTAGGTGGCATCGATAAACACCTTCGCGGTGTATTCGTTGCCATCGGTGGTCTTGAGCGAGCGGATGCAGCCGTCGGATTTCTCGATCGAGGCGAGGATTTGAGCGAACCTCACCGACACCTTCTCCTCGGCGAGCATCTCCTTGAGAATTCTCTCGGCGACATGCGGCTCAAACATCCATGCGACATCCTGTCCGTAGAATTTGCCTGCGCGGCGGAAGAACTCCAGCGCCAGACCGCCGATGACATTTTCCTGCCGGTCCATGTCGGTAAGCCCCGAGTCCCCCGGAAAGCATTCCGCCCACATGATTGCGAGGCTCCAATAAAACCACGCTCGCCCCTTGCTTGGCAGCAGCAATGGCGGCCATCGTTCCGCCGGCTGTTGCTCCGTAGACGAGCACATCCACGGGATTGGCGGTAGCGCCGCAGAGCGACGAGAGCGCGCCAAGCAACATGCCCAGCCAGGGGCTACCAGAAGAGCGCATAAAGGCAGAGCGTGAGAACAACGATACCTATACCGATGATTTTGGCGGATCGGGAGGATTCGAGTTTGATCAAATCCGTCGTCGGCAAGACCACTGGCTTTGCCATGGGCTTGAGGAAAGTGATTACTCCAAGGACCAGGACGACTACGCCGAAACAAACGGCCATGCGGTTGAGGAATGCCATTTCTGGAGCAATGAACCATTTTAACGCTCCGTAGAGGACGACATTAAGCACGATCCCCAGCCAACCGAGATAGCGCGGCGCTCGCGGAATCAGGAATCCAAAGAGGTAAACGGCCAGAATCCCTGGGCTGATGAAGCCTTGGAACTCTTGGATGAAATTAAAAATTCCGCCGAATGCGGGGTTGGAGAGGCTTGGAGCAATCACGCAAGCTACCAGAACAAAGAGGAGTGTGAATCCCCGGCCCGCAAGAACCAGGGCGGACTGCGAGGCATTTTTATGAACCTTGTTGTAGAGATCCATGGTCGCGATAGTCGCTGCGGAATTCAGCATGGAGGCGAGGGACGAGACGACAGCGCCGAAGATGGCCGCAAGCACGAACCAAGTGATGCCCGGTTTGAGCAATTCGCGCAAAAGCGTGGGGAATGCCGCGTCGTAGTCATAGCCAATAAGCTTCGTGCCCTGCACAGCACCCGTGGTGAGGAGGGCGTTATTGGCATTGAAAAGATCGGATGCACTGGCGTTTGGGGCGAGGTCGACGGATTTGCCAACCAGCGAGGCGTTGTGACGCAGGACGGCAGCGGCTTTGTCGGGTTCTGTGAGAGCGAAGTTCTCTGTGAAGGGATAAACCAACCGACTTCCGGATTCGACGGCTGCGAGGACGGATTGGTTTTTGCGCGAGGCCTCGGTGCGGAGTTCGTCGCTGAAGAGGTTGAAACAAAGAATGCCGGGAATCACGACGATGAAGGGAACCAGAAGTTTGAGCGCAGCTGCAAAGACAATGCCGCGCTGCCCCTCGGCGAGTGACTTCGAGCCAAGTGTGCGCTGGACGATGTATTGATTCAAACCCCAGTAGAAAAAGTTTGGGATCCAGAGCCCGATCAGAAGCGCTGTCCATGGAATGCTGGGATCGCTGGCAGGGCGGATCATATGCAGTTTTCCACCAGAAAGATTTTCGCCCGGCATGGCTTGGGCCTCACCGTCCTTGCCGGCATTCAGGAGTTGGAAACGCTCCCAGGCTCCGGCTTTTTCGATGTCTTGGAGGGTCGCGGAGGAATTGGCGACCTTGGTGGTGAGAAGTTCGGCAGGATCGGCCTTGCCCAACGCGGAGAAAGCAAGCCACATGACGACCGCTCCGCCGAGAATGAGCGATGCGCCCCAGACGAGATCTGTCCATGCACAGGCCTTCAGTCCACCGATAAGCACATAGATTGCAGCCGAGATGCCAATGACCCAGCAACCGA
>JBILBH010000089.1:0-4627 GCA_044353785.1 Terrimicrobiaceae bacterium
GAGCGACTCTAAAAGCGCGAAACGTTTTTGGATTGGAGCCAGCAAAGGCGGCAACGAGGCCATGCACGCCTTGTAGCATCGGGAAAAATAGAATCAAGTTATTTCTGGACGATGCCAAAGTCGCATGGAACTGGAATAACTCCGCTGGGGCAAGGCAGGATATGTTGGATGGACGCGGCACATGGTCCGTCTCACACAAGGAAGCAAACGAACTCGGTTTCCACAACATGAGCGGCAATGTCGCCGAGTGATCGGGCGATGAAGCCAATGGTCCCTTCCGGGGAATTCGTGGCGGCGCTTGGTATGGCTCGGCATCCGATTGCGCCGTGAATCACACGAATTTCAGCAGCGCGGAACTGGGCTATGATTTTATCGGCTTCAGGACTGCGCAAGGCGGAAAAATTTAAGTAAACGCTACCTGTTCCCATCTCATTTTTTCTACAACCCCAGCTCTACCAAGCGGAAAAAACCGGCGTGCCTTACAATGCCGAACTTCAATCTCAAGGCGGCTTGGCACCGATCTATTTTGCCGCCAAAAATTACGCTCCTCCCGAGTGGCCTGACTCTGGCAAATGGCAAAATATCAGGCACTCCAACAATCTCGGGATCGTTATTTTCAGCGTGTTGGCTGAGGATTCCAACCCCTCACTCCGAAGCTCAACGGAACAATCCTTCACCTTGGAGATAGCTTCCTACGGCCTCGAAATCAGCTCCGAACCGACGATGATTTCTGCAAAGGTTCAGGGACCCGTCGCTGGCGCTTATGTCGCTACCGGTGGAGAGCCTCCTATTAAATGGGCCACCGGATGGGCTTCCACGAGGCCTCAGCCTAGACGCAGCCTCAGGTCTTCTCAGCGAAACACCAACCCGGCCTGAAAACGCCTCCATAACTATCCGTGTTGGGGACTCAAAAGGCTTTCTGGCAACGCGCATGGTCCCCATTTTCATCAGCACCGGACCGCTCCAGATTTCTCATACTCCTCCGCCATCTGCAATGAACGGGGTTGATTGTCTGTGGCAACTTGAGGCGAAGGGCGGCATGGCCCCCTACGAATTCGCACTCGCTCCCGATTCCAAACTGCCTTCCGGCCTGTATCTCAGGATATAGAACCCACCAGGCCGCATACTTGGCAAATCAAGATCCGAGGGGCCACACACTTTGAAAGTCGGTAACACCAGCATCCAACTCTTCCCGATCACAGTGGGGGCGGAATTCAATCCCGGCATGGTTTTCGTGCTTGGCGGAAAATGACCCGCCACCTCTCCACTTGGTGAGCAAGACGTGACGGATTACTAAATGAGCCGCTACGAGTTCACCTGGGGGGAAAGGAAAAGGCCCGCGCGATGGCTTCTGAAAAAGGCTATGACATCGCAGAGGGAGGAAAGGGAAGCACCGATGAGCATCCGGTTCACGGCGCGACTTGGTATGACGCGGTGAAATGGTGCAATCTGAAAAGTGAGAACGCGGGCCTCCCCCCGCATATACGATCAGAGGCGCCACCTACAAAGCTGGCAACCAGCTTACAGATGTAAATCCTCGGGCCACTGGTTACCGCCTCCCCACCGTAATCGAATGGGCGTGGGCCGCCCGTGGTGGCCTTTGCTCAAAAGCCTCAACCTTCAGTGGAGCCAATGAACTTGGACTCCAAGACATGAGCGGCAATGTGCAAGAGTGGTGCTGGGATTCTTATAAAAACTACCGCTGCGTGCGTTGCGGCAACATGAAGGCCGACTCCTTTGCTTGCACCATCTCGAACTCCGATTTCACCACTCCGGAGAGGACATCACAGAACACCGGATTCAGGCCAGCTCGGAATTTTAAAAAATAAGCTGGCCCCTCCAACCTCAGCGTAGCGGCTTCAGGAAAGGCGCGACGACGCAACTGAGGGCCAAAATTGAGAAAACACCAAGGATGAAAAAATGGAGGAACATAGGTAAAGCTACGCCCTCCTCCGGACGGCGCAACCCCCTGCCGGAATTTTTTTTGACCCCGCGGGGGAACCAAGTATCGAAAGCAGCGCTTTTTTTCCTCTGCGATGACACCAGGTTCGGCAAAAAGAAGTTTTTTCCTTTTTTCCAAGGCCCGTCTAACCTTCCGCACCTATGCTCAAAACAGGAATCGTCGGGCTCCCGAATGTGGGAAAATCCACTCTCTTCAACGCGGTTACCCGCACACGCAAGGCCCAAGCGGCCAATTTCCCATTCTGCACGATCGAGCCGAATGTGGGTATTGTGAATGTCCCCGACGACCGCTTGCAGAAACTTGCGGATCTCTCGAAGTCGGAAAAAATCCTGCCGGCAGCGATTGAGTTTGTGGATATCGCCGGGCTTGTGGCCGGCGCAAGCGAGGGTGAGGGACTTGGAAACCAGTTTCTGAGCCACATCCGGGAGGTGGATGCCATCATTCAAGTCGTGCGATGCTTCGAAAGCGAAGACATCCACCATGTCTCTGGAGCTGTGGATCCCGTGCGCGACATCGAGGTGATCAACACGGAACTCATCCTCGCCGACTTGGGAGCGGTCAAAAAACGCGCTGAGCGAAACCAGAAAGGTGCCCGCAGCGGAGACAAGGTGGCCAAGGCGGAACTTGCCCTGGCCGAAAAACTCATTCCTCACCTCGATTCCGGGAAGCCTGCGCTCACGGCGGATCTCAGCCCTGACGAAAAAGAACTCCTGCGCGGATTTTTCCTACTCACCTCCAAGCCCACCCTCTTCGCCTGCAATGTGGGAGAGAACGATCTCTCAAGCCTTGATGGCGACTCGCTCGCCGCCAAGCATGTGAAGGCCGTGCGCGAATACGCCGCCAAGCATCTTGGCTGCGAGGCCGTGGTCATCAGTGCCCAGATCGAAAGCGAACTTGCGGAACTTCCCGCCGGGGATGCCGCTGAGTTTCTCGCTGGACTGGGAGTCAAAGACAGCGGCGTAAGCCAACTCATTCGTGCAGCCTACCATCTTCTCGGCCTGCGCACCTACCTCACAACCGGCCCCAAGGAAACCCGCGCATGGACGATCAATGCAGGCGACAAAGCTCCGGCCGCCGCAGGCGTCATCCATAGCGACTTCGAGCGCGGCTTCATCGCGGCTCAGATCGTTTCCTTCGAGGATCTCATGGCTCTCGGCTCCGAAGCCAAAGCGCGCGAAGCCGGCAAGCTTCGCCTAGAGGGCAAGGAATATGTCGTCCAAGACGGAGATGTCGTGGAGTTTCGATTCAACGTCTAATCACGCTTCAGAGCAGCAGGAAAAATCCTATCCGGCTCAAGCTGCGGCGGTCTCTGGCCGCTCGATGGGGCGGAAACGAAAACGCTCATGGTATTTTCCACCGTTTCGCTTGCGACAGCATTTGATGCAGGCAGCCTTGCGGCTGAGAATTTTTACACGGGCCAAGATCGTCGAGCACTCGGAGCACGCATAAAAAAACTTTCGCGTGATGCGGCGGCGTTTGAAGGGGAGCTCATGGCAACGCGCCTCGTTGGGAATTCCAAGATCGGCGCAAGCCTGATGCCACTCCTCACCGTGGGCTTCGATGCGGTGGCGACCGACACGGTGCTTGGCCAGAAGATGGGCCAACTCATGGCGAAGCGTCCGCTGAACCTCCGCAGAAGAAACCTCAAGAAGCTTGGGATTCAAAACGACCATTCGATCACTCCACACGGCCAGGCCTGCTGTCGTGCGAAGGCCAGGATTCCAAAAAACACGCACTTGGAGATGCCGACACCCGATAGACTTCAGGAGCTGATTTGCAAAATCCTCCAACAAGGGATCATGGCGCAGGCGGGTCTTTCGCCGTGGAGACGCTATATCATCAGGAGAAGTGCGCACACGCCGCATGACGGAGCGTCCAAAATCCATGACGAGTTGTTTGTATTTCACGCAGCCAATGCAGGTTGAAGTTTTGCAACGCGGGCGATGGCTGTGGATGCGAGATCGACGCCAACCTCCGTTGTGCCACGGCCCATGGAAAAACGCACAGTTGCCAAAGCCGTTCGAGAATCCACGCCCATGGCAATGAGGACATGAGAAGCTTGAATCGAACCAACCATGCAAGCGGAGCCGCTGGAAACACAGACTCCCTCCAAATCAAGCCCCATCAAAAGCGATTCGCCATCCGCGCCTGGGAAACTCACATTCAGTGTATTCGCCAAAGAACGCGCCGGATCACCATTTCGAATCGCTTGTGGACATGCGGAACGAATTCCCTCCCAGAGCCTCTCGCGGAGCTGGGTAAGGCGCTGTGTATCCTCTGTGGCGCGATCGACGGCGACTTGCGCGGCGGCAGCCATTCCTACGATGGCAGCCACATTTTCCGTTCCCGGTCGGCGGGAGTTTTCATGCGAACCACCGTAGGCCGTGCGTGACAGAGCAATACCGGCGCGGAGATAGAGAGCCCCAACGCCTTTGGGACCATAGAACTTATGCGCTGCAATCGAAATGGCTGAAAGACCGGGCGACGATGCTGCGACAGGGATTTTTCCGAATGTCTGCACGGCATCCGTGTGAAAAAACACCCCTCGCTCGGTGCAGACGCTTGCGATTTCCTCAAGGGGCTGGATTGCCCCGGTCTCGTTGTTCGCATGCATGATGGAAACGACGGTTGTCTCCTTGCGAATCAGACGGCCCAAAAGCGCGG
>JBILBH010000058.1:0-14843 GCA_044353785.1 Terrimicrobiaceae bacterium
CACGGTTCTTGTTACCCGCCCACACGCGAATCGACGGCGCTCCTACTGCGACAGCAGTGTCGAGGATGACCTCGAAGGCTGGAAGCCCGTCTGTTCCAACACGGTAGTAGGAGCCATAGGTGGAAATGGATAAACCCATGTCGCGAGTCATATGCCCTATCTCGCTCGCGGCCGAAAAATCTCCGGGCGGCACATGGCCGCTTCCCCACCACTCGATGGTTTGCAGACCGCCGCGCAAAGCCAAATCGAGAACTTCGCGTGGCGAACATTGCTTCAAGGTCAAAGAGCAGAGCCCCGGAACGAGCAAGTGCTCTCCTTTTGATTGGGCAAAAGAAGTCAAGGCACTTTGAGCATAGGTCTTATCCATATTTTCAAGCCTTCCTTCAAGGAGGGTTACAAATCGGTCGTCGGGGATGTTCGAAAATAACAACGAGCCCCTCTAACATCACGTTATTATTTGCTGCGCAGGGTTGTTATATTTTCGACGGTTGTTTTTGCCAGTGAAATAATGTGGTCCCAACGTCCTTCGCGGATAGCCTCACGAGGTGCCAGCCACGATCCACCGATCGCGGCTACCAAGGAATCCTCAAGGTAAGAGCACATTTTTGATGCGTTGATTCCGCCGAGTGGCAGAAAGGAAATCCCGAGATGCTGGTAAGGCGCGGCTATCGCCTTGAGATAGTCCAAGCCACCACTGGGTCCGGCAGGAAAAAACTTCAACATTTTACAGTCAAATTCCAACGCCTGCTCGATGTCTGTGGGGTGACGATGCCGGGGGCAAATGGGACTCCGGCATCGCGCGCGGCGCTCAACACACGGGGATTGACCCCGGGGGAAACCACGAATTCGGCTCCCGCGTTTTTCACCTCTTCAACATGCGCGGGCGTAAGGACAGTTCCCGCTCCAGCCAGCATTTCAGGCACTTCGTACGGGATGCGGCGCAGGGCTCCAAGGGCCGCAGGGGTGCGGAGTGTGAGTTCCATGGCATCGATTCCGCCGGAAAGGAGGGGCTTGGCAAGAGGCACAGCATCCTCCTCGCGGTCGATGACAAGAACGGCAACGATGCCAGTGCTTTTGATACGTTTGGAAACTGTTTCAAAAATCATGGTTTTAGAGGCATCGGGTTTTTTGAACCCAATGGTTGAAGATGCTAAAACGTGACGATCGCGGGAAACTCAGGCGAGTTTTTCAACCGGTAACCAGCGACGCTCCGCCCAACTCTTAAGGCCGAGTTCCGCAAATTGAACGCCTTTGGCTCCGCGGAGGAGATCCCATGGAAAAGGCTCATCAAGGGCAATATGGCGCAGGAAGAGTTCCCATTGGATTTTGAAGGCGTTGTCGTAGGTCTCTTGATCCGGAACTTTTGCCCAACCTTCGAAGAAATTGATGGGTTGTGGAATATCGGGATTCCAGGTCGGGCGAGGTGTGTTGCCGTAGTGCTGAATCCAGACATCACGTAGACCACACACAGCGGAGCCTTTTTCGCCATCGACTTGGACGGTGAGAAGGTCGTCACGGCGCACACGGGTGACCCATGAGGAATTGAAATGGGCAACCACACCGCCTTCGAGTTCGAATGTGGCGTAGGCAGCGTCATCCGCCGTGCAGCGGTAGGGCTTGCCGTTCTCGTCCACGCGCTCGGCGATGTGCGTTGCGCCGTAGCAACTCAGGGCCTTGGGCTCGCCGAAGAGATTTTCGAGCACGTATTGCCAGTGGCAGAGCATATCCACGATGATGCCGCCGTCGTCCTCCTTGCGGTAATTCCAACTTGGACGCTGGGCGGGAATGGTGTGTCCCTCGAAGACCCAGTATCCGAATTCGCCTCGGACGCTGAGGATTTTTCCAAAAAATCCGGTTTGGATCAGGCGCTTGAGTTTGACGAAGCTGGCAAGCCAGAGCTTGTCCTGCACGACGCCGTTTTTCACACCGGCCTTCTTGCAAAGTTCATGAAGCTCCAAGGCCGTCTTGGAATCCACAGCGATTGGCTTTTCACAGTAGATGTGCTTGCCGGCGGCAACGGCCTTCCGGACTCCGTCAGCGCGGCGACCGGTCGTCTGCGAGTCGAAATAAACTGTGTAATCGGGATTGGCGAGCACCTCGTCGAGGTTGGTGCTCCACTTGGTCACGCTTGTACGGGCACAGAGTTCACGCAGTTTGCTTTCGCTTCGACCAATGAGGATGGGGTCGGGCATGATGACTTCATCCGGTCCGACACGAAGGCCACCTTGCTTGATGATCGCATCAATTGAGCGAATGAGGTGTTGGTTTGTGCCCATGCGTCCAGTGACGCCGTTCATGATGATTCCAATGCGGTGTGTTTTCATATTTTTGGTTTTTTAGACTTGGGATTTGTAAGAAGTAATGATGTCGGAGAGAAACTCGCCCTGCTCGCGGGCCCAGTGGCGGGTGGAGAAGATTTCCACCTCGATCCAGCCGGAGAATCCGGCTTGTTCGACCATTTCGCGAATGCCGCGAATGTCGATGCAGCCCTCGCCCATGAGTCCCCGGTCGTTGAGAAAGTCTTGAGTGGGCGTGAGCCAGTCGCAGACATGGAATCCGATGATACGCTTGCCGGCGCGACGAATTTCCTGTTCGAGTTGGGGATCCCACCAAATGTGGTAAACATCGGCAGCAATGCCCACCCAGGCGTCGCCGAGTTGATTGATCATGTCATTGCACTGACCGATAGTATTCACCGCACTGCGGCAATCGGCATACATCGGGTGGAGGGGTTCGATGGCAAGTTTCACGCCGAGTGATGCCGCGTGTTCAATACAGGCGGCAATGCCATCCGTGATTTGACGGCGATTTTCCGCAAGGCTGAGTTCCGGTTTCGCACCACAGACGAGAACGACCTGGGGAGCGCCCACGGCGGCAGCTTCATCCAAGGCGCGGCGGTTGTCGTCAAGGGCATTCTGGCGTTCCTCCGGAGTGAGACCGGGGAAGAAGCCACTGCGAACGAGCGAGACGGCCTTCATTCCATGATCGTCGAGCAGTGCGCGGGATTCCGCGAGGGAACGGCCTTCCAGCCATTGACGCCAGAGGCCCACACCTCGAACCCCGGCGCGCGAGTATTTCTCCACAGCCGTGGGGAGATCCCATGGCTTGGTGGTCATCGTGTGAATCGCGAGACGCTCGAGATTTTCCATAGGGTTCAAGCGAAGAAGGTGAGGTACGGCCCACCTTTGATGAGGCGTTGCAGATAGACGGCAAGCTCCATGGCGTGGTAGTCGCCCCACATCGAGGATTCCCCATAGGCTGCCTTGGCGGGGTCTGGTTTGTGATCCCAGCCGTTGGGCTGATGGTAGATCGAGTGCAAGATAAGGCCGTGGTGTTTCGGATCGGTGGAAAGGTAGGGCTCGGAGAAGAGCGTTTGGGCGACCTTGAGTCCGGCTTGGAAATAGCGCTCACCGGCTGCGCTCTCGCCTTTTGCTTTCATATAGGTGCCGAGGCGAAGAAGGCCCTGGGCATCGATCGCAGCGGCGGAGCTGTCCACCGGCTCGTAGGCATTGAAGGGATCTGCCGGACGGTTCATGTAATCGCCGAGCAAATGAAGTTTCGGCGCGCCGGTATCCCAGTAAGGAATGCCGCAAATCGGCGTGTTTTCGATAAAGTGGTCTGCCGTGGCTGTGGCGGCTTTGAGCATGAGAGCTTCAATCTCCTGGCGACCACCGAATGGCACCAGTTCCTCGTCCGAGAGGGCCACAAGCAATTCCAGCTCTTCCGCAAAACCCAGAACAGCCCAGGCCTGACCACGGGTCCAGGTACTGAAACCGGTGTAGCCCTGCTGCGAATTAGGGCAACGGTAGGCGCCATCCTTCGTGTTGAAAATGGCCTCGTGGGTTGTGCGGCCGCGTTCATCGTAGGAATCGCGTCCCTCGCCATAGAAGATGGAATATTTTGCCGTGGAGTCGATATGCTGCAACGCGCGGTCGAGCAGGCTCACGGGCTTGTCGCCCTCGGCCATGAGTACATGACCGAGTTGATGAGCCTTCATAAGAATCCGGCAGGAACGAATGGTATCGACGAAGAGGGAGTGCGGGCCGTTGAAGCTGTGAATGAATCCCCCACCCTGCCGCTCAGTCCAGCGGGCAGCCTGAACGGCGCCGCTTGTTTTGATGGCGAGTTCGTAGAAGTTTTTCTCCCACTCGTTTTCTGGCAACCGCCCCTCGAGCATCAAGCGGCGGAGGTTTCCATAGGTCGAAAGGTTGTTGAAACCATGGTCGTGAACGCCGATGTGCGAGACATGCGTGGCCATGCGGCGAACCGTATTCTTGCGTCCACTCGAAAGGCTTTCTTGATCGCCCGTGGCATCAAAATGAAGGATCGCAATGCCGTAGCGGAAGCCCTCGGTCCACTCGGTCCATCCGCGCGTCGTGTATTTGCCGCCTACAGTGAAAACGGGAGAACCATTGCATTCATCATACTCGCGGTCGATGGCTGCAATCTTGGTCTTTGCGAGTGAAAAGAAACGTTCGAGCGAATCGCCGAGCGCGGGGGCATTGAGGGTGGAATCGGGCTGGATCATAGAGTAAGGAATTAGAGTCTGCGAAGATGGAAGCCGCCATCGATGTTGATGACGTCTCCTGTGGAAAATGGGAACGCGCCGCCGAGAATGGATTCCACGGCGAGGCCGACATCATCCGGATTGCCCCAGCGCTTCTGCGGAACGATGCCTTCGGCGAGAAGCTTGTCGTATTTTTCCCTCACCCCGGCTGTCATATCCGTTGCCATGATGCCGGGACGAAGCTCCAGCACTGAGATGCCCGCCTCGGCGAGGCGAACAGCCCACAACTGCGTGGCCATGCCAAGGCCAGCTTTGGAGATACAATACTCACCGCGATTGACCGATGCCGTGTTGGCGGAGAGTGAGGAGACGAAGATCAGTTTGTAGCCACCGGAGAGGGCTGATCGGTCAGGATTCGCGATCCAGTGCCTCGCGGCGAGCTGGGAAAGAAAATACGGACCCTTGAGATTCACTGCGATCACCTCGTCGAAGATTTCCTCTGTGGCCTCCGTGATGTCCGCCCGGACACGGGGAGCGATGCCGGCATTGTTGACCAAGCCGTCGAGACGACCGAATGCGGAGAGGGTTTGCTCCATGATGCGCTCGCGGTCGGCAGCCAACGCGACGTTGCCGCCAACGACAGGAAACTTCTGTCCCTTATTGATCGCCGCCGCTTCGCAATCCCGCGCGGTTTCATCCGCAGCGGCCCGGTTGTTGGCGAAATGAATTGCCACTCCATATCCGGCCTTGGCGAGGCGCAGTGCTATTCCGCGACCAAGGCCCCGGCTGGACCCTGTCACAAGGATGTTTGCTGTATCTTTCATTTCACAACACTCCCATAAAATTCCGACGGCGCGTTATGACAGACCCAGTCGAAACAGCACAAAACCGACTTTATTTTATTGCTACTGTTTTTTTGTTTTCAGGGCCGCGAATTCCATTGGTTTCATGCCGGTCTGCTGTTTGAACCAGCGTGAGAAATAGTTTGCATCGTCAAATCCCGACAAGCCGGCAGCAGTGCCGGACGTGCCCCCCTTGAGCAAGGCCGCTTTTGCGGTTTCGAGCCTTGTCGCATTGCGTTGTTCACTGAGTGAAAGACCCGTGATGCGCTTAAAGACCCGGTTCAGATAATCAGGCTGATATCCCAAGCGGGCGGTCAGTTCTTTGATACTCAAACCCGAGGCCTCAGGGCTTGAAGCAAGGTTCTTAAACTTTTTAACGAAGTCGGGGACCGATGCGGAGTGCCTTGGAAGAAACCCAATCGCACGAAATTGGACATCGAGAATGGCGAGCGTGTGCGATGAGGCACTGAGCCTCGATTCAAAGGACTCTGGATTTCCAAGGCGGCTCAACTCTGCAAGCGAATGCCGGATTTTCCCCAACTCCGAGTGATTGAGCGTTGCCGTTGTAAGAACCTTCTTGTGGGGAGCTATCTGGAGGTCGATGGCAAGACAGAGCGGCCTTCTGCCTCGGAACTCTCTGAATCCGTGACGCTGGCCCTTCGGGACCCAAACCACAGTCCCGGGAACTACGGAATACTCTCGACCTCTGACAAGAAGAGCGCCCGTTCCAGACAAATAGCAAAGGAGTTGGGACCACTCATGGGTGTGCGCTTCGAGTGAATCCACTTCCGGAAGATGGCGGTTCAAGCGGAGGCGCATGACTTTCACGCCAGGAAGGTTGGTATCGATTTTTTGCAGCAAAAGTGGACGCAGGCCTCTCACAAGGGGGATAGAATCATCCAAGACGATAAACTTTGCCAAGCCGCCAGAAAAAGCCGGCGCGGAAACTTACACAAATGCGCTGGCCATGGCGTAGGGAACCGGCAGTGGAATCTCGAAGGTCGGGCGGAATTTTTTTCCAAGCTTGGCCAGCCATTCGTGGGTGGGGCAGGAATAGTCGTGGATGGTGAGCAAGCAACCAGCAGCGGATGGGGCAAGGGAATAGTTTTCGATCTGGATTTTGACCGGATGGGGATCGCCCTGCATGGCCAAGGTCACGGCTGCGCGTTTGTTTAGGGTGTCGAGTTCGATATTTTGCACAGTGCCGATGCCTGCGAGGTGTTTTTCCAATTCGGGCTTGAGGAACGAGGCAACAATACCGTCCGGGGAGCCTCCGAGGGCGCTGAGTAGGTTTGAGATCATGGGAATAAGGTATTATGGGAACGAGTCCGGTGATGGGAAGGCGGAACTCGAACACCGAAATCCGGCGTCCGGCGGAATTCTTGGCAAAAATCCGTAGCTTGTGACATGGCCTTAAAATCCATATGAACACCTGCCATGATCGACCTCTCTGACTTGCACAAAAGCCTTCATGCCTCCGTCAAAGCCCGCCTTGACATCGTGGCCGACCACGCCTTCCGCGACCGCGATGCGGGGGCGCATTTGGAGGCTTTGAAATCGGCGGCGGCACATCTCGACACACTCGTTGCGAACCTCCCGCCGGACACTGATCCCACACTGCGGCACTACTTGGAGCGCCAGAGTTACACGAAGGCACTGGCTTGGCTGGAGGAGGCGTGACGCATCCCTTTTCGGCTCCGATCGATCTCAAGGCCACGCTGCAGAGTGGGCAGGTTTTTCACTGGCACCAGAATGCGGACAACTCCTGGTGCGGCCTCATAGACGAAATGCCTGTGCGGGTTTTTGAAACAAACCAGCGGCTCGTAGTCAAGCAGGGAGACCCTGCTGTCATTGCACGGCACTTTGCGTTGGATCATCCGCTGGATCAAATCACGGCTGCCTTTCCGAAGGATGCGATGAGCCAGGCAGCGCTCTCTGCATGCGAGGGAATGCGCATCCTGCGGCAACCGCGTTGGGAATGCACAGCAACTTTCATCACGAGTTCGATGAAGCAAGTTGCGCACATTCGCTCCATGTCTCTGGCCATCCGCGAGCGGTTTGGCATGCGCGTGGAGGGATCCGATATCGTGGCTTATCCCTCTTTCGAGGCATTGGCAGGTGCCTCGGAAAGCGCCCTGCGCGCCTGCGGCCTTGGCTACCGTGCCGGCAATCTTCTCCAGACCGCGCGCATCCTTACCGAAGGCGGGCTGGACCTGGATGGCATCGCCAAACAAAAAACGCCGATGCTGCGCAAATCGCTCACGAGGCTTCCTGGAGTCGGAGTGAAAGTGGCAAACTGCATCCTTCTCTTCGCCTACGAACGGCTCGATGCGGTTCCGATCGACACATGGATCCACCGCATCCTGCTCACAATGCGCGGGGGGCGAGATGGCACGGCGGCGGAACTCGCCCGCTATGCGAGGCGGCGACTGGGCCCCTATGCGGGCTATGTCCAACAATACCTCTTCCACCACGCCCGCTCGCTCAAGCGGGCCAAGACTCCGGCGGCGCAGAAAAACTGAACCCCAGTGTCATTTCGCTCTCGCGGTTCGGGCCTGCAGAATGTTTCTTTGGCGCAATGAAATTGATCTCATGGAATGTCAACGGCATTCGCTCGATACTCGGCAAAGGGTTCATGGATTACCTGGATGCCGAGAAGCCTGATGTGATCTGCCTTCAGGAGGTCAAGGCCCGCAAGGAACAGGTGCCCCGGACATTCGATGGATACGAGGTTTTCTGGAATGCGGCTATTAAGCCTGGCTACTCCGGCACAGCAATTCTCACACGGAAAAAGCCAATAGCCGTCGTCAATGGCATGGGCCGCGAGGAGCACGACAAAGAAGGCCGCATGATCAGCGCCGACATGGGGGATTTTTTTCTGGTGAATGTTTACACGCCCAACTCCAAGCGGGAACTCACAAGACTCGACTACCGCACGAGGGAATGGACGCCGGCATTTATCGAGCACCTCCAAACGCTCGAAAAAAACAAGCCTGTCATCTTTTGCGGCGACATGAATGTGGCTCACCGCGAGATCGATCTGGCGCGACCCAAGGACAATACGCAAAACGCCGGTTTCACGATCGAGGAGCGGGAGGCATTCGAAGAGACGCTGGAAGCGGGGTATGTGGACACATTCCGCCACTTCGAACCAGGCGGTGGACGCTACACCTGGTGGAGCTACCAGAACGGTGCCCGCGAGAGAAACATCGGGTGGCGCATCGATTACTTCTGCGCCTCCGCCAAGCTGGCTCCACTCCTCAACTCCGCATTTATCCACGATCATATCCTCGGAAGCGACCACTGCCCGGTGGGGCTTGTTTTAGATATCTGAAATTTTTTTGAAAAAACTTTGAACACCCCTCTCGAGCGCTGGTCGAACATACCAGTTGAGACAACAACTCAGGTCACCGCAGTTCAGTTTTTAATTGTTTTTTCTGAACCACCAAGCGGTGACCTGATCTTTTTGTTGCATTTGTCCCCTTGCAGGGCGTCAGGCACTTGGTTAAGGAGGCGCCATGGATGACACCGTGCTATTGGTAGAAGACGAAAGCGATGTAGTAGACTTGCTGCGCTACCATTTCAAAAAGGCTGGTTTTAAAGTGGAAATCACAAATTCGGGTGATGCCGGACTCGCTGCCGTGCGCTCGAAGAGACCCGACGCCGTGGTTCTCGACTTGATGCTTCCCGGCATGACCGGACTCGAGGTATGTCGCGCCCTGAAGGCTGATGGCGAGACTGCAACCATTCCTGTGCTCATGCTGACAGCCCGCAGTGAAGTAAAAGACCGCGTCAAGGGACTCGAACTCGGCGCGGACGACTATGTTACCAAGCCATTCAGTCCCAAAGAAGTCGTTCTTCGCGTCCAAGGTCTTCTGCGCCGCATCCGTAGCGCGGCCGAAGAGGTGAATTTGCTGGAAGTGGATGGCATCTCGATCGACAAAACCGCGCTCAGGGCGTCCGCCGATAATCAGCGACTGGATTTGACGACGATCGAGTTCAAGCTGCTTCTCACACTCGTCACCAATCGCGGCCGAATCCTCTCGCGCGAGACACTCCTCAGCGATGTCTGGGGGTATTCGAGCGGCGCAGATACCCGCACCGTGGATACGCATATGCGCCGCCTTCGCGAAAAACTCGGCAATCATGCAGCGAAGGTTGAAACCATCCGAGGCCAAGGCTACCGCTTCAGCGCGCCACCCACACCTTGAGCGTGACGTGGATTTTCCTGCTTCTGACAGTCTTGGCCGTAGCGGCCTGGCTGATTTTTTATCGTTTTATCCGCCCCCTTAGACGCATCCGGGAAGACATCAAACGCCTATCCAGCGGGAACTTCCAACTTCCAGCGCTCGACACAGAGGCTTCAACCTATCAAGTCACTGCACAACATATCCGGAAAATTGCCGAGAGGCTCCGCACGCTGGACGAGCAAACAGTCGAAGGCGGACTGAGCCTGCGCGGCATTCTCTCGAGAATGAAAGAGGGCATCGTCATCGCGAGCCGCGATAAACGCATCACCCTCGTCAACGAGTCGCTCCAAGCCTTCTTCCCTGCAGCCAAATCTCATATCGGGCGCTCCGTGCTCGAGGTCTTCCGCCGCCATGAAATAGAACAGGCGGTCTCGGCGACGCTCGCCGATGGGAGCAAGCAGGACCTCTCCCTGATCTTTGAATTCATCCAACAATCGGGGCCGGTTGTTCAACGGCACTTCGATATCCATATCTCGCCGATGTCGCGGAATTACGGAGAACTCCCCCAGGCTGCGCTGATCGTGTTTCAGGAAGTCACCGCCATTCGCACGCTGGAGGCCGCCCGCCGGGAATTCGTAGCGAATGTTTCGCATGAATTCCGCACGCCTGTCTCGGTCATCAATGGCTATGTGGAAACGCTGCTGGATGGTGCCACAGAGGATCCCGAGATGACCACTGTGTCGCTCCGGGCGATCCATCGCAATGTGCAAAGGCTCTCTCTGCTGCTCGAGGACCTGCTCACCATTTCCAGCATGGAGGGCAAAGGGCGCCGGCTGTATTTTTCTCGTGTCAATCTTCGCAAGATTGCCGAGCGGGTCATCGAAAACCTCGAGAGCGGCGGCGCTACAAAGAATGCGGAATTCGACATCCAATGGAGAGAGGAAGCTGTCTATGCCGAAGTCGATGAACACAGGGTTGAACAGGTTTATTGGAATCTTCTGACCAATGCCATCCGCCACGGGGAATCAAACGCCCCGCTGATCGAACTCAACGCCCGTCTTGAAGGCGAGTGGGTGGAAATATCGATCACCGACAACGGAACCGGAATTCCCCTCGAGGATCAGGCGCACATCTTTGAGCGATTCTACCGTGTCCACAAACACCGCGCCCGCGATGCGGGAGGAACAGGCCTCGGCCTCTCGATCGTCAAAAACATCATCCTAGCCCACGGCGGCCAGATTTCCCTGCGCAGCACACCAGGCAACGGTGCGACATTCATCATCCGCCTGCCCGTCTCTCAGAAAGAAATTTCACCGGCCAAATAAAGAGGCGCAACTTTTCGAGATTCCGAGTGTTTGACTCCTTGAACATATGAAAACACTCCACACCCTACTCGCGATCGCCGCCCTCTGCGGCTCGCCACTCCTCGCCACCGCGCAACAACCCGCTGCGGCGGACTTCCCCAAACACGGCCATGGCGATTGGAAAAAGCAACGCGAATTGATCGAAGCCCTGCCGGAAGATGTTCGCAACCGGTTCAAGGAAGCACGGGAGGAGGCGATGAAAGATCCGAAAATCCAAGCACTGCTTCAAAAGGCCGAGGCGGCGGGCAAGGAATTGCGCGACGCCGTGAGGGATGCCATCGCGGCGAAAGACCCCGAGCTCGCTACACAACTGAGCGATGTGCTCAAAAAAAAAGAAAAAGATCCTGCAACCAAGGAGAAAAAATCCCGCTCGGATGGACAGGGCGAATCACTCATCCAAAAACTGCCACCCGCTGAGCGCGATCGACTCACAACCGCCCGCGAGATAGCCAAACAAGCTCCAGCCGTTCAATCCGCAGCGGCAGCTCTGAAAGCGGCTCAGACACCTGAAGCGCGCCGGGAGGCCGCCAGGAATTTCCAGAAAGCCATGCGCGAAGCTATGCTCGCAGCTGACCCATCACTTGGGGACATTTTGGATCAAATCAAACCTCCCAAGCCAGACGCCTTGCAAACTCCCGCCGCAGAAATGGCGAAGTAGGACTACCCAGCCACCGGCGGCTTCACTTCTTTGGTATGACGCGAGCTGGAGCCGTTCGCCTGGGATTCGGGAGCCGTTTGAGGTTCAATCGACTTTTGTTTGCGCCAGCTCCCGTCTTTGAGCATCCGAGTGTAGGGTCCCTCGACCGTCTGCGGAGCGTAAAGATCCCTGCGATTTTGGATAGTGGTGCATGAAGTGAGGAGCGAGAGGGCCAGACTGATAACAATGAGGGCGGGTTTCATTTTTCCCATGTAGAGCCCCCGACGCGCAAAGTGTCAAGAATGCGAAGTTTCTGATTTCATGAAGTCCTGCGGCGGGCTATCAGCAAGCCCCGCGCTTCACATGGAACTCACAGAAAAATTCCTCGTCTCACTCGGCGGGTGGACAGTCTTCAAAGAAGCGAAGGCCATTCGCGATGCCGGACGCATTCGCGATGCCACTTATGAGCCTCCCCGGCTGAAGGGCCATATCAGCGAAGGCGGGCGGGAATTTTTGACCGGGCTGAAAATCAAGAATCCGGTGGATATCGAAAATCTCTGCCCCTGCAGAGACTCACGCCAGCGCGGACTCATCTGCGCTCACTCGATCGCCGCAGCACTCGAGATGATCGCCCCGGCTCCAAAGCGGGCGACTCCCGCACAGGCACCATCCGCTGCGGCTTCGGCAATCACCGCGACATCCGAGGCCCCACGGGTGGAATTTTCCCTCGAAGGCTCGCTCCGTCACCTCGAGGGGTCGATTTCCTTTTATTACCCACAGCGCGGCACGCAGAACCCAGCCGCCGAGGCAGCCGCTCTTGCCAGACTAGTCGGCTGCGGATTTGAAAACGACAAAGGCAAAGCCGTGTTGCGCGGTGAGGATGCCGTTGTGAAATTTTACGCCACCGAGCTGCCACGCCTCAAAAAGGAATGGAGCGTTCAGGAGGGGGAACGGTTTCAACATGTCACCAAGGACATCATCCGCTTCGAACCACGCTTCGCACTCAAAGAGCGCAGCGATGGTTGGCTGGATTTTCATGTACACTTCACAGCCGGGAAAGAGGCCATTCTCAGCGCCCAAGACCTGCAACGCCTGCTCCAAAGCGGAAAACCCCAACTTCGACTCGCAGATGGACGCATTGCCGTGCCGGATTCCGCACTCGCCACCGACTTGGAGGAGGTGCTTCGAGACTGCGATCCCTCGCAAGAGCGCGGAGCATATAGGCTCCGTGAATGCCAACGCGGATACATTGAATCCAGCATTGCCGAGTGGACAAGACAGCCCGTTCCACTGCCCCGAACACCAAAGCCGGACGCGCTCGGGCCACTCCGCGAACGCCTGCGGCCGTATCAGATCGAGGGTGCGCTTTGGCTTTTGAACAATGCGCGTAGCGGCTCAGCTGGATTACTGGCCGACGAGATGGGTCTGGGCAAAACTATTCAGACGCTGGCCATGATCGAATCCCTGCCAGGCCCACACTTGGTTGTGTGTCCTTCGTCCCTTGTCTGGAATTGGAGCCGCGAAGCTACTTCTTTTTGTCCCGGCCTGCGTGTGCTGACAATCGAAGGCGCGGGGCGCTCGGAGCAATTCGCGAAGATCCCGGAACACGATCTGGTCATTACAAGCTACGCCCTCTTGCGCCGCGACGCCGAGCATTACAAAGCCTTCGTCTTTTCGACGACCACACTCGATGAGGCCCAACACATCAAAAATCCCGGCAGCCAAAATGCGCGGGCGGCGTGCGCCATTGGTTCGAAGGCTCGATTCATCCTCACTGGAACCCCGCTGGAAAATTCCATCCGGGACCTCTGGTCCCTCTTCGACTTCCTGCTGCCGGGTTATCTCGGCACGCGAAAGGATTTTCAAGACCGCTACGAAAAGCCGCTGGCAGCGGGAGAATCTGCTGGAGTCTGGCCCCGCTTGCTCCGGCGCGTGAAGCCCTGGATGCTTCGCCGCACGAAGTCGGAAATCCTCAAGGAACTCCCTCCCAAAATCGAACAAGTCGTGCAGGTGGAGCTAAGCCCCGACCAAAAGGCCGCCTACACGCAACTCCAGATCGCCGCCCGAGCCGAGGTCGATGCCATGCGTGAGTCGGGCGGAGCCGCCCGCATGAAGGTGCTCACGGCCCTCCTCCGCCTGCGGCAGGCGTGTTGCGACCTGCGGCTTTTGAATAGGGAAACCAATGCGCCCTCAGCGAAAATCGACGCTCTCCTGGAACTCCTCGGCGAAGCCGTGGATGGCGGCCACCGCACGCTCGTCTTCAGTCAATTCACCTCCATGCTCGACCTCATCGCCCCCACGCTCGACAACGTCGGCATTACCTGGTGCCGCCTGGATGGATCCACCAAGGATCGCGCCGCCGTTGTCGAGCGTTTCCAAGCCGATTCCTCGATCTCCGTTTTTCTTATCAGCCTCAAAGCCGGTGGCGTGGGACTCAATCTAACAGGCGCAGACACGGTCATCCACTTCGACCCATGGTGGAATCCCGCCGTGGAGGCCCAAGCCACCGACCGCGCCCATCGCATTGGTCAGAAAAATGTCGTCACCTCGATCAAACTCATCGCCCGCGACACCGTGGAGGAACGCGTACTCGAGATGCAGGCCAAGAAGAAAACACTCAGCATGGAACTATTAAATCCTGATTCAGTTGCAGGCTTGAGTGCCGAACTTGTCGGCGAACTAATCAGGTGAAACACATTGAGATTCGGAGGAATCCCTGCCAGTCTTTGTAGAAATTTTGATGAAAACATCTCAAGAAACTGCTCTTCCCGCCCCTGTTTCCAAACCCAGCGCTTCTCAAGCCGTCGATCTCGAAGTCAAAGACGCCAATCTCATTTTCAATGCCGCTTGGCAGGATTTGCTCGATGAGGTCGGCATCGAGGGACTCAAGTTTCCGAATGAAGTCATCTGGCTGAACGGAGCCCCGGGGGCCGGCAAGGGAACCCAAACCCGCTTCATCCAAAACTATCGC
The DNA here is from genome assembly GCA_044353785.1 of Terrimicrobiaceae bacterium. GTDB lineage: Bacteria > Verrucomicrobiota > Verrucomicrobiia > Chthoniobacterales > Terrimicrobiaceae > UBA967. The sequence continues at coordinate 14,512 of JBILBH010000058.1, forward strand.
AGCCTCACCGCCGAGCCGATCGTTGTCAGTTCGCTGCTGCAGAGCCCAGCCGCACGCAAGCTCATCGATGCCGGCATGATGGTTGGCGACCGCGAAGTGACCGGCCTGCTCCTGCGGGCGCTCCTGCGACCAGAAAACCAAACCGGCGTCGTGGTGGACGGCTACCCGCGCACGAAAGTCCAGGTCCTCTGCCTGCGCCTGCTGCACGAAAAACTCAACGCCCTCCGTCACCAGTATATCGGAACCCCTCTCGCGGCGCAGTTCCGCAAACCGATGTTCCATATCGTTGTGCTTTTTGTCGACGAGGCAGAATCCGTTCGTCGTCAGATTCT
>JBILBH010000059.1:0-14836 GCA_044353785.1 Terrimicrobiaceae bacterium
TCACCCACAGGGTGAGCCGTTTCAGGCAGGGATTTTGAGTCCATCAACCATACCGCAAGCAACTTCCACGCCCATTTTCAATTCCTAACTGCCGAATTTAGGGTGATGGAAACGCCGTTGAGATTTTGCCGCATTTTTATCGGCGTTCAGCCCAGAAATGGATTCACTACTCGGACTCCGTCGTAATTCTGGCCGTGGTTCAGGTCTTCGGAATAAAGTGTGCTGCAACCCAGTTCCAAAGCGGCTGCAATGATCGTGGCGTCCCGGTGCGAGACTTGAAACCTGCGACGGATTTGCATGGAGGCGAGAATCAACTCGAGGGAGACAGGCAGGACCGTCGCTGTCGCGGCGAGTTCCAGCATGGCGTGGATGTTTGTTTCGCTGATACTCAGTTGTTTCTTCCTCAGCGCGTTGGCGATGTATTCCTGCAAGACTTGGGCGGAGAACGCAAACGGCGCCCCGATCATCAACGCTTGGGCTTGCTCTCTTTTGGTTTTGTCCTCCGTTGCGTTCGAACTCGCGTAGAGCAGCACATTTGCGTCCAGGAAAATCTCAGCGATCATAGATTTCCTCCCGCCTGAGGGGTACCATGGGTTCCGTGTTGGACGCCCTCATCGCTTCGAGCAAACGCTTCACGGTCGCTTGGCGGTTCTTTTCCTCGTCTTCCGCCGGAGCGCGAAACCACAATTTCAACGCTTGAACCATGATGTCCTTCAGTGTGGTGCTACGCTCGGCCGCCATGACCTTGGCTTGTTGGAAAAGTTCGTCAGGAAGCTCGATTGTTGTTTTCATTCCCCATATTTATGGGAAAATGGGTATTCTCGCAAGCGCGAAGTTGCCACCTCTTTGCCTATTGGAGCAATTTGTAAAAGAGTCGATCCCACGATTTGTCACTTTGAAATCGATTTTTATAAACTTGAATAGTTTGCAAAATCTATTCATTTCAGGCCAAGTATTCATGCAATTAATATAAAAAGAATGACTTGCTTTATTAAATAGATATTTTAATCTATTCACATGAGTGAACTCGTTTCAAAAATCCGCCTGCAGTTTCTTTCCCGAGGGGTGCTTGGGGCTCGAGATTTGGCGGGGGCTTTGAAGGTGAGCCAACCGACGGTTTCACGGGCCTTGTGCAGCATGGACGCGTCACTTGTGCGAATCGGGCGCGGGCCAACGACGCGCTACGGGTTGGCTTCGCCGATTGGCGATCGAGGGCATTCCTGGCCACTCTACCTGATTGATCCCCTTGGCGCTCCCAGAGAAATCGGCGTCCTGCATTCGCTTGCCGGTCCCGCTTGGTGGCTGGAATCAACATCCGGCCTTCCTTGGCAGTCGCTGACCGGCAGCGAATTTTCGGATTCCCTATTTCCCGGCCCCCCTTGGTTTCTCGACGATTTACGCCCTCAAGGCTTTTTGGGGAGAGCGTTCGCCCGAAGGCATGGAACCTTGCTTGGCGTCGGAAACGATCCCGTCAACTGGTCTGAACGCGCGTTTGCCGAATCCCTCTTGAGGTTCGGCGGTGACCTTCCGGGTGGTTTTGTCCTCGGACGCGAAGCCCTCGCGGGGGCGCTTCAATCGTTCCACGGTGAAACGATTTCAGTGGACTCGCGAAAGGAAGAATACCCTCGTCTCGCCGCAGAGGCTCTGGCGGGTGGATTGCCAAGATCGTCTGCAGGTGGGGAACAACCAAAATTCACGGCAACTGTCCAAAAACATGATGGCCCACATTCCGTCATCGTGAAATTTTCTCCACCGCTCTCAACACCCGAGGGTGAACGCTGGGCGGATTTGCTGGCGGCCGAGGCGATGGCATCGACCGTCTTGGCCCATGCAGGCTTCCATGCTGCGGAAATCGAGTGGCTTGATGCTGGTGGAAGGCGGTTTCTTGAGGTCACACGCTTTGACCGCACGCACAATGGAGGCCGCGTTCCCTTTGTCTCCCTGAGTGCGCACGACGCGGCCTTTTTTGGAGAAATGAACACACCTTGGAGCGATGCGGCCGAGCGGCTTCACTCAGGAGGTTGGCTGCAAAGGAGGGATGCGGACAGGCTAGCCTCGCTGTGGCGCTTCGGCCGTCTGATTGCGAATACGGACATGCATTATGGGAATGCGGCCCTCATCCTCTGCGAGCGGCCGCCTCTCAGGCTTGCACCGGTTTACGACATGTTGCCCATGGCCTACCGCCCCGGCGCTGAAAACATGATACCCGGACTCTCCGATGATGCGCTCGCCGTGGCCCGCTCGGAGATCGCCGCGACACCGGAACGCGAACTCGCCACAAATTTTTGGAGGCTTGTCTCGAGCGGTGCGCATGTTTCGGAATCATTTCGAAAAATTGCCAGCGCCTACGCCGCCGCGCTTTCAAGTTGAGGCGAAGCGCCCCTCAGGGATTGCAGAATGGGCAATGTGCGGAATTGGCAGTTTTGAGATCTGTGCGTGGGCGGGATTCGAGATGGGGGCAGGCGACGCAGCGGAATTCCTGGGCTTTCCAATCGTTGGTTGGCTCGCCGCACCAGGCGCAAGGAAGGCCGATTTCGTAGCGGGCGATACCAAATCCTGGCGCGGCACATGCGGGGCAGGTGCAGAGCATGCGGGAGAGCAGGTCATCGCATGCGGAGCCGATGTTTTGTATGCGTGACAGATTCCGGTGCGCGCGCTGGTCGCTCTCGACAAAAACAATTCCTCGCTCCGAGAGCGACACGCATTCTTGAAAGGCAGTGTGCAGCGCATCCCAATCGGCGATGTCTTTTCGGATGCGTCAATCATGCTCACCGTTCGGCCGCAGCACCACGGCGTGCGACGGGAATTTCATGTCTTCGGCAAACGCGGTGAGTTTGTCCCAATCGCCGAAACTCCCCGAGGGGTGATGTCCCGGCAGGCGGACCGCGCCGGTGATTTCCAAACCGCGCTGCCTGTCGATGAGGGTAAGCACCTCCAGATTGAAAGACACCAACCCAAAGGGACCGGGAGCAAATGATCCCTCGCTGCCTAGGCCCAGTGGGATGCCGGAGAGTTCGATGGCCAATTCGGCCTTCCTACGCGCGGCGTCGAGTTGACTGCCGAATCGCGGCACATCGCGGGTGAAGGACCCGAGCGTGTCGGTATCGAAGGAATCAACCAGCGTAACCGACGCCCCGAGCACCTGCTGGAAACGCGGTGCGATTTCGCGTTCGTTGGCGTGCTTGGTCAGCAAGGCAAAGGACGCGCCCGCATAATAGGCGCGTCCTTCGAGCTCTGGATTATTCTCAATTCCCATCGGCAAGGAAACGCACCTTGCCCGTGGCAAGATCGTGGACGCCGCCCACGATCTTGATCGAGCCATTAGCGGCAAGCTCGCGGAGGATGGGGCTTTTTTCTGTGAGTTGCTTCATTTGCAACTTCACATTGCGCTCAATGACCTCGGAAACAAATTCCGGATTTTTCGAGGTGCAGGATTCCTTGTTTTTTGTGGATGCGGATTCGACCGCCGGCTTGATGCGCTCGAGAAGGCCGGTCAGGTGCCCGAGTTTGACATCGTCGATCGCGCCGACCACTGCTCCGCAGGAGGAATGGCCAACCACGGCGATAAGTTTGGCGCCGGCAGCCTTGGTCGCGAACTCCAAGCTGCCGAGCACATCTTCGTCGACGACATTTCCCGCCAGTCGGGCGTTGAAGACATCCCCCAAGCCCTGGTCGAAAATAAGCTCGGACGATGTGCGGGAATCGAGACAGCTCACGATGGCGGCGAAGGGCTTCTGCCCTCCACTTGTGTCGCGGGCCTCGGCAAGCAGGTCGCGCCGGATTCCAACACCCGAGGCGAACTGTTCGTTGCCCGCTTTGAGCATGGCAAAAGCCTCGTCGGGCGTGGATGGCTTGTTTTTAGACGAATCCACGACGGTTGTGGCGGCATGGAGTTGGGATGTGGCGGCCAACGCCACAAAGGCTGCGAGGCGTGTTATTTTCATGGTTTTCATTTGTTTGTTCCTTTTGCGTTGCGCCCCTCAAGCCGGAACGAGCCAGCGGGCGAAAGAGTAGTAAGCGGGAATGCCGAAGATCACATTGAACGGGAAGGTCAATGCCAGTGACGCCGTGAGATAAATCGCCGGACTCGCCGTTGGCAGGGCCACCCGCACAGCGGCCGGGGCGGCGATGTAGCTGGCACTGGCGGCCAAGGTGCCCAAAATTGTGGCACCGCCGACACTCATCCCGCACAAGGCTCCAAGCCATACGCCCAGCACGCCATGCAGGAATGGCATCAAAGTGGCGAAGACAATCAACCGCCATCCGGCATGCTTCAAATCACCAAGCCGCCGCCCGGTCACAAGCCCGACCTCCAGCAGGAACAGGGTGAGAACTCCCCGGAAGGGCGCGTCAAAGAGTGGCGCGACCTGCTCGGCACCTTTCTTGCCTGCCAGCAATCCGATAACCATGCCGCCGATGAGAAGCACAATCGATTTGCTGGTGATCAATTCCCGGAGCACTTCCCGAATGCTGCCACCGCCGGCTTTGATCGTCGCCTTTCCGACCAGGAATATGGCTACGATGATGGCTGGCACCTCCATCACAGCAAGCAATGCGGCGACATACGGCTCGGCGGAGACCTGCAGAATCTCGAGGAAAGCCAACGCCTCGCCGAAAGTGACCGCCGAGACCGACCCGTAGTGAGCAGCCAGCGCGGCAGCATTCACGCCATCGAATTTTCCGCACTTCCGCAGCAACATGTAACTCCACACGGGAATTGCGAGACTCAAGGCCAGCGCGGCGACAAGCGGTTTCCAGAAATCCGTGAACGCCACCCCGTCCAGCTTCGCACCGCCTTTCAGCCCGATGGCGAACAAAAGATAAATCGTCATCGCCGCGTAAATCTCGGGCGGAATCTTCAGATCGCTCCGAATCAGACTGGCAACGATACCGAGTATGAAAGCGAGCACCATCGGGGAAAGGAGGCTCAGGACGAGCGAGTTCAAGATATCCATGGTTTTTTTCGTGGTTTGTTGGCTGCTGTTTTGTGTTATGTTATTCCTGATATAAAAAACAGGAAAACAATGTCGTGTATTATATGTCATTATTCTTGCGTCAACCCCTTTTCATGAAAAATTCAAAAAGCCTTTCCGTCGCGCCTGCAGAAGCCCACGAACCGGGCTTCACCTACCTCACGAACCACACCCATGTGCTCGTTGCGCTAAGTGCGAATGCGGAACTGCGCGTTCGCGACTTGGCCGCCGCCATCGGCATCACCGAGAGGGCTGTTCAACGGATTCTTGCAGATCTCGAAGCAGTGAGTGTTCTTGAGCGTGAAAAACTAGGGCGCCGAAACAGCTACCAAATCCGCCGCCAGGCGCGCTTGCGCCACCCGTTGGAAGGCCACTGCACCGTCGGCGGGCTTTTGGATTGGGTCGAAAAAAGCGCCCGCAAAAACGGCTGAAAATTCTTACACGACTTTCCGCGTCTTTCGACAAACGGCAAAGCCTCATTTCCCACTCCGTGTGCTCCGTGTTTAGTTCCGAGCCAACCAGGCAGCGCCCGCAGGTCACTCAATGGTAATGATGTCGGTGAAAGGGCTGATAGTATCGGTGCTTGTTGTAGTATCGCTGGTTTGAGTAGTACCCCCTGTCGGGAGAGTCATTGACGCCTTGGATATATTGCCGAGCTCCCCCATACAGATATCTCCCATTGAACAGGTAGCGGGAGTTGTAAAATCGGTCGATGTAGTAGAACCGACCGCTTTCGTAGCGTCCGCCGGTGTAATAGCTGCCATTCCAAAAGTAGGCATTCCCCGTGTAACCGCCGGGAATCGAAGAAACCCTGCCGTAGGGGATGACATTTCCGAAGGCATATTCGCTGAATGTGCACGAGACCAGGGATGTCGCGAGCGCAAAAAGCAAAATGTTGAGCGAAGAGCGCATGTTCAGGACTTGCGGAGGGCATTGACGAGTGCATCGGACAACACCATCACGCCTGCCACCGCCAAAAGGAAAAAAAGGATCGTCTTCATAGAACGAAAGTCGCTAGGCCGGGTCACGGCCGCCATGGGGGATTAACCCCGGCAAAGTCGAGAAAAACGACGAAATCGTAACATGGAAGCACTTTGGTCACGCCAGCGCGGCTGGCTATTTGGAGCGCGCTTTCAAGACCACTTTCACAATGCCGCGCTTCGTCACTCAGATCGCAGGAATGGCTGCCGTGCTTTTGAGCCTGCCGCATTCCGCTGAGGCGCAGAGCGTGAAAAAACCGGAGCCTGCCGCCGCAACAGCCGGCCTGACGGCAAACGAATTGTTCGAGCAGGCCAGGAGATTATTCAACCAAAAGAACTACAAAGACGCGCTGGAGGCCTACTTGAAATTCAAAGCCGAATTCAGCACATCGCCCGACGCCGCAAAGGCGCTGCAAGACACGCTTTATCCCCTCGCCATGTGCTTCGTGCAGCAGGGCCGCTTTGCCGAAGCGGTTCCCGCTATCACGGAAGCCCTGGAAGCAAAACCACCACTCTCTCCACAGCAATTTCAGGAACTCACTTTCTGGCTGGGAATCGCCAACCTTCAAAACCAAGACCACGCCACTGCGCGCACTGCATTGGAGAAATTCATCGCCCTATTCCCAGCCGGAGCTGAGAAAAGCCCGTTATTTCTCCGCCAGAATCCCACCGCAGCACGCCTCGGCGAAGCCCGCATGCTTGTCGGCACTTCGTGGATTCTAGAACAAAAATACCGCGAAGCGGCAGACCACTATGCCGGACTAAAGCCCTCTCTCACCCCTGACATGCGAGGTCGTGCCGTGATTTATCAACTCTACGCGCTACTACAACTTGACGACGACGATGCGGCCATGGCGGTGGTGAACGAGGAGTTCGCGCGCATGGAGGACATTGCTCAACTCATCTCCTTTCAAACGCTCACGCTGCAACTCGGAACCCGATGGCTGGAATGTGGAGAGTTTCGCAAGGCAATCATCTGCCTCCAGCGTGTGTGGCCCCGGGATCGTTTACTGAAGCACCAAGCCGCGCGTCTTGAGGAATTGCAAAGCCGCCTTGCAGCAGTGCGGGCGACAGATGATCCCTACCAAAAAATCCTCTACACGCGCTTGGTGAACGAAGTCCAACGCGAGACGGAGAGTTTCCAGAAAATCGAAAACTTCGATACGGCGCTGCGCTTCCGTCTGGCCATCGCTTATCTCCAAATGAAACGCCACCGCGAGGCCGCTCTGATCATGCAAGGCATGCTCAAAGACCTTCCTCCCGACAAGGTCACTGAGCAGGCCGCCGTAAATGTCGTCCGCTGCTGGAGCGCACTGGAGGACTGGCCCGAAACCATCGATGCCGCGAAGGAATTCACACTCAAATTTCCCGAGTCCCCACTCCTGCCGCAGGTCTGTCTCATGCAAGCCGAGGCTCTGCAATCAAGCCTGCGCTACGACGAGGCCGCAACCGCCTTCGAAGAGGTCGCCAAGCGTTTTCCAAACTCCGAATCCGCCCCGAAGGCAACATTCCTCAAAGCTTTCTCGCTGCTTCAGGCGGAAAAAAACGCTGACGCTGCAAAGGCATTCGAAAACTTCCTGACGCGATATCCGAAACACAGCCTCGCTGACAGCGGGGCCTACTGGCTCGGCATGACCTACTCGTTCGACAAGCAATTCGAGAAATGCCGCGAACTGATGGATGCCTACCTACAAAAGCATCCCAAGGGCCTGCATCTGGGCTCGGCAGTGTTCCGCAAAGCCTATTGCGCGCAACAACTCGAGCGCTACGGCACCGCTATCGACGAACTCCACGACTACCTCGAAAAATTCCCCGGCGAGCCCGAAAATAGCGAGGCCCGCATCCTGCTTGGCAACGCCCTCATGAACGAGGGCTTCGTCCCGGAAGGAATTGCAGTTTTTCGAGAGATTCCCTCGACGGACACCAAGCCTTACGAGGAGGGAGTCTTCCGCACCGCCGAGGCCCTCAAGCTTCTTGAGCACTATGAACAATACCGCACCCTCATGCAGGATTTCGCCAAGAAAAATCCCCGATCCCCACGAGTCGCGGAGGCCATCGCCAATCTGGGTTGGTATTACCGAAAGCAAGAGCAATCCGAGAAAGCCCGTGAAATCTACTGGCAGGCGATCAAGGAACTCGGCAACGATCCGCAAATCCGCTCGGTGGATGATCTCTTTCCCTCGCTCGATCGTCTTTACAGGGGCCCCGCAGAATCCGCCGAATACCTAGCGCTGCTTGGCGACCTGCAGGCCGAAGCGGACGATGAGAAACAGAACACCCTTCGCATGCGCCTCCTGTATGCCCAGGCCCAGGCGCTCAAAAAATCCGACCCCAAGCGCTCGCAATCCCTACTCATCGAGGCGGCGGCCTTGGCCGATGTGCGCGAGGCCAATCCCGCGCTGCTCGTGGATTTTGGAAATGCCCTACTGGAGTCTGGCAAGACGAAAGAAGGCGAAGCCATGCTGCGCGATGCGCTACGCTGGAACCCGCGCGCCCTGCAGAAAGACCGCATCCTCGCAGCCCTTGGCGAAATGGAGTTGAAGCAGGGCAACGACAAGGCCGCTCTGGATTTGTTCGACCGCTTCGAGCGGGAAAATCTCGGAACGCCCCTCTTTGCACCAACAATGCTCTCGAAAGCCAAACTCCTCCAGAATCGCGGTCGCTTCACCGAGGCGCGCAGAGTCCTTGAAGAAGTGCTCAAACAAGAAAACACACCAGGCGAAAAGAAAGCCGAAGCCCTGTGCCTCATCGGTGACCTTCACATGGCGGAGAAAAACCCAAAGCTCGCCATACCCTACTTCCAACGCGTTTACCTCATGCACGGCCGCTGGAGACCATGGGTCGCCCACGCCTACGCACGCAGCGGCGAGGCATTCGAAAAAATCCAAGATTCCGCCGCAGCCCGCCGAACCTACAGCGAGTTTCTCTCCAAGCCGGATCTGGAGGATTTCCCGGAGGCCGCAACCGCCAAATCCCGCCTTCAGGCCCTCGGCGGTCCTCTGCCAGCCAAGTCCCACGATCAATCAACGCCGCCGGAGAATTCACCCGAGCAAGGATGAAACACGCGCTCCTCGCACTCCTCACCTCAATCTGCCTTGCCGAAGCTCAAGATGTGCTCGAGATGAAAACGGGCGCGCCCAGAACGGGGAAAATTATTGCGGTTGATGATAAATCCATCCGCCTCCAACTCGATATTTCCACTCAAAACAGCTTTGCTCAGCGTGCTATTCCATCCATCGCTATTCCCAGAGGGGATGTCCGTTCGATCGAGTTCGCAAGCGACGCGGCGCGCGAAGGCGCAATTCGTTCCGCTGCACCTCAAGACATACCGGCCTTGGAGAATTACTGGGAACAATTCACGCCTTGGCTCGAAACGCCCCGCTCCCCGTCAGCAACCATCGCCTGCGCCCTCGGAAGCGCCCTGCTCGCCACAAAGGAACGCCGCAACGCCGAAAGGGCACTTCAGCTTTTCAAATTGGTGGAGGGAAAAGCCTGGCTGGCTTCAGACCGCGACAGGGCCCGCGAGGGGCGCCTCCGCGCTATGAGCGTAACCGGTCGCGCAGAAAAAGCGGTCGAGGAGGCCAAGGCGCTCGCAGCTGAAACGGAAAATCCCGAAATCCTCATCGAGGCGAACCATCTCATGGCCCAAGCCGCCGAGAAGCAGCTCCGCGCCTTTCTTAAGGAGAATCCCCGCTGGGATATCGATCCGAATGTGATCGATGAGCGCCACAAACTCCACGCACGCGCTCTCGAACTCTATCTTTACCCATCGCTTTTTTTCGGAACAAACAACGAAAAGGCTGCTCGCGGCCTCTGGGGCGCTGTTGGCATCTATCAACTCTGTGGAGACCAACAGTTGGCCATCGAAGCCTCCCGCGACATCCTGGCTTTTTATCCCACAACGCCAGAGGCATCCCACGCCAAGACCTACCTGGCTTCCCTGTCACCAGAAAAACTCGCCACCGACTGGGAAGCAGAAGGCAAAAAGGAAATCCGAGAGGACACCTCCCAAAAGCCACCCGCGCCTGAACCATCACCTACCCCAGAGGAATCTCCCAAGCCCGCAAAAGAGAAAAAGAAGAAACCCAAAAATACATGAAGACCATCAGCAAACCTCTCCTCGCAGCCATCGCCTTGGCATCACTCGCTTTGGTGATTCCCGCATTCGCCACCGACAAAGGCGACAAAACCTCGGCCGCAAAACCTCCGAAGGATAAAACCCTCCTCGATACCTTCTACGCCGGAGGCCCACTCATGTGGCCGCTCCTCGCGTGTTCCATCGGAACAGCCGCCGTTACCGTTTACTGCTTCATTCAAATCAGCGGCAGAAGAATGCTGCCCTCTGCGCAGGCGGAATCGATCGGTCAATTCATGCAGGCCCGGGACGCCTCATCCGCCTACGCACTCTGCCTCGCCCAGCCGAATGTTTTTTCCAACACCATGTCCACCGCCCTGCTTAAGGTGAATTTCGAACGCGACCTCGCCAACAAGGCCTCGATGGATCAGGCCGCTGGTGAAGCCCTCGCCAACGAGGAAACCAAGCTCAACCTCTGGGTGAACTACCTCAATGTCTTCGCCACCATCGGCCCGATGCTGGGTCTCCTCGGGACAGTCACGGGCATGATCGCCAGCTTCGACATGCTGGCCGCCGGTAAATCCGAACCCGCCGACCTCGCAGGAGGTATCGGCGAGGCCATGATCACCACAGCCGGCGGGCTGTTTGTCGGCATCCCCGCCATGTTCCTGTATTTCTATTTCCGGAATCTTCTCCAGATCAACATGGCGAACATCCAAAAGCGCGTCACCTTCATGCTCGATCTGCTGAGCGGCGAGATCAAAATCGAGTCTGCCGACCACGCTTCGCACTAAGCGCTTTCAAGCCTGACATCGCCACATGAAGCTCGCAAAAAAACAGGAGGACGAGATCGGTTTTCAGCTCGCCCCCATGATCGACATGACCTTCCTCCTGCTCATTTTTTTCATGGTGACGACCAAGATTTCCAAGGAGCAGGTGAATGTGGACATCAAACTCCCAACCGCCGCAAACGCCTCGATACCGGATGACCTCTCGAACCGTGACATCATAAGCATCGACAAGGACGGCACCTACTATATCGGCCAAAATCCTGCTGATAAAAAAGAACTCACGGCGCACCTCAAGGAGCGATTCAGGGTCACTCCTCCACTCCGCCTCTATGTCCGCGCGGACAAAAACACGCCCGGAAAACAGATCAAGGAACTCATGCGCATAGCCAGCGAAGCCGGTGCCGTGAATGTCATTTTCGGAACCTATCAGGACTGACGCCCACCATTTCACCCTCTCATGCAAATCCGCCGAAAAGATGTTCAGACCGTCGAAATGCAGATGGGCCCAATGATCGACATGGTATTTCTGCTGCTCGTTTTTTTCATGGTCTCCGCCAAGCCGATCAAACAGGAGAGCGACATCAACATCGGACTCCCCGGCACCGTCGCCCAGGAGCAGCCCCTCGAGATACCCGACGAGCAACGCATACACATCCAACCGAACGGGCAAATCGTTCTCAACGATCAGCCCGTGGACAGTCCGCAAAGCTCCGAACTGCCGACTCTTCTCGCCACCCTCAAGCGCTTCAAGGAATCGACCGACTCGAACAAAACCGAGGCCCTCATCACGATCGATGCGGATGACGCCGCCAACCACCAACGCATCGTTCAAGTGCTCAATGCCTGCGCGCAGGCGAAAATCACCGGCGTCACATTCGCCGATGCCGGAGAGCAGGAGTGAAAATGGCCGCCATCGAATCAATCCTTTCCGAAAGCGCCGCAGCCAAGAAACGCCGCTGGGCCATGCTCACCTCGATTCTTATTGGAGTCATCCTCCTGCACCTCGCAGCCGGCGTGGTTGCGGGCATCTTCGTCGTGGCAAAATACATTTTCCCTCCACCCGCGAATTTCGTCGTCCAGCGCGACATCCGCCTGCCAGCAAAAAAGCGCGAACACAAAATGAACATGGCTGCGCTCGACGCCATCACAACGAAGCCGACCTTCAATGACAAACTCCAAAGCACCCGGCCCACTGCCTTTTCTCTTCCCGCAGTGCCCGACCTGCCACTCGACCAAATGCTGCCACTGGACCCGTCACAAATCATCGCCGACCAGGTCTCATCCCTCAGCACAAGCGAAGCCATGGGCGCCGGCGCGGGCTCTGCCGCCACTGGCAGCGGCGGATTTGGAAAAGGAATGAGCTTCCTTGGCATTCAATCCGATGGCCAACGCATCCTCCTCATGTTCGACGTCTCCACCTCGGTCAAAACCAAGGCCGAAAAAGCTGGCGTCCCCCTCGCGAAAATCAAACTCGAAACCATCGAACTCATCAAAAAACTCCCCATCACCTCGCGCTTCGGCATTGTTCAATTCTCCCGAAACTACAAACCCTTCAGCGAGGAACTCGTCCCAGCCTCCCAATCCAACCGCGATGCAGCCACAGCCTGGGTGGAAAATGAATGGGTCGAATCCGGCATGATCCCTTCCTCAGGCAAAGGCACTGCCAGCCCGAACGGAGTCGTTGGAGTCCTCGAACTCGCCGCCAAAATGAAACCCGATGTGGTCTTCCTCATCTCCGACGGCAGCTTCCAATCCTCACTCCACCCGCAAGGCATCCCCTGGAACGATTTCAAAAAAGCCACCGACTCCGTACAAGACGCCACCGACGACCCCTGCCGCTTCAACTTCATCACCTTCGAAGCCTCCGAAGAAGATACCAAAGAACTCAAACGCATCTCCAACCGCAACGGCGGAAAAACTATCGAACTCAAAAATTAATCACCCACCGCCAATGCCCCTCGCCGCTCAAACGCCAGCGACACGGAATCCGGCGCCTTCGAAATAGGCACGGATTTTTGCGGCATTGTCTCCTTGAAGTTCGATCTCGCGCCCTCGCACTGTACCTCCGCAGCCACAGGCCTGGCGGGCCTTGCGGGCAAAGTCCTCGATTTCGGCATCTGAGATGCGGAGCTCGAAATCAGACACCACCACGACCGTTTTTCCGCCCCTTTGAGCTTTCTCGCGACGAAGCACGATGCGACCCATTTTTGTTGGCACAACGGGAGGAGTCTCACACTCGGGTTGAGGCGGCGCCTCGGGGAGCCCTTCCATTTGCAGTGCGGCGAAGGGCGATTGGAACGCTGCCTGCTGACCGGATGTATCGATGCGCGTTTTTTTCACGGGTCGTCCCTCCTCAGGGAGCGAAGAATGGAGGCAGCAAGTAGACGCGACCGGGCTCAAGGGCGTATTTTTTGCCCGGCAGGCCGATCTCGACCTTTGCCGACGCGGACTCGCCAAACAGCCGCAGGAAGCGGTCGAAACTATAGGTCCGCACATAGCGCACCACCTCCGCGCCGGGAGCCTTGCCGAGCGTGCGGGCCTTTTCGTAGGCGTCTTCGATGTAGCCTAACTCATCCACCAATTTCGCGGCATAGGCATCCGTGCCACTGAGAATGCGCCCATCGGCAGGACCATTTCGCAGCACGGCGGCATCCAGCTTGCGCGCGGAGGCGACGATGCCGAGAAAACGATCATAGCTTTGCATGACGAGCCCCTGCACATACTCCTTCTCCTCCTTGCTCATTTCGCGGGCCCCGTTGAGCATATCCTTGAACTTCCCGCTTTTGAAAACCACCGACTCAAGGCCGATTTTTCCAAAGAGGTCGCGGTAATTCAGCGTTGAAATTATGACGCCGATACTGCCGGTAAAAGTCGTGTCGTTGCACATGATCCAATCCGCCCCGCAGGCTGTGTAATAGGCTCCCGAGGCTCCGATTGAATTGAAATAAGCAATCACGGGCTTGTCCTCGGGGAAATTCCGGAGCGCATCGTAAAGAACATCCGACGCCGTGATCTCCCCGCCGGGCGAGTCCATTTCGACAATGACAGCCTTCACGTGATGATCGGCCGCAGCCTGCTCCAGTGCGGCCTTGAAATCCTCCACCATCGAATCGCCAAGACTCCCGCTCATACCAAAGCCAATCACCCCGTCCAACGGAATGACGGCGACCTTGGAATGCGAATCCGAGCCCTCGGAGAGCACCTCCTCCTCATACTCTTTCTGAGGAAGAACCTTCACCCCCGCCATTGACGCCGCACCCCTTGTTCCAATCAAGGCCAACAAAAGCAAATTCACAAACATGCTCGCACACACCGCCACGAGCAGAAGCGCCACGAGACACCCGGATTTTTTCATCATAACAATTCTGCCGCAGATTACTCTCCCAAGCCAAGACAACAATGTGGCGGAACATGTCATCGCCCGTTGAACAACAAGCAGTCCTCTACCTTTATCAAATCTCCCGCCAGTGAAAATCCGTCCCCATTTTCCTATAGATTACGATATTGGAAAGGCTGGCTTCCTCGCCGCCTTAGCCAATCGTTGTTTTTATGATAAAAACGACGTTTTTTTCTTAGACTTTAAGAATAGTTTGCAACGCAAACTTTCCCGGCGAGCGCGCCTGGCACGGAGTGCCTCCACTGGCCTTCGGCTGCATTGACTCAATCAGGCCCGTTAGGGCGCGTGCGCTCCCTGGGAACATGCGCCCAACGCTTGGCGCAATCAGAAAGAAAGTAGAAACCCCATTAGCTTTTGGCATCATTTTTATTTTGAACAGAAAACAATCGTTTCGCATCAGCATCGAATCTGTCCATGCTCCGCGTTCGGCTTTTTGACGATGCCAGAGGCCCACTTCCGCTTGTTGATCCCCTGCGGGAACTCGCGTGGATAGATCGACGCCGTTCGATCTAAGGCATCGTCCAGAAATAACTTGATTCTATTTTTCCCGATGCTACAAGGCGTGCATGGCCTCGTTGCCGCCTTTGCTGGCTCCAATCCAAAAACGTTTCGCGCTTTTA
>JBILBH010000060.1:0-14813 GCA_044353785.1 Terrimicrobiaceae bacterium
GTTTGCCGCACTGAGCCCCGAGGCACGCGATACTATTGGAGCCGCCGGTGGAGATGGTGCTGTCTCCGAGATGGTGCTTGAGGCCACCTACCAATGCGTCTTGACGCCGTGGTGTATCCTGCAACCGGATGCCCAGCTGATTGTGAATCCGGGCGGCGACAATTTCGCTCCCAATGCGTTTGTCATAGGCGCACGCTTGGCGATTACTTTTTAAAACATGATTCGAAATGTGCTTCTCGACTGGTCAGGTACGCTTGCGGACGATCTTGCTGCTGTGCTTGAGGCAACGAACCTGATTTTTGCTGAGTATGGGCGGTATCCGCTCACGCTCGACGAATTCCGCGAGCACTTCCGCCTGCCCTTTTCCGGGTTCTATGCAGACCTCCTGCCCGACGCTACGGCCGAGGGTCTGGAGGCACTCTATGAGCGGTTTTTCCTTGGCTTGAATGACCGAATCGAACTACTGCCAGGGGCGCTGGATTTCCTGAAATTCTGCCAAACAACGGGGCGGCGGACTTTTTTGCTCAGCACGATCAAGACCTCGCATTTTAAAATCCAAGCCGGTCGGCTCGGCGTCGAACAATACTTCGAAGTCGCTTACACGGAGATCATGGACAAGCGGGAAAAGATTCGCGAAATCCTGAAAGCCCACTCGCTTGATCCAAAGGAGACGATATTCGTGGGCGACATGGTGCATGATATCGAAACCGCCCGCCATGGCGGCGTATTGGATGTCGCCGTGCTCTCGGGGTTCGACCGCATCGAAAAACTCATTCCGGCCCGGCCGACGATCATCGCCCGCGACATCGCGGCCGTGCAGCAATTGCTATGAAAACCACGCCTCTTCTGAGCGAGATTCTCATCGATTCACTGCGGGTCAAAACTTGGATCGGCGTGCCGGATGCAGAGCGGCTGAACGCGCAGGAAATCGAAATTGATATCCGAATCCAGCCAGCGAGGAATTTTGCGGAGATGCAAGACGACATCAGCCTTACGGTGGACTATGCCGCCGTCTCCCGGCGCGTCTCCGAGCTGGCCCGCGAGCGGCCGAGGCGGCTCATCGAGTCACTCGCACAGGAAATTTGTGACATGATTTTAAAGGAATTCGCAGCGATATCTGCTCAAGTGGAAATCCGGAAATTCATCCTACCGGAAACGCGTCATGTGGCGGTGCGGTGTGCAAGCCAAGCCACAGAAAAATAGACCGAGGCCAGCCGACAAAAAATCAGCCGATGCGTGCAGAGCCCACAAGGAGTTCACTGCCGCTTAAAATCGCATTTCCCGCGACGGTCACCGCTCCGGCTACCACCATTTCGCCTTCAACCACGGCGGCATCCCCTATGCGCGCACGCCCGCGAACCACGGCGTGGCCGCGCACCTCAGCCTGATCGGAGACGGTGGCTTTGTTTTGGATTCGGGCCGCGCCGGATATTTGCGCGTTGCCGCTGATATTCACGCGACCTGTCACAACAGCCATCTGCGAAACACTAGCGCAGCCCCCCACTTTTGCCTCCCCCATCACGCAGGCGCTTCCACGAACCTGCCCGTAGTCTGCCACCCAAGCACGCCCGCTTACAGAGACTTGCCTGCCATCAATCTTGGCCAGATCAGTGATAAAAGCATCTCCGGATATGCGCGAGCAACCCGCCACCAGAGCTTCGCCCGAGATGACAGCATGGCCGCACACGACAGCTTGATCTGTGACTCTGGCATTACCTGAAACCTTGGCCTGTCCGTAAACCTTGGCTTCCATGTGGACCCAGCAGTTGCCGCTATGGGCGAGATTTTCCTCGCTCTGGATCCATCCTCCAAGATCGCCCGACTTGATGACTCCATCGAACTCCGAGTTGATATCCCTCGCCGCACGAATCCTGCGCAGCGAGACTCGCTTGTAGGCCAAAGTCTCGTTTGTGAAGGTGTATTTAAATTGGCTCACTTCAAAACCGCCGAACCAGCCTCTTGGAATGCAATGTGAAAATGCCGAAGCATCTAACTGGATGGCCGCATCTTGGCTGCGGGACGATGCAGCACAATTCTCTGCGTGGCTCTGGCATTCAGATCGCCATCCACTCGTTGCTGCTCGAAATACCGTGCCAATAGCGAGGCCGCAGTGGCTGCATCAATTTTATTTGCATCATATTTCAATTGAATTCTTTCCGAAAACTTCTCTGATTCCACAAAAACCTTACCTTCCTTTAGGAGTTCCACAAGAACACTAGTCAAATAAGTGTTTTTAGAGCCAAAAAGAACCTGATATTTGGAAATAATCTCGCGCAGGGAATATTCTTCTTCAATCACTCCCGAATCATGCGAGTCGCTCTTCTTTGTTAAAACCCGAATTGTTTGGAAACTTATCCCGCTAACTGGAGGCTTAGCCACTCTTATAGCTGCCGGTTCGCTACTTGGAGCTTGAGCGACTGATGAAGGCGATCTTGGCGTGTGGGAGATCTGCACTCGCTTTTTCAGAGCGATGTGCTGGGAGAGTCTGCTCAGAAGTGTTTTCCCAGAAAATGGTTTTGCAAGGTAATCAGAAATTCCAAGACGCAAAACAGCCTCCACAATTTCACGACTTCTTTCGGCAGTCATGATAATGAAATGCGTATCGTTAAAACCTATTTCGGTTCTCCAATGCTTCAGAAATGCTATGCCGTCCATCGTCGGCATTCTCAAGTCCAGCATCACGAGATCCGGCATATCACGCAGACAACAAGCCATGCCTTCCACGCCATCATTCGCAAAGCGCAACTGCACTTCGTAATCCTCAAGCTCCCGGGCAATCAAACTTTGCACAAGTTGGCTATCGTCGATACAAAGAAGATTGGGGTAGTTCATTGAAGGCGATGAAGAGATATTTTATCAGTAGTCCAAAAGATATACCACTGAATAAAAGCAACTATATACATTACAGCACATGCGTAAAATGCGGGGATTTTTATCTCTGCTGCAATATCTTAGACGCGGCCTCAGCGGCGGAACAGAACGAGAAATCGGCATGGAGTTGTAAAAGCCCCTGCTGATCCTTGGCCGATCGCATGAGCTTTGGTTCAATGCCTCCCACGAGCCATATGCTGGCACGGGAGAGTCGCCCGCTGGGATAAGGGCCGCGAAGTCGCTCCAGCTCACTGCGCGCGATGTGAAGTGGCTGCGAGGGGAGAAAGGCATTGATGAGGAGGTCTGTGATGCGGTCACTACCGATGAGTGCAACGGGTTTGGAGAGTTCAGCGGCACGGAGATTCCAGTGTCGCCGCCAGTAGGGATGGTCGAGATTTTCCAAGAAGGAGCGGAATCCCTTGGCTCCACTTTCCTGGATGGCTTTTCTCAAAATGCCAAACCCTGTGGCGACTGTAGAGAGAGCGCCTAAGCGGCGGTGAGGGTGGTTGGATGGCCGTATGCCGGAGAGTTTCCACATTTTCGGATCGAGCACAATCCGCGTCATGGCATCGCGAATACTCCACCACTCGTCCCACAGAGGCTTAAGATAGCGGCGGGTTATATCATCCGCATCATCAAACGATCGCGGCTCCAGAAAGCCGGCGAGGCCGAAAAGCAGGGCTTCTCCGGACAGACCACCCGCGCGGCGCAGACCGGCGCGCTGCGCAGCGAGCAAGAACGGGATCGCGTTATTTTTGTAGCCGAGGCCGGTGGCGATGGCGTGAAACATCGCGGCATCGGCTCCATGCAGCGAGATCGCGCGGGCATAGGCGGAGTGTTTGTTTCGAAGCCGGAATTCCGCCGCTTCGGAGATCATGCGCGCGCCCTCTTCGATGCTCACATGCTCTGCGAGCTTGGCCTCATGCGGGTCTGCAGGCGCATCCACCACCAAGCGGGCTTGTGTCACGGCGCGATGCTCAAGAGTTCGGGCATAGGCCTGCTCGCGGGAGCCCTCGATGAAAAAATGAAGAACAACCTCGGAGAACGAGGCATTCAGGGCATGGCCGTGGCGCTCCCAATCGCGCGCCTCCCGGTCGACTTCGATATCCCCCGTTTTTTCGCCGGATTTTGCAAAATGAATGACAGCGCCTTTGAAGTCTGGCCCTGCCTCGCGATTCCATTCCCCGAAGTGGAGAATTTCGAAAGCCTCGCCGTCAGTCGTATTCCATTTCGTTCCGTATTCGCCATTGAAGAGCCTGGCTTGGATTTCGATTTCCCCCTGTCGCATGGCGACTTCGCTGAGGTGGTCTGAGCGCCGGGCGGATTCATAGCGGGAGGCATCAAGCGCTTTCACAGGTCAGGATAGGGCAAGTTGGGAATTTCGGTGGGAATCTGTGGCAAGCTTGGAGCAGGTTTGACGAGCGAGGAATCATGCCCCGTGCCGTTATCCGCCGGAATGCGCGAATCCGGCATAACAGGAACGGACTCGGCAGATTTGTGAGCGACTTCCGACGCTGCCTCGATGCGACGCATGGCAGCGGCGGTCTCCAACTCCAACCTCCGACGCACCTCGGGATTCGAAGTGAAAGCCAAAGCGTCGCGAAAAGAACTCAGCGAAGCCGGCCCATTCCACGCATCGTACTGAGCGGCTCCGAGAGCTTCGAGAAACATTCCATCGCCGGTTTCTTGAGCAGCCTCATGAAGAGGGACAAGGGCATCCAGAATGTTACCTTTTGCATTCAGTGTGATGCTGCGGAAGCGCCGCCACGGATTCGGCGAACGATTCCTCGGATCGTAAAATTCATTCCAAGCTGTGTAGGGCCGATAAAGCGGATCACCGATCACAACACCCATCCAAGAAAGGGCGCGCATCGACATGTAGGCGCTCTCGGCAAGAGTCAGTCCGGTCATGAGCCGATCCTGAAAAATATCCAAGTTCGCCGTGAGCGAGAGGTAGGGCTCGTAAACATTGCCCAACGTGGCTGCCGCGCCGCGCGCAATGAGCGGCCCACACCAGTTGTTCGTCGTGCTGCGGAGCGTGCTGGCGCTGTAGGAGTGCAGATGGACTGCTATGGCTCCAGGCTTGAATTGAAAATCCTGCCGGGCAAAGGGCCCTGTCGCATCGCCCGCATACCAACCGAAATAAACAGCCGCATCGGTCATGGGAAAGTCCTCTCCAAGCGTGGAGGGCAGGTTGTCAAAAATCGTCGGGACGCCGCGCTGGCGGAGGATTTCGACCAGATGGCGCATCCAGTTGTCACCCTCGGTGTGGCCGCCACTGGTTATGTCCCTGCCATCAATGTAGGCCCAGCCCCAGAGCCCATCTTTTTCCGCCATGAGGGAGTCGTCGATCATGGCCCGCACCATCGAGCCAGTGGGGGCATCGAGGCGCGCCGGGAGGAGCATTCCGGGAAAAACCGAGTCATCCAGAATCTGTGTGAAGCGGCCGTAGTAGGGATTCTCCACCACACTCGCAGGCGTCCAATCCTTCACACCAAGCGCTGCAATCTCGCTATCCACCGACGCATCGTTGCGCGACGAGATGGCAGCGGGGATGTTGCGTGTGTCGGCGGGCGGGCGAATGGATGGATCCGCCGCGATTTTGAGGGGCATGCCGCGGATGATGGCCACAAAGCGAATGGAAGATTCCACCACGGCCTTTTTGTTGCCTTCGACACGAGCGATTTTCCACCAGCCTTTGGACGCCATTTTCTCACGCAGCGGAGCGGCGATGGCGCGATCGAAATCGGCGCGTGAGATCTCCTCCGAGGCCGGGCAGGAGAGCCCCAGAATGTGGTCGACGGGAATTTTCCGCTTCTGAGCATAGTAGCGGGCAAGTTCCTCTGACTCCGGGTCACTCGAATTGAAAAGAACCAGCGTTGCAGCCGACAGGCTATTCCTTGCAAAAGCGGAAGTCGCCGCAAGACACATCAATAGCGCGAGCAGGACAACGCGTTTAGAGATGAAGGCGAAGACCATCGTAGGCGAGTCGAACATCGAGCGGGAGGCTGGCCTCAGTCTCAGCGTGGCCGAGTTCGTGGCACATGTGAATAAAATAAGTTTGGCGGGCACCGATGCGGCGGGCGGCATCAAGCGCACCTTGGACAGTAAAATGAGTCTGGTGCGAGTTGTGCCTCAATGCGTCAATAACGAGCACCTCGACACCTCTAGCCGCCTCTTCTGCTGCAGGCGGCACCTCGGCACAATCGGTGTAATAAGCAAAGAGGCGCAGGCCGTTTTTTTCGAAGACAAAACCATTCGTGGTCATGCGGCCATGGGGCAACTCGACAGGCACGATATCGAGACCTCCGAGCAAGAAGGGACCATCCACCACCTTGGGTTCGGGGCGAATGTAATTCGGAAACCGGGCTGATCCGTCGAAGGCATATTGGAAGACGCGGGCGAGGCTTTCGAGGGTTGGCGCGGATGCAAGGATCGGCATGTTTTTATTTTCCATTTCACAGAAGCGCCGCAGATCATCGAATCCAAGAATATGGTCCACATGGGCATGGGTGTAGAGCACCGCATCGACACGGGAGATCTCCTCCCTCAGGCACTGGGCGCGGAAATCCGGCGTCGTGTCCACAATGAAAGAGCAGCTGGGCGTCTGGACATGAATGGAGGTGCGAAGGCGCTTATCGCGCGGATCAGCGGATTTGCAGACCTGGCAAGCGCATCCGATGACTGGAATCCCGTGGGAGGTCCCTGTTCCTAAAAATGTGATTTGCATCTGTTGCATCGCTTGGAATTCGGGATGGAGGGTGGCATAGTCGAGGAATGTCCGCAACGCTGGCATCTCTTCGCATCCGCAATCTCGCTCTCGTGGAAGACCTCCTCTGGGAGCCTCCTGCGGGCTTTGTCGCAATCACCGGCGAGACCGGTGCCGGAAAATCTATCATACTCGGCGCGGTGAAACTCCTGCTCGGCGAGAGGGCCGAAAAGTCGCTTGTGCGCTCGGGCGCTGATGCCTGCGCAGTGGAGGGTCTTTTTCAAATCCCGCCGGAGTCCCGCGTGCATGGCATACTCGAGGAAGGCGGTGCGGAAGCCTGCGAGGAAGGCGCTCTGCTCATCAAGCGCACAGTATCCACTGGCGGCGCAGGCAAGCAGTTTGTGAACGGCTCCCCTTGCACGCTGGCCCTGCTGCGGGAGCTCGGGGATTTGCTCGTGGACCTGCATGGCCCGCACGACCATCAAAGCCTTTTTTCAAGGGATCAGCAGATGTTGGTATTGGACTCCTTTGCGGGAGCAGAAAATCTGAGGTCGGATTATGCCGCGCGGCGCCGAGAGTGGATGCACCTCACGGCTGAAAAAAAACGCCTAACGGAAAATGCTGAGGCTCTCGCAAGGGAGCTGGATCTCCTCTCCCACCAAGTCGCCGAAATTGATGAAGCGGCCCTCCAAGCTGGTGAGGAGGATCAACTCCTCTCGCGCCAGCGCACGGGCGCCAACGCGCACCGCCTATGCTCCCTCTGCGCCGATCTCACCAGCCGGCTCTCCGAATCCGAAGACTCCCTCACATCCCGCTGGGGAGATGTGTCGCGATTGACGAGGGAACTCCTGCGATTGGATGCGCAAGCAGAACCCCTCAGCACAGCTGCAGCTGGTATTTTTGAATCGCTGCAAGATCTGGCAAGGGATATTGACCGCTATGCGTCCTCTCTGGATGCGGATCCCAAGAGTTTGGCGGCCGCTGAGGCGAGGCTCGATACCCTCCAGAGCCTGAAACGAAAATACGGCTCCACTGTTGAAGCGGTGATCGAATTCGGGACGGATGCCTCAGCAAGGCTGGCCCAACTGAAGAATCGCGAGGAGCGCGGCGCGGGCCTGGATGGTGAAATTTCCGAAGCTCGAAAAGCCCTCGACTCCGCAGCGAAGATACTGAGCCAAACAAGGCGCACAGCCTCTCCCAAGCTCGCGGATCTGGTGAAGACCCACTTGGCTGACCTGGGATTTGCGAAAGCTGGATTTTCCATCATTTTCGAGAACCTCGAAGAGGGATCTCCGCTGGGCATCGAGCAGGTGGATTTTCTTTTCGCACCGAATCCCGGCGAGCCCGAGCGTCCGCTTCGCGCCATTGCGTCCAGCGGCGAGATTTCGCGAGTCATGCTGGCGTTGAAAACCTCGCTCGCCGCGCAGGATAGCGTTCCCGTGCTGATCTTCGACGAGATCGACGCCAATGTCGGTGGAGAAATCGGAGCCAAGGTTGGGGCCAAGATGAAGGAACTCGCCGCATCCCATCAAGTCTTCTGCATCACCCACCTCCCGCAAGTCGCGGCTTCAGCCCAGTCTCAATTCATGGTCTCCAAGGACACCAGCGGCGAGCGCACCCGAACGACTCTGGTATCCACCACCGGACCGGATCGCATCAGCGAAATCGCACGAATGCTGGGCGGACAGGCCGAATCCGCCCGAAAACACGCGAAGGCGCTCCTTTCTGGAAAATAGTCCTTTTGCCGTCTTGTCTCGAGCATTAGGCTCGATCCATTAGATCAACATTGACACAGCAAAACCTGATTATGTCCGAAATCGCTTCCATACCTCCATCCAATGACGAGGATTTAAAGGCGGAACTTCGCAACCTGCGGCAGCGAAGACTGCGGATGGAAGGAGCTATGCACTCGGCTATGCAAATCCTGCGCGAGTGGGATACCGCTTCAGACGAAACGATTTACTCGGGTGCAATGGAGTGGCTTCTGGGAATTTTGCCGCACGAGATTGCCGGGCAATTTGAAATCTGGATGTTGCTTATTCATCCAGACGACCGCCTAGGCTACCGCAAAGAAATAAAACGCGCCCTCACCGAGGGAGGAACATTTGAAGCTGAATACCGGGCGCGCAAGAAGAGCGGCAACTACACCACGCTCCTCGAGCGGGGGTATTTCGTCGCACGGGCTGAAGGCAGCAGTCCAGTGCTTTGCTCCCTCATTAGCGATGTCTCGGACCTGCGCGAAATGGAAACTCGCCTCACTCAATTTCAGCGCGCTGAGGCCTTCAGCAAGCTGACTAGCGGCGTGGCGCATGATTTCAATAACATGCTCTCCGTTGTGATCGGCTACGCACAAATCCTCAGGGATGAAATGCCGGAAACAAACGAACTGACCGGCTTCGTGGGGGAAATCGAAAAGGCCGCACTCCGCGCCTCGTCGCTCACGAACCAACTTCTGGCCTTCAGCAAGCCTCCGGCCATTCGCCGAGGTTCCATTAACATCGGCGAGCTTTTAAATGATGTCGTCAAAATGCTGCGCCGCCTATTGGGTGAACAGATCGAACTGGTCATCGACATCGATGCTGGCCTGCCCGCCGTGCAGGCCGATCGCAGCCAGATCGAACAGGTTTTCATCAACCTCGCCGTAGCCGCACGCGAAGTGATGTCTCAGGGAGGGCAACTCAAAATCCATGTGGCCCGGGATGTCATCCAAGATGCCCGCCGCATCGCGCAAAAATCCCTTCCGCCCGGCAATTATGCCCGCGTCTCGCTGACCTATGCTCCAAAATCAGGCCGCGGAGTTTCCAAGACCCTTGAAAAAAACCGCAACATCGCCACAGCTGCGGAGGTCATCGAAGAAAATGAAGGCCGACTTGAGATTCCCGGCGTCGCGCAAGGATTGAGTCGATTGGATATCTTTTTACCCAGCGTCCAAGAGGCCCTGCCCAAGGCCGATAGCCATGTAGCGGGAAGAACAACCGCTCCAGCCACAATTCTTTTGGTCGAGGATGACTCCGCCATTCGAAACTTCGCCCGCACCGTCTTGCAACGACTCGGCCACCGCGTTGTGGAAGCGGAGGACGGCGAGATGGCGCTTGCCTATTTCGAGGACAGCAAGGCGTTCGCGCCGGATTTGGTTTTTACTGACATGGTCATGCCACGCATGGGGGGACTTCAATTGGCCCGCAAGATCGAAAAAAAGTGGCCGGAGACAACTTTTCTCCTCACCTCGGGCTACCCTGACCAACAGGAAATCGCCAAGGAACACGAAGCGGATCTTGCATTCCTCCGAAAGCCATTTTCCGTGGGCGATCTCATCTCGAAGGTTGGCAGCCTGCTCGAAGGCCGCAGCTCTCAGCAATAAACCAGCAACTGACGAAGGAGCGTCGAGGAACTGTTGTAGTTCCGAATTTTTGCGATGGTGTTTTCGTCAAGATGGTAGCCCTCGGCGACGAGTAAAACACCTGTGGGACTGTAAATGCCGGAGGCGAGCTGCATGCCAACATCCAACTCGTCAACCATCACTTCACGAACCAGACGCGGCAGGGGCGTCGCTTGGGCACACTTAAGGAAAAGCCTGGTGGCATCGGGATCGAAGGCCGTGCCCGACTGCTCGAGGATTCGATCCACCGCTTGCTCCTGGGGAAGACCGCAGGTCACATAATACACAACAACTGCAAGGCAGCGCGCCGTCCAGGGAATCATCTCCCCGGCGAGGCCATCAGGAAATCCGGTTCCATCGAAGCGCTCGTGGTGGGCACGAATCGTCTCCCCAACAGGCTTCAGGAGATCCACAAAGGATGCCAGCGTCTGCCCATGGATGGTGTGGTTGAGGAAAACTGTCTTCAACTCTGGCGACATGTCCTCGGAGTTGTTTTGAACGGAGGACATGAATCCGTGCGGCACGGCGGTGAGGCCGATGTCATAGAGCCGAGCGCTGACATCGAGCACATGCTTTTGCTCCTCGTTGAAATAGTGGGTCTGCGCCATGAGTTGGCAAATCCGTGTTGCAGCCTTGGCCTGTTCGCCGAGGAGGGGATTGAAGGTCGTAAGGATACGCTGGCAGAGCTCCAGCGAGCGGCTGAAATTTGTTTTCAGTGCATCGTGAGAGATGTCGATTTCCTTTTTTCCCGCCTCCAGTTCCTTGAGTTGGCGCTCGAGTTGGAAGTTTGCCACCGAGAGGCGTTCGTTCAGCTCCTGCGTTGTTTTTTCGAGGGAACGGTTGGACTCAATGAGCTCATAACGCTGCACGGCGTTGTGGAGCGTAGCGATCATCTCGGCGGAAATCCACGGCTTCGTGACAAAGCGGAAAATTTCGCCGCTGTTAACAGCCGAGGTGACGATGTCGAGCGACTTGATGCCTGTAATCAAGATGCGCGATGCAGAGGGCTGAATCCGCGCGATGCGGCTCAGCAATTCAGAGCCCATCATGTCGGGCATGTTGTGATCGGCAATGATGACGGCGAATTTCCGATCCACCGCTAAATGCAGCGCCTCCTCGCCGCTGATGGTGGTCATGGAATGGTAACCAGCCCGCGTCACCAAGTCCTCAAGGACTTTGAGAATGATCGGATCGTCGTCGATAGAGAGAATGGAGTAGGATGATTTGTTCACGGGTCGGGAGTGAGGTTAGGTATTGAGATTTTGCTGAGGAAAGAGCATCACCATATTGGAAGTGTGCGGGGCCTTGCCCTTTGATAAAAGCAGGCGACCGCCCGCTTGGCCAACGAGGACCTCAGCTGCGGCCATCGAAAGATCGGTGGGATTATCCAGCGTCTGGAAATCATCGATTTCAGCGACGGACAGAGCCACGCATGGCAAGTGGAAACAAATGCCAACGCAATCCCCGGCCGGGATAGACTTTCCAAAATCCGCTTCCGATAAATCCGCCGGGGAGAGAACGGCAAGAGGAATCTCGATCTTGCCCTCTGGGTAGAGTCCCCTCAGGCAGGTGGCGAGAGTAAGCAATGCCACACGGAAAGCGTATTCGGAGACATTGATATAGAGGGCTGATTCGGGAGCAGTCAGCGTGATACTGGCTGTTTTTGGAAAAACGATGCGCAGAAGGTCGATCTGACCGGCAACAAGCGCTTGAGCTTCGTGATAAGTTTGCTCACGCTCTGCGGCGTTGAGGTAAATCTGCGTGACGCGGCCCAGCACTTCTTTGATGCGTTCGACGCCAAATTGGATTTCCTGAACACTCTCAGCCAGCGGATGAGAGGCGTCGAGGACCTCCCGGCAGCCTTCGAGATTGAAATAAATGCCGGTGAGTATGTTATTAACCTCGTGGATCAAGCCCGGCGTGAGAGAGGCGTTGATTTCGTTGGATGCGCGGCTTTGCGTTTTCTTTTCCAGAGAGTCTGGCGAATTCTCTCCACGATGGGCTTTATCAAAGAATCCGCTCATTGCTGTGTAGGCGCTGCAGGCACGGGTGCGAGACTCGAAAAAGCCTCATGGGCGACGAAGGCGGCATACAGGCGCGGGCTTTGCAGAATGATCTGGTTTCCACTTCCCTGCTCGCGCTGCCTGCCTTTAGGAATCTTGTTGCTGATGTATCGCATTTGGAGCCCTGAGTCTGAAAATTGGGTAGCCAATTCAGAAACATCGGGTTCCGCCGAATCAAGAATGCCATCCGCCATCCACAGGATCTCCATTGTTTTGACATCTACAATCTTCGACCTCACACCGATCGCGAGCGGACGGTAGGGACGAAACAATGTAAAATCCGTAAAAAGCACGGCATCGGCTCCGTATTTTTGGCGCAGCATGGTCATCACAGATGATGGGATAATCTCGGAAGAGGAAACCGCCTCGCGGTTGATGAGCGATGCCATGTCGTTGCGGCTGACTTGAACGATTTCGTATTTCACGACCTTCGACAACTCCGCACGGAAAATGCCATCCATGTCGCGCTGGGTCTGGTCAATCGGACGAGTGGAGTAGATGGGCAGAACGGCGAGACGGCGCATTCCCGCAGGCCAGCGAATGCCTGCGTTTGCGGAGAGATCCTGCGGCGGAAGCGACATCGTCGACTGCGAAATCTGCTGAATGCGACCAGAGCGATTGGGTTTATCATTCACAGCACGAGTGGAAGAACTCGAGCAGGCCACGAGAGAAAGGGCGGCCAAAAGACAAAGGATTCGAGATGTCATGTTCAGTTACACAGCAATTTTCATGCCTTGAACAAATGCTCCGAGCCCACCTTCTGCGCCGACGACCAAAAGCAGAAGCAAAACTGGCATTTCCGCTTTGCTGCGGCAGGCTGACTCTTTAATTTTTTGTTATTACGCTCCGCTCTTCGTATGGCACGAGAGTTGCTGATCACATGGAACCTCATATGCGCCCCAACAAATCAACCGACCAAAAATCCATGTTTTCCGCCATGTTTGGCCGCAGTCTGTATCTCACGACCTTGGCCTTGGCCTGCAGCATGGCATCCTTGTGCTTTAGCTCCTGCTCCTCCTTGCCAAAGAAAAAAGCAACACCGCAGGTTTCTGCAATCCCTCAGAAGCTACCCAAGCCGGCCCCCATGCGTGTTGCGCAAGATACCAACTCGCGCCGTAAGCCGCCCCTTTTACCAAGAACCATCGTAAACATCCCCGACAGCAGCGGCGATGCCGCTCTGGCAAAAAATATGGATTCCGCCAGCGAATCCCATGTCGTTGACAGCACGACGCCGAAGTTCATCAACAACGAGCAAACTCAGGATTTCTTCCAAGGCGCAGGAGATGGTCCTGCTGGAGAGACCGTTCTTGGATCGTTCTTTGACACCGTTTTCCGGCCCGCCAATGCGGCCAACCAACCCGTCAGCAGCACCTCTTACAAAGTCGAATAACCATGCGCCGCCTTACCGGACTAACCATTCTCTTTCTCGCAGCCGCAGCCCATGCGGAAATCGCCGCCCCACCGCCCATCACTCCGGATGCCGCACCACAGAGCGCAGGAGCGCCGAGCTTGATGGAAAGCCACGCCGCGCCTCCGCTGCAGAATTCCCTCACTCCCACCTCCAGCCCCTCGAGCATGGCTGTTCCGATCGAGTTCGACGCATTGGAAGTTGAGCTGGAGGAGAACCCAGCCTACGCTCCGAGCCTTCTAGCCAGCGGAGCCAATGTGGAAGCGCTTGAGCGAGAAATGCAGCAGGCCATAGAGAATGGCGACCCGGCGCAGGCGGAAAAGTTATTCAACCAAATCCTCCGCCTCTCTGCTCCTGAAAAACAAAAACGCAACGCCCTCTTGCTCATGGGCCGAAATTTAGAAGAGAAACAAAAGCAACCCTCCAAGGCGGCCGTTGTTTACGAGCAGTTCGTCAATCTCTTCCCCAGCGATCCCGAGTCCCCTGATACACTCCTGAGACTTGGTCGGATTTACCGCGAGAGCGGCGCCTACTCCAGTTCCCTGAATAAATTCTACAGTGTCCTTTACTCTGCGCTCCAAGTGAAAACGGGCGAGGAATACACCGACTCCTCACTGCGGGCGAAAATGGAGATCGCCCACACCCACTTTGCCGCAGGCGACTATAAAGCCGCCGCTGAACTCTACTCGCGTCTCAAGCTCCTGAAAATGACACAGGCTGAGGCCAGCGAAGTCGCTTTCCGCTCCGCTTACATCTCCTATCTCTCTGGCCAATTCACAAACTCCCTCACTGGCGCTGAAGGCTTCCTCACCACCTACCCCACCAGCCCCCTCGCCCCGGAGGCACAATATCTCCGCGTGCAATCCCTCCGCGCCCTCGGCCGCAAGGAGGAAGCGATGAAGGAAACCATCAAGCTCCTCCAAGCCGGCCGCGAATTCGGGAAGAAAAAACCCGCCGTTTGGGCCTACTGGCAGCGCAAAACCGGTAACGACATCGCCAACGAACTCTACGAAACCGGCGACACACTCGGCGCCCTCTCTGTCTATCAAAAACTGGCCGAGCTCAATGACGCCCCGAACTGGCGCGGCCCCACGGTGTATCAGATCGGCCTCTGCTTCGAACGCCTACGCCATCACGCCCGCGCCCGGGAAGCCTACCGCTACATCATCGACAAAATCCCGGTCAATGCCCCCGCCGCCGAAGGCGACGCCATGGTCGGCATGAACCTCTCCACACTCCGCGACATGGCCCAATGGCGCCTCGACAATCTCGACTGGCTCGAAAAAACCGAACGCGAACTCTACCCACTCCTCGACAAGGAAACCCCGGCCAGCGACCTCCAGCCGGCCTTTCTGAGAACCGAACACCCCGCCGCCGGCCCCC
>JBILBH010000090.1:0-4518 GCA_044353785.1 Terrimicrobiaceae bacterium
ACTCGCCAATTTCAAAGCCGAAAAACTCAAGACCGATCTCAAGCCTTCCCGCCTGGCTCAGATCAACGAGGGCATCGACCTCGCAACCCGCCGCATCCACGACCTTAAAAAATGGAGTTTTCTGGTCTCCTCGGTGGACCCCTTCATCGTCCTGCCGGGATTCATCATGCGCGACCACACCGGCCCCTTCGTTCCAAAAATCGGGGACTACGCCATCGTGATCTACGAAGGCCGCGCGTATCCCGCTATCTTGGGCGATTCCGGCCCGTCGCACAAAGTCGGCGAGGCCTCGCTGCTGCTCTGCCGCGAACTCAGTCAGCGCTCGTCGAATATCATCCGGGCCGCGAGCGACCTCAATGTGACCTACCTCGTCTTCCCTGGTTCGGCCGATGAATCCCCCGGTCCGCCTGATCTCGCGAAGTGGCGAGAAAAATGCACTCAACTCGCTGAGGAACTCGGCGGCCTCACCGTGCCATTGCACGAATGGCCAAATCTTGTCCTCCCGTGGCCTACGCCAACACCTTCTCCGACACCAGACTCCTCCCCGGCACTCGATCCAGCCAGCACTCCAACACCGCCGGAGCCAACGCCCGCCGCTGAATAAAGGCCGCGCTTGCGTTCATTTTCGGGAAGGCTAAAAAGATGCCTTTACGTTTTTGAATCCCATGATCCAGCAAACCGCACTCGCCCAAGCACGTTCCACCTACAGCCCCAAGCTCCCCGCCTCACTCAGCGCGGCATCCACCGCGAAGCAGTCTCCCTTACCGACATCCAGCGACACCGAAATCCGCGCCCTCTTTCCAAACACCTTCGATCTCCCTGCCGTAACCTTTGAAAAAGGCTCTGCGCCAGCCGCCGCCTCACCGATCCGAGTCGGAGTCATCCTCTCCGGCGGACCAGCTCCTGGTGGACACAATGTCATCGCCGGCCTCTTCGACGCCATTAAAAGCATCCATCCCGAAAGCTCGCTCATCGGCTTCCTGAACGGCCCGGACGGCCTCCTTACGAACAAAGGCATCTTTATCGACGCGCAACTCCTGGAGAGCTACCGCAACACCGGCGGTTTTGACATCATAGGCTCCGGCCGCACCAAGCTCGAATCGCACAAGGATTTTCTCAAAGCCCTCGAAAACGCCAAATCCCGCGATCTCACCGCACTGGTGGTCATCGGCGGTGATGATTCCAACTCGAATGCCTCGAAGCTCGCCGAGTTTGCGAAGGCGAACAACGCACCGCTCTGTGTCGTCGGAGTTCCAAAGACGATTGATGGCGACCTGCGCGGCGAGCACATCGAGACGAGCTTTGGCTTCGACACGGCCAGCAAGGTTTACTCCGATCTCATTGGAAACATCCAGCGCGACGCCATCTCAGCCCGCAAATACTGGCACTTCATCAAGCTTATGGGCCGTTCGGCCTCGCACATCGCTCTGGAATGCGCGCTGCAGACGCATCCGAATATCACGCTCATCTCCGAGGAAGTCGCCGAGCGCGGGCTCACGCTCAAGCAAATCGTCGACCAGATCGCCGATACAGTGGCCCACCGCGCGGCGAACGGCGAAAAATTCGGCACCGTGCTCATTCCCGAAGGCCTCATCGAATTCGTTCCCGAAATGGGCGCGCTCATCGGCGAACTCAACGACACCCTCGCCCACCACGGCGACGCCTTCAACGCCCTGGAATCACTCCCGCAAAAACGCGAATTCGTCGCCGCCAAGCTCACCGCAGCGGCCGCCTCGCTCTATCGCAGCCTGCCGGATGACATTGCAAACCAACTCATCCTCGACCGCGATCCCCACGGCAATGTGCAAGTCGCCCGGATCGACACCCAGCGCCTCCTCATCGACCTCGTCGAGGCGCGCCTGAAGGAAATGAAAGCCGCCGGCACCTACAAAGCCAGCTTCTCGCCCCAGCCGCATTATTTTGGCTATGAGGGACGCTGCGCCGTGCCGTCGAACTTCGATGCCGACTACACCTACACACTCGGATTCACCGCCGCCCTCCTCCTCCGCGAGGGCCTCAGCGGCTACATCTGCTCCGTTCGCGGCCTCACAAAACCCGCTTCTAACTGGCAAGCCGGTGGGATCCCGATGGCCCAAATGATGAACATGGAACGACGCCACGGCAAAATGGTGCCGGTCATCAAAAAAGCCCTCGTCGAACTCGACGGCCCCGCTTTCAAGGAATTCGAAAAACACCGTGCCGTCTGGGCCAAGGAGACCCAATACGCCTTCCCCGGCCCGATCCAATATTTCGGCCCGTCCGAGGTTTGCGACCGCCCAACGCTCACTTTGACACTCGAGAGTGAATCAACCTCAAAATAATCCCGACTTTTAGGATACAAAGTTTGACCCACTCCCGAGTCCCTGTTTAAAAACCCTAAACCTTGAAGATCACCCACCATGACAAGCACTGAAAAACCAAGTAGCGCCTTATTTATTCAAACAATCAACCGCTATGTGCCGGAAGTCATGCAGACGATGGTCGGCCTCTCCGCAACGCCTGGCACGGGGAATGAAAACTATCCACAACCCTCAAAACTCAAGGGCGTGACAGGAGCAATTGGCCTCAGCGGCAAGGTGAACGGCATCGTTTACACCGCCTATTCCGAAAGCCTTAGCAAACATGTCGCGGAGAAAATTCTCGGCGGATCCGCCGGCGAACAGGATATTTTGGATGTCGTGGCGGAACTGACAAACATGGTCACAGGCAATCTCAAATCCACGCTCTGCGACATGGGTTACAACTGCACCCTCAGCATACCCAGCGTGATGCGGGGTGAAGAAATTTCCGTTTCCGCAAAGAACGCAACGATCTGCGTAGCTAACGACTACGCCATCGAGGGATCCTCCGATTCACTACGGGTTGTGGTCTTTGCTGCATTGGAAAATTAAAAAACATCACATGAGCTCACCTAAAATTCTCAGTGTCGACGACAGTCGAATGATCCACACCCTTATAAACAAAGGCTTCGCACCTTACGATGTCCAAATGGTCTTCGCCAGCAACGGCGCAGAGGGGCTCGAAGCCGCAGCCAAGGAAAAGCCCGATGTCATCCTGCTCGATGTTACGATGCCCGTTATGGACGGCGTGGAGTGCCTTGGAAAACTCAAGGCGGATCCTGCCCTCAAGGACATTCCAGTCATCATGCTCACCGCCGAAGCCGGCAAGGAAAATGTGCTCAAGATCGCCAAGATGGGCGTGCGCGACTACATCGTAAAGCCTTTCACCGAAGCAAATGTGATCGACCGCGTTTCGCGCCTCTTGACCCTCAAGCCGAAGGCAGCAGCTGCAGCCCCTGCACCGGCAGCGACCACTCCCGTAGCAAAAAAGACCCGCATCGCCACAGATGCCATCAAAATCCTCGTTGTCGATGAGCACCCTGCCATCGCGGAATCCATCGCCAAGGCGGTCGCCAAGCGCGGTTGGAAAGTCGTGAGCTGTCCCGGCCCGGCCGAAGCCCAGCCACACATAGCAACCACGGTTTCTGCGGAGGAGACGCCTGATGCCATCCTCGTCAGCCTTGCCTTCCCCGGCAAGGGCGCGCTGAAATTTTACCAGTCCGTCCGTATGAACCCCGCTCTAAAGGGCGTTCCGCTGGTCGGTCTCTCGGTGAAAACCGCAACCTTCGACCAGAACGAAGCCAAGGAAACCGGCTACTGCGCCATCTTCACAAAGCCGCTCGAACTCGGCGAACTCCCTGACCGGATCGCGCGAGCCATGGAACTCGACATCACCCCGCTTTTCTACAGCAACGAAGGGGATTGCCAGGTTGTGACCATCCAGCAGGACCTCTCCGAGACAGGTTCACTGGACCTCACCCGCCAATCGCGCAAAAAAATTGCCGACTTTGTGAACGCCGGTTTCTCGAAGCTCATCATCGACCTGACCGGCGTATCGAAATTCGAAATCCCAGTCATCCGGGCCGTGACATCCATTATCCACGAATGCAACAGCCTTGATATCAAATGGCGGATTGTCGGTGACGATACGGACAACCTCCCGAACTTGCCGACAGTTGTTTCAACGAACCTCAAGGTTGCTGCACTGAAAGATCTTCCGAATCCTTTCGCTAATACCGCGCCGTTGGATATCTACCCGAACAAAGCTGCAGCGGCAGCGGTATTCTAAGCCTCCACACGAGCCTGCTCCCCCTGCTCCCCATGACACAGAGCCTTGCCACCACGCACTACGCACCGAAGGATTTCCAACTACTTGGTTTCAGCTCCTGCGGCCGTCAATACGCCTGCGATCTTCTCTGGGTCAAAGAGGTGCTACGCAGCCCGATTGTTACTCCCGTGCGTCTGGCCGCCTCCTATGTGCGCGGCGTCGTCCACCTGCGAGGTCAGATTTTAACGGCTTTGGACCTAGTATCCAGTATCGGTTAAAGTTTTGGATAAAGTCTGAGCAGTTTGACGCGAGCGTCTTCGGTTGTGAAGCGCCAGTTGATGGGAGCGCCGCGGTTGTTGCGGTGGTTTTGCCACGCGGAGGTTTGGCAGCGCATGGATTCGATGTCCGGGA
>JBILBH010000011.1:0-52554 GCA_044353785.1 Terrimicrobiaceae bacterium
ACGAAAAACTCAACGCCCTCCGTCACCAGTATATCGGAACCCCTCTCGCGGCGCAGTTCCGCAAACCGATGTTCCATATCGTTGTGCTTTTTGTCGACGAGGCAGAATCCGTTCGTCGTCAGATTCTACGTGGCGAGCGCGCCCGCGCGCACAATGCCTCCGTGGAGGCTTCCGGTGTGGGGGAGATGGTTGAGACGCGCGCCACCGATTTGTCCGATGAGGCAGCCCGCAATCGTTACCGCACTTTTAAGGAGGTAACCTACGAATCGCTAAAAACCCTTCGCCAAGTCTTCCACTACCACTATGTGAATGCGCACGGCACGGTAGATGAGGTGCAGCGCCGCATTCAGGACGAACTCCGCTACCAAAGCTCGCTGGAATTAGACCAGAGCACCTTCGACCGGATTTCCCGCATCCCGATCGCGCGCGAACTCAGCATCCACGCCCGCCAGGAACTCGTCATGCGGTTGGACTCCTACAACGCCGAGCGCCCCGACCTCTTCGAGCAATCTGTGGCCCTCATTGATGAAAAATTCATGCCCATCATCCGCCGCCACAACATGTCCGGCCGGGCTCACATCAACTCGGAGAATACCCTGCTCGCCGATCCGCTCGTGTTGGCAATGATCATCGATATTTTCGCCGATCGAGGCTATGACACTGTCATCGACATCCGCCGCTACGCAGTCCCCAGCAAGGTGAATCCCGAAACTTGGGAAATCGAGAACCGCGAAAAGATCGTATGGCGTTTCATTGTCAACTTCCCCGGATCACGCATCCGGCGAGGTCAGTAATGCACGACGTCGTTTCGCAAGGCGGCCAGAGACGACTCCTCATGCGCCATACATTGTTTTCACTGCTGTTGGCCTGCGCCATTTCCTGCCTACAGGCCACCGAAGCCAACACGTCATTGCGCATCGGCATTCACGAGAAGCCGCCATATTCCGTAAAAAACAAGGACGGCACTTGGACGGGCCTCGCGCCGGGTCTTTGGAAGGGAATCAGCGAAGCCACGGGATTCCCCATCGAGTTCGTTGAGGTTCCTTACGAGGACTTGATCCAACAGGTGGCGAAGGGAAACATCGACGCCGCTGCCGGAGAGATCGAGGTGACTCCAGCCGCAGAGAAAGTCGTGGATTTCACCCAGCCCTTCCTGACATCAAGCCTCTGCATCGCGCTGAACAAAGTTAGCTGGGAGTCCGCATGGAAGAGCGTTCTAAGGGATTTTTTCAATTGGACGATCGCCAGATATCTCATCGCCATCTTCGTGGCCATGCTCGTGATCAGTCTCCTGCTCTGGTTCGCCGAGCGCCATCATGGCACGGGGCACTTTCATGGAGGCATCACTGGCATAGGCTCAGCACTCTGGTTTGCAGCAGTCACCATGACCACGGTTGGCTACGGCGACAAAACTCCGGCCACCATCGCTGGGCGCATCATCGCGGTTTTCTGGATGATCTTCGGCGTCGTGCTCGTCTCGGCATTCACGGCCACAGTCACCTCCAGCATGTCCTCGGCGCAGATTGCAAACAGCATCGAAAGCATCTCCGATTTCAACCACCTCTCCTGCGGAACACTGCGTGGCTCCCTCTCCTCGGAAGTCCTCCGCCGAATCGGAGTCATGACGCATGAATACGAAAGCATCCCCGAGGCATTCGATGATCTGGCAGCAGGTAAAATCGAAGCCGTCGTGGGCGATCGCAATACCCTATCGTATGTCAGACGCGAATTCGCAAAGCGAAGGCCGCCAGTTCACATCAACATCCCGTCCTTCCGCCTCCGCGAAGCCTTCCTCGCCATTCCGATGCGCGAGGGACACCCGCACTACAAACAAATCAACGAAGCCATGCTACAATTTATGACGACTGGAGAGTGGATCGAACTCCTGCAGCAGTGGATCGGCAACACCTCATCCAGCAGCCTTAAACCCGGCTCAGCAAATTGACCACGACAGTCCCCCCCATGCCCTGGCCAATCTGAACCGCCATGGAGGGCGACTGCGATGGACGCGGTGGATTTTCGGGCAGCTCAAAAGCCGGGTCGATATTTCCTGGCCAAGTCGGCAAGTTTCCAGCACGCAGCCCCTCGGCGAGCAGACTTGCCTCCAAAAGTCCGGAGGCGGCCAAGGCATGGCCTGTCGTTCTTTTCATTGCAGAAATCCAAGGCAGTTGATCACCAAAAACACGACGAACACAGGAAACCTCCGCCGCATCAAAGCGAGGCGTTCCGGTGGCATGGAGCGAAATCCAGTCCACCGGCACATCTCGACCATCCCTCTGCAAGGCCCGGTTTGTCGCACCAACAAGAAGCTCCTCAAGCACGCGCGCCTCGGGATCGGGAGCCATGAGATGCCTCGACTCGTTGGCACAGCCGCCCCCTCGCCATTCCACAAGTGGCACAACGCCACGCATCGCGGCGTGGCTGGCGGATTCCAGAATCACGCAGGCGGCACCTTCCGTCGGCAACATACCAGAGCGCCCCGCACTCAAGGGACGGCACTCGGAATTTTGCGTCACGCTGCCACCACGATCCATGGCGGATTTCAAAGTAGGCGAAACCGCAGCATCCGCAGCCACGGCCAGCACCGCATCGAGCATCCCCGAGGCAACCAATGAAGCGGCTAGGTAGAGAATCTGAGCGCCTGTCGCCGACGCAGCATTCAACGAAAAATCCGCCCCCCCCAGGCCATATCGAACCGTCGTAGCGGCCGCAATCGCATTCCCCCGCCACCGACTGATCGAATACGGCGAAAACTTGCAAGACGCCGCCACATCCGCCTCCATCGCCACCAGCCCTCCGAGCGAGCTTCCACTCACACACCCGATGGCAGGCAAGCGGTGCTTAGCCCCCTCTCCGCGCAGGCGGTTGCGTTCGGGGGGAAGTCCCGCCGCTTTCCAAGCGCTCTCCGTGACGGCCAAAGCCAGAAGCTGATGCCGCGAAAGAATGGCAGTATCCCCCGGATCCAATCCTGCAGCCTCCGCCAATACCTCCGACTCAGGAAGCCTACCGCCAACAGGCCTGTCATCACACAATGCCTCAAAAAGCCCACCCACGGAATCACACCCGCCGACAAGAACGCCGCAGGCTGTGATAAAAACACGGGACGGATCAGAACGGAACTTCACCCGTCATTGATAAATGGCGACGCGCTCGAATTGAACGCAAAAGTGAGGCTAACCATGCAAATTGATCCTATTGCCGCCACCAGGAGGAAGAGCACAATCTCATCAATCTGCTTGATCAGCCGCCTGAACAACCCACTCTGGAAACGGGTCGCGGAACTTGGCCCACTTCTCCTCGCCTATGGCGAGTTCGCGGTCATCGAGCAGGCAGGCTTCCAGCTCAGAGAGCAGTTCTTCCTTTTCAAGGTCTTGACCGATGAAGACGAGCATCTGACGGCGATCCCCGTATGGTTCCAGCCAATCTTTCAGGATAGAGCGCCAATTATCGTCGTCATCGGGCCAACTGGATTTCGGCGCGGCGGCCCACCAATAGCCAGCGGGGCGGTATTCCGCGCTGCCTCCAGCCTGCGACCAGAGGCCGATCATGTTATTGCGGCTCGCGAGCCAGAAGTAGCCTTTCGACCGGAGGAGGCCGGGGCGTTCGGTGTGAATGAAATCCCAGAATCGCTTCGGGTGGAACGGACGCCTTGCGCGGAAGACAAAGCTGCCGATGCCGTATTCTTCGGTTTCGGGCGTGTGCTCGTTATTCAATTCCCGAAGCCAGCCTGCAGAGGCTTGCGCTTTATCCATGTCGAAGCGACCGGTATTCAGAATTTTTTGCAAATCCACCTTGCCGCGCTGGGATTCGATTATTTCCGCTACGGGATTCAGATGGTGAAGGATCGCTCGCAGTTCTTTCAACTCCGCTGCCGGAACCAGATCGGTCTTGTTGATGAGAATCACATCGGCGAACTCCACTTGATCGACGAATAGATCCGAAATCGTGCGTTCGTCCTCCTCGCCGAGTGCAGCATTTTTCTCTTTCAATGATTCGCCCGCTTCGTAGTGGTCGAGAAAATTGGAGGCATCCACCACTGTGACCATGGTGTCGAGGCGGGTGATGTTTTGCAGACTTGTGCCCTCCTCGTCGGCGAAGGTGAATGTCTGCGCCACAGGCAACGGCTCTGAGACGCCAGTGGACTCGATGAGCAAGTAGTCGAACCGGCCCTCGCCTGCGAGGCGAGACACCTCTTTTAACAAATCATCCCGGAGTGTGCAGCAGATGCAGCCATTGCTCATCTCAACGAGTTTTTCCTCCGTGCGGCTCAACTCCGCGCCTCCATCGCGAACCAACTCGGCATCGATATTCACCTCACTCATATCATTCACGATCACCGCCACGCGTAGCCCCTCGCGGTTATTCAGAACATGATTCAGAAGGGTCGTTTTTCCGGCACCGAGAAAACCTGAGAGCACGGTGACAGGAAGCTTTTGCGAATTTATTGTCGAAGCAGAGTTGGATCGATTTGTCATAGTTTTTGAGCGAGATAGCCGTGGCCGTTTTTGGGGTTGAAATTTTTAACCCCGCCTCGCTAATGCATATTATTTGCAATACACAAACGCCCTGAACAGCGCAATGTCTTTTTGCAAAAAACTTGCATTTAAGAATCGCGATTTATTCCCATGAGTCGCACTAGGGTCAGTTTTTCAAGCAGAGGGATGGCTTTTAAGAACCGCTGCGTTACAACACAGTCCATTCGTGTTTCACCCGACTGAACCCGATCACAAAAATAGTCTTTGGAAATTCCAAGCAACTCAGGCGCAAAAAGCAACATGAACACACACATCCAACGAAGCCTTTGTAATGGCCCACACAATGCCGGGCACAGCAGCATTGTTGCATTGAATCTCGGCCATTTCCATACCTTGGTGTGCAAGCGTCGTCTTGGGACGGGGACTTTCCCAGTTTATCTGCCGACCGGACCCGCTGGCGCTTTTTTCTTGGGTCTAAAGATGCCGGAGGCTTTACTCGCCGGCCAATGACCGAGTCGGAAGCCTACATTGCTTTGAACATGGTGCCTCGGATCGGCCCAGTGAGAGTGAGGCGTTTATTGGAGGCATTCGGATCGCCTGCGGCGGTACTGGGAGCTCCGGCAGCGCGTTTGCAAAGCGTGGAAGGTGTGGGCCCCGAGGGGGCGAAATTCTTGCACAACTGGGAAGACCATGTGGATCTTTTGGGGGAACTCGCCCTCGTCCAGCAACACGGGGCAAAAGTCGTCACACTTTCCTCCCCCGATTACCCCGCCCTGCTGCGTGAGATACATGATCCGCCGACTGTGCTTTACATGATGGGCGACATTCTGGAGCGCGACCGGCATGCGATAGGCGTCATCGGCACACGCAAGCCCACGCACTATGCGTCGGATTGCACAAAAAAACTCTCTTACCAGCTGGCATATGCCGGCGTCACAGTGGTGAGCGGTCTGGCGCGCGGAGTGGATACCGCCGCGCATCAGGCCGCTCTCGCAGCCAAGGGCCGAACGATCGGCGTGCTGGGCAGTGGCTTGTTGGAATTTTACCCACCGGAAAACAAGGAACTCGCCGACAAGATCGCTACCTCGGGCGCAGTGATCACCGAGTTTTCCATGCGCGTCAAGGCCGACCGGCAGACGTTCCCCATGCGCAACCGCATCATCAGCGGATGTTCCTTCGGCGTCCTCGTCGTGGAAGCGGGAGCCAGCAGCGGGGCGCTCATCAGCGCCAATCAGGCCGGGGAACAAGGCCGTTCGATCTACGCGGTTCCCGGCCGCATTGACAACCCGAATGCCATTGGCTCCAACCGCCTCATCCAGCAAGGTGCCAAGCTCATCACCTCCGCCGCCGACATCCTCGACGACATGGGCATCCTCTTTGCCGAAAAACCCCAACTCACTCCAGCCCGCGCGCCGGAACTCTCGGGCAACGAGGCGCAGGTCCACTCCGCCATCGGGGACGATGAATCCCACATCGACACCATAATTGAGCGAAGCGGTCTTCCCAGCCACACTGTCTCGACGACCCTGCTAACTCTCGAAATGAAAAAACTCGTCCGCCAACTTCCCGGCAGCCGGTTTGTAAGAATCTCGTGATTCCAAAAGCGCGCGCAGCTCAGAGGCATTCCCTTTCATGAAAAACACCGTCCTCATCTTTGGCGACCAGCTCACTTTGGAGAACTCCGCGCTGCAAGCGGGGAAGGTCGGGCGGGATGTGGTTTTGCTGGTGGAGGCAAGGGATTCCGGCCGCACCCACAAAATCAAACGCGTCTTCCATTTTGCGGCGATGCGCGAGTTTGCGGAGGCTCTGCGAGGAAACGGGTGGGAGGTGGATTACCGGAAGATGGCGGATGCGCCGAGCTTCGTCGATGCGTTGCAGGATCACTTGCAATACGGCCCGGATGAACTGCTCGTGATGGAGCCAAATAATTGGTCTCAGCAAGAAAAGCTGAGTTCCATCGCTGCGAGCGGAATCCCCTTGCGAGTCACGCCGACCTGCCAATTTGTCACGACGCGTGAGGAGTTTTTTCGTTTCGCCAAAGGCAAGAAACGCCTGCTCATGGAGGCGCACTACCGGCAGGCACGGCAAAAACTTGGGATTCTAATGCGCGATGACGGCGAACCAGAAGGTGGCGCTTGGAATTACGACGCCGAGAACAGGAAAACCGTGCGCGATTGGAAAAAAGATGGAGCGCCCAAGCCGCCGGTTTCAGTCACAACCCAGCGAAATGAGGGCGCGATCCTGGCCGAGATCATGAGCGAGGTGAACCGATGGTTCCCCGATGATGTCGGCCGTGCCGAGGATTGCTGGCTGCCGATCACACGTGGCGCCGCGCTTGAGGCACTCCGGCAATTTATCGAAAAACGCCTCCCGCGCTTTGGAGATTATCAAGACCTGATGCTGCAAGACTCGCAGACGATGTTTCACAGCCTGATTGCCGCCCCGCTCAATCTGGGCCTGCTCCTGCCAATGGAATGCGTGGATGCGGCCGAGAGGGCCTAC
Source organism: Terrimicrobiaceae bacterium (assembly GCA_044353785.1). Taxonomy (GTDB): domain Bacteria; phylum Verrucomicrobiota; class Verrucomicrobiia; order Chthoniobacterales; family Terrimicrobiaceae; genus UBA967. Next base: position 6,978 of record JBILBH010000011.1, read on the forward strand.
AAGTCGGGCCTCGCCCCGCTTGCCGCCGTCGAGGGTTTTGTGCGGCAGATCATCGGTTGGCGCGAATTCGTAAATGGCGTGTATTGGCTGAAAATGCCGGACTACCTGCAATCCAATGGACTTGGCGCCACGCGCAAGCTGCCGACTTTTTTCTACAGCGGAGAGACGGAATTGAACTGCCTGCGCTGTGTCATCCGGGAGGTCAAAGACACCGCCTACAACCACCACATCCAACGCCTCATGATCCTGGGAAATTTCCTCCTCCTCGCCGGGATCAATCCGCAAGAGGTGCATGACTGGTTTTTGGAAATGTATATCGACGCGCACGAGTGGGTCATGGCCGCGAATGTACTTGGAATGGCGCTCCACGCCGACGGCGGCTTCATGGCCACCAAGCCCTACGCGGGCTCTGCCGCCTATATTTCGAAGATGAGCAACTACTGTTCTAGCTGCCATTTCGACCCCAACAAAAAGTCCGGCCCCGGCGCGTGCCCGTTCAATCTGCTCTACTGGGATTTCTACGACCGCCACGCCGACCGCTTCGCTTCGAATCCCCGCACGAGCATGATGGTGAGTGCCTGGCGCAACCGGCCGGAGGCGGAACGGGAAACGATACGCCGGGAAGCGGCGAAGTTTCTGGCGTGGATGACCTAATTGACCCGGCTGACCACATTGACAGTGGGGGACTGCGCTTTGTAACAGGAAGTTTGCAAAGGTTGGGCTGACGCCGCCAAGTGAGGCGGTGAAGCCTTTGCGTATGGCGGAACTATTCGACAAACGCGGCGGTTTCCGGAACCTGCATTCCTTCACATTGGCGACGGTTGTGCAGGTTGAGACCCTGAGGTTTTGCCGACGGTTTCTGACACACGATTCGCGCGAGGCGGACAGGAAGTTTTATGATCCGAAGGGTCGTCAATACGACCAGATGACTCAGGCGGCGCGTAGCGGGCGACAGAATATCATCGAGGGCTCAGAGCGCTCTGCGACATCGAAGGACACCGAGATGAAACTCACCGATGTCGCGCGGGCGAGCCTGAGCGAACTGCGCGGCGACTATGAGATCTTCATCCTCGACCGGGAGAAACTCCCTTTGTCGGTGCACTCGTCCGAGGCCAAGGCGGTGAACGCCATTTCCCTCGACGATGCACCGTTCTCCGATGACGTGGTCCACGAGTCGGCAAAACACGCCTTGGAGCAACGCAAAAAGTATCCGCGCTGGCTCGACTCCCGCTATGCCGTGGTAGTCGCAAACGCCCTGCTGCTCATCATAGGTCGAGCGCTCAACAAGCTGAAAAACCAGATCGAGGCTCAGGGTAACGCTTTTGAGGAGACAGGCGGCTTCAGCGAGCGCCTCATGAGCAAACGCCTCGAAGCTCGCGAAAAAAGCAAAGCGCCATCGCCGGAATGCCCACAGTGCGGCAAGCCCATGCGCGAACGCCAGTCGGCGAAAGGCTCGTTTTGGGGCTGCTCGGCGCTTCCAGAGTGCAAAGGGACGCGACCGGGAGAGGGGCCTCAATGACCAGGTTGACCACATTGACGGCGCGTCAATGAGGTCAACAAAGTCAACGAGGTCAAATCACGCCGGCTTCTTTGCCGTGCTTTGGATGTAGAGCTCGCGGAGTTGCTTGAAATCGGCCTCGGCGGGCGACTGGGTCATCATTTCAACGCCTCGGTTGTTTTTCGGGAAGGCGATGACATCGCGGATGCTGTCCTCGCCGGCAATGAGCATGACGAGTCGGTCGAGGCCGAGTGCGATGCCGCCGTGGGGAGGGGCTCCGAATTTGAAAGCCTTCAGGATGTGGCCGAAGAGGAGTTGTTGTTTCTCCTCGTTGACGCCGAGGACGCTGAACATCTTCGACTGCAGGTCGGATTCGTGGATTCGCAGGCTGCCGCCGCCGATTTCAACACCATTGAGGACGACATCGTAGGCTACGGCGCGGATGTTGCCGTATTCGCCGGACTCGAGGAGAGCGGTATCTTCGGCGCAAGGGCGGGTGAACGGATGGTGGACAGCGTTCCATTTCTGCTCTTCTTCGCTCCAGGCGAGGAGCGGAAAATCAACGACCCAGAGGAAATTCAGGGCGGTGGAGCCTTTGAGTGTCTCGAGCATGTCGGCGACACGCAGGCGGACACGGCCGAGGGTTTCGCAAGCGGTTTCCCATTTATCGGCACCGAACAAAATGAGGTCGCCTTCCTTGATGGCGAGGCGCTCTGTGAGAGCAGCCTTTTCGGCATCAGTGAAAAATTTGACGATCGGGGACTTCCACTCGCCGTTTTCGACTTTGATAAAGGCAAGGCCTTTGGCACCGGCTTGTTTGGCGAGTTCGGTGAGGTTTTCGATCTGACCGGTGGTGATACAAGCGAGGCCTGTGGCGTTGATGGCCTTCACAACTCCGCCGCCGTCGAGAGCGCCACGGAAGACCTTGAATTGGGTGTCGCGGAAGATGTCGCCGAGGTCTGTGATTTCCATTCCGAAGCGCGTGTCAGGCTTGTCACTACCAAAGCGGTTCATCGCGTCCTTGTAGGTCAGGCGCGGGAAGGGCGTCGGGATTTCGATGCCTTGGGTCTCGCGGAAGACAGCACTGAGGACTTTTTCCATGAGGCCGAGGATGTCGTCCTGCGTGACGAACGAGGCCTCGACATCAAGCTGGGTAAACTCCGGCTGACGATCGGCGCGGAGATCTTCGTCGCGGAAGCAGCGGGCGACTTGGAAATACTTCTCCACGCCGGCAACCATAAGGAGTTGCTTGTATTGCTGAGGAGCCTGCGGAAGCGCATAGAAGGCTCCCGGAGTGAGCCGAGATGGCACAAGAAAGTCGCGGGCGCCCTCGGGTGTGCTCTTCGAGAGGATCGGCGTTTCGATTTCCAGGAAGCCCTCGGAGTCCATGACATCGCGCATGGTCTTCACAACGCGGTGGCGCAGGCGCAGATTGCGCCCCATTTGTTCACGGCGAAGATCGAGATAGCGGTAGGTAAGGCGGAGGTCTTCGTTGGAAACCTTGTCGTCGAGCTGGAATGGCAGCACCTCGGCGGCGTTCAGGATATCGAGCACGGAGGCGACGACTTCAATCGCGCCGGTGGCGAGCTTTGCGTTTTCGGTTCCAGTCAAGCGGGGAGCGACTTTTCCCGTGACGCGAATGACATCCTCGCTGCGAAGTTCGTGGGATTTTTTCGAAGCCTCGGCGTGTTCCTCAGGACGAAAAACAACCTGAGTCACGCCCTCGCGATCGCGGAGGTCGATGAAGATGAGGCCACCGTGGTCGCGGCGCGAGGCGACCCAGCCGCAGAGTGTGACTTCGTGGCCTGAGTGTTCAGCGCGGAGGGCATTGCAATGATGGGTGCGGTAGGACATGGAAGTTTTAAGGGTTAAGTTTGTAAGTTTTAAGTTTTGGAGCGAGAGCCGAGTGGTCGAGGGATTCCTCGGTGCGGGTGGAGAGGTGTTTGAGTTTTACGAGCGGCCACTCCTGGCCGACGACGATGGCGTGGCGGGCGCCGAGGCTTTCGGCTTCTTGAAATTGCTTCCCGATTTTGGCGGCTTTGAGTGGGAAATCGGTGGCAAGGCCGAGTTCTCGGCAGGATTGGACAATGTGGAGGGCCTCGGTGCGGCGGGATTCGTCGGCAATGATGACATAGGCATCGCAGGAGGCAGCGAGTGCAGATTGGAGTAGGGCGGCAGCGGCAGGCGTTTCATCGATGAGGTGCCCGAGCACGACATCTCCCATGCCGAATCCGATGGCCGGAAGATCCACACTGCCATCGCTGAGCCCCTTGATGAGCCCGTCGTAGCGTCCACCACCGGCCAAGGCGCGGAGATTTTTGGAGCGGTCGAACATTTCAAAGACCACTCCGGTGTAATAAGCGAGCCCACGAACGATCGAGAGGTCGGGCTGAACGAAACCGGTGAGACCGCGTGCTGCGAGAGCTTCCATAACGGGAGCAAACGCCTCCGGACTCCCTGCGGCAATGAAGTCCTTCAGATCGGCAACGGTGAGTTTTGTCGGAGTCAATTTCGCATTGAGCTTTTCCTCCGGCTCGCGTTCGAGCTTGTCCGCACAAGCAAGGACTATGCGGGAAGACGCTTCATCGCAGCCGCGAGAAGCCAGAAAATCCATCCACGCCTTTCGGTCGCTAAGCCGGACCACAAAGTTCTCAGCCGTGAAGCCAAAGGCGCGCATGAGATCGATGGCCAGCGCCACAGTCTCGGCATCAGCCTGCGGCGAGCTTTCGCCAATGATGTCAGCGTTGAATTGCAAAAACTCGCGCAAGCGCCCCTTTTGCTGGCGCTCGTGACGAAAGAAATTCGACACGCAAAACCACTTCATCGGTTTGCGGTAGTGTTTCTCGCGGGCGGCGACCATGCGCGCGAGCGTCGGCGTCATTTCCGGCCTCAAAGCCACCTCGCGGCCACCTCGGTCGGCAAAGGAATAAAGCTGCTCAAGAATCTCAGCGCCCTCCTCGTTTTTCTTGCGGTAGAGGTCGGTGCTTTCGAGCACGGGACCATCAAATTCTAAGAATCCGTAGCGCTTCGCCACCTCACGCCAAATCGCTACGATGTGGTTCCTCCTGGCGCAGTCCTCAGGATAAAAATCCCGGAATCCCGGCAATGCCTGCATCACGCGAAGAACCTCCCTTGAACCGAAATCCTAAAAATCATCGCGGGACTCTGCCTGTTTCAACACCTCCTGCAAAGCCGCAAATCAGCCCTCGCGCGCCACAGCGGGATTTCCTGAGACCACGGCATCTGGCCCCGCGTTCCGCATCACCACCGCCCCCGCCGCGCATACTGTGTTCCGGCGCAGCGTGACTCCCGGCCCGATAAAGGCACCCGCCGCGATCCAGCATCCATCCTCAACGACAATGGGCTTGGTTAAAAGGTCGAAGGTTTCTTTTTTAAATTTGTGCGAGCCCGTGCAAAGGAACGCCCGCTGCGAAATGCACACATGAGATCCGATCCGCACCTTGTCGAGGCTCAGAATCATGACTTCCTCGCCGATCCACACATGATCGCCGATCTCCAGGCGCCAGGGGAAATTGATGTTAACCTGCGAGCGGATCACCACCCCGCGCCCTACTTTGGCACCGAACGCCCGAAGTACCGCGCAGCGAAGGCGGGAGGGTTGGGGAAACCATGGCTCGAAAAAAATCGTCCGCGCAAACCACCAGAGCACTTCCTTCCAAAAAGGAGCGCCTCGGGAGAATTCAGGGTTCTGGTAACGCGAGAGGTCCACGGAGCATCGTTGATTCCACAGCCAATCAACACCCTCCCCCGCCGCCGCGCGATGACAAAAACCCGAAAATTTCGCCTTGACGAAATCCCGACCCGCCGCCAAATACATGGCCATCTTATCGAGAGTGGCAGAGGGACTGGCCCTATGAAGCCACGGCAACCGCTGAAGTGGGATGGACAATCATCCCACCCAGGACCAGGTGCCAAATCCAGCTCGGTGAAACGCGAAAGCGGGAAACCGGGAAAGATGAGAAGGACAGTTGCCGAGCCGCAGGTGTCCCATCACTCGTCCACTCTCGTTGAGGAAAGAAAAATCCGAACATGAGCGAACAACAGACATTCTTTTCGAACCTGAAATGCCGGGAGTGTGGGCGTCTTTATCCCAAAGAGGCGATTCACATTTGCGAATTTGATTTCGGCCCCCTTGAAGCCGCCTACGACTACGACCTCATCGCGAAGCACATCAACCGCGAGGTCATCGCCTCACGTCCGCAGACGATGTGGCGTTACCGCGAGCTGCTGCCGATCGACGGCTCGCCGACTGTCGGGGCGCAAGTGGGCTTCACGCCACTCGTCCGGGCCGACAGGCTCGCCAAGCACCTCGGAGTGGATGAACTTTACATCAAGAACGACACGGTCAACTACCCCACCCTCTCTTTCAAAGACCGCGTAGTTTCCGTTGCACTCAGCCGCGCCTGCGAGCTTGGCTTCAAAGTCGTCGCCTGCGCCTCCACCGGTAACCTCGCCAACTCCGTGGCAGCCAATGCCGCCGCCGCTGGCCTGACGAGCTATGTCCTCATTCCCGCCAATCTGGAGAAGAGCAAAATCGTCGGCTCACTGGTTTACGGCACGCAGGTCATCGGCATCGAAGGCGCCTATGACCAAGTGAACCGCCTTTGCTCCGAGATCGCCGGCAAATACGGCTGGGGCTTCGTGAATGTGAACCTACGCCCCTACTACGCCGAGGGGTCCAAGAGCATGGGCTTCGAAATCGCCGAGCAACTCGGCTGGAAGCTCCCCCGCCACACCGTCATCCCGATGGCCAGCGGCTCGCTCCTCACCAAGATTCACAAGGCCTACAAGGAATTCATCAAAGTCGGCATTCTCGATGAGCAACCCTTCTCCGTCCACGGCGCACAGGCCAGCGGATGCTCCCCGATCTCCGAGGCCAAGAAGAAAAACAGCGACATCGTCAAACCCGTCTCAAAACCCGACACGATCGTGAAATCCCTCGCCATCGGCACGCCGGCGGACGGCTACTACGCCATTCGCAGCATGAACGAGACAGGCGGCAGTGCGGAAGACTGCTCGGATGAGGAAGTGATTCGCGGCATCCGCGACCTCGCGGAATACGCCGGCATTTTTGCCGAGACCGCTGGAGGCGTCACGGTCGCCTGCGCCCGCAAGCTCGTCGAAAGTGGAAAAATTCCGCGCAACGAGAGCATTGTTCTCTGCATCACCGGCCACGGCCTTAAAACCCAGGAAGCCATCCACGGCCACTGCGGTGAACCCCGTGTCATCAACCCCAGCCTGCGCGAATTCGAAGCCCTCATCGCCAACGATGCAGCTGTCCTGGAGGAGAGTTTTAAGTCTTAATTTTGTGAGTTTTAAGATTCACCGACCGAAAAACCGACACCCAAGGCAAAAAAACTCCACAATCACCTCAACTTAAAACTTAATCCTTAAAACTTAAAACTTCTCACCCATGCCCATCCAAGTCCGCATCCCAGCCCCCCTCCGTAAGCTCACGAATGAGCAGGAACTCGTCCCCGCCACCGGCGCGAATATCGGCGAAGTCCTCACGAACCTCAACACCACCTACCCCGGCCTCTTCGAGCGTATTTGCGATGAGAGCGGAAACGTTCGCCGCTTCGTGAATATCTTCGTCAACGATGAAGACATCCGCTTCCTCGAGGAAAAAGCCACTCCATTGAAAGAAGGCGACGAAATCAGCATCGTTCCTGCCATCGCGGGAGGTTAGCACTTCTTTCCTGCCATGAAATCCGGTCGCGCAGCGTGCTTCGCCACATACCTCGCGCTCGCTGGGACTTTGCTCGCGAGGCCGGACAGGGCAAACGATCTCTACCTTGAAAACTGCGCCTCCTGCCATGGGAGCAATGCCGATGGTGGCATGGGCGGAAGCCTGTCAGACGGTCTCTGGAAGCATGGCAGCAGCGATGCAGAAATAGCCCGCAGTATTTCCCAAGGCGTGCAGGATCTCGGCATGCCTGGATTTGAGCAGACCCTCTCGCCAGAACAAATTCGCTCACTGGTTGTCTTTCTCAGGGAAAAGGAAAAGACCGCCAAAACTCAGGCTTCGCCACCTCCCCAGCCAAAAAAGGGCTCCGTCAAATCCCAGGAGCACAGCTACAAAGTCGAAACCGTCATTGATGGCGGTCTGAAAACCCCGTGGAGCCTGGCTTTTCTTCCCGATGGACGCCGACTCGTAACCGAACGCTCGGGCGCACTGAGTGTCATCGATGCCGATGGAAACCTTCTTCGCGAGCCGGTCGCAGCAACGCCACGCGCTGTCGAGTTGGGTCAGGGCGGAATGCTGGATGTCGCCGTATCCCCAGACTTCGCGCGCGATGGATGGATCTACTTGGCTTTTTCAGATCCGCTCGAAGGCGAGAAAATGCGCTCCATGCTCAAGATTGTGCGCGGGCGCATGCGCGACCATGCCTGGACGGACGAGGAGGTCATTTTCCAATCAGCGCCGGATTTTTACACATCCAGCGGCGTCCATTTCGGCACGCGCATGGTTTTCGACAGTGGGTATCTTTATTTCATAGTCGGCGAGCGCGGCGGGAAAATGGAAGTGCAAGACCTCACCCGCCCGAATGGAAAGATATACCGTGTTTTTCCAGATGGCAGTATCCCGCAGGACAATCCGTTTGCTAAGGACAAAAATGCCATTCCAGGCATTTGGAGCTACGGACATCGGAATCCACAGGGCCTCGCCATCGACCCACGCGACCATGCCATCTACGCCACCGAACACGGCCCACGCGGAGGCGACGAGTTCAACCTCATTCGCAGAGGTGCAAATTACGGTTGGCCGGTCATTTCGCACGGCATGAACTACGACGGATCGCCCCTGACCGGGCTCACAGAAAAGGAAGGCATGGAGCAACCACTCGTGCAGTGGACGCCCTCGATCGCAGCCTGCGGCCTGACCTGCTACACCGGCGATAAATTTCCCGGCTGGAAATACGACTTCTTCGCTGGCGGCCTGCGCGGAGAACTTCACCGCATTCGGGTCCAAAATGGAAAAGTCCTCACCGATGAGATTCTGCTTTCGGGTCTCGGCCGCATCCGCGATGTGCGCACCGGACCAGATGGCTTCCTTTACATCGTTCTCAACCAACCCGACCGCATCGTGCGGTTGGTGCCGGCGGAGTGAGAACGCTGCGCGGAGCCTTCACACTCGTGGAGTTGCTCGTTGTCTTGGCCGTGATCGCCATTCTTACGGCGCTCTCACTAGGAGGCCTCTCGAAACTTGAAGCCTCCTCCGACCGTTCGAAGGCGCTCTCCAACATGCGCCAGATCGGGACAGGAATCACACTTTTTGCCGCTGACAATGATGGCAAACTCCCCGGCCCGCTCTGGCCTGGGCAGATGCCACAATTCGATCCCAACAATCTCGAAAAGATGCCCGAACGACTCGTGGGCGTGTTGGGCTCCTATCTTGGTATTCCCACTCCTACTGAGCCAAAAGTCGAAGCCCTGTTCGTCCCGCCCGCCTACCGCAAGGCCGTGAGTGCATCATTCCTCGATTCCGCAAGAACCTATGTGCTGAACATGAGAGTTGCTGATGCGGACCAAATACTTACTCCATGGGGAACCCTGCCCTCAAAACCTTCCCCACCTCCGCTCAGACTCTCAGCCATTCCAGCACAATCGTGGGGATTCTCAGACGCCGACGCCCTCCATCCCCACGTTGTTGGTAAGTCATGGGCAGCAAACACACCTCAAAAACCGGTCCACACGCCCAAGCGTCTGGCTTGGTTTTTCAATGGATCCGTCGCTCCGGTCGATGACATCGCGCTGGCACCACCTTAGACGCCCCTAACAAAAAAGGTGAAAAATTGCTTTTCGCCAGCCATCCTCAAACCCTCACCGACATGCAAAACCCCATTTCACGCAAAGGCATCATTCTCGCCGGAGGCTCTGGCACGCGGCTGTATCCGCTCACGATCGCCGTGAGCAAGCAACTCATGCCCGTGTATGACAAACCGATGGTTTACTATCCGCTGTCTGTTCTCATGCTGGCTGGCATTCGCGAGATTCTGCTCATTTCCACGCCGGAGGATTTGCCGCTCTTCCAGCGCTTGCTGGGTGATGGCCGCCAGTTCGGCATTTCGCTGAGCTACGCCGCCCAACCTCGTCCGGATGGGCTTGCGCAGGCATTCCAAATTGGCGCTGACTTTGTGGGGAATGCCCCCTCCGCCCTCGTACTGGGTGACAATATTTTCTACGGTCAAAACTTTGTGGAGGCCATCGAGGCTGCCGATGCACGCCGCGAGGGAGCCACGATCTTCGGCTACCATGTCGCGGAGCCGACTGCCTATGGCGTGGTGGAGTTCGCGCTTGATGGACGCGTCCTCTCGATCGAGGAGAAGCCCGCCAAGCCGAAGTCGAACTTCGCCGTGCCGGGCCTCTATTTCTACGACGACCGCGTTGTCGGACTCGCGCGCGACTTGAAACCCTCGTCCCGTGGCGAGCTCGAAATCACAGATTTGAACCGCCTCTATCTTGAGGAAGGCAAACTCCAAGTCGAACAACTCGGCCGTGGCACAGCTTGGCTCGATACCGGCACGCATGAATCCCTCATGGAGGCCGCCGAATTCGTGAGCGTCATCGAGCGCCGCCAAGGCCTCAAAATCGCCTGCTTGGAAGAAATCGCCCTGCGCAACAAATGGATCGACCAGGCGGGACTGGAAGCCCAGATCGCTCGCCTCGGCAAGTCGAGCTATGGAGCGTATCTGCGCCGGCTGTTGAAATAACTTCGCACAACTTGCGAGCGCGGAGTTTGGGATTATTGTGAGACTACAAAATGCTTAAGCCTGCGTTCCATGGCGTCCTGCTGACTCTGTGTCTTGCCGTTCTCTTGACCGGATGCGAGTCGGTGTCCTCCACCGCACAATTTTATCGCCCCTCCACCGCACGGGTCTTCACTCCAAAGCCGAAGGATTACAGCGTTCCCATCTTCTCGAAAGCGCCCGATCGCCCCTACACCGTGATCGGGAGGCTCTCCTTCACTGCGAATGCCAGCTACGACTTCATGATCCGGGCTATCCAGTATAATGCACGCCTTCATGGGGGAGATGCCGCCATCATGCTGCACGAGGATACCGAGCAACGGCCCTACAACTACTATGTGCCAGGCTATACATCCTATGTACCGGTGACGACTTATAGCTTTGGCACGGCCAACTCGCGGTACTGCGGACCTGATGGACCAGGCCGCCGTTCGGAATACGGCACCAGCACATCCACGACATACCTGCCGGCGTTCAATCCCGGCTACATGAGCGTGGGAATGCTCACCCTGCGTTCGATTGACGCCTCGATCATCCGCTACAAGTAAGTCCTCACAATCTTCGGCTCGCAAATACCCTGCTGGTGAGCGAGTCTTGCCGCAGAGATGCAGAGTTTGATTCATCATGCGGGCGGGTTTCTACCACTGGCTTCGGCGGGCATGCCACCGATGTTTTCCTTGTTGGCCTTCATGTTAGTGGGCGTGGTCCTCGCCTCCTTGGTGCTGTTGAAACTTCGCCAGTCCCTGCTTGTCGCCTATTTCCTGTGCGGACTCGCCATCGCGAATACCGGACTTCTGGAAGCCGTGGCTGGCGAACAAGCGAGGGAGGCCGTGGCTTCGATGTCGGAGATCGGTGTCATGCTTCTCTTGTTTGTGCTGGGAATGGAATTCTCGCTCGGCGAGTTGCGACATCTGCGCCGCTATGCGTTCCTCGGCGGTTCGATTCAAGTGGGTGTCACGATGCTGGGAGCAGGGCTCGCGGCGAGAATGATTTTCGGCTTGGACTGGCCGCTTGTCGCCGTAATCGCAGTGGCGTGCGCTCTGAGTTCCACTGCCATCAGCGTGAAACTCTACCACGACATGGGCGTCTCAGCGAGCTCCGGTGCCCGCTTCGCCCTCGGGGTGGCAATTTTTCAGGACATTTTTATCATCCTTTTTCTTGTGCTCATGCCCGCCCTTTTCGTGGCCGGAGGCGAAGGAAAAACTATGGGGCCGATGCTGGCACTGACACTTGGCAAGGGAGCCGCATTTATTGCAATAGCTATCATCCTTGCGCGTTATGTCATTCCCAATCTGCTCCGCGCCGTGGCAGACACGCGGAGTCGCGAGCTTTTCACCCTCACCGTGGCGGGACTCTGCATTGGCGTGGCATTCCTCGCCGCGTTGATGGATCTGAGTCTTGTTCTCGGAGCCTTTGTCGCGGGACTCGCTGTGAGCGAGTGCATCTACAAGCACCGCATCCTTTCGGATATCGCGCCGATAAAGGATTTGTTCCTCACGATTTTCTTTGTCTCGGTCGGCCTCGGAATCGATCTCCGCGAGGCCATTTCTTCCTGGCAACTGATTTTGGCCCTGACCGCCGGGATCATCCTCGGCAAGGCTCTCTTGATCGGACTCATCGCCCGCGTAATCGGGCTGAGTTGGCGGGCGGCGGTTTTCGCAGGCATTGGACTCGGCAGCGCGGGGGAGTTCTCCCTCGTGCTTCTTACAAAAACCTCCGATTTCACGGCATGGCCCAGCGCTGTGAGCGATCCACTCACGGCAGCCATGGCCCTCTCGATGGCAATGGTTCCCGTGCTCATGCGCTTCGCCCAGCCGCTTGGAAACTGGCTCGATAAACACTCCTCGCTCCTCCCAGGCCGACCGACCTCATCCCTACCTCCCGCCGAGCGCGTGCGCGGACTGACCAACCACGCGATCATCTGCGGATACGGCCCCGTGGGACGCCAACTCTCCTCCTCGCTCGCCGATGAAGGCATTCCCTCACTGGTCATCGACCTCAACGCGGAAGCAATCCGCGAATTGCAGAGCGATGGAAAAGCCGCTTTGTTCGCCGATGCCCGCCAACCTGAAGTCTGGGACCTCTGCTGCGTCGATCAAGCGCGCCTCGTTGCCTTCACCTTCCCTGCCACGCCGGAGATCGCGGCCGCCATCCAATTCGCAAGGGAGCGAAATCCCTCCATCACCATTCTCGCCCGCACGAAATTCAGCAACGAAGCCGATAAACTCCGCAATGTTGGAACCGACATCGTCATCCTCGACGAAGCCGAGAGCGGAGGCGCCGTAACCCGCGAAGCGCTCAGCGTCTTCAATCTCGCAAAAGCCGATTGATTCAAAGCCGACCAAAAATTTGGACGATCGTCCAAATTTGTGGTTCGAGTGGATTAGCCTGGCGGCCAGTTGAGGTGGCGTCCACCGAGGAGGTGGATGTGGAGATGGGGGACTGTTTCGCCGCCGTGAGGGCCGTTGTTGATAACGAGGCGGTAGCCGGTGGGGGCTATGTTTTCGCGGCGGGCGATGTCGGCGGCTGTGAGGAGGAGGTGGCCAAGGAGGTTTTGATCATCGGCTTGGGCGGCTCCGATGCGGGCGATGGTATTTTTGGGAATGATGAGGATGTGAATCGGAGCCTGCGGTGAGATATCGCGGAAGGCGAGGCATTGGTCATCCTCGAAGACGATGTCGGCGGGGATTTCGCGGGCGATGATTTTTTCGAAAAGGGTCATGCCAGTTGGAGGTTGAGTTCGTGGGCGCGGTTGCTGGATGCGGCTTCGGTGCGGATGAAGGAGACGATCTCGCTCATGAGGCCCGAGCAATCGCTGCTCCAGTGCTTGGCGCAGCGGAGGAGCTTGACGCAGTCATGCAGTCCGTGGATTTCCACCTGCCGCGCGGGGGATTCGAGAATTTCGCGCAGGCGCTCGTGGAGGAGGTTGAAGAAGACGAGCTCGTAGCCTGTTCCGGCACGGCGGGCGAGTTCGGGAAGGGAGAGCGTGACTGGCGGGGGGAGCGTTTCGAAGCAGCGGGCGACATCCGAGTAGCCGATGACTTGGAGCACGGATTGGACGGCTTTTTCCAAGCGGGAGATGGTGACAATGTTTTCCTCGAATTCCTGCTGGAGGTAGCTGGAGATGCTTTCGGTGACATGGGTGGTGAGCCACCACTTTTTGTAGCCGGCGACCTCGGCTGCGCGGACGACGGCGGAGGCGAGCCAGGCGCGGTCGTAGTTCATCACGCTGCCATCCTGAAAGCGCACGAGGGGGTAGTTGTCACGGAGGGCTATCACTTTTTAAAAAGCTCGGTTTGGCCGGGGGTGAGGGCAACACGGCGTCCGAGGGATTCGATCTCCTCAATGAAGTCGCCGACTTCTTGAAACTGGCGGTAGACCGAGGCGTATCGCACATAAGCGACGGGGTCGAGCGCATGGAGTCGGGCCATCACAAGGGCGCCGAGGTGCTTGGAAGAAATCTCCCGCTCTTGGCTGTTTTCGATCTCCTGCAAAATGTCTTCGACAACATGCTCCATGGATTCCAAGGTAACGGATCGCTTCTCACAGGCTTTTGCGATGCTGCCAAGGACTTTGCTTCGCTCAAAAATTTCGTGGCGACCGTCACGCTTGATAACACGCAATTCATTGCGTTCCAATACCTCATATGTCGTAAAACGAGACTCGCAATCGAGGCATTCCCGGCGGCGGCGGATAGTGGCTCCGTCCTTAGAAAGACGGGAGTCAATCACCTTATCATCGAGGGTTCCACATTTCGGGCAGCGCATATATGTTGTATTGATGCGAGATTCGCTGGGAAAATCACCACAAGATATAGTGAGGTCAATTTTATTTTTGCACGAAGCATAGATTTTTTGTGGTTTGAAGTTTTTGGAAAGTTTTCCTTGTCCGGGCGGGCGGTATTTCACAGGTTTGCACCATGCGCTTTCTGAAAACCCCACGCCCCTTCCGCTCCGATCGCCACCCCAAGGCCCCTCACGGCTTTACCCTAATTGAGTTGCTGGTTGTGATCACTGTCATTGCCATCCTAGCTGGTCTAGTGCTGCAGACAGCTGGATATGTGCAAAAAAAGGCCGCCCGCAGTCGCGCGGAGGCGGAAATTGCCGCTCTGTCCGCGGCATTGGAGAGCTACAAGGCGGATATGGGGGATTATCCGGCGTGGACGAATACTACCACACCATTCACCAACAACGCCTTTTTGAGGGCCGCACTAGCCCCCTCAACAGGAAAAGTTTATTTTGAATTTTCTAAGGGTATGGGAACAAACTCCAATATATCGGAAACTAATCAATCCATTTTTGACCCCTTCGGCACAGGCTATTGTTACCAGTATCCAGGGAATGCAAACCGTTCTGGCTCTAATTTCTTCGACCTTTGGTCAAGATCTGGAACGACTACTGACAGCCAATCCAACCAGTGGATTAAAAACTGGTGAGCTAACTTACTCCCAAGACCTAACAAGAAGTTTGGTGCTGGTGTTGGTGTTCCAGACAGCAACTTTCTTCATTAGAGTTAAGCTCTCAGTTCCGGAACCTGATAGCTTAGGGAAACTATTGGTCATTCTATTATCATAATTATCATCCAATAGAATCTGATAGGTACCCCCCCAAGGGTCTTGGTAATCTCCATTTGCGTTTGTTCCTCCCTTGCCTTTTTTCCAAGCTTGAGCTTCCAAAAATACAATGGCTCTGGAGTTATTATTTGTCGTAGCAGCCGTGAGAGCATTCATGAGAGTGGATCCGACCGTTGTTCCTGAATTGGTAGGCAACCGGCCATACTCCGTCTCATAAGCCACCACGGCATTTGCAATCTGAACGGCGGCATTTTTGGCGGTGGTTTTCTTTGCGGAGTCCATGGCGCCACCAATTGCCGGGAAGGCGAGGGAGGCGAGGATGGCGATGATCGAGATAACGACGAGCAACTCGATGAGGGTAAAGGCTTGGGGGCGGATGATTTTTTTTGTAGTGGAGGTGCTCATGCGGGAAAGTTGATCTAAAGGATGGATGGCGGCAAGTTTGGAATCAGATTGGTTCGCCGACGAGGTCGTAGGTTTGGGCTCCGAGGATTTTGGCGTTGATGAAGGTGCCGACTTCGGCGGGTTGAGTGAGGATGACGCGGCAATCGACTTCGGGTGCGTCGTGTTCGGTGCGGCCGGAGTTGGGGGTTTCGACGAGGACGCGGAGTGTTTGGCCGGTGCGGGATTCGGCCATTTCGCGGGCGATGCGCTGCTGGAGTTTCATAGCTTCGCGGTAGCGGCGGTTTTTGGTGCGCGTGGGGACTTGGTGATCCATCTTGGCCGCGCGGGAGCCATCCTCCTGCGAGTAATTGAAGACGCCGAGGCGTTCGAAGCGGGTTTCCTCGATGAAGGCGAGGAGGCTTTCGAAATGCTCTTCGGTTTCGCCGGGGAAGCCGACGATAAATGTGGTGCGGAGGCCGATGCCGGGGATGCCTGCGCGGATGCGGGTGATGAGATTTTCGATGTGCTCGCGCGAGGTCTCGCGCCGCATGAGCTTGAGCATTTCGGCATGGATGTGCTGGAGGGGCATGTCCACATAGCGGGCGACATGGGGGTTGCGGGCGATGGCGGCGATGAGGTCGTCGCTCCAATGAGCGGGATGCGTGTAGAGGAGCCGAACCCAGAACTCGCCGCCGATTTCACCGATTTCATCCAAGAGGTGGATGAGCGAAGTGCCGCGCGAAGCGTCCACAGGCTGGCGCGGGCCGGCTTTTTCATCCCAGAGGTCCATGCCGTAGTAGGTGGTGTCTTGGCTGATGAGATTGATCTCCTTTACGCCTTCGGCAACGAGGCTGCGAATCTCGCGCACGACGGAATCGATGGCGCGGCTGCGGTGGCGTCCGCGCATTTGCGGAATCACGCAAAAGCTGCAGGGGTGGTTGCAACCCTCGGCGATTTTCACATAGGCGGAGTGGTTTGGCGTAAGCCGGAAACGGGGAGTGGAGAAATCGGGGATGTAGCGGGACTTTGGCGTGACGAGATTGAGGACGCTGGATTTGTCCTCTTCGAGCACGCGGCGAAAGATCGCGCCGGCTTCGGCCACTTGATCGAGACCGATGAAGGCGTCCACTTCGGGAAGTTCGCCGACGAGGTCGGTGGAGAAGCGTTGGGAAAGGCAGCCGCTGACGACGATCTTGGCATCCGGGCGCTTGCCCTCATTGCGCTGGCGGGAGGCTTCGAGAATGGCGTCGATGGACTCCTGTTTTGCCGAATCGATAAATCCGCAGGTGTTCACGATAAGGACATCGGCCTCGGCTGGGTCGGCAGTGATTTCGAAGCCCTCGGATTTTGCAGAGCCGAGCATAATTTCGGCGTCGACGAGATTTTTGGCGCAGCCGAGGCTGATCATGCCAACCCGGCGCGTGGCGGTTTCAGTGGAAGAATTCATTGCGGGCGTTTCGGCCGGGGAGAGGGTTCGAATGGCGGAAGGGTGAAAGGTGTTGGCGAAGCTTTGGCAGGCGGAGTGAGCGAGGTTTCAGGGAGCACGCGTAAAAC
Source organism: Terrimicrobiaceae bacterium (assembly GCA_044353785.1). Classification (GTDB taxonomy): domain Bacteria; phylum Verrucomicrobiota; class Verrucomicrobiia; order Chthoniobacterales; family Terrimicrobiaceae; genus UBA967. Next base: position 23,758 of record JBILBH010000011.1, read on the forward strand.
CTCGGGTGTGGATGCGGGGGTAGCGGACGGGCGAGGTTTGGCGCTGGGGGATGCAATGGGTCTTGGAGTGGCAACCGGCTGGACGCGCTCCAATTTTTTCCAGGTTTTCCAGAAATAAATTCCAAGGCCGATAAGAATGAGAATCAGGAGACCGGCGCCAACGCCAAAGATAAGGCGGCGGAGGGATTTGAAGTGATCCCCATGCATGAAAGTTTGACGTGCCAGCAGAACTTCGAGGTAGCGATTGTCAGTGGTGCCGAGCTTTTTACTACCAGGGAGGTAGTCACGGATATCGTCGAGCGGGACACGCAGGTAATTCGCATAATCGACTAGGAACAACCGCGCGTAGGTGGGATGGGCAAAGCTGGAGAAATCGTCGGATTCAATCTGGCTCAAGCGGGACACCGAGACCCTGATATCCTTGGCGGCCTTATCAAGTTGGATACCCAGCTTCTGTCGGCGCGCGGACAGTCGTGCCCCGATGAAGAAATCGCTTTCGGGCTGATGGTCGTGGTGTTTCAAAATTGGCCCTCCTCGTTCAGATCGACAAGAATTTCGCGGTCTTTCGCGCCGTCTTTGGGCCCGACGATACCGCGTTGCTCGAGAATATCCATCACTCGTGCGGCGCGTGTATAGCCTAATTTCAGACGCCGTTGCAGCATGGATGTGGAGGCGCGGTTCTCCTGCCGGATCACTTCAAGGCATTTGGTGCAAAGTGCCTCGTCCTCATCACTCACATCCTCCTCGGGGATGCTGGTGCTGGTGAGCTTCTCGTGAATGGTCTTGTCGAAATTCGGCTCGGCTTGTTTTGAGACAAATTCCACGAGGCGGTGGATTTCCTCCTCCGTGACGAGCACGCCTTGGGCGCGTGTGTATTTCGAAGTTCCGGGCGGGAGGTAGAGCATGTCACCTTGGCCGAGAAGTTTTTCGGCTCCATTTTCATCCAGAATGACGCGGCTGTCGATTTTCGAGGCGACTTGGAATGCGATGCGGCTTGGAATGTTTGCTTTGATAATGCCGGTCACAACATCAGCTCGCGGCGTCTGAGTGGCCACGATCATGTGAATGCCGGCTGCGCGGGCCATTTGGGTGATGCGGGCGATGGCGCTCTCGACATCTGCTGGAGCGGTCTGCATGAGATCCGCCAACTCGTCGATGATCACGACGATGAAAGGCATGCGGTCTGGAATGATGAGATCGTCCGAGCGTGGCACTCGCACCGGCGGAGCCATCGGCTCCTCATCAGGAGGCTCTTCTTCGCTGGACTCAATTTCAACAGGCTCCGCAGCGGACTCCGGGGCATCGAAAGGCGCATCCGTCTCGGCGGGAGGCTCCTCTAGAACCGATTCAGGCTCGACAACCGGATTTTCTTTAGCAGCGTTGGCGGCACTCTCGGCATCCAGCTCGGCCTGAGATTTCGGGAGCGGGCGCTCATTGAAGCCGGAGATGTTCTTGACCTTGCACTTGGCGAAAATCCGGTAGCGCTGTTCCATTTCATCCACAACCCAGCGGAGCGCGAGGAGGACTTTTTTGGGATCGGTGACGACGGGAGTGATGAGGTGCGGCAGGGAATTGTAAATCTGCATCTCGACAACCTTCGGGTCGATCATGATGAAGCGCAGCTGCTCCGGCGAGTAGCGGAAGAGCAGGCTGGCGATGATGGAATTGATACAAACGCTCTTACCACTGCCGGTGGTTCCCGCGACGAGCAGGTGCGGCATTTTTGCGAGGTCGCCGATGATCGTGTTGCCGTAAACATCCATACCCAGAGCAAGTGGGAGCTTTGCGGCGGATTCGCGCCAGACATCCTTTTCGAAGAGTTCGCGGAGAGTCACCTTCACCTTTTTCGAGTTGGCGATCTCGATGCCAACCGTGTCCTTCCCGGGAATTGGAGCCAAGATATTGATCCTCTCGGCTCGGGTCGCCCGGGCGATGTCGCGCTCCAGCGCCACGATTTTGTCAACACGCACGCCGACATCCGGGTAAACCTCGTAGCGGGTGATCGTAGGCCCCTTGGTGATTGTTCCTGGGCTCGCCTTGATGCCGAACTGTGCCAAGGTTTCGATGATGAGATTCTGATTGTTTTTCAGTTCCTCGCGGTCGAGGGGCTCGCGATCCGTCTCATCCGGAGCATCCAGAAGCTCCGTGCCGGGCATGACATAATTCTCGAAATGCACATCGATGAGACCGGGAGGAAACGAATCCTTCGTGTCGCGGTTGGCGCGGAGTTCCGAGAGCTTCGGCTTTTTGGAGGCGGATGAGGCCGTGGCATCGATAATTTCGGGTTCCGGCAAATCAGCCGGGAAGAGATCCAATTCCGGCTCGGGAATTTCGATGCCTTTTTTGCGGGCTTTTTTTTCCAACTTGTCGGCCTTTTTCTCGAGCGCGGCGCGTTCCTCCTCGATGCGTTTATCGGCCGCGAGTGTCTGCAACCGCGCCACACGGCGAGCTTCGCGCCAAGCCAGAAAGGCCCTCCAGGCGATGCGTCCATCACGGATGGGATGGGAAGTCAGCGCGTAAAGAAGGCTGATGACATAGAGAGCGGAAAGGAGAAAAAATGAAAAGCTCCCGACAAGATTGTAGATGGCTTTCCGCCCGAGCCAGAGTCCAAAAAATCCGCCCGGCCCCTCGATGCGGAGGTCGGATTTCCAATCGGTCAAAAAAATCGGCTGAAGTTGCAAGAGGCAGGCCCCAAGCAAGACCATGAGAACGCCCCAGGGGACTTTGTCACGCAGGCGGTAGCCGGGCAGGAACCATTTCGCCAAGCCGTAGCCGATAGTCACCATGGCGAGCAAATAGGCCGCTCCGCCGAAGAAGAAGAGCGAATACCCGGCGAGCAGAGCCCCCAGTGGCCCACCCAGATTCGGACTTGCTCCGAGGGATCGGGCCACGCTGCTAATAATCGGTGCCCAGCCTGGAACCGAACGGGGATCATAACTTGCCAGCGACGCGAAGAGGTAAATTCCCGAAAATAGGAGTACCAGACCGACAACAAATGCCGGAATTTTGACTGCTGTGGAGCGCTTCGCCATGAAGCGGGCGAGTATCGCGGACTTCCCCGAGGGTTTCAAGATATCTGAGCCCGAGGCTGGCGGTCATTTCCATATGGTAAAACGCCATCATGCGATTATCTTTGCAGCGATGAACGGACGATCGGCATGCCGACAAGGCCTCCGGATTCCAGCCACTGTTGCGGGATTTGCCGGATGGGTTGCCTTTTCGCTTTCCGCAGCAGGCTCCCAAGCCGACTTTGAGGTGCCTGAGTGTCTCGCCCACCCCGTCCCTTTTGAGCTTTCCGAACGGGCGGAAAAAGCAGCCGAGGCCCATGCCCGCTATATGCAGGCCATTTTTGAGGAGGAAATGGAAGGTCCGGACAAGGCTCTTGAAAACAAAAAGCGCGTTCTGGCGTTGGATCCCGGATTTTGTGATTTGGCTTTGGATGTCGCCCAACACTATCTTCGCCGGGGCGAGACGACCGAGGCGCTTTCCGTATTGAAGGATGCGGTGAAGGCATCGCCTCGGAATCCCTCGGCGCCGATCGCGCTGGCGAACATCTACCTTCGCCAACTCGAAAAACCAGCTCTTGCCGAGAAATTTGCGGCCATCGCGCACGAAATCGCGCCAGATAACTCCAGCACCTTCGAAATTCTGTGGGAAGTTTGCCGGGCGACAGGGCAGAACAAGCGCATCGAGGGGCTTTTTCAGAAGGCGCTGAAATCAGAAAACAAAAATCCCGAATTCTGGCTGGATTTGGCGGAACTGCGACTCAGGGATACCAAGCGTTCAAAGATTCCGATTTCGCAAAGCGAGTGGGAAAAAATCCTCGTACTGGTCGATCGTGCGGCACAAAGCGGCGCAAACGATCCGGAAATCGTGTTACGAACAGGCGATTATTATTTCGCCTGCGGCGATGCGACGAGTGCGGTCGAGTTCTACAAGGCGGCTTTTGAAAAGCACCCATCGCTTGCCGGGTTGAAGGAAAAGCTAGCCGACTGCTACGCGCACACCGGCGACCATGCCGCTGCCGCGCGCCTTCTGGACGAGGTTATTACGGAAAACCCAATGAATCTCGCCGCCTACGACCAACTCGCCCGCATCCGACTTCGACAAAACGAACTCCCAGCCGCCCTCACAAGCATGCGCCAAGCTCTCCTGGTCGCGCCGATCGATCCCCGCCGCTACGAGGACATCATCCGCATCGCCCTTCGCTCCGGGAAGCATGAGATGGCCCTCCAATACTCCGTCGAAGCCGAGACACGCTTCCCCTACCTGACCGGCTTCACGCTCCTGAGGGCGATCTCCCTCAGCCAATCCAAGCAACACGCCGCCGCGCTCATGGCATTTGAGCGCACGCTCATCGAGGCCTCCAACTCAAACCCCGAAATGCTCGATCCGGCTTTCTACATGAGCTACGCCGCCGCCGCCGAGCAAGCGGGGCACTATGTGAAGGCGGCCGAACTCATCAAAAAAGCCATCAGCCTCGATCCCGAAAATCCGGATCCTTACAATTTCCTCGCCTACATGTGGGCCGACCGGAACGAAAATCTGGAGGCCGCTGAGCAACTCGTCCACCGCGCACTCGAACTCGACCCGCACAACGGGGCATATGTCGACACCCTCGGCTGGGTGTATTTCCGCCAGGGGCGCTACTCAGAGGCCGTGAATGAACTCCTCCGCGCCGCCTCGCTCCTTGAAAAACCAGATCCCGTGGTCCTCGACCACATCGGCGACGCCTACGAAAAACTCGGCAAAACCACAGAGGCCGTCATCTATTGGCAAAAAGCCCATGGGCTGGATCCAAAAAATCCCGCGCTGGCTCAAAAGATCGACCAGCATTCCTCAAAGATCGCGAAGCAACCCGAGGCCCAGCCTTGATTCAGACGGCAGCTACTTGAGCATGGCGCGGATTTTTTCGCCGATGCCTCGAAAAACTCCTGCCGCCGAACTGCCCGGATGCGCCGCCACAGCCGGACGCCCGGTGTCGCCCGCCTCGCGCACGAGGGGCTCGATCGGCACCTCACCCAGCAGCGGAACTTGAAGCTTCGCCGCCTCGCGGGAACCTCCGCCAGTGCCGAAAATGTCGTAGCGTTTTCCATCCCCCGGGCACACGAAGAAGCTCATGTTTTCGACGATTCCGAGGACAGGCACATTCGTTTTGCCGAACATTGCTATAGCCTTGCGGGCGTCGATAAGGGCGACCTCTTGTGGCGTTGTGACAATGACGGAACCTGAGAGCGCGACGGTCTGAACGATGGTGAGCTGGATATCCCCCGTGCCGGGTGGGAGGTCGAGGATGAGGTAATCCAAATCTCCCCAGACGACTTGTCGCAAAAATTGCTGCGTGTAGCGCGTGACCATCGGCCCGCGCAGGACGGCGGGGGATCCATCATCGAGGAGGAAACCCATGGACATCAGCGAGACCCCGTGCCGCTCGATGGGGATGATGCGGTTGTCATCGTCCGCAGTTGGACGCTCGTTGGTTCCGCCGAACATGAGAGCGATGCTTGGGCCATAAATGTCGCAATCGCAGAGCCCCGTCTTGGCACCTGATTGAGCGAGAGCGAGGGCCAGATTGGCTGCGACGGTCGATTTCCCGACGCCGCCTTTTCCGCTGGCCACGGCTATGACATGCTTCACGCCCTCGATCCTCGCAGGCCCCACGGCTCCGGTGGTCGAGGCAGGGGCTTGGACATCGATTTTCACAGAAACCCGGCCAGCTCCGCCCATGGCTTGCAGAGCCGCTATCGCGTCGGCGTGGATTTTCTTTGCAATACCCGTGTCATTTGTTGAGAGCACCAACTGCACATCGATATCCGATCCGCTCACCACCACATCGCGGAGCAAACCAAACGAGATGATATCACGCGAAAAGCCGGGGTATTTGACGGCGCTGAGAGCCTGACGAACGGAATCCTGATTGATAAAAGACATGCGTGGGATTTTGCACGGACGCGGCCTGCGGGCAAGATCGATGGATTACCAGTTGCCTCGCCTGCCTGCGGCGATTAGGTTTTTGGGCGTCAGGGGCCATGGACTGCGGACCGGCGAACCCCGCCAGGGCAGGAATGCAGCAACGGTAGTCAGCTCCTCTTTGCCGTGGTCCTCTGACACCCCTCACCTTGCCTGATCTTCTTGGCGAGTGTTACGAAATCGCCATACTTGGCGGCTTGAGTGTAGAATCACTTCTGCTCAGGTCGATGGCCGTGGAATCTGATTTCGAAGCCTCAGTGATCGGGGGGCGCTATGTGCTCGACCGCAAGCTCGGCTCCGGCGGAGAGGGCACCATTTACCTCGCTTATGACCAGCTTTTGAACCGCCATGTGGCGATCAAAAGCGTCAAGACCGGCAACGAGGCGCTCACAGATGCCTCGGAAGGATTCAAGGAGGCTAGGCGGCTCGCAAGCCTCCAGCATCCGAGTATCGTAACGATCTTTGATTTCCTGCCTTCCCAGGAAAATGTGTTTGTGGTCATGGAATTCATCAACGGCGAAAGTCTGATCAACCTAACCCAGCCGATGGAAGTGCGGGTGTTTTGGGATGTTGCGAGCCAGTCTTTGGATGCGCTTGGGGCGGCACACTCGCTGGGCTTGGTGCATCGCGACATCAAATCTGCCAATATCATGGTCACTTGGACCGAAGGAGGCAACGCTCGGGTCAAACTGCTGGACTTCGGCCTCGCGAAGGTCATGGCGGCTCCAGCTGAGCAAACGCTGGACCACACGGGCGCACTCACCGGCTCGATTTACTTCATATCACCCGAACAACTGAATTGCCAACCGATCGACCACCGCACCGACTTCTACTCGCTGGGCTGTGTTTTTTACCACGCACTCACCCTGCGGAAGCCTTTTCAAGGCATCGGCATTCCGAGCATCATCGCCGCGCATTTGCAGCACGACTTCATTCCACTTGCCGAGTATCGGCCCGATTTGCCTGCGGGACTCGCGGCGTGGGTTGAAAAATTTTTTTCCTTCTCCCCGGATGACCGGCCAGCGAATGCCACCGCCGCGCTGGCGGATTTGGAGCGATTGAGAAATATGCACCCCGCAGCAAAGAAACCGGCAGCAAAACCATCGCCGCCACAGCCCGCGATCTCGAACAAACCTGAGCGACGCTTTCCGGTGTGGATTGCAGCGGTGGTGACAATAATGGCGCTAGCTGGAATTTTTTCGGCCGTCTTCCTGAGCGAAGGTAAAACGCCCCCCCCCGCCAGCGGAAGATGGCGAGGAGAGGGACATGTTCACCGCTGGAGAGCGCACAGCCATCGCCCGTCGCGATGGGAGAACGACAACGGTCACTGGCGAAATCGGACAATTCCGCGAAGAGGGCTCGCGGCGTTTCCTTACCTTCAAGGGAGCCGACTCGAACGATGTCGCACTGTGTTTTATGAATTCCGAGAAGGGGGATTTCTCTACGCGACTTCTCAAAATCTTCGTTGGAGAGAAAGTGACGGCCACAGGCGTTGTTTCAAAAGACGGCAAAAGATTGCTTCTGGAAGTGCCAAGCATGAGTCAACTTCGTCGACAGGTTCAGGTAGAAACACCTGAGAATCCCAAAGCTCCATGAAATCTCCACTTCGCACCGTCACCCGCCTTCTCGCCCTTTTCATTATCTCGACTTGTCTTTCCTGGTGGTGGTTCAGCGGCGCCGACAGGGGATGGACGAAGACATATGTCACCATTCCGGCCACGGATGACATCACCGGCATCCCATACGAAGTGAAGAAGGAAAAATTCGTGCCAGGAGTAGACTTCGTCGCAGCCGGAATCGGCTTGTCATCGGGGATTTTCGCCGCCAGTTTCCTGTTCTCTTCAAGAAAACCCAAAATCCAAAAGACATGAAAATCCAATCCCTCGCAATCGCCGCCCTCCTCGCCACAAACGCCTTCGCCGATGAAGTCGCCTTCGACTTCAAAGACCCGAAAGGCGTCAACAATATCGTCTTCAAACTCGACGCCCCGCTGGAATCTATCAGCGGCACGACCAACGGTATCAGCGGAACGATTTCGGCCGATCCAGCCGAACCCGAGGACATCAAGGGAAAAATCATCGTGGACGCCAAAACGCTGACCGTTCCGAACCCCATGATGCAGGAACACATGCTCGGGGCCGAGTGGCTCGACACAGCAAAACACCCTGAGATCACTTTTGAGATCAAGGAGGTCTTGAATTCCAAGAAGGACGGAAACTCCGGCACGGCTGATGTGAAGGGTATTTTCACCCTGAAGGGCGTGTCGAAGGAGGTCGTTGTTCCGGTTAAAGTCACCTATCTCCCCGGCCGCCTCGCGGACCGCACCGGCGGCAAGATGCAAGGCGACCTCCTCGTAGTCCGCACAAATTTCCAAATCAACCGTGGCGATTATGGAATCAAGCAGGGTGAGAACCTCGACAAGGTCTCGGATGTGATCGACATCTCCCTCGCCCTTGCGGGAGCGGCACCTAAGAACTAAGCAGCCATTGAGCGATTCCTTCACGCTCGAGGCTTCCGACGTCGGGGCGCGCGCGGCAACCGTCCACACGCGCCGAGGCCCTGTTCAGACACCGGTCTTCATGCCGGTCGGGACCCAAGCGACCGTGAAGGCCATGAGCCCGGACGAGCTGCGCGGCTTGGGCGCGCAGATCATTCTGGGTAATACCTACCACCTCCATGTCCGCCCGGGCGAAAAGCTCATCGCCCGCGTTGGGGGGCTGCACCGTTTCATGTCGTGGGACCGCCCGATCCTCACGGACAGCGGCGGGTTTCAGGTTTTTTCCCTCGCGAAGCTCCGCAAAATCACCGAGCAGGGCGTGCATTTCCAGAACCACTTGGATGGCACGCCGACATTCATCGGCCCGGAGACTTCCATGGAAATCCAGCGCGATCTTGGCTCCGATATTGTCATGCTTTTCGATGAATGCCCTCCGCACCCGTGTAGTCATGAGGAGGCCTCGAAAAGCCTGGATCTGACCCTGCGCTGGGCGCGCCGTTGCCGGGCTTGGTGGGACGCCCAACCGCCCGAGGGCCGACCGCTTGTCTTCGGAATTGTGCAGGGTTCCTCACATGCCGACCTGCGGGAAAAAAGCGCACGGGCCCTTGTGGAAATCGGCTTCGATGGCTATGCCGTCGGCGGCGTGAGCGTTGGCGAGCCGGAGAACGAAATGTTCCGCGCCATTGAAAATGCCATTCCCTTCCTGCCGGCGGATCATCCGCGCTACGCCATGGGGCTCGGCACACCGCCGCAGATTATCGAAATGATCGCGCGCGGCGTGGATATGTTTGACTGCGTGTTGCCAACTCGCCTTGCGCGCAACGGAACCGCCTTCACCTCCGCAGGCACCATCAATCTCAAGAACGCACCATTCGCCGAGGATACCGGCCCAATCGAGGCGGGCTGCGAATGCCACGCTTGCCGGAATTTTACCCGCGCCTACCTGCGGCACCTTGTGAAAGCAGAGGAAATCCTCGGCCTCCGGCTGATATCCATCCACAATCTCCACCTCTACCTCAATCTGACACGCCAAGCACGAGAGCACATTTTGAAGGGAACCTTCCAATCCTTCCGCGAGCAATTCGTGGCCGGATATCACACCCGCCCAGAGTCTCAATTTTAGCGCCAGAAGGCCTTCACAAAAGCCAGCCAGACCTTGTAGCGGGGCACTTTCACGCCCATGCCAAGCGGATGTTGCGCGACGAGGGCGAGGGTTTGGTTGGCGAGATCAAGTGGCAGCGCGCAGGCGGCACGGAGGGCGCGCGGCTGAATGGCGGCAGTGTATTCGGCGGCAGATTGCAGCAACTCGGAGACATGCTGCATTTCCACATAGAAACGCTCGTCGGAAATGTAAATGCGGCCAGAGTCGGCATCCGAGCAGCGGTCCCTCAAGATGTTCACAAGCTGCAGCGCCTGACCGAAGCGACGGGCAAGCGGCAGCATTTCCTTCAGCGGCTTCGTGGAATAATCCGACACGTACTTGAAGCACAGACGCGTCCAAAATTCACCCACGCTGCCGGCGACAAGATAGGTGTATTCCTCCAGTTCCTCCGGCGTCAAAGGCGCCGCAGGCGCCGCAAAGCGCTCCACATCGAAAATTTGGCCCTGAAGAATGATCCGCCATTGGACAATGATCTCATCACGCTCAGGAAGGGTTTTCAACGCCTCCAGCAGTCGAGGTACCAGAGCAAGCAACTCCCGCTCAGCCCCGCTCAGACCAAGATCGGGAGACTTCTCCGGAAAAAGATCGGGGAGTCCGCGCAGAAGCGCCAGGCGCTGGAAGTCCGGTACAGTCGAGGCGTCCGCAATGGTGTCCGAGGCCCTCGCCAGCATGTAGGCTAGAGAGAGGGCGGGACGGAGTTGCGCCGGCAGAATGCGCAGCGAGAGCTGAAACGAACGGGCAACCCGCTTGAGCAAGGTGTCGAAGGCATAGGTATCCAGCACCGTGAGGGTAAGTGGATGCGGGGAGGATTTTTTTTGAGTCACAGCCAACTGCAGTAGGTTTGGGCCAATGCCCGCGAAACTTCGCTGATGCGCGTCTGCGTTTGGTCGAGGTATTGATGAAGGCCCGATTGGAAAATGCTGTCCACCGTCGTGTAATCGAGTGTCGAACGCAGCATTCCGGAGAGCCGCTCGGCTTCGTTGCTGAAATGCCCGCGCTCGCTGCCAGAAATGCTGTGGAGAGCCTGGTCAAGTGCATCCACACTAAAGCGGATAGAACGCGGGAAGCTGTCGTGGAGTATTAAAAAACCGGCAACCTCCCAGCTCGTAACGCGCCCGTGAAAGAGCTTAAGATAAGCCTCCATCGCGCTGCAGGAGCGGAGAACAGCCATCCACTGCGTGATGTCCACATTCCCGCCCACACGCTCCCCGCTTGGCAGGAGGACATGGTATTTAAAATCCAGAACGCGGGATGTGGCATCCGCCCGCTCGAGGTATTTTCCCGCCTGCAGGAAATGCCATCCCTGGCCATGCGTCATGGTCGCGTCGGTGATTCCCTGAAAGGAGTGGAATTGATCGACAAGGCTACGGTAAAAACCGATCGGGCTTTCACGAAAAGCCGCGCGCGCAGCAGGGCTCTGAAGGTGCAGATAGAGACGATTCAGCTGCTCCCACATCTCGCTGGATATCTGCTCGCGCACGGTGCGGGCATTTTCACGGGCGAGCGTCACGGACGACAAAATCGAGCTGGAGTTCGCTTTTTCAAATGTCACGAATTCCATGACGGTGTCGCCATTTAATTCACCATGCTGGCTCTCGAAAAGCTCCTGCTCGGCCAGAGTCGAAAGGATCGGCCGCCAGAGGTCTTTGGCGCCATTTCCACTCTGGTCCTCCGAATCGAGCACGAGCTGGATATTCACATCGAGGATGCGGGCGCTGGATTCGGCCCGCTCGATGTAGCGGCTCAGCCAGAAGCAGGAATCGGCAACGCGGCTCAGCATGCGGCCTCCGTTTCGTCGAGAACCCAGGTGTCTTTGCTACCCCCACCCTGCGAGGAGTTGACCACCAGCGAACCCTTGCGCATGGCAACACGCGTAAGCCCGCCGGGCACAATCGTTGTCTTTTCACCCATGAGAATGTAGGGCCGCAAATCGATGTGGCGGCCTTCGAAGTTTCCATCGAAATAGCAGGGCGAGCGGGAGAGGCTGATAACGGGCTGCGCGATGTATCCACGGGGATCGGCTATGATCGCTGCGCGGAATTTTTCGATCTCCTCGCGAGTGGCATTCGGGCCGATCATCATCCCATATCCACCACTCTCGTTGGCGGCCTTGACGACAAGATTCTCCAGGTTTTCCAAAATAAATTTCCGGTCGGAATCCACGGCCGAGAGGTAGGTCTCGACATTCGGAAGAATCGGATCCTCGCCGAGGTAGAATTTGATCATCGCCGGCACGTAGTAGTAGGTCACCTTGTCATCGGCGACGCCGGTGCCGAGGGCATTGCAGAGGTTCACATTGCCTTCGCGGTAGGCGTTCACAATTCCGGGCACGCCGAGCACGGAATCCTTGCGGAAGACGGTGGGATCCAAAAAATCGTCGTCGATGCGGCGGTAGATAACATCGACTTTTTTCAGCCCCTTGGTGGTTTTCATGTAAACGGAGGCGTCCTTCACCACCAGATCTTGGCTGACCACGATTTCGATACCCATCGAGCGCGCGAGGAACGAATGCTCGAAGTATGCGGAGTTGTAGATTCCCGGCGTGAGCACAACCACGGTCGGTTCGGGATTCCCCTGCGGAGCCACATAGCGCAGCACTTCGAGAAGTTCCTGCGGGTAGCGGTCCACCGAACGCACGGCATGACGGCTGAAAAGTTTCGGAAAAACCCGCTTCATTGCCTGGCGGTTCTCAAGAAGGTAGGAAACACCGGACGGGCAGCGGCCATTGTCCTCAAGGACCATGTAGGTGCCATCAGCTCCACGGATAAGATCCGAACCGCAAATGTGGATGTAAATATCATGCGGAACATCGAGCCCGACCAACTCGGGACGATAGTGCTTGGCCGTGCGAATGATCTCCATCGGGATCACTCCCTCCTTCACGATCCGTTGATCGTGGTAGATGTCGTGCAAAAAGAGATTCAGCGCGCGCAGGCGCTGCTCCAGTCCCCGCTCGAGCAGACGCCACTCGTCGGCTGGTATGATGCGCGGCACAAGATCGAACGGCATGATGCGCTCGGTGCCCTGATCGCCACTGTAAACGGTGAAGGTGATGCCTTGATTGAGGTATGTCTTCTCCGCTAGAGCCCGCTTGGACTCGAACGAGGGCGTATCCATTTCTGAGAAACGCTCCAGAATTTTTGAGTAATGGGGGCGAACGGTTCCATCCGCCTCAAACATCTCATCGAAAAATCCCCCTGTTTCGTATTGACCGAAAAATCCCTTCATCCTGGGCGGGAGCATTGTGGATCAAACCGCTGGAGGGAAGCGAAAAAATCAGCGTCCTGAAGAATGGAGTGGGTCTTGGTTGTAAGGCGACTGGACACTGGAGAATTTCGGATAAACAAAACGGGAAACCGTGGAGTTCGCGCGCGTCACGCCGCGCGCTTTGGTCAGTCCTTTGTCGCGCAAAAAAATCAGCGAGGCGGCGAGCAAGCCGCTGCCCACACCGCGATTCCGGTATTCGTGAAGAATCATCGGACCACTGAGCAGGTGATTTCCAGCGTCAGGATTGGCATCCAGTAGCGAGGCACCGATGACACGCTGGCCATGCAGAGCCACGATGCAAGAGGGGTCCGGCCTGTCAAAGACCTCCTCGACAAAGCGCCCCATCCCCTCTTCGAGCCTGCGGTTGATATCCCCCCATGCCGTATCCATTGCGAAAGCCGTGAGCAAAACCTTGAGGGCCGTCTCCTCCTCCCCCTTCTCCGCAGGTCGCAGAACGAGGGGAGGAACGGACGGCACAGACAACTCCAGAGAGGCAAGCTCCCATTCAAAACAAATCCAGGAAATCATTTCAGCATATCTTCGAAACAAGACCGGATGAAGCGCTCAGGAGCACTGAACAACCCGGCCGCGCCACCATACACCCCCCTCACAACGCAGAGCAAATCTGCGCGAAGTCGGGAAATGAACGATCAGCAGGCGAGTGCGTATCCCAAAATACAGTCGCAGGGTCAATGGAAAACCCCACTGCTCAGGAGAAAAAAACAAGTTACCCGCGCTGGACAAAAAATGCCCCCTCCTCTAACCGTAACGACTCAATCACGAAAACCATGATCGACACCATCGTATCTGCACTCGGCGACAAGGCCGATTACCTCCTCAAGCATACCTCCAAGACCGTATCCAAAGAGTTGCTTCACCTGCCGGGACCAGACTTTATCGACCGCATTTTCTCACCATCCGATCGCAATCAGCGTGTCATTAACAATCTTCAACGCATCTACAATTCCGGCCGCCTCGCAGGCACGGGCTATGTTTCGATTCTCCCTGTGGACCAAGGCATCGAGCACTCCGCTGGAGCGAGCTTTGCAAAAAACCCCGCTTATTTTGATCCAGAAAATATCGTGAAATTGGCCATCGAAGGCGGTTGCAATGCGGTGTGTTCGACATTTGGCGTGCTTGGCGCCGTCTCCCGCAAATACGCACACAAGATTCCGTTTTTAGTCAAAATCAACCACAACGAACTCCTCACTTATCCGAACGCCTTCAAGGAGATTCTTTTCGGCAAGGTGAAGACAGCGTCCGACATGGGAGCGGCGGCCGTCGGGGCCACGATTTATTTCGGCTCGGACGACGCCCACCGCGTAATCGTCGAGGTCGCGGAGGCCTTCGCCCTCGCCCATGAACTCGGCATGGCCACAGTTCTCTGGTGCTATCTCCGCAACCCGGCCTTCAACATCAAAGGCGACAAAGACTACCACGTCTCGGCAGACCTGACCGGCCAGGCAAACCACCTCGGCTGCACGATCCAAGCCGATATCATCAAACAGAAGCTCCCCGAGAACAATGGTGGATTCAAGGCCCTCAGCACCGGTGGATCCAGCTACGGCAAACTCGATGAGCGCATCTACACGGAACTCACCAGCGAGAACCCGATCGACCTCTGCCGCTACCAAGTGGCGAACTGCTACATGGGCCGCGCGGGCCTCATCAACAGCGGCGGAGCAAGCGGCAAAAACGACTTCAACGAAGCCATCTACACTGCGGTCGTGAACAAGCGCGCCGGCGGCACAGGCCTCATCTCCGGCCGCAAAGCCTTCCAGCGCCCGATGAACGAGGGGGCCAAGCTCCTCCACACCATTCAGGATGTTTACCTCTGCAAAGATGTAACGATCGCCTGATCGCTGCAGACTCAAAAACGCACCGGCCGCGTCGGAGTTTCGACTCCTGTAACGAGGCCGGTTTTTTTGTATTTGGAAAAATGGGGGCAGCCGGATTCGAACCGACAACCAAGCGGTTATGAGCCGCCTGCTCTAACCGTTGAGCTATGCCCCCGTGTGTTTCAAGCGGGAAGTAATATGACCACTTTTTGATTGCCCGCAAGCCTCGAGACGAAGAGCATCCTTTGACCTATGACACTCAAAGGAAAAACAGCCATCGTCACCGGGGGCAACAGCGGAATAGGGCTCTCCATCGTTTTGGAATTGGCCAAACAAGGCGCCAACATCGTCATCGATTATGTCGTGCATCCCGAAACCGCAGTGACGCTCGAGCAACAGGTGCTCGCGCTCGGGGACAAGGCCATTCATGTGCAGGCCGATGTCAGCAAGACAGCCGATCTTCAAAAACTCGTTGATGCCGCCATTTCAAATTTCGGACGCCTCGACATCATCGTGAACAATGCCGGCGTGGAGACACGCACCTCAGTGCTTGATACGACGGAGGAACAATACCAGCGAGTGCTCGACATCAATCTGAAGAGCGCATTCTTCGGCACACAGATCGCCGCCAAGCAAATGATCGCCCAAGGCGGCGGCGGACGCATTATCAATATCACCTCCGTCCATGAAGACTGGCCGATGCCGGGAAATACCGCCTACTGCCTGTCGAAAGGTGGCATGCGCATGCTGACCCGCACGGCCGGCTTGGAACTCGCTCCGCACAACATCCTTGTCACAGCCGTCGGCCCTGGAGCCGTGGCGACGCCGATCAACACCTCCACGATGAAGGACCCCTCCCTGCTGGAAAAACTCGACGATGCCATCCCGCTCGGCCGCATGGCCAAGCCAGAGGAGATCGCAAGCGTCGTTGCGTTCCTGGCCGGAGATGGCGCCAGCTACCTCACCGCGACCACCATCTTTGCAGATGGCGGCATCATGCACTCCAGCCCCGGACTTTAATACAGACGCTGCCCTGCGTTCAGGACAAAAGAAAGGACTTGCCACCGTGTGTGGTCAGACCCATTTTTAAATTCCCGCTTGCACGTCAACGGCCCAGCAGGCTTGAAAAAAGGCAACCCAACATTTAGAGAGAGCCATTTTTAGAAAAATTCCCGAGACGATGCCAGCCAACGACAGAAATTCCGTTGACGTTCTAATCCACTGCCCAGGATCCCACGGAGCGATCGCAGACCAAGTTCACCGTCAGGCCATTGCTTTGCATGAACTTGGAATTAAAGTCCTAGTGCTTTGCAGCCAAAATTACCTGCGCACACGTGCAGCCGACTATCCCACGATTCCCTGCATGGCCGAGGGGGCAACTCAAGAAGGCGGCTTCGTTTCGAGAAAAGCGGCTAAAGCGAAGCAAACAATTTACAACCAGTGGCTCTTCGCATGGCAAATTTACTCCAAGAGGCCGATGATTGTGCTCACGGGCAGCCACACGGACACCCAGGCTGCACTATGGATTTGGCCACATATCATTCTTTCTCATTTCTTTCGTATAGTTTACGCGACAAACCTTCACTTTTCAGCTCGCGACCATGCGCTGGGGCCAAAATGGTGGACCACACTCTGCGCGCGACTTTCTTTCAGCCCGTTCAAAATTGCCGTAGCCCACAAACGCCTTTCCGGCACAACCCAACTACCCCGCCATATTTCTCCGATCGAGGTTCCGCTTGGTCCTGAGACCACAAAGGCCGTTTATCAAAGCCCCAAGACCATCCGCGCAGGATGGAAAGTTCCTCGCGATAAAAAAGTCTTCCTCGCATTCGGCACGATTCGAAACCACAAGAATATCGATCTGGCCATTCGAGCCCTGATTGACAATCCGGACGTCCATCTTGTGATCATAGGCAGCGTTTCATCACACAAGGACAAGCCTCTGAAATACTACCAGATGCTCGCAGACGACCTGGGACTCTCAAAGCGTGTTTATATTTCCGATGAATTCGTGGGAGATGAAAAACGCCTCAGCTATTTCCAGGCAGCGGACTACATCCTCCTGACCTACGCGGGATCCTTCCACTCCCAGACAGCCACACTCACCACGGCCGTGAACGCCCGCCGCCGGGTTCTTGCTTCCAGCGGATCAAGCCCCATGCAGGATCTGGTGATACATTTCGGACTCGGAGTCTATGTGGAGCCGGATTCCAGCGATGCCGTGGCGGATGGCATGGCCACGCTCTTACACGGCAAACTTCCCGAGCCCTACTGGGAGGGCTACGAGGCCCATGCGACTTGGGAAACAAATGTCACCCGCCTGCTTCAAGCCACAGCAGACCATCTCAGCGGCAAAACCCCGATTGAAAAACAATTCGAGGGTCTCGAAGATGAGACTCTCGAAATCCCCGAGCTTCTGAACGCCCGTCGAATCGCTCACCAAAAAACTCCTCCTCCGAAAAAGCGCACGGCAACGGCAAATAAACCCGTGACTCGTAAAAAAAATACGCCGTCCACGGAAGAAGTGCCAGTCGCTGAAAAAGCCAACGGCCACGCCCCTGAAAGCAATTTGGACTCGCACCCGATCTTTCCCGGCTTTGATTTGCTGAATACCGCAGAGCAGGCACCCGCGCGCACCCGCAGTGAGACAGCTGTGAAAACAGAACCAGCGAAAACCTCTAGGCGTCGCAAAGCGCCAATGAGCGAGGTCGCCGGCGCAGAGTAATTCCTGACATGGCTCCAAATAACAGGTTGGATCCAAACGAAACAAACGAACCCGACGGCCGGGGTAAGAAATCCCAGCTTGGAGAGTGGCTGGTTAAAATCCTCCAGATTGTCGTCACCATAGGCCTGCTCTGGTGGCTTCTCCACGATCCTGCGCGCCGCGCAGACATGGCAGATGCCATCGCACGGGCCGATGTATGGTGGTTGCTTGCCGCGATGCTCTCCGCCGGAGCCTGCGAGTTTTTTGGCATCATCCGTTGGCAACTTTTCCTGAAAATGCTGCACCTCCAGGTCCCTCTTGCAGAGACCACGCGCC
Source organism: Terrimicrobiaceae bacterium (assembly GCA_044353785.1). Taxonomy (GTDB): domain Bacteria; phylum Verrucomicrobiota; class Verrucomicrobiia; order Chthoniobacterales; family Terrimicrobiaceae; genus UBA967. The sequence goes on from JBILBH010000011.1 coordinate 41,532, forward strand.
TTTTCTTCATCGGGGCGTTTTTTAATCAGTTCCTCCCCGGCACCACAGGCGGGGATGTGGTACGGGTGCTGTATCTCATGAGGGAACACCCCGAGCACCGCACGGCAGGATTTCTCAGCGTCGCGGTGGACCGCCTTCTCGCCATCCTTGTGCTTGTCGCCATGGGCCTCGCCTTCGCTTGGGGGCGCTCCGAGTGGTTCGCGCAGAGCCTCACTGTCGGGAACACCATGAAATTTTTCGCCATCGTGCTTTTCACCATGGCCCTTGGCTTGGCGTCGTCCTTCTTGCTCACGAAGCGCCACTTGGTCGAACGCCTCCCGCATGGCATGCCATTCCGCGACTCCATCGTGAAGCTCTCCACGCTCTGGCAACTCTGCATCGAAAACCGGCGCGAGGCCTTGCTGGGCGCGTTCTACACCATCCCAATGCTGGTCACATTTTTTGCCGCGTTCTATTTCGTGGCGCGAGCATTCACGCCAAAGGTGGATTTTTTGGACATGATGTCGCTCATGCCGCTTGTGACGGCTGTCTCCTCGCTTCCGATCAGCCTCAATGGCATTGGTGTGCGCGAGGCGCTTCTCGATGAACTCCTGCATGAACTCTGCGGCGTGGCAAAGGGCACGGGCATGCTGGTCTCCATAACCGGCATGGTCGTTTACCTGCTTTGGGGCCTCCCGGGCGGATGGTTCTACCTCTCACGCAAACGCCGCGAAAAAGCGAAGGCCCCATGAATGCGCCATGGTTTTCCTTCAGCGTGCAGGATTTTTCCTACGCCTTCATCAGCGTGCTTCTCGAGGGCGTGCCATTCATACTTCTCGGCACTCTGCTCTCTGGCCTCATCGAGCAATTCCTTCCCGCACGCCTGATGACTCGCCTCCTCCCCCGGAACGCATTCGCCGCCGTTTGCCTCGGCGGGGTGCTCGGCGTTGTTTTTCCCATGTGCGAGTGTGGCATCGTGCCAGTCATCCGCCGTCTCATCGCCAAGGGCCTGCCTGTCTCAAGCGCCGTGGCCTACATGCTGGCAGCCCCCATCGTGAATCCGATCACCGCCTTGAGCACCTACGCCGCATTCCGTGGACAGGGCGCGGCGGAGTTCACCGCCCTGCGGCTCGGGCTCGGGTTCTTTGTCGCCGTGCTCGCTGGCCTCGCTGTGCTAAACCTCCCGATCGGAGCGGTTTTGAAAAAAACCGTTCTGGAGTCTGTCACCCTCTCCGGCCCTGCTGGGGAAGGCGGCCCTTCAGCCCTGCCGTTCTTTCGCAGACTCATCGCTGCGATGGAGGCCGGAGTGCGGGATTTTCTGGATGTGATGGTCTATTTCATCCTTGGAGTCGGCGTGGCCTCCGTTTTCAGCACAGCAGTGAATCAGGAGCTTTTCCTGCCGCTGTCGCTCGATGACCGCTTGGCCGTTCCCTCCATGATGACGCTCGCGGGGATCCTATCGCTGTGCAGTTCGTCGGATGCCTTTATCGCAGCCACCTTCGTCGCCTTCCCGGCGGTTGCGAAACTCGCTTTTCTGGTGTTCGGTCCCATGATGGATCTCAAGCTGGCGTTCATTTACAGCGCCGTCTTTACGCGCCGATTTGTTGCCGCTCTGGCGGTGGGGCTTTTTGTCATCACCGGCCTGCTCTGCCTGAGGCTGGGAGTTGTCCTTGTATGACCGGCATCCTTTCACGGTTTGCAGCATCCGGCGTCCTCATGGTTTGGGGCATCGTGCTGAGCTACTTTTACCTCTCGGATCGCATCGCCTCCTACTTGCACCCGGCCTTTCACATCTACACCGCTATCTCGGGAGGCTTGCTGCTACTGCTTTCTTTGGCCCTGCTGCTGACCATTCCCAGCGAGTCGGGAAAACACGGTCTTTCCAAGATTGGATTTTTTCCTCTCCTCTTGCTAACGATCCCTCTCCTCGCCACGACAAAGCTCTCACCGAGCAACTTCGGAGCGACTGCCGTGCTGAATCGCGGCATGGTGGACAACATCGCCGACCTGCCAGGTTTTTCCCCTCCACTGGACCCCGCACTGCCGAATGCCGACGGCTCCGTGAAAGAGGGAACCATGATGGACCCCTCGCTCTACCTCAAAAAAAATGCCGATGGTTACATTGTGGCGGAGGCCGTCGATCTGCTCTACGCGGCAGGTGAGCCAACGATGCGCGAGGATTTTGAAAACAAGCACGTCGAAGTCACCGGCCAGTTCCTGCCCGCACTCACGGGGAATCCCCACGGCGACCGATTCAATCTGACACGCCTTTTTGTCATGTGCTGCGCCGCCGACGCGCGCCCAGTCGCGATCAGCGTCCAAACCAACCCCGCCATAGACCTGCCGAAAATGACTTGGGTGAAAGTGCGCGGGACAGCCACTTTCCCCGTTGAAGGCGGCCGAAACATGCCGGTTATCGTTGCCGAATCCACCACGGAAACCGATGCTCCAAAAGAATCTTTCCTCTATTGAAATGAAACGCCTCCTTGCTCCACTCGCCGTCCTTCTTCTGGCCACACTCTCAATTTCCCGCGCCGAAATGCAGGGCGCTTGGATTTCCTCTGTTCACAACATCAATTTCCCCTCGAAACAAGGTCTGAGCGTGGAGGAGCAAAAATCCCAAGCCGTGCGCCTGCTCGATGCGGCCAAAGGTGCCGGCCTGAATGCCATCCTCCTGCAGGTGCGCCCTGAGAGCGACGCGCTCTACGCCTCGGCGCTCGAGCCGTGGAGTAGATTTCTAACCGGCAAGCAGGGACAGTCGCCCGGCTACGACCCGCTGGCTTTTTTCATCGGCGAAGCCCGCAAGCGCGGCTTGGAAGTCCACGCATGGATCAACCCCTACCGCGCTGCCGCCAATGTCTCGCACCCTCGCGCCGCAAGCCACATCAGCCGCCGTTTTCCCAATTACGCCTACCGCATCGGCACCGTGCTCTACATGGACCCCGGCGCACCTGAAGTCCGACGCCACATCAGCGCCGTCGTGCGTGATCTCGTGAGCCGCTACGACATCGCCGGCGTCCACCTCGATGATTATTTCTATCCCTACCCGACGGAAAAAGGCGGCCTGCCCAACTTCCCCGATGACAAAACCTACGCCTTATACCGCGCTGCCGGAGGCCGACTCGCCAAGGCCGATTGGCGCCGCGAAAATGTCAACACCCTCATCCGCGAACTCAGCCAAACCGTTCACTCCACGCGCCCCGGACTCAAGTTCGGCGTCAGCCCCTTCGGTATTTACACCAAAGGCGCCCCGGCCGATGTCAAAGCCGGCGTTGATCAATACAACCAGCTTTTTGCCGACCCCGTTGCTTGGATGAAAAATGGCTGGGTGGACTATCTTGCCCCGCAACTTTATTGGCCCGAGGGCGGCCCTCAAAGTTTCTCCTCGCTACTCCGCTGGTGGAGAAGCCCAGCCGTCAATCCAAGAGGAGTTCCCATCGTCCCCGGCATCGCCGTCGATCGCCTCACATCCCACGGCTGGCGAGCCGACGAAATCAAGCGCCAGCTTAGTCTCGAAAAAAACATCGCCCCCCGCCCACAAGGCGGATTTCTCCTCTGGAATATTGGAGCCGTCTCCAAGAATACCAAAGGCGTTCTGGCCGCAATCAGACCAAACTGATGCGCTGCTTGCCGACTGAAAGTATCTCTTTCCATTTCCGGATATTTCCCTCTTAATCTCAACATGCTAAAAAGTTTTTTCGCATCTCTTGGAGGCCGCATCCTCTCGATTATTGTTCTTGCAATCCTTCTGACTCTTGGCTCAGCCCTTATTGTAATTCATTATCGGTATTTGAGTTTCTCCAAAGCTGATACCGAAAAGGAACTCAGAAACCTCCTGATCCAAGCAGAGAGCACGACCGACTCGATCGGCAACCTCGCCCAATCCGGCGCTTTTAATTATCCCGAACTGGCACGCGAACTCGAAGCAAAGGGCAAGGAAAACTACCGCGACACCACTTTTTATAAGACTGTCCCCGTTGTAGCTGCATGGGAAGCCATCAGAAAAACTATCGAGGGAACTGAGACCCAGTTCCGCATCGTGCGCGACAATCCTCGCAACAAGGAAAACCTGCCACGAACAGAACTCGAACGCAGACTTCTGGATGCCGTGAACAAGGAGGGCAAACCCGAGATTTTCATCGAAGACAAGCAAGCCGGCGTTTTTGCCTATGCACGCCCGGTCATCATGTCGGAAAGCTGCATGGCCTGCCATGGCAACCCCGCAAACAGCCGCACCGGCAATGGCAAAGATGTTCTCGGCTTCCAAATGGAGGGCTGGAAAGCAGGAGACCGCCAAGGTGCTTATATTCTCACCGTTCCTCTGGAAAATGTCTACGGCCCGACCGAAAAGATGATGCTCGAAGTCACAGAGTGGACGATCCCGGCGGGACTCCTTGTGTTGATCGGTGCCTTTGGTTTCGTTTCCCGCATTAACAAGCGCCTCAACCAAACAACAAATCACCTGGAAAGCGGATCCCAGCAGCTTGCAGCGGCCTCAGGGCAAGTCTCATCAGCAAGCCAGCGTCTGGCCGAAGGGGCCAGTGAGCAGGCTTCATCCCTTGAAGAAACAAGCTCGTCGCTTGAGGAAATCGCAACAGTGACAAAGCGGAATGCAGAGAATGCACACCAAGCCAAGGAATCCTCGCACGCGGCCCGCGTCGCAGCGGAAAGCGGCCTGGCTGAAATGGAAAACATGATCACCGCCATGTCGGAGATCCACAAATCCGGCGATAAGATCGCCAAGATTATCCGCACGATCGATGAGATCGCGTTCCAAACAAATATCCTTGCGCTCAACGCAGCCGTCGAAGCGGCCCGTGCGGGCGAGGCAGGCCTCGGATTTGCGGTCGTTGCAGACGAGGTCCGAAATCTGGCGCGCCGCAGTGCGGATGCCGCCAAGGAGACAGCCGAAATCATTGAGGAATCGATTGTGAAAAGCCGCGCCGGCAGCGAAATCAGCCGCCAGGTTTCCGAAGGCCTCACCGGCATCGTGGCTAAAGCCCGCGAAGTGGACGAGATCGTTGCCCAGATTTCCCTCGCCTCGCAGGAGCAAAGCCAAGGCGTGAGCCTCATCAACACCTCGGTGAACCAGCTTGACACGGTCACGCAAAGCAATGCCGCAGCAGCGGAAGAGAGCGCCAGCGCCTCCGAAGAGCTTGGTTCACAGGCCGAATTGCTCCACGAAATGGTCTCCGAACTGCGCGCAATGGTCACGGGCAAGATGGAAACCGCTGTAAAACCCAAGCAGCCATCAACCGACGCGTTCTTCTTTGAGGCATCCCCAGCTGTTAAGAAAAAACGGCAAGCCTCGCTAGGATCGAGCAACCGCCTGCCACTCTCGCCGCCGAAGAACAGTGCGGACGACAGCGATTTCGTTGACGAAATTTAAAGCGGACTCCTCGGTTTCCTGCGTGACATCGAGATTTGCTCCTGCCTTAGAATCCTGATCATAAACGAATTAATGGAAAACGATCCTTCTTCTGTCAAATTCTCCTGCTCGACGACCATAGCAGCCGTGAGAGTATTGGGGACCTCTTCCAACTGAGAGATGCAAGGCGACGACCTCTCCAAGATCGATTTATGGATCGAACAGGCCACAAAGGAAATCATCCTCTCCGAGCCAGGCACCGACCGCAGCCAGTTCCCGCTCCGCGACCTGCTTTCCAGTCTGGCCGATAAATCCAAGGACCTCACCGCCCTGGAGGAATTTCACAAGTGCGCCACCTTCTCGACCACCGCGATCGAAGAAATGCTTTTTTCCGGCGAGCCCTACTCGGAAGCCCAGCTTGAGCTGCTGAACAATCTGGCCACCCAACTCGGCCAGCTTCGCGAAAATTCTTCGGCGCTGTTCGTCGAGCCATCAATCGTTGCCGCATATGGCGAGATCCCGAAGGTGGCGCCCGAGCCCCCCCCTCAACAATCTGCGGCAATCTCCCAGGCATTGGCGGAACTCGATCAATTCACTTCCATCAATCTGGAAGGAGACGGCGAAATCCTTCACGAGTTTGCCAACGAAGCCCGGGAACACCTCGAGAACATCGAGCAGGGGATTCTCGTTCTGGAGGACAATACCCAGGACGCCACGACGCTGAGTTCGATCTTCCGCGCCTTCCACACCTTTAAGGGAGCCTCGGGCTTCCTGCGCCTGCAACCGGTGAACCGCCTCTCGCACGAACTCGAGAACCTGCTCGACCTTGCCCGCAGCGGCCGACTGGAACTGACGCCGCCAATCATCGACATCATTCTGGAAGGAAAGGATGTTCTCAAAGCTTTCACTGACGAGCTGCAGCTTCAGCTCGATCTGAAAAAGCCTGTCGAGCCGATTCATGTGCCGGTGAACGATCTGACAGAACGCGTTAAGGAGGTCATTGCAAACCCGAATGCCCCTGTGGCTGCGAAACCGACCGGAAACGCAGATGCCAGCGCACCGGACGCGACACCTGCAGAGGTCGCAAGAAAAGTCCCGGCCGCGACCTCCTCCAAGAGTGTGTCCCAAATGATGAAGGTGGACACCCGCAAGTTCGACAGCCTAGTCGAACTCGTCGGGGAATTGGTGATCGCCCAGTCGCAAGTCTCCCAGCACCCGGATCTCGTCGGCCTGCGCAGCCAGCAACTGGCTCGAAACCTCCTGCAACTCAGCCAGACTGCTCTCGCTCTTCAAAAGATCGCGATGTCGCTCCGCATGGTCGCCATCAAGGGCACATTCCAAAAGATGAACCGCCTCGTCCGTGACCTCACGGCGAACATCGGCAAGGATGTCGAACTCGTCATCCGTGGCGAGGACACCGAAATGGACCGGACCATGGTCGAGGAACTCGCCGATCCGCTCATGCACATGATCCGCAATTCCGTGGATCACGGCATCGAAGCCCCAGCCGCCCGCCTCGCCGCCGGGAAGATCGCCAAAGGCACAATCCGCCTCTCCGCATTCCACCAAGGCGGCAGCATGGTTATCGAAATCGCGGACGACGGTGCCGGCCTCAACAAGTCGCGCATTCTCGCCAAAGCCATCGAGCGCGGCATCGTCAGCCCCGGGGCGGAACTCGACGATCGTCAGATACACGAACTGATCTTTGCCCCGGGCTTTTCCACCGCCGAAAAAATCACAGACATCTCGGGCCGGGGCGTGGGAATGGATGTCGTGAAGCAGAATATCGCCAAGCTGCGCGGGAAGATCGAAATCGACTCGACACTGGGCTCAGGCACCACCTTCCGGATTTTCTTGCCGCTCACACTCGCCATCATCGACGGACTCATCGCCCGCGTTGGCGACCAGCGCTACATCTTCCCCACCCTCTCAGTCTGCGAATCCTTCCGCCCCACGCCGGAAATGATTTCGACGATTTACGGCAAGGGCGAGGTCGTAAAGGTGAGGGGGAAACTGCGCCCCATGCTTCGCCTCTACGAGTATTTCAAAATCTCCCCCCGCACGACCAATCCGTGCGAGGCGCTGGTCATCGTCGTCGAGTCGGCCAACCAACAGAGATGCATTCTTGTGGACGAACTCATCGGCAAGCAGGAGGTCGTGATCAAGAGCCTGGACGAGCGTTTCAAGCAGAACAAGGCCCTCGCTGGAGCAGCGATCCTCGGCGATGGCAAGGTCGGCCTCATCCTCGACCCGCGCGCGCTGGTGAATGCCACACCCACCCTCGAATCACGGCACACAGGCGAGACCGATCAGGCCACTAAGGCCGATCCCGCCACGATGGCGGCGGCTTTGACGATGTAAGCTGGTATAGCGGGGAGTGGCACCACCTTTTCAGCGGCCCCCACCTCGGCGGCGACCCTCGGCATTCCGTAGACAACGCTCGTCTTTTCATCCTGTGCAAAAGTGCGGGCACCCGCCTTGCGCAAAGCCAGGAGTCCGTTCGCCCCGTCGCTGCCCATGCCGGTAAAAATACCCGCCACCACCCGAGACCCCGCAATGGGGGCGGCAGATTCGAAAAGCAGATCGATCGAAGGCCGGTGATGCATGACCTTCGGACCCTGCTTGACCTGAACCATGTATCCCTCCTCTCCACGCTTGTGCAGCAGCATATGGAAATCCCCGGGAGCGACGAGCGCCAGGCCGCGCCTCAGAACATCACCGTCTCGTGCCTCGCGCACCTCGACGGCGGAGACCGAATTTAAACGCTCCGCAAAAGCCCCGCTGAAACTTCCCGGAATGTGTTGCACGACGCAGATGCCAGGCAAATCACCCGGCAACTGCGAGAAAACCTCCCGCAGCGCCTCCGTGCCACCAGTTGAGGCTCCCAACAAAATCAACTGCTTGGAGTGATAGCGCGTCACCCCGCCGCTCATTCTTCCCGGAGCGCCCGCTCTGGTAAGCGCGCCCGGCGAGGAACCTCCCCGGGCACTCGCGGCAGCCTTGATCTTCATGATCAGATCAGGGGCCATATCACTCAAAAACACCGTGCTTCCCGGCTTCAGCAAAACATCCACCGCCCCAGCCTCTAAAGCATCCAGGGCAATGCGCGATCCTGCCTGGGTGAGGGAACTCATGATAATGACAGGCATCGGATGCTGCTTCATGATGAGCCTTAAAAATGTCAGCCCGTCCATTTTTGGCATCTCAATATCCAAAGTGATCACATCCGGCTTCAATTCGAGGATCTTGTCCCTCGCCATGTAGGGGTCCGTCGCGGTTCCGACGACATCGATCTCTGGATCGGTCCGCAGCGCGTCGGTGACGATTTTCCGGACAACCATCGAGTCGTCCACGACGAGAACCTTTATCTTGCGATTAAGCATATTTCTTAATTCAAAGGCTTACGGTATATGGCGGGCTGAATCGCCTGCAGATCATGTTTGAGGGTGGACAAGCTCTCAGAGTGGCCGACTTTCAGATAGCCCCCCGGCACGAGCAGGCGGGACATTTTTTGCACAAGCCACTCCTGCGAGGGACGGTCAAAGTAAATCATAACATTGCGACAGAAGATAAGGTGGAATTTTTTTTCAAACGGATATGGCTCGTGAAACAGATTCATGAGATGCCAAGCCATCCGGTCCCTCAGAAAGAGCTTCACACGCGAACGCCCCTCCTGCTTCCCGATGCCCTTCTGGAAAAACCGCCGCCGCACCTCGACCGGCAGGTCGCTGATCCTCTCGTTCGAGTAGATACCCTGACGCGCCGCGTCCAGTGCTGAGCTACTGATGTCCGAGCAATCCAGCTCCCAGCGAAAGCCTAGCCTCACATCCTCGTGGCGTGCGAGCGTGATGGCAATGGAGTAAGGCTCCTCGCCGGTGGAGGCCGCCGCACTCCAGCAGCGGAAACACCCGTCTCCCCGATACGCTGGATTGTGGTGAAACTCCCGCAGCACGGTGTCCTCGAGGAACGAGAAATGCTTGTTCTCACGGAAAAAGAAGGTGTGGTTCGTGGAAATTGCATCCACCAGTTGGTTGATTTCCCCCTCGCCTTCGAGGCGACCAAGCAGCGCGCAGTATTCCGTATATGTTTCGCAACCCGTTGCGCGAAGCCTTTTTCCCAATCGAGATGAAACGAGCTCACGCTTCCCGTCACCAAGATGAATGCGACTGTGTTGATAGATGATCCGCGAGATGTGCTCGTAGTCGTCATCGGTGAGAGTCTGTAGCGCCATGGAGTATTCGGCGGGAAGAGTCGCATTCCAACCAACCGGCTCCGCAATCAACCACAACGGGCCAATCGGTCAATTCCATTTTCCGCACCCAACTGGAGCCGGGAGATTTCTCTCGAAATTCGGAGCCTTACAAATAGACTGAAGCCCATGGCATCCGCACCAGATTCGACCCACCACGGGGCAGCACTCACCGGAAAGTATCTCACCTTTTCCTTGGCGACGGAGTCCTACGGCGTCCCCGTCCTGAAAGTCCGCGAGATCATCACCATGCTCCACATTACCACGGTCCCGCAGATGCCTCACTATGTGAAGGGTGTTATAAACCTTCGCGGCAAGGTGATTCCCGTCATCGATCTTCGAACCAAACTCGGACTCCCGGCAGCGGAACTCACGGACAGCAACTGCATTGTTGTCGTCCAGATCACACCCGTCGGCATGGATATGAAAAACATCGGCCTGATTGTCGATGCGGTTGAAGAAGTGCTGAACCTCACTCAGGAAGACATCGAACCCGCCCCGGATTTCGGCGGCGCGATCAATGTGGAATACCTCCTCGGCATGGCGACTCTGAAAGGACATGTAAAAAGCCTGCTCGACATCGAAAAAGTGATCGCTGTGGATGGGCTGATTCCGGCGTTGGAAAACAACGCCTGAAATCGCCCTCCATAACACCCATTGACCAGCCAATCCCCCGACCACTCGTCTTTGATTTAATCCATCAAGCCCGACGAGTTTTCCACTTCGCTCAAAAATTCTGAAATCCTGGTCGCGGCGATAGCCGTCTCATGCGCGTCATCCTTGAAAAAGCCCATCAGGAGCTGGCGGCGGCGAAAAATTAATACCATTGGCGACTGCTACATGCTGGCTGGAGAACTACCGAACCACCGCGATGACAGTGCCCGCGCGGTCGCCGATGCCGCCACGGAAATGATCGAAGCCCTCGATCTCATCAACGAGAAATACGGCACCGTGCTGGCCATGCGCATCGACATCCACTCCGGCCCGGTCGTCGTCGGCGTCATCGGCAAAATCAAATTCACCTATGACCTCTAGGGGGGGGTATACCGTGAGTGTCGCAAGCCGCATGGAATCCTCAGGCATGCCCGGAAAAATCCCTATTTCCGCACCAAGCCCGACCGAACTGGAGTCGCACTTCGTCCTCGAAGAACACGCCTCGTAGAGTGCAAGGGCCTCGGCTAGGTGAAAACATTCTTCCTCAAAGGACGCAGCTGAGCAGTCGAGGGGCCGGCCAAGGCATAAAAAACTTTGTGTCAGGGTTTGACACATGGCGGCGCGCCGTTCACATTGCTCGGCTCTCAATCAATCACGATGAAAACATTCTCAGCCAAATCCGAAGAGGTGAAGCGCAACTGGTGGGTCATCGATGCCGCCGGTCAGCCTCTCGGCCGCGTCGCCGTCAAGGCCGCCAATCTCCTTCGCGGAAA
>JBILBH010000061.1:0-14416 GCA_044353785.1 Terrimicrobiaceae bacterium
TCATCAACCATGTGCGCATCTGCTTCCTGGCCTACTGGATCAGCGCCCGCCTCGCCCGCCAGTGGCGCCTGTGTGGCGAAACCGGCGAAGTCACCCGCATCCTGCGCCAACTCCAAACCATCCGCCTCGGCGCCATCCACCTCAAAAACGAAGGTCTCCAAATCCTCAAACAAATCGCCAAAGTCCCCGCCGACCTCAACGCCCAACTCGCCAAACTCAAACTCCTACACCTCTTCGCCGCCCCGCCCGCCTGGGCCGAAACCGCCGAGCCCATACAGCCGTAGCCCGAAAAAAATCGCTCCGCTTGTATTTATGGGCCTCTCCGCTCGGGAAGAAGGGAAGTTAGGTTAGCGGATAAAATCGGCCTCTCAGACAGAAAGAAAAAATTTGGTGGAGGGAAAAGAGAAACGCCGCTTCACGGCTGAAAAGTAGGTCATGCGAGGACGATGAACCCTCCCTGGTTACGGATCGCGCGGCAGGGCGCCACTCCATCTAAAAAATGCTTTTGCTATCCATGATTTTGTCAAACCACCCCCCGCCCCTCAAACATTCCGGGCTAGCCGGAACCAAATCAGGCCGTGTGGGTTTTCCGGGGTGCATGTGAAGCAGAAGTATGGGTATGGGGAACTGCCATTGATGTGTTTTCTGCAGCCTCCGCGGATTCGGTGTGGTGTTCCGCTTCCTTCGGCGTTCCAGCACCATTCCCAATCGGTATCGCTCATGAGGTGGACCCCAAGCTCCGCTCCCGACTGGCACAAGCGGTGATCCTCCGGTGCTTGGCTTTCCACCCTGACTCCTGCCGCGTTCGGCGCGCTGCCGGTATTCGTTGAGGGGTTGTTTTGTGACAATGGTCCGCCGCGTGCCGTCCATTCCCATTCAATGTGACTTGGCAATCTGTAGCCGTTGGCCTTGGCATTCATGCTAATTTCGAAAGGTTCCACCGAGCCGTGCACCCTATGCCGGAGGGTCTCGCCTTTTGCTGAATACACCTGCTGAAAGCCTTCGTGTTCGCTCTTGGCATTGCACCACTTGAGCCCGTCGCTCCAGCTGACCTGCGCCACCGAAGTCCTGTTTGGCGTGGAAGTAGCAGCATCTATCTCATAGCCGTGTGCCAATCCCCAAGCTCTCACCCACTCCCATTCCTCGACGAGCACAGGATATTTACCGATTTCAAAGGAAGGCACCCGTGCGCCGGCAAATGCCGAATCGCCCGGCAAATTTCCTCCCGGCACCTCCAGCAGAACTGTGCCGTCCACTGTGAACTCGGATGGCCGCGCAAATGCCAGTAGCAATCTTTTCCTGTCACCCAGTTTGTTGATTCCCAATTTCTCCAGATCGCTGTCGTCCAGATAATTGATGATATCGTCCTTGACGGCTTGATCTGCAAAAAGAGGCATGAGGTGCTCGAGCTTTGTTTCCTCGAGGATCGCCTTGAGCCGGTTTTTCATCCCGTTACGACTGGGTGCTTCGGGCCAAGCGAAAACCAATGACGCCGTAGTGGGTTTCGGGACTTCGGCTTATGCGGTAACACACCGTGCTTTCGCCTTCTTTGTTTCTCCAACTGCCCCCGCGTATGCGGTGCGCGTAGCCGCTCTCGTCGAGATCCCAGCACCATTCCCACACATTTCCGCTCATGTCGTGGATACCAAGCTCGTTCGCCGCCTTTTTGCCAACCGGCTGGACCGAGCCTGTCGAGTTTTCTTCATACCACCCGACATCCGTTGGAGTATTGCTGCCGCTAAATTTGTAGCCTTTGCTCAGAGGACCGCCGCGAGCCGCCCATTCCCACTCCGCCTCTGTGGGAAGGCGGTAACCATTCGCCCTTTCGTGTCTTGTGATGAGCCGTGATCCATCGGGGCCAAACTCGCCGCTTCGATAAACTTTTCCCTCCATGTGGTAGACGGGGCGCAGTAGCTCATGCTCGCTCTTCGCGTTGCACCATTTGACCGCATCATACCAGCTCATGTGCGTGATGGGATGCCAACTGCCTTTGGCTTGGCCCTCTCCGAGTTCAAAGCCGTTAGCCAATCCCCAGACGCGCACCCATTCCCACTCATCCTGCATCACGGGATACTTCCCGATTTCAAACTCCTCGACATGCAATCCCGCCAGCTCCGAGTCTTCAGGTAAAATCCCGGCGCTGACGGTGATCATCACGGTGCCGCCGAGAGGCAGGTCGATATTGTAGGCAAAAGCGGCGAGTAGTCGCTTGCGGTCGCCCAGTTTGTGAATCCCGAGTTCCTTCAAGTCGGAGTCCGTCAACTTCGTCAAAATATCATCTGTGATGCCCTGCTCCGAAAAGCTCGGCAGCAAATGCTCCATTTTCTCCGACTCCAGAATTGCGGTGAGTTCTTTGCCCATGCCGGAAAATACCAAGCCTTCCCCCGCGTCAAAGGTGGGTATTTCCCGAATGAAAACAAGGAAGTCGCGGGGGAGTCCCGCTGCCGACGCCCGGCTTAGATCGTGGCGAGGATGCCGTTGAATGTGGCACTCGGGCGCATGGCCACGGAGGCCTTGGCGTCATCCGGCATGTAGTAGCCACCGACATCGATCGCGCTGCCTTGGACGGCGGCGAGTTCGCTGACGATTTTCGCCTCGTTGGCGGTGAGTGCTTCGGCGACGGGAGTGAAGATTTTTTTCAGTTCGGCGTCTTTGTCCTGTGCGGCGAGTGCCTGTGCCCAGTAGAGGGCGATGTAGAAGTGGCTGCCTCGGTTGTCGAGTCCGCCTACCTTGCGGGCGGGGGATTTGTCGTGCTCGAGGAGTTGGCCGGTCGCGGCGTCGAGGGTGTCGGCAAGCACTTTGGCCCTGGCGTGGGATTGCGTGTCGGCCAGATGTTCAAACGAGGCGGCGATGGCAAAAAATTCACCGAGCGAGTCCCAGCGGAGGTAATTTTCTTCGAGGAATTGCTGCACATGCTTGGGAGCCGATCCGCCGGCGCCTGTTTCGAAGAGTCCGCCGCCGTTCATGAGCGGGACGATGGAGAGCATCTTCGCGCTGGTGCCGACTTCCAGGATCGGGAAGAGGTCAGTGAGGTAGTCGCGAAGCACATTGCCGGTTACGGAAATGGTGTCCTCGCCTTTGACAATGCGCTCGAGGCTGAATTGGCAGGCCTCGGCGGGCGGGAGGATGCGGATGTCGAGCCCGGCGGTGTCGTGGTCGGCGAGATATTTCTCCACCTTGGCGATGAGTTGGGCATCGTGGGCGCGCTTGGCGTCGAGCCAGAAAATGGCCGGGGAGCCGGTGGCGCGTGCGCGGCGCACGGCGAGTTTCACCCAGTCACGGATGGCGGCATCCTTTGTCTGGCAGGCCCGCCAGATGTCTCCGCTTTCTACGCTGTGTTCGATGAGCGTTGTGCCGTCGGCATCCGTGATGCGCACAATGCCATCAGCTGCGATTTCAAAAGTCTTGTTGTGTGATCCGTATTCTTCAGCGGCTTGGGCCATGAGACCCACATTCGGCACGGAGCCCATGGTCTTGGGATCGAGGGCGCCGTTTTTGCGGCAGAACGAGATCACGGTTTCATACACGGCGGCGTAGCAACTGTCGGGAATGACGGCGAGGGTGTCCTGCGTTTTTCCCTCGGCGTTCCACATTTTGCCGCCCTCGCGGATCATGGCTGGCATGGAGGCGTCGACGATGACATCGCTCGGCACATGCAGGTTGGTAATGCCTTTGTCCGAGTTCACCATGGCCAGAGCAGGGCGCGCGGCAAGGGTGGCTTTGAGGTCCGCTTCGATCGCGGCCTTTTCATCGGCGGGGAGTTTTTGAATCTTGGCGGCGAGGTCGCCGAGGCCGTTGTTGAAATCAACACCGATCTTTGTCAGCGCTGCGGAATGTTTTTTAAGAAAATCACCGAGAAAAACCTTCACCGCATGACCGAACAAAATGGGGTCCGATACCTTCATCATGGTCGCTTTGAGGTGGAGGGATAACAGAACACCCAAATCCTGTGCTGTGGTGATCTGCGTCGCGAGGAAGGCTTCAAGCGCCTCGCGGCTCATGAAGGTGGCGTCCAGGACTTCGCCCGCCTGGAGCTTGAGGCCGTCTTTGAGCACGACCGGTGCTCCACCGCTTGGCAGGAACTCAATCTTCGCCGTAGTGGCTGCGGGAAGGGTCACGGATTTTTCATTCGAGAAAAAGTCGTTCGCTCCCATCGTGGCCACACGTGTTTTCGAGTCCGTCGACCATGCGCCCATCTTGTGCGGGTGCTTGCGGGCGTAGTCCTTCACCGCTTTCGGTGCGCGGCGGTCGGAATTGCCTTCGCGGAGGACTGGATTCACCGCGCTGCCTTTGACCTTGTCGTAGCGGGCCTTGATGTCCTTCTCGTCATCGTTTGCGGGAACTTCGGGATAGTCCGGCAGCGTGAACCCACGCTTTTGCAGCTCGGCAATGGCGGCCTTCAGCTGCGGGATCGATGCGCTGATGTTTGGAAGCTTGATGATATTGGCCTCAGCCTTGAGCGTGAGGGCCCCCAACTCGGCGAGGGCATCCTCCGTCTTTTGCTCCGCAGGCAAGCGGTCTGCAAATACAGCCAAAATGCGCCCCGCAAGCGAAATGTCCCGCATCTCCACCGCGATACCCGCATGCTTCGTGAAGGCCTCGATGATTGGGAGCAAGGAATAGGTGGCCAGAAGAGGGGCTTCGTCGGTTTTTGTGTAGATGATGGTCGATTGGGTAGGCATATGCGAAAGCGGTCAATTAAAGACATTTCCTGCGTCGGGTCAAAGCAAACCACGCCGCAGATCGGATTGGGCAAAGTCGGATTCCCGAGAGGCTTTGAATACAAAAAAAGGCGAGGCATTGCAGCCCCGCCTTGTTTTGTAAGGGTTGATTGAGTTTAGGCCTTCTGCTCGAGGATGGCTGCTTTAACCTGGGATGGGACTTCCTCGAAGTGGGAAGGCTCCATCGAGTAGGACGAGCGGCCTTTGGAGAGTGAGCGGATGGCTGTGGCGTAGCCGAACATTTCGGCCAGAGGAACCTCGGCGTTGATTGTGCAGAGGTTGCCTTTGGTTTCCATGCCTTGGATGCGGGCACGGCGGCGGTTGAGGTCGCCCATGATGTCGCCTTGGAACTCGTCTGGTGTCACATTTTCGACTTTCATGACTGGCTCGAGCAGGATCGGCTTGGCTTTTTTGAGGCCGTCCTTGAGCGCGAAGATCGCTGCCATCTTGAACGCCATTTCGTTCGAGTCCACATCGTGGTAGGAGCCGTCGGTGATGTCCACATGCACATCGATGACGGGGTAGCCAGCGACGACGCCGTTGAGGACCGCTTCTTTGAAGCCTTTTTCGACAGCGGGAATGTATTCTTTGGGAATGGTGCCGCCGACGACTTTGTTGTCGATCGTGAGACCTTTGCCGCGCTCGTTCGGGCGGACTTTGCAGACGACATGGCCGTATTGACCGCGACCGCCGGACTGCTTGACGAGTTTGCCTTCGCCTTCGGACTCATTGAGGATGGTCTCCTTGTAGGCGATCTGTGGCTTGCCGGAGTTTGCTTCAACCTTAAATTCGCGCAACATGCGGTCGCGAATGATTTCGAGGTGGAGTTCGCCCATACCAGCGATGATTGTTTGGCCGGTTTCCTCGTCTGTGAATACTCGGAAGGTCGGATCTTCTTCAGCAAGCCGCTGAAGGGCGATGCCCATCTTTTCTTGATCCTGCTTGGTCTTTGGCTCGACGGCCATGGAGATAACGGGATCAGGGAACGATGGTGGCTCGAGGAGAATCGGATGATCCTCGTCGCAAAGCGTGTCACCGGTGGTGATGTTCTTAATTCCCACGATGGCGGCGATATCACCCGAGTAGCAGGTGTCGATATCCTCACGCTTGTCGGCCTGAATCTGGATGAGGCGGCTGATGCGCTCGCGTTTGTTTGTGCGTGGGTTGTAAACGGTGTCGCCTTTGGAGAGCTTGCCGGAGTAAACGCGGAAGAAAACGAGTTTTCCAACGAAAGGATCGCTCCAGAGCTTGAAAGCGAGCGAGCAGAACTTGGCGTGGTCGTTCGAGACGGCTTCCATTGGCTCGCCGTTGTCAGGGTTTTGTCCCTTGGCTGGGGCAATGTCGAGCGGGCCGGGGAGGTAGTCCAGCACAGCATCGACGAGGTACTGAACGCCTTTGTTTTTGAAAGCGGATCCGCCGGCGACGGGCACGAATTTGTTTGCGATGGTCTGGCGACGGATCGCTGCCTTGAGTTGCTGGATGCTGATGGGTTGCTCCTCGAGGAAGAGCATGCCGATTTCCTCGTCGAGGTCGCACATTTGCGATACGAGGTCCTCGTAGGCGGCTTGAGCGATATCTTTCAGATCCTCTGGGATTTCTTCAACGGTGTAGGTCGAACCCATCGCGTCGTTGTCATGGTAAATGACGACCTTCTGGTTGATGACGTCGATCTGCCCTTTGAGGTAATCCTCTTTTCCAACAGGGATGAGAACAGGCCAAGCATTCGCGCCGAGTTTCTGGCGCATTGAGTTCACGGCGTTGTTGAAATCCGCGCCTGTGCGGTCCATTTTGTTCACGAAGGCGATGCGGGGCACACCATATTTGGTGGCTTGGCGCCAGACGGTTTCAGACTGGGGTTGAACGCCTGCCACGCCGCAGAACACGGCGATGGCTCCGTCGAGAACGCGGAGTGAGCGCTCGACTTCGGCCGTGAAGTCCACGTGGCCGGGAGTGTCGATAATGTTCACGCGCATCTTGATGCCTTCATATGCCTTGTAGATGCCTTCCTCTGGGCGCTGCATCCACGAGCAGGTAGTAGCGGCAGAAGTGATCGTGATACCACGCTCGCGCTCCTGCTCCATCCAGTCGGTGACCGTTGTGCCCTCGTGCACTTCACCGATCTTGTGAATCATGCCTGTGTAGAAAAGAATGCGCTCTGTAAGTGTGGTTTTGCCCGCGTCAATGTGGGCGGCGATACCGATGTTGCGTGTGCGCTCGAGCGGAAACGCGCGGTTCGGAGAGTTCGGGTTCGTAGAGTCGGTCGTGGCTGCCATAGGATCGTGTGAGTTTGTGTTTTTTTAGATTGTAAGTGGGATTGTCTCGGGAGGGACCGCTTCAAGGTCGAAACCTTTCTGGCGGTAAAAAAAAGGGCGGTTTTTTCCGGGGAAAAAACCGCCCTTCCGAAATTTGCTACCAGCGGAAGTGGGCGAAGGCGCGGTTGGCCTGGGCCATCTTGTGCATGTCGTCGCGTTTCTTGATCGCGTTGCCTTGACCAGCAGCGGCATCTTTCAACTCGTAAGCGAGGGCATTTTCCATAGGAACTCCCTTGCGGTTGTTTGCAAAAGTCACGAGCCAGCGCATAGCCAAGGCGACTTGGCGACCAGCTGGAACTTCCATCGGCACTTGGTATGTGGAACCACCCACGCGGCGGGATTTGACTTCGAGGCGTGGCTTCACATTCTCGATGGCCTTGTTGAGCGTCTCAAGAGGATCGACCGTATCAGTGCCCTCGCGGGTTTTGTCGATAGCGGTGTAAACGATTTTCTCGGCGATGGATTTCTTGCCGGACTGCATGACGCTGCTGATGAGGCTGGCGACGAGTGGGCTGGCGTAACGGGCGTCCTTTTTGACTTCCTTGTGAATGACTCTGCGGCGACGGGACATATCTTATTGTATCTATTTAAAAATTTCGGTTCTTGGCGATTACTTCTTCTTGCCCTTGGCTCCCTTGTCCTCTTGGCCTGGCTTCGGACGTTTGGCGCCGTATTTCGAGCGGCCGCGACGGCGACCATCAACCCCGAGGCTGTCGAGTGTTCCGCGAACGATGTGGTAACGAACACCTGGAAGATCTTTGACCTTGCCGCCGCGAACGAGAACGATCGAGTGCTCCTGGAGGTTGTGTCCCTCGCCGGGGATATAGGCGATGACTTCTTGTCCATTTGTGAGTCGTACCTTGGCGACTTTGCGGAGAGCCGAGTTCGGCTTCTTCGGTGTGCGTGTCATCACCTGCACGCAAACGCCGCGACGCTGTGGGCAGTTTGCCAGAGCGGGCGACTTGGATTTGACTTTGATTTTTTGGCGTCCCTTGCGGACGAGTTGATTAATTGTGGGCATTCTAAATCTCGTTTTCTGACTCGCGTGATTCGACAGGATCTCCGTTGTCTGAATATTGACAATGGCACACCACCGACACCTTGCGGGAAGCGAGGAGGTTAGGGATCATTCCGCGTGTTGCAAGAGAAAAAAACAGATTTTTCAATGCCTTCGGATCATGTATTCCGTAGGGCTATGAAGAAGATTTTAGCAGGTTTAGTCATGTTGATTTTGCTGTGCGGTTGCGCCGGTCCTGCGGTTTACAATCACGCCGGACCCGTCGTGGAGGCTGAGTCTTCCAAGCCCGGAGTGATTCTCGACGCCGAGGCCGAGCGGGAGGCCATCGGACGGTTTGGGGCTTTCTTTGCCGATGTGAGCGTGGAGAGCGTCCGCTCGCAGATCGACGCCTTTTATGCGCCGGGCGTCTATTTCAACGACACTCTCAAAACGCTGCGCGGCCGCGAGGCGGTGAAGGTCTACTTTATCCGCATGCCGCAACATGCCGACTTTGTTCGGGCCAAAGTGATCGACCATTCCCGCTCTGGCGCGAACTACTATGTGCGATGGATCATGGATGTGCGCTACAAGGGCGCGAAGGAAACTGTCAGCACTATGGGCATGACGCTTCTGCGTTTTGACGAGCAGGGTCGTGTCGTGCTGCACCAGGATTTCTGGGACTCCTCGGCCGGCTTCTACGAGAATCTGCCGGTGCTTGGCGGTGTGATTCGATGGATCAAGTCGAAAATCTAACGCTGCTGCCTGAAGTGCGCGGCAGGGCGCTGCGGAGCCTTTTCCAGAGTGGATCTCCGGTTCTCTCCCTCGCTCCGATGCAGGATGTCACGGACCTTCCGTTCTGGCGTCTCATGTCCAAATACGGTGGTGCGGATTTGTATTTCACCGAGTTCTTCCGGGTCACTCCACACTATGTGCCGGACAAAAACATCCTGCGCTCTATCCTCGAAAATCCCACCGGGCGTCCGGCTGTGGCGCAGATCATTGGCAATGATCTCGAGGCCATGGCGAGGACGGCGAAGGCGCTCGAGAAGCATCCTGTCGCAGCCATCGACCTCAACCTGGGATGTCCTGCGCCTGTTGTTTACCGCAAGTGTGCCGGGGGCGGGTTGCTGCGCGATCTGCCGAGGGTGGATGCCCTTCTCGGCGTGTTGCGTGGTGCTGTGGAGGGGGCGTTCACGGTCAAGACGCGGATTGGATTTGAGAGCCCCGGCGAGTTTGATGCGCTCCTAGAAGTGTTTTCAAAACACCGACTCGATTTGCTCACGGTGCATGGCCGCACAGTAGCGGAAAAATACGGCCCGCATGTGCATCTGGACCGCATTGCCCAGGCTGTGCGCTCCCTGCCATTTCCTGTGCAGGCGAATGGCAATGTCATCTCTGCTGCCAGCGCAGTGGAAACGCTGCAGCAAACCGGCACAGCGGGTCTGATGATCGGGCGCGGGGCGATTCGCAATCCTTGGATTTTTTCGCAGATTCGCGACTGCCTGGCTGGGCGCGAGGTGTCTTTGCCGACAGGTCGGCAAGTTCTGGACTATATCTCCGAGTTATATGAGGCCGTGTGTAGCCCCGGTGTTCCTGAAAAGGCCCAAGTCCAGAAAATGAAAAAATACATGAACTTTCTCGGCGAGGGGCTCGATGATTCGGCTGCGTTTCTTTATGACATCCGCCGCTGCTCCACGCGGGATGAGTTCTTCGCCATTTGCTCGCATCACCTTGACCACGGGCTGGCGATGCCGCTTCAACCGTAGATGATGAGCTGGATGTTGTCCGGCAGGTTGGCTGCGACCTGGCTGGCTACATTGCCTCGAAGAACCTTGGCGAGCGAGTTGCGGTGCGTGGCTCCGAGGACCAGAAAGTCGGCTCCAATTGTCGCGGCTGTGTCCACGATGAGCGGTGCGCTCTCTGCGGCTGTTGCAAACAAGGGAATCGTCGTGATGCCGCGTGCTTTTCCAATTTGGAGTGCGGTGTTGAGGATCGCGCTGACCTCGGGATCATCCCGCCAATTAGTCGGCCCGCCGGAGGACTTGCCCGGGTAGAGCACTGCGATTTCTCGAACACAAAGGACATACAGGGCGGCTTTGCGCAGTTCGGCTTCGTCAAATGCAAAGGCCAGCGCCGGTGTGAGGCCGCGCACGGAAACCAGGATTTTCTGGGTTTCCTGGACAGGTTTCCTAAGATTTTCGACGATCTCTGGTTTGACAATCTGGGCCACCTCGCGGCTGACTGTGAGTGTGGTGATGCCGCTCAGGCGGCGTGCGTAGGCCCAGAGGCCTAGACCGACTATCAAGACGCAGACGACAAAAAACAACGCGTCATGCTTAGTCTGCGCGAGTGTGAACTCCACTGCGATCAGGATGAGCGCTGTAAAACCCATCAGCAAACGCTCTGGGACCGACATCAGTAGTTTTTTGTTGGTCGCCGATGAGGCAAGATTGATGGCAATCGCACCCACTACGCCGATGGCGTAGAGCGCGGCGAGGCTTTCGAAATTGTCTGTGACGAGCAGCACGACAATCGGAAGGGCCACCGAGATCGCCAAAGGCACCTTCGGCACGCCGAGGCGGTTCAGTTTTGAGAACTGCTTCGGCATGTCGCCCTCGCGGGACATCATGAAAAGAAGGCCCAACAGGGCAGCCACAGCCGTATTCACCGCGCTGAGCAGGAGGAGGGCGAAAATAATACCGACGATGAGCCCGAAAGCGTTTCCGAAAGCGTTTCCGAAAGCCATGGCTCCGTATTGCTCGGCCATGAAGCGCAGCGTGTCCTCCTTGCGTTCGACGATCTCCGGTGCGAGCGATTCCGGCAGGGAGAGCATCGCCCAGCCAAGGAGAAGTGTGCCCAAGCTCACTTCAATGGCGACAGGGATAATTGCCTTGGCCGATGTTTTGCCAATGCGAGGATTCCCCAGAGGCGAGCCCTTGTCGGGTTTCATTGTGCCTGTGAGATTGGCAATCGCCTCGACCCCGCTCAGTGCGAGGATAACGCCAACGAAGGAAACCCAGATATGTCCCCAGCTTCCTTCAAGCGGTCTCAGGTTTTGAAAGGTGAGGTGGGGGATGCTGAGGGCTATGATGCCAACAATGACAATCACAGTCGGCAGCGCCAAAGCCACTGCGAGATTGCCGCTGTGTCGGGGGCCGAGCAAATTGATGGCCCCGATTACCAGAATCACCCCGATCGTCGCCAGCATGATGTAGTCCTTCGGAATGCCAAGATAGCTCATGGCCGCCCATCCGCTGAGTGCCGCAGTGACGGTGAGGTCTGCTACAAGCAGGAGGGCCGCCACAACCGAGAGGACCTTTCCATGCGCACCGGCGGCCGAGTAGACGCCGCCTCCTTCGGGGAAGCAGCGGCAAATGACAATGTAGTTCAGGCCCACGAGGAGCGAGAGCACGCACACGGCTATGATGATCGGAAACGAGGAAAAGCCGATTGCCGCGAAGGTGAGGCCCAAAACATACGCTTTGCTGGTTCCCCAGTCGCCGTAGAGGAGCGCCGAGGCCCGCTGCCAGTCGAGATTGCGGGGGCGTTGAATAGAGATGTTGTCCAAAGTGGGAGGAGTTTTCAGCAGAGGGGTGGCGTTGTGGCAAATCAAATCTTGTCCCTCTGTTGTCTTGCTTGAAGCTCGCTGCTGCCTTAGCAGGAGGTGAGTGAATATCTACGCGAGAACGATCCGCTATTTCCGCCCCTTCGCTTTGGCCACTGCGGGAGGTGTTGGGCTCACTCTGGTATCCATCGGTTTCAATCTCCTCAAGCCCTGGCCCTTCAAATTCATCGTCGACGGCGTCCTTGACTCATCGGCAGGCACAGCCGAGACGCGTGTGCTTTTGAAGGAATGGTTCGGCGCCACCTCGCCATCACTCGTTGTTTTCTGGCTCTGCCTCGCGATGGTTTTGATCAGCCTCCTCGCGGGCTTGGTGAATCTGGGGTCGAATTACCTTTTCGTTCGCGTGGGTCTCCAGTCCTTGCTGAAGCTGCGCACAGATCTCTATACGGCTTTGCAAAACCTGCCGCTTAAGTTCCACGATTCACGCCGCAGTGCGGACTCAAGCTTCCGTGTGGCCTACGACTCGCAGAGTATTCAGACGATTTACAACAAAGGTTTCGCGACCGTGCTGTCATCTGTCGTCATGCTGGTGGCGACTTTTTTTGTCATGGTGCGGATGAATTGGCCGCTCACGCTGGCTTCTCTTGCTATCTTGCCGCCGGTGGTCTGGGCGATCCGCTTCTATGCCGTTCGCGTGAGGAACCAATCCACCGACATCCATGAGCGCGAGAGCGATCTGCTCACCATCGCGCAGGAGGGATTGAGTCAGATTCGCATGGTTCATGCTTTCGGGCGCGAGTCCTTCGAGGTCGATCAATTCCGCCGCCGCGCCTCTCGCAGCTTGGAGGCGAACATGAAGCTCAACATGACTTCCGTGGCGAGCGCCCTCGTTGTTGGCACCCTCATGGCCGCCGGCACGGCGCTCATGTATTATATTGGCTCCCTCCAAGTCATGAATCCCGCAGCGTCTTTTACTCTGGGCGACCTGCTGGTTTTTTCCTCCTATCTCCTCATGCTCTATCAACCCCTCGAGCAGCTCACCTACACGGCGTGGGCCTTGGAGGGGGCTGCAGCCGGTGCCCAGCGTTGTTTTGAGGTGCTTGATCGACAGGATGATGTGCCCGACGCGCCGAATGCCGTGGACCTAAAAGAGGTGAGGGGACGCATCGAGTTTGCAGGGGTTGGCTTCGGCTACACGGAAGATCGGGGAGTCCTGCAGGATATCAATTTCACCATCGAGCCTGGCCAGACTGTTGCTTTT
Source organism: Terrimicrobiaceae bacterium (assembly GCA_044353785.1). Taxonomy (GTDB): domain Bacteria; phylum Verrucomicrobiota; class Verrucomicrobiia; order Chthoniobacterales; family Terrimicrobiaceae; genus UBA967. The sequence continues at coordinate 12,857 of JBILBH010000061.1, forward strand.
GTGGGCGGCACTGGCACCGGCAAGAGCACCCTGTTGAGTCTCGTGCCCAGATTCTATGATCCCACGGGCGGCACGGTATCACTCGACGGCCGCGATCTCCGCTCCATCACAAAAAAGAGCCTGCGTTCCCACATCGGCATGGTTCTTCAGGACACGCTCCTTTTTTCCACCACGATCCGCGAAAACATCGCCTATGGGAAACCCGGCGCGACGGATGCCGAAATCGAGGATGCTGCGAGAAAAGCCCAAGCGTTGGACTTCATTCAACGCATGCCCAAAGGGTTCGACAGCCCGGTCGGGGAACGCGGTGGCCACTTGAGCGTCGGGCAGCGCCAACGCATCGGAATTGCCAGAGCGTTTCTGAAAAATGCGCCGATTCTCTTGCTCGACGAGCCGACCAGCGCTCTCGACCCCAGCACCGAACACGCCATCATGGGAACCATCCTCGAACTCATGAAGGGCAGGACGACCCTCATCATCACCCACCGGCTTACAACCATTCATGGCCTCGGCCGCATCCTGGTTCTGCAAAATGGACGGGTTGTGGAGGATGGATCCGGAGCGGATCTCGTGGCGCGCGGTGGAGCGTATGCGGCCCTTTACCGAGATACCATGGCCCAGAGCGGATAGCCCTCCGTCCTTATTTTGCCGCTTTTTTAGATTTTGTCGTCTTGGCTTTGGGCGCAGCTTCCTCTGCGGCGGGTGCGCTCGCTGGATCCTCTGCTGTTGCCGGTTGATTCAAGCTATCGGGCAAGGGCAAGGAAGCTTCAATCTCCGAATTGGATTCAGGAGCTTCGGCAGAAGGCTGGGCTTCCTCAGGATTGTCTTTGTTGCCTGCTAGTAGCGAATCGATGAACGCCTGGTTGGAGTCAAAAGACTCCGCAGCAGGCTCCACAGAGGTTTCCGCCGGAGCATTCTGAATTTCGGGAATCAATGGCACAAAATTTGGCTTCGGCGGCGGCGCGGGCCGCTCGATGATTACAGACTGGTCCCGCTCTGGAATCTCAGACAGCAGTCGGTCTACGATTTCAAAAATCTCCTCTTCGACACGCACAGGATTACTTTCCTTTAAGACAAATATCGCACGCTTGTCCTCATCCGGGAGTTCCGTCCAGCCTTGTATGCCGTAGTCCTTGGATGTCCCAGTCTGTCGTGCCTGAATCGAGGCCTTCGTTTTAGCAATGCCAGAGGCATCCGTCAGAATGATCCGAAGCAAGCCAGTGCGTTCGCTGAAGTTAACCGACCGCTGAAACCCCCAAGAGCCGCCGCCAAGGGGAGGTGAGGAGAGCGCATCCTTGAGGAACGATTCCGCCAAATCCACAAAACCAAACGAGGTTGTTTTCATAGTCCACCTGCATCAACATCCCAATCACCACGCGGTGTCAAGTTTGTGATGGGGGAGGCTTGAATGCCTTAAATCTTCTGGTAGCATGAGAGCCCGCATGTATCTTTGTTCCTCCGCTAAGACCTGATGGCTCTTGACCGCATATTGATTGTTGATGACACCGCGATTATTCGCAAATCCCTTGAGGAGCGGTTGCGTGGCAAGCGGTATGCCGT
>JBILBH010000013.1:0-51962 GCA_044353785.1 Terrimicrobiaceae bacterium
TATCTGAAACGGTCGACTGCGCATTATTTGCAAGCTACTGATAATAAATGAAAAGAAAATTACCCTCTTGACAACGCTTTTTCAGAGAAGGAATTAATTATTGACATACTCGTATGCAAGGCTTCAAACACCTCTGAATAAACCGAAAGAGTTAGCAAATAGGGTTACCAGGACAAAATAATGTCAATAATTAATTCCGACCCCTTTGACCCATGGAATCTGCCCATTTCCAAAGGCGGCCCTACCATGTATGCGACAAAGATCGTCAATGAGCAGGGAAAACCCTGCATGTTTGTCGCCAAGCTGAAGTGAGCTTGCCTGAAGGCCGCGATTTGCTTATTGCTGAATGATGTTTTCACCTCTCAAGCTGCTCCATCCTGGAGTGGTTCATTTTTCTATAGCACTTTCAGGTGGCCCCGATGGCACTCGGGGCCTCCGGCTCGTAGCCTACTGATCGGAGAGCGGCTGCGCTACTCCGAGACTAGATTACAGGGGCATCGTCTTAAAAATCCAAAATTCTGAAGATCTATGCTTTATAAGCAGAATGTGATTTTTCCCCACTCGTGGATGCGGTGAAAATTGATAGCTTGGTGCGGTGAAGTGGAGGAAAGGATTGGCGGGCGGCCGTCGCGCGAGGCGTCGTAGCGGCTGAAGGAGAAGAACCAGGACTCTCCGGATGCGATTTGGTCTTGCCCGCTCACGAGGGTGGCAGGGATCTCTGTATAAACAGTCCATTTTTGGTTGGCGGTGTCGATTTTCACGCGGCTTGAAAAAACACCGTCGGAGAGCTCGGTGGCTGGCTCGCCCGGCGATTCGATCTGATATTGCAGGCGGAAATTCGGCGGGGTGACATGCAGCTCGACATATTCGGTGCGGTCTTCCGGTTTGAGGAACATCTCGAAGACATCGCCGAGTTCCCACATTTTCTGATTCGGACCGGTGGCTAGGGTAAAGATGTCGCGGTCGGGAATTTCAGCGAGAACGATAAGGTGAGAGGGAGTCCATCCGAGGCGGATTTCTGCCGACAGCAAATCCGGATCGGGAGCATCGAGCCAGGTTTGCTGCATGAGAATGGGAGCGGAGAGGGCGAGGTTTTCGGGTATCGCGTCGACTTGCGGCAGGTCTTTGCCGGAAACGGAGGGACAGCAAATGTTGCCGAGTTTGTTCATGGTGATTTTGAAGGCTGGCTTTTTAACAAAATGGTGTCGCCGCGATACAGATCCTTGTTCGAGGCTTGGAATTCGGCTTTCAGCTGGACTTTGGTTTTCGAGACATCCGAGAGGTCCCGGTCCTCGCAGCGGATTTGTCCAACTTCGCCGCCGCTGTGCAGGACGCCGACGAGCAGATGCCTGGCGTTGTCTTGGACCTTGCTGGTGGCGGATTTCGGCTCGTAGTAAAAGGTGCGGAGTGTGCTGGTCTTTGATCCACGCGCGAAGAGTTTCGGGTCGAGGTAAACCACGCTCTGATCCTCCAGAACAAGCCGGAGGTCGGGGTAGCCGCTGCGTTGCTCCTCGCCGACCGAAGTGGGCGGAATGCCGCACGACCAGCCGGGCTCTTTGTTGTATTCAGCCATCAATTGCTCCTCGATAAAACGACTGGCTTTATTGATGCGACTGCGCTGTGGATCGGGTGTGTGAGGTCGTTCATCGCAGCGAGGGTGCGGTCGAGCACGGCGGCGAGGCGCTTGAGGCAGACGGCACCTGGCTCCACAGGCAGGATGTTTTTACCCGTGGTTGCTGCAAGGATCTTGCTGAAGGGAATGCCTTTCAAATCGCGCGAGTCCTGCAAGAGCCACTCGATGAGGACGGGGGAGTCGGGCTTTGCCTCGCCCAAACGAATGTGTGGGGCCGCAGCAACAAGGCCTGCAAGACCGAACAGCAGAGCCTGTCGCCATGGTGACATTTTTAAAATGTCACATTCATCTGAGCGCCCAGCACGAGAGCATTTGGGATATTTCCTGTGCCGCCGGGATTGATGATCCACTGCACATTTGGCTGCACATAGGCGAATTTGGTGATCTGGAAGCGATAGCCGGCTTCGAGTGCGATCTCGTAGGAGGGCGAGCCCGCGCCGGTCGCCGCCACGGTGTCCGCGTAGTCATCGCTGAAATTTCCATAAACGAAGCCGAGCATGGTGATGTCATTGTCACGCGTGGGGGTGAGGCCTTTGTAGACGATGCCGGAGTTCACCTGGAAAGGAAGCTTCGAGATATTCTGCTGCGGCGAGAGGACGAAGGCCGACCACAAGGTGAGGCCCTGATCGCTGCCAGGCTCTTCCTGCCAGACCATCTGGTCGGCGTGCCAGTAGAAGCCGTAGGAGTTTGAAGCCGTCTCGGTAGAACCAAACTGCGCGAACTGCCAAGGCGAGTAGTAGGCACCGAACCAGTAGTGACCGAGAAGGCCCTGCATATCGGAGTCCTTCGAAACAGGCCGCACGGCCTTGCCTTCGGCGAGAGTTTTTCCAGAGGCGATGGATTTTCCATCGGATGGCTTGGAGGCGGAGACAGGTTTTTTGAAGAACTCGGGAGTCCAGCCGACTTGGCCGATCATGAGCACGCCGTCGGAGTTGTTCATGCTCCAGTTGAGACCTTGATCGCGATAGAGATTCAGGTGTGTGGCTTGGTAGACGCCACCCATGGCAAACCACTCCGGGGAGGGATCAACACGCAGGCGGGCGCCCCAGACCGAGCCTGGGTAAGTCGAGAAAGCAGTATTGACGGGCAGGGACTGCGGGTTGCCGTCGATGCCGTTGTTCATGTAGAGCCAGTAGAGTGGCGAGGACGCGAAGTCATCACCCGTGGAAAAGCGGCCGAGCTTGATGCCAAGTTTATCTTCGAGGAGGCGCTGCTCGAGGACGAGGGCGTAAAAGACAACCGTCTCGGTGCCGTAGACCTGCTGGACGGTGAACTGGTTGCCGATGTTGCGCGAGGAGAGGTTGCTGCCATTCCGGTCGAGAGCGCTGACGGTGAGTGTGAGGCCTTGCCATTTGATGAGCTTCTCGAAGTCGAGCTGCATGCCGAAGCTGAAGTTATCCGCATAGGCGAAGCTCTGAGTCATGCCGCCAACGGGATTGCCAGCGATGTTGTTTGTGTAGCTGGCGGAGAGATCCACGCCGCTGTCATCAAGCCAATTGCGGACGCCCCACCAGTCGCCGGTGAAGGCATTTCCATCGAACCACTCGCTCGAACCCATGAAATTTGAGGGATATGGGTTGTAGTAAGACCAAAAGCGCGAATAGCCGAACATGGCATCTGCTGAATCATAGCCAACCGGAGTTCCAGGAATGTCACCGGAATCCTGAGCTAAAACGAATGAGCTGGAGGCAGCAAACACCAACAAGGGGAGGAGGAGTCTTTTCATGCGAGGGCAGGAGTGTCAGAAGCTCCGCCTCATGACAATTTGTTTTTTTGAAGCAAAACAACCGCGATCGCCTTGCGATGAGGGCTCGGCATGGGGGGAAGATCCTCAGCGGGGAATGATTCCCACGCTGGCAGCGGGTCGGCCGGGACGATATGAAGATCCACTTGGTAGCGGGTGATGGCGTAGCGAATGGTGCAGAGGGATTCGTCGCAAGGAACTGCGGGCGGAAGGAGCCACAAGCCCTTCCAGACGGGGCCGGGCGATTGAATCAGAAAAATGCTGCCGCGCTGCGTGCAGAAGGCGCGCCAGTCCTCAGTGCGAGTGATCGCTTTTTTGGCTGGCTTCAGCGGGAGGGTCGCTGGATCCATGGCTTGGCAGAAACGGGAGACAGGACACGAGGCGCAATCCGGCTGGCCTGCACGGCAGATCGTTGCCCCAAGATCCATGAGCGCGGAGGCATGGTGGTGGCCACCTTTTTTTGGAAGAAGGGAAGCGGCGGCTTGATGGAGGAATTTCTTCCCCGCAGCGGTGGTGATGTTTTCCCGAAAATCGAAGAGCCGTGCGATGACGCGTTGGATATTCGCATCGAGGACGGGGACGGGTTGGTCAAAAGCAAAAGCTGCCACTGCCGAAGCCGTATAGGGTCCGACTCCAGGCAACGCGCGCAGAAGCTCGATGTGGCTGGGGATGACCCCGCCGAACTGCGACACAATCGCCTTGGCCGCACGATGGAGATTTCGGGCGCGCGAGTAGTAGCCAAGGCCCTCCCAGTGTTTCATGACCTGCTCTTCCGGCGCGGTGGCGAGCGATGCCACATCGGGAAATCGTTGCATCCATCGCTGAAAAAAAGGCTGCACCGCAGCAACAGTTGTCTGCTGGAGCATGAATTCGGAAACAAGCACCGTATAGGGCGAGGGATTCGACCGCCAAGGCAGGATGCGGCCATGGGCGCAAAACCATTTCTGGAGCGCCTTGTTGAAATCCACCGTTGTATTTTTGTCTAACATCTCGACACGCCCGATGGATTACGCACAAAACTCAAAGATGTCTTCCGCAAAACCTCTGAACACCCACACGGCCCCGCTCACAGCCGAGCAAGCGCAGACCCTGCGGGGCATTTTGGCTGGCGAGGGATATGAATTTGATAATCGGCCCTACATGCTTTACTTCGCACGCGGCCCGAAGCTCACTGTCGCGCTGTATGAGAAAGGCCCGAAGGCCGTCATCCAGGGGAAAGGCATCGAGGATTTCATCCTTTTCACCCTCGAGCCACGCGTTCTGGGGGAGGCGTCATTCGGGCAGGAGGGGGAGCAAAACTCAGAGCTTTTCGAACCGCACTTCGGCATCGACGAAAGCGGCAAGGGAGATCTTTTCGGGCCGCTCGTCATTGCGGGCGTCTATGTAAATCCCGAAATCGCCAGCAAACTTCGCGACGTCGGCGTTCAGGACAGCAAGGCCATTGGCAGCGACAAACGCATCCGCGAGCTGGCGGCAGCCATCCGCAAGATCCGCATTCCGGCCAGCATCGTGACCGTGGCCCCGCCGCGCTACAACGATCTCTACCGCAAGATCGGAAACCTGAACCGCCTCCTCGCCTGGGGCCATGCGCGGGTAATCGAGGATCTCTGTGGACTGTGCCCGGATTGCCCGAGGGCGCTATCCGACAAATTCGCCGATGTGCGTGTGCTCGAGCGATCACTGATGGAAAAAGGCCGAAAAATCCAACTCGACCAGCGCACCAAAGCCGAGTCGGACTATGCCGTTGCGGCGGCATCTATCTTGGCACGCGAAAAGTTTATCGACTGGCTTGAAGCAAAAGGCTGGGAATCCGGGGTCACATTACCACGCGGCGTCTCGGCACAGGTGAAGCAAGCCGCCATCGCATTGATTCAATCCAAAGGCCCCGAGGCGCTGGAAAGCCATGCCAAAATGCATTTCAAAACAGCCGCCGAAGTCCTCGCTGCGGCGGATGGCAGCGCAACTCCCTCCTGAACGCGATTGCCAACCCCGCTGGACTCGGGTTTCCTACCGCGACCAATTTTTCAACTATGACATCCGCTCAAATCCGCCAGTCGTTCCTCGATTTTTTCCGCGAGAAGCAACACACCATCGTTCCCTCATCGAGCCTCATGCCCGATTCGCCGAACCTGCTTTTCACGAATGCTGGCATGAACCAATTCGTTCCCTTTTTCCTCGACCAGAAGGCACCGGATGTCTCGAAGTGGGCGGGCGCGCTGCCCGGTTCCGACCTCCGCGCCGCCGATACGCAGAAATGCATCCGAGCCGGCGGAAAACACAACGACCTCGATGATGTCGGCCTCGATACCTACCACCACACGATGTTCGAGATGCTGGGCAACTGGTCATTCGGAGATTATTTCAAAAAGGAAGCCATCGACTGGGCGTGGGAACTCGTCATTGGCCGCTGGAAATTCCCGCCCGCCCGCCTCTACGCCACGATCTACAATCCCGAGCCCGGTGACCCCGCCTCGCGCGACCAGGAGGCCTGGGAAATGTGGGCCGAAAAATTCCGCGCGGTCGGGATCGATCCAGCCATCCACATCGTCAACGGCAACAAGAAGGACAACTTCTGGATGATGGGCGAAACCGGCCCCTGCGGCCCCTGCTCGGAGCTGCATGTCGATCTCACGCCCGCCGGCGACACGGGCGGCGCGCTTGTCAACAAAGGCTCTGCCGACTGCATCGAGATTTGGAATCTGGTTTTTATCCAGTTCAACGCGAACCCGGACGGCTCGTTCTCTCCCCTCCCCGCCCGCCATGTGGATACCGGCATGGGTTTCGAACGCGTGACTTCGATCATCCAAGGCACAAAAAACCTGACCGATTTCGCCAACGCCCGCATCTCAAACTACGAGACCGACATCTTCCGCCCGATCTTCGACGAACTGGAAAAACTCAGCGGCAAAACCTACGGCTCCACGCTGCCTGTCAGCGGCTCCAGTGGCGATACCGAGCAGGAGAAAACCGATGTCGCCTTCCGCGTCATCGCCGACCACATCCGCACGCTCACATTTGCTATCGGCGACGGCATTCAACCCGGCAACACCGACCGGAACTATGTGCTCCGCCGCATCCTGCGCCGCGCTGTCCGCTACGGCCGCTCACTCGGTTTCCGCGCGCCATTCTTCCACAAACTCGTCGATGTGCTCGCCCGCACGATGGGCGATGTCTTCCCCGAAATCCGCGCGAAGCAGAAACACATCGAAGATGTCCTGAAAGTCGAAGAGGAATCCTTCAACAAAACCCTCGATCGGGGTATCGAGCTTTTTAACGAAGCTGCGACTCAGGGAAACATCACTGGCGCCTTCGCATTCAAGCTTTATGACGAGCAAGGCTTCCCACTCGACCTTACCGAACTCATGGCGCGCGAACGAGGTCTCACGGTGGATACCGGGGGATTCAACACCCTTATGCAAGCCCAGCGCGCGCGTGCCCGTGCGGCCCAGAAGAAACAGGTCATCACGCTTTCCGAAATCGAGACCACCACGCCGACAGTTTTCACTGGCTACGACTCCCTCACAGAAACAGCCCGTGTGCTGGAGGTTCTTACGATCAAAGACCGCACCGCAGTGATTCTCGACCGCACGCCCTGCTATGCCGAGATGGGTGGACAAGTCGGCGACACTGCCGAGATCACCCGAGGCGGACAACTTTGGCGTGTCGCAAACACCCAGAAAACCGGAAATACCTTTCTCCACCTGCTCGATTCCGCCGACGCCCCGAATGTCGGTGACGAAGTCCAGATCTCCGTCAACGCCACGCGCCGCGCGGCGATCCAGCGCCACCACACCGTGACCCACCTCCTCCACTGGGCACTGCACGAAGTTGTCTCCCCCGAGGCTACGCAGAAAGGCTCTGCCGTTTCACCTGAAAAACTCACCTTCGACTTCAACAGCGCTGCACTCACTCCGCAGCAGGTGCGCGACATCGAGAAACTGGTCAATGAACGCATCCTCGAGAATGCCACCGTCTCCTGGACAGAAGTCCCTTATGCCGAGGTGCGCGGCCGTGCTGACATCATGCAATTCTTCGGCGACAAATACGGCGACACCGTTCGCGTCGTGCAAATCGGAGGATCGGGAAAACTCAACGGCTACTCGATGGAACTCTGCGCAGGCACCCACACTCGTGCCACCGGCGAGATCGGCCTCTTCCGCATCCTGGCCGAATCCGCCATCGCCGCCGGAGTCCGCCGCATCGAAGCTGTTGCCGGTCTGGAGGCAGCCGCGCTCACAACATACGACGCCCTGCGCCTGAACGACATCGCAGGCCTCCTCAACGCCCCCGCCGCCGAGATCGAAAAGAAAATCGAAGCCCTCTTGGCCAATCAAAAGGAACTCGAAAAAGCCCTCAAAGCCGCCCGCTCGAAGGAAGCCGCCGCACAGGCCAAAGACCTCGCCGCAAAAGCCGAATCCCTCGGAGGGATTCCCTTCCTCTCCGCCAACCTCGGGGCGGTCGATGGCGACCACCTCCAAGCCGTGCTCGACGCCCTCAAGCCAACCTTCGAGGGTGTAACAGTGCTCGCAGGCTCCGCCAACAACGCGGTCGCCCTCGCAGCCAGCGTGAGCCCGGCATTCACCTCAAAAATCCAAGCCGGCAAAATCATCCAGACCATCGCACCCCTCCTCGGAGGAAAAGGCGGAGGCAAACCCGACATGGCCCGAGGCGGAGGCAAAGACACCTCGAAAATCCCAGAGGCCCTCGCCTCAGCCAGAACACTTCTCGGGGCATCCTGATTAGATCCGGAGCGGGCGCGATCCCCAAGCAGCAAGTCTTGCATCACAACTTTCATTTTTTGAGTCCGTTTAAGATCTGTGTATGGCTACAAAAACCCTTTCCGTGGATGAAGATGCCTATTTCGCCTGATGTCAGCAAAACTGTATCGCCGTGAATCCTTCTCGGCAGTGATCAAGCGCGCTCACTGGGATACTGGCGCAAAACGCTGTAGGGATTTACTCGCGTGTGTATCTGGCCAGGTCGCAGCGGAAAGTTTCTCGAAGGAGGGCCCATTCGTTTTTGGAAGCGCACGCCGATGCCATCGCCTATCTTCCCGTAACCGCTTGCCGCGAGTTCGCCGAAGGTTTTGCAAATCGCACAGATCCCGCCTTCCTCTCTGCGGTCGAATCCTTTGCGTTGCTCCCGGTCACCCGTCAAGTGGCCAATACCTATGCAAGAATTACACGCGACCTGCTCTCCAAAGGCCCGCTCATCGGAGCCAATGATCTCTGGATAACCGCCTAGGCCATCGAACACAAACACCCGCTCGTGACTCGAAACACCTTGGACTTTTCCCGAATACCCGGCCTGGAGCTTCGCTCATACTGATCTTTTGCCCGTTGTTTCGAGCAACAATCGCATAGTCTCGGGAGCGGGCGCGCGGCGTGGTGCCCTAAGCTCCGCCGCCGGCGGCGTTGGCGAGGCCGGCTTCTTCGGGGGGGAGGAAGGGTTGGAAGCGAGCTTTGTCGATGGCTTTCATGTAGGCCTCGTGCGGGGAGACAACTCCAGCGAGGAGTTGTTCCCAGATGGCGTCGTCCATGAATTGCATGCCCTGGCTTTTGCCGGCGACGATGACATCCTGCAGCTTCTGGGTTGCGCCTTCGCGGACGATGGCGGAGACGGCATTGTTGACGACGAGGATTTCGTTCACGGCGACGCGGCCGGAGCCGTCCTGTTTTTTCATGAGAAGCTGGGCGATGACGCCTCTCAGGGAGGCTGCGAGCATGGTCCGCACTTGAGCCTGCTGGTCACTCGGAAACACGTCGATCATGCGATCCACCGTTTTGCGGGCGTTGTTCGTGTGGAGGGTTCCAAAGACAAGGAGGCCGGTTTCGGCGGCAGTGAGTGCGAGAGAGATCGTTTCCAAGTCGCGCATTTCACCGACGAGCACGATGTCCGCATCCTCGCGGAGAGCTGCTTTCAAGCCAGCAGAGAAGGATTCCGCGTGTTCGGGAACTTCGCGCTGAGTGATGATGCTTTTTTTGTTGCGGTGAACGAACTCGATCGGCTCCTCGATCGTCACAATATGGCGTGAGAAGTTGGCGTTAATGTAGTCGATGAGTGCCGCGAGCGTGGTGCTCTTTCCAGAGCCTGTCGGACCTGTCACCAGCACGATGCCGCCACGCATGTGGCCAAATGATTTGATCACCTCGGGCACGCGCAGGTCCTCAAGGGTTTTGATTTTTGTGGGGATGATGCGGAAGACCGCTCCGTAGCCGTGGGCCTGCTTGAGATAGTTGCAGCGGAAACGGTTCTCCTCGTTCATCTCGTAGGCGAAATCGAGGTCGCCGTATTCCTCGAAGCGCTGCCAGCGCTCGGGCGAGCAGATTTCGCTGAGCATGTAGCTCATCTCCTCGGTGGTGAGAGCCTCCTCGCGAATGGGCACGATCTCACCATGGCGGCGAACTTTGGGCGATTGACCCTCGGCGAGGTGGAGGTCCGAGGCGCCACTGTCGATGAGAACTTGGAAAAACTGGTCGATGTAGGGCATGGGTGGGGAAGTTTTAAGTTTTAAGCAACGCAAGGGTGCTGCGCGGTTGGCAGGTAACTAACCACGGAGCACGGAGGAGGAAATGAGGTTTTGCAATTTGTCGAAAGACGCGGAAAGCCGTGGAGAATTTTTGTTTCTGCTTGAAATATCCCTCCGTGCTCTCTGTGTCCTCTGTGGTTAAATAAAATGCTTTGGGGTAACATTATCTCGTTCATTATAGTCCGACTATGCGTTTCATGTCGGCTTCCTGCTCGGCGCGGTAAACGGCTTCTTCGGCGGAAATGATACCGGCTTGGAAAAGCTCGGCGATCGAGTCGTCCATGAGTTTCATGCCGAGTTTCTTTCCGGTTTGGATGATGCCTGGCAGCATGAAGGTCTTGCCTTCGCGGATCACATTTCCAATCGCGGGGGTATTCATCAAAATCTCGAGCGCCAATGCGCGACCGCTGCCGTCGGCCCGGGGCACGAGTTGTTGCGAGATGATGCCGCGAAGCGACTCGCTGACCATGATGCGAATCTGATCGCGCTGGTCAGTTGGGAAAACATCCAGCAATCGGTCGAGAGTTCTCGCGGCATTGCTGGTGTGCAGGGTGCCGAGCACAAGGTGACCTGTCTCGGATGCCGTGATGGCGAGGGAGATCGTCTCCAGATCGCGCATTTCGCCAACCATGATGACATCCGGATCTTCACGGAGAGCCCCTCGCAAGGCGTTGGCGAAGGATTTCGTATGCGTGTGAACCTCGCGCTGGGTGACATGGCACTTGCCCGAAGGCACGATGTATTCGATCGGATCCTCCAAAGTGATGATATGGTCGTGGCGCGAGCGGTTGATCTGATCCACCAGCGCAGCGAGCGTGGTGCTTTTTCCGCTGCCAACGGAGCCCGTCACGAGCACCAGGCCATTGTGAAACTCCGTGAGCAATTTCAACTGCTCAGGAAGTCCTAGTTCATCCATCGAACGCACGCGGTCGCTGATGATTCGAAATACGAGATCATAGCCAGTACGCTGGCGCACGACGCTCGCGCGGAAGCGCCCGATAGCTGTGGCGTAGGCAAAATCCACATCCCCTCGTCCGGCGAGTTGTTGCTGCTGGTCCGGTGAGAGAAAATCCATCACCAACCGCTCCGTATCCTCCGCCGTGAGCACATCGGCCTGCCGCCAGATTGGCTCCAAGAGGCCGAACCGCCGCCAGATTGGTTGCGAGTTCACGCTCAGGTGGATATCCGAGGCATCCGACTCCTTCCCCACGGCAAGAAACTGGTCAACATGAGTGAGGCTGTGAATATCTGGGTGGGATGCGTCCATGAGCGGTCAGGTTTAAGGTTTGCAACTCCTACAAGTTTTCCCAGGCTCTTCCAACACCTAAGAGCCGTATGCTTGTTTTTTTCAGTGCGTCATAATGATGGCGCGTTTGGAACGACCTCTCTACAGTGAGCCCATGCAAAAGACACGCCTCTGGCTCATGTTTCCGGCACGCCTCATTACTCGCCCCATCCTTTGGCAATTGGCTAAGCAATTTGAATTAGTCACAAACATCCGCCAAGCAAGCGTCACAGACGAGATCGGTCTGGTATCCCTCGAACTCGATGGCGAGCGTGAGGAAATCAAAAAAGCGATAGCGTGGTTGGAAGAGAACGGCATCAAAGTCGAGCCGGTCGAAATCGGCACGATCGCAAGCTGAAGAGGGCCCGCCTCGATGCGCCTGCTTCTCGTTGACGGTCACTATTATCTCTACCGCTCGTTTTTTGCGATTCGGGGGCTGAAAAATTCCCGTGGCGAGCCGACGAATGCGATCTACGGATTCATCAAGGCCCTGCGCAAGATGCTGGCGGATGTAAAACCCGACCGCGCCGCTGTAATCTGGGACGCTGGCCTGCCTGCACGCCGGGTGGAACTCCAGCCCGCCTACAAACAGAACCGCTCCGAAATGCCGGACGACCTCCGCCCGCAGGAGGATTGGCTCCAAAAAAACATCAGCCTTCTAGGCACACAAAGCCTCGAACTCCCGAACACAGAGGCCGACGACCTCATCGCGTCCTACGCCCGTGCCGGCAGAAAAGACGGCGCGGATGTGGTGATCGCAACGAATGACAAGGACATCCTCCAACTCGTCGAGGCAAACATTCACATCTACTCCACAAATAAAACCGACATCAAGGAAGGCGGCTTCGCCCTCCTCGGCCCTGCTGAGGTTGCCCAAAAATGGGGCGTCCCGGCAGCACACATCGCCGATGTGCTGGCTCTCACAGGCGACAGCTCAGATAACATCCCCGGTGTTCCTGGAATCGGGGGGAAGACAGCCGTTCAGCTAGTAACAGCACATGGCTCGGTTCAATCCTTTCTCGAAAACCCCTCGATCATTGGAAATCCCCGCTTGCGCGAAAAAATCATCGCCAACCGCGACATCATCATCGCCAACCGCGAAATGGTGCGCCTCGACGAAGACCTACCAATGCCAGTTGCTTGGGAATCCCTCGAAATCTCCCCGCGCCATCCCGAACTCCTCGCCGCGCTGCGCGACTGCGAATTCAAATCCCTCGTCAGCGAGATCGAGGCTGAGGCCGCAAAGGCCGCGCCACCACTCCAAGGAGAACTTTTTTAAGAGAACAAAAAACTCTCCCTTGCGGAAGAGCCTCTTTTTATTCGGAAACAACCCTGAGCATTTCTTAGCTGATCAATCGCAGAATCGACTGAGTGGGTTGGTTCGCCTGGGCGAGCTTCGTGCTTTCATCGGCCATATCCACATCGAGGATCCGGCGATTTGCGACCTCGAGGTTGGTCTTGTTCACCGACAACATGTCCGCCGCAACAGTTAGGCGGAACGGCCCGGCATTGTTATTGGCGCGGAGGGTTGCGAGGTCCTGAATCGTATCTAGTCGGCCTATGCTCCAGCCTCACTGGCTGGAGAGTTTCTCCATAATCCGGAGATCGACATACTCGCGCGCGCATTTATGTTTTTTTGTCAGCAAGCATTTTCCGACAAGCAGCTTGGACGAATAGATGACAATTACTTCCGATTGAACAATTAGATTGGCGCGGAATGTGCTTGCTGTAGCAGCAACTGTGCCTAAATCTCCGAAGTATGGCAGGCATGCAACAAGTCGCAAAGATGGCGCTCCAGCAATCGCTGTCGCCGCAGATGCAGCAGAGCCTGCATGTCCTTCAAGCCCCGCTGGCTGAGCTCAGGCAACTTGTGGACACTGAGCTGAGGGCGAATCCCGCGCTGGAGGAACTCGTCCCCGAGAGATCGACTGAAGCCACACAGGAGCAGGCGAGTCCGATGGAAGAGCAGTGGAATGAATACTACACGCAGCGCTCGTCCGGCGAAACCTGGTCGCGCGAAGCCCTCGAAAAGCGTCAACATTTCCTGGATTCCCAAGTGCGTCCGCCCACACTGCCCGAGCATCTTCTAGAGCAACTCCAAACGGCCTCCTGGCCGAGAGAGGACGCCGTCATCGCCGTGGAAATCATCGGCAATCTGGATGACGGCGGATACCTGCGTTCCACAGTGGACGAAATCGCCACAGCGGTGGATTGCCTGCCGGAGGAAGTCGAACGCGTGCTGGAAAAGGTGCAGGAATTTGATCCCCCGGGCATCGCGTCACGGAACCTCGCCGAGTGCCTCCTGCTTCAGCTTAAAAGCCAGGGAAGGCAGTATTCCACGGAAACCCGGATCGTCCGCCACTACCTCGATGAATTGGGCCGAAAAAAACTGAATGAGATCGCAAAGGCTCTGGACCTCGATCCCAAGGAGGTCCAGCACGCCGCCGAGTTGATCGCTCGTCTGGATCCCATGCCCGGCCGGGCGTATGCGGCGGACACAAACCAGGTCGTCACACCCGAGGTGCTCGTGGAGTTTGACGGAGAGGATTACACGGTGAGCCTGAACAGCGATGAGATACCCCGCCTGAGGATTTCCGACTCCTACAAGGACATGCTGGCTGGCTCATCGAAAGAAGTCCGGGAATACCTGCGCGATAAAATACGGGGCGGAAGTTTTTTCATCAAAAGCATCCAGCAACGCCAGCAAACGATTTTGAATATCGGCCGTGAGATCGCCTTGCGTCAGCGCGAATTCATGGAGCGCGGCCCCTCGCACTTGAAGCCCATGACCATGAGCCAGGTGGCGGATGCCGTTGGCGTTCATGAAACCACAGTCAGCCGGGCCGCAGCAGGAAAGTTCATTTCCACCCCGCAGGGGATTTTCGAGATGAAGTATTTCTTCACGCATGGCTACACGAACAGCGATGGCGAAGGCGTGAGCAACGAGAGTGTCCGGCAAGCGATCGCCCAAATCGTGCGTGAGGAAAACAACCGCAATCCCTACAGCGACCAGGATGTCGTCAAACTCCTCTCAGACCGAGGTCTCGGCGTGGCGCGCCGCACGGTTGCGAAATACCGCGAACAACTCGGCATTCTCCCGAGCCATCTCCGAAAGGCGTTCTGATTACCCCCGCTTCTTGCGACTCGCTTTGGCGTAAGTGGCCTTCTTGCGAATCGGTGGAGCACCTGTTGTGGAGGTGCCGTTTTTGAGTTCAGCGATCTGATCACGCAGAAGCGCCGCCCTCTCATACTCGAGGCGCGATGCGGCATCAGCCATATCGCGCTCCAGTTCCCGAATGAGCTCCGCCGCGTCAAAACCGGCGGAGTCTTCGCGAAGGATCCCCTGCTCGACCTCGCGGCCTTTGACAATGACATGAAGGCTTTCCTGAACGGCCCGAACGACGCTGCGGGGCGTGATGCCATGTTCCTTGTTGTGAGCCTCCTGGCGACTGCGCCGGTATTCGGTAATATCGAGCAGATCGCGCATGCTGCCTGTGATGGTATCCGCAAACAAAACGACCTCGCCATTGAGATGGCGTGCGGCACGACCAGCTGTCTGGATGAGGCTCGTCCGACTCCGCAGGTAGCCTTCCTTGTCGGCATCGAGGATGCAAACCAAGGAAACTTCGGGCAGGTCGAGGCCCTCGCGGAGCAGATTGATACCAACGAGAATGTCGCAATCACCCGCGCGCAGGCTGCGAAGGATTTCAACCCGCTCGATCGTATCGATGTCGCTGTGCAGATAGCGCACGCGAAGGCCGATTTCGCGAAGGTAGTCGGCGAGGTCTTCGGCCGTCTTTTTTGTGAGTGTTGTAATGAGAACCCGCTCGCCAATCTCGATCCGGCGCCGACATAGCTCGATTGTTTCGTCAATCTGGGCTTTGAGCGGACGAACCGTGATTTTGGGATCCAACAGGCCTGTCGGACGAATGATCTGCTCGACCACAAGCTTCATGCCGGGCGTAGTGACATGGAGTTCCTTCTCCGATGGAGCAGCGTGTTTCAGCCCCGCCGCCTTGCCGCCTTCGCCAAACTTGTTTTCGGGATTCGGAATCCAGCCCGTATTGCCAACGATGCTATTATTGATTTCAAACCCGCCCGGCGTGGCGCTCACATAGACGATCTGGTTTGCAGTCTCCATGAACTCGCTGAAATTCAGCGGACGGTTGTCCATCGCGCTTGGTAGCCGGAATCCATATTCCACCAACACGCTTTTGCGAGAGCGGTCCCCGGCATACATGCCGCCGATCTGGGGAACCGTGGCATGAGACTCGTCGATGACCAGCAGGTGATCTTTCGGCAAAAAGTCCAGAAGCGTATAGGGGCGCGAGCCGGGAGGACGACCGGTAAGGTGCCGCGAGTAGTTCTCGATACCGTTGCAAAAACCCATTTCCTGCATCATCTCGAGATCAAACTCGGTTCGCATGCGGATGCGCTGGGCCTCGATAAATTTGCTCTGGCGCTCGAACTCTGCAACCCGCGCCTCCAACTCTCCGCGGATTCCTGCCATGGCGGTGCGCAGCTTGTCATGGGGCGTCACAAATTGCTTCGCGGGAAAAAGAGTGAATGTCGTAAGCGTGGCACTCGCGTGGCCGGTCAAAGGGTCAAAGACGCTGATCCGGTCGATTTCATCGCCGAAGAACTCCACCCTCACAGCCTCGTCGTCATTCTGCGCCGGATGAATCTCCACCACATCGCCACGAACCCGGAATTTTCCGCGAGCAAAGGCGATGTCGTTTCTCTCGTAGAGCATCTCCACGATTTTCGTGAGGAATTCCTCCCGCGTGATCCGCTGCCCCGGATGGATCGTAACGAGCATTTGCAAAAAATCCTCAGGCGATGCGAGGCCATAGATGCAAGAAACACTGGCCACGATGATCGTGTCGCGACGCGTCAGCAGGGAACTCACCGCCGAGAGCCTGAGCCGCTCGATCTCCTCATTGATCGAGGAGTCTTTTTCAATGTAGGTGTCCGAGCGAGGAATGTAAGCCTCTGGCTGGTAGTAGTCGAAGTAACTCACAAAATACTCAACAGCATTGTGCGGGAAGAACTGTTTGAACTCGCTATAGAGCTGCGCCGCCAGCGTCTTGTTATGCGACATGATGATCGTTGGACGCCCCAACTCCTGAATCACATTCGCCGTGGTGAATGTCTTCCCGGAGCCTGTCACGCCCAGAAGCGTCTGGTGCCTGTTCCCTGCCGCAAGCGACCGTGTCAGACCAGCGATCGCGCGCCTTTGATCCCCCTGCGGACCGTATTTCGACTGCAATTCGAACACCATAAACGAGCAGTATCCCCTCGTGGACGAGGGAACGCAATATGTGCCTTGGAAAAGCCGCTTGCAGGTTGGCGTTGCTTTTGACTTCAGCGTTTGGCTAATAGAAGAAATACAAAGTATGTCAGCGCATCACGATATGCCGCTTCAACCCACTCGTTGGAGCTCTCAGCACCTCCCAGCATGATAGGCCTCATCGCCCATGCCGAAAAACACGACGCCGCCGGAGTCGTGCGCGAGATGATTTCCGAACTCGAGCGCAACGCACTTCCCTTCCTCCTGCACAAAAACACGGCCCCCCTCGCAGGCATGGCCTCCGACTTGGATGAGACCGCGCTTGCCGGGCGATGCGAACTTCTTGTGGTGATCGGTGGAGACGGCACGATTCTCCGCGTCGTTCAAAGAATCAAATCAAGCCTGCCTGTCGTTTTTGGAATCAATATCGGCACACTCGGATTTCTGACATGCCTCGGATCCAGCGAAATCCGCCGCGCCGCCGAGTGCATCGCAAAAGCCGACTACGCCCTAAGCCAACGCGCCCTCCTCAAAGCCGTCCTCACGAAAGCCTCTGGAGACGCCAGCACGCTTTACGCACTGAACGATGTGGTCGTGAGCCGCGGGGAGCGCTCTCAGCTCGTTCAAATGCGAGTGACCCTGGGAGGAGTTCCCCTCACCGATTACAATGCCGACGGTCTTGTCGTCGCGACACCGACTGGCTCCACAGCCTATTCTCTCTCGGCGGGTGGCCCGATCCTCATGCCCGACTCGGGGGGATTTGTCATCACCCCCATCTGTCCGCATGTTCTCACAAACCGCTCGGTTGTGATCAGTGACAGCTCTGTCGTCGAAATTCAGGTCGCCAAGCCTGGACAGGTCGCTTTTGTTTCTGTCGATGCGCAAAGCTGGTTTCCGATGTCCGACGGCGACTCGCTCCGACTGGAAAAAAGCGTGCGCCTGCTCCCGCTGGCGATGCTTCCCGAGAGGCCGTTCACCGAAGTTCTACGCCGCAAACTCAAATGGACCGGTAGCAACATATGATCTCCATACACCAAATCCTCCAACCTGGGCATGTTAACCTCTCCCTCTCCTCCACGCAGAGCGATTCAGCCGTCGGCGAAGTGCTGGCGTCCCTCAGCGGCGATATCCGCATTCTCCAGTGGAATGCCCTGAAGGAATCCGTGCTGCAGCGAAATGCTCCAGCCATGGATGCCGTGGGCTGCGGAATTGTCATCGCACACGGCCGGACGGATGCCGTTGGCTCTCTGGTCATGGCCGCCGGCCGTTCGAACGCAGGCTTCCCTTCTAGTGGCGCAAAGAAAAATGTCCGCCTCGTTTTCGTTGCCGGCATTCCCTCAGCGCTTAATAGTGAATATCTCCGTATTGTCGGAACAATCGCCCGACTCTGCAGCAAGCCTGAACTTGTTCAAAAACTCCTGTCGGCAGGTAGCCCAAGCGCGTTCATCGATATTCTTTGCTCGGGAGAGACGAGATTGTAAAAAACGCCCCGAGATTCTCAGCGCTTGAAGGGTGCGCCAAGCACCACGCGGAATCCGAAGCTCGAGTACCGCGTGTCAGGCCGCCCCAGATCATTGCGGAAAGAGGATTTCATGCGATCCTGGTAGCCATTGAACCATGAGGCTCCACGAAGCACACGAGAGTCCTGCGAACGGTCGGTAAAATCTTGGCCCCACTCCCAGACATTTCCGCCCAGGTCATAAATTCCAAATTGATTGGAAGCAAAACTGCCCACGGGTGAAGTGAACTCGAATTCATCAATTCCGAGCTCCTGAGAGTAATTTCCCGCACCCTTCGGCGGGGGCCAACTTGCTCCCCATGGATAGCCATCGAGTTCCCCGCTGCGCTGGTCCGGGCGCGTTCCCTCTTCGTGAGGCAAACCTACGGCAGCGCTCCACTCCAGATCGCCCGGCAAACGGAAAACCACGCCGTCTGGAAGACGCCCGGCCGCACGCTCCTTTTCTGTCAGCCACTCGCAGAAATCGGATGCTTCCTTCCAAGTCACACTCACCACAGGATGCTCAGGTCCGGAACCGGAACACTGATCAGGCAGATCAAGACTTTTTTCCGATGCGTAAACCTCAAAATCCCGGACACGCGTTGGCCAAATGCACACCAGAGTCGAGAATCTTGGCACGGGCACGAAGGGCATTCCCAGGCTATTGATGAAGGGAGAATCCACCGAAGCGGAAGAGAGTAGTGATGGCTGGCTCATGAATTTGGTCAAAACGAAGAAGAACAAATTACCCGCCCCCCGCACCTCATGGCGATGATTTTTTTGACAAGATGGACTCTGGAATTCCTGAATCCATGCGGGATTGAACCTTGACGCCGCGCGGCGCATTGGGTCTATTCCGAGAACTCTAGATATCAACAAGCCCGCTATGCCTAAACAACTCATATCAACAGCAGCCTGCTCCCTGTCCGTCCTGCTTAGCCTTTGGTTTCTTGTATCCAATTGGAGCAACCAAAGCCTGCAGCGGGGTCTCCAAAGCCAGCAGGATGAAATCCAAGCCCATCAGCTCACCATTCAAAGCCAGCAGCAGCAGTTGCAAGCCCAGCAACAACTCATCGACTCAGCATCCCAACTCGCAAACCAAGTCGGGCCTTCGGTGATTCGCGATCTCGCGACCCTTCAACTCCAAAACAAAAACCAAAACATCGCCGCGCTTCTCAAAAAATACGGCATCGAAGCCAAAGCCAACTAAACATCCCCCGGCAACAAGAGCATGGAAGACTACACCAACGAATATCCAACCACGCAGAGCAGTAGCCCTGAAAGCATCCACCTCCCGCTCGCCCTATTGGCTATTACATTTGCCATCTTTCTTTTCTCTCAAATCAGCAGCCTACTCCAAAATGGACGCAGCATGAGATGGCAGGCCGAAAACCTCGACCGCCAGATCGGATCACTGGTTGAGTCAGAAAAAAATCTGGGCAATTTGATTAAACAACGTGAGACCCTCGTCGAGCAATCCCAGCAGGTGCAAGCCCGCTACACCGAAATGTTTACCGACCTCATTAATCTCGCCGACAAGGATGCCGACGCCCGAACCGTTGTAGAAAAGTATAAAATCCAGCGGCAGCAAAACCAACAGGCGGCTCCAGCACCTCAAGCCCCTTCACAGCCCACTCCCTGATCCCGCCTCGCGCGAGCGGCCATGAAAACGCTGCTACTCACCGGCGCAACCGGTTTTGTTGGCAGCAACATGCTGCTTCAGGAACTGCAACAAGGCACACGCATTCTGGCTCCCGTCCGGAATGCTGAAAAACTCCACCGACAGCTCAGTGCCGAGGGTATTTCTAATGCAAATGTCGTTGCGCTGGGCACGAACCCATCCGCTTGGGGCGATATCCGCCCCACCCACGCCCTGCTCTCGGCTGGCGTTCTTTTTGCGAGAAGTCGCGAGGAATACCACAGCATCAATGTCGACTGGACTCTGCGTGTTCTTGAAGCGCTTCCCGCTGATTGCCAGGTTGTCGTTCTCTCCTCCCAGGCCGCCGGTGGTCCAACGCCTTCCGGAACCTATGCCCGCACCGAGGAGGACGCGGACGCTCCCATCACGCATTACGGAAATTCCAAGCTCGAACTCGAACAAGCCATTCGCCGTTCTCTTTCCAGACGCCCCATAACCATCCTCCGACCGCCCATGATTCTTGGAGGGCGGGATACCGCAACGCTTCCGCTGTTCAAGATGGCGGCAGGCCTTGTGCGACCGAAGCCCGGAATTGCAAAAAAGGAATACAGCTTCATTGCGATCGAAGATGTCCTGGAGGCCATAAAAGCTTCATGGGAAAATGGTGCTCAAGGGCCTTTCTACATCGCCTCCGAACGAACAATCACCGACTTCGAACTCATCCGCACAGCCGCCCTCACTATGAATGGACAAGGAGTCACGCTTCCGCTTCCTCAAATCATCATCAAATGTTTCTCCCTGATCGTGGACGCCATTCCAAAACTGAGGGATTCCACACCCAGCCTGACCCGTGACCGCGCCCGAGACATCTGGGCCGACCGGTGGGTCGTGGATTCCGCACTGTTTCGCCGAACAACGGGATGGAAAAGCACCCGCGACTTGCGCCACTCTCTGGAAAGCGCGCACGATTTTTATATTCGCGCGGGAATGCTGAAGCGAAAACCCTAAGGAAAAAAATGAACTTGCCTGAAAAATCTCCATTACCTCCGCGACGCGACAGGGACTTTGACGATGACGCCGATTCTTCCAACCAGGCAAAAATAAACATTCGCCCGCGTCGAACTGATGAAAGCACCGAGCCGCTGACCAAAGAAAGTCCCAACCACCTTTTGCGCAAAACCGGTCAGTCTCCGCAAATCGAGACCTCCATCGATTCCACGCGCCGCCGAAGAAGAAGCCGTCAAAATCCTTCCAGAAACAGTAATGAGGCAAATCAGTCTCTGAATTTTAAAATACTCTTCACCCTCGGCGCGATGGCCATCTTCGCTGGATCAAACATCCTCGTCGGGCGTTTTTTCTACAACAGTGGCGTGTCTGAAGGCATCCAACGCGCCATCGATGCACGCACTCCGGCAAGCGACACCGAAGCTGATGCGCTCGCAACAACCAATAAAGCTTTCGCCGCACTCCTCAATTTGCGCGGATCAAAACCCGACCGCCCTTCCACCGAAATGCTCACACTGCTTTCTCTTCAGGCCCTGAGCGAAACAATCGATGAATCCCTGCCCTCTTACCTGTCCCAAGGCCATACGACCCCCGAGGATTTCAGCGCAGCGTATGTCGCCATGCGCCTCGGCGACTTTGGAAAGGCCGCCGCCATTCTCCGCGCCACCGAATCCACAATTACGCCCGATCTTTTTAACTATCTCATGAACGACCCCGTCATGCGCCGCTTTGCGAAAGAACCACGCGTGATGGGTTTCTATGAAAAGTCTTGATGTCCCGCCTCCGCCGGATTCCCATCACGGGGCATGAATCCTATCACCACCGACCAACTCCTCGCGGCCCAGACATGGCGCTACGCCACCAAGCAATTCGACGCCTCCAAAACCATCTCCTCCGCAGTCTGGCAGGCGCTTGAGGAATCGCTCATCCTTTCCCCGTCCTCCTACGGCCTTCAGCCCTGGCAGTTCTTTGTCGTCACAAATACCGACCTCCGCTCCAAGCTGCGTCCGCACTCCTGGAACCAATCACAAATCACCGATGCCTCCCACCTCGTTGTCTTTGCTATTCCCGAAAAGGTTGATGTCCCCTACATGGAAAAATACCTCGCCCGCATCGCAGAGGTACGTGGTGTGGCACTTGAATCGCTCGATTTCTACCGCGACATGATGATGGCCGATGTCATCGCCGGTCCCCGCCAAGCCTGGGTGCGCGAGTGGGCCGCCCGCCAGGTTTACATCGCCCTCGGCAACTTCATGACCTCCGCCGCACTCGTCGGAGTGGATACCTGCCCGCTCGAAGGCATCGACCCGCGCGAATACGACGCCATCCTCGACCTCCCCGCCAAGGGCTACAACACCATCGTCGCCTGCGCCGCCGGCTATCGCTCCGCCGATGACAAATACGCCACGCTTCCCAAAGTCCGCTTCGAAAAAAGCGCCCTCATCCGACACCTGTAACACGAATTCTAGAAAATTAACCACAGAGGACACAGAGAGCACAGAGAAAGGAAAAATTGAGCCCGCTTGCCTCGAAAACTCCCGCTCCGCTCGCCGTTTCTTAAAACTTAATTCTTAATTCTTAAAATTTCTCCATGACCTCACCAGCTCCGCACAACCCCGCCACGCACCGCCTTGAATCCGACTCGATGGGCGAAATTTCCGTTCCGCACGAAGCCTACTGGGGCGCGCAGACCGCCCGTTCGCTCATTCATTTCGACATCGGTGAGGACATCCTCCCACCCGAGATGATCAAGGCTCTGGGCATTTTGAAAAAAGCCGCCGCCCTCACGAACGCCGACCTCGGCAAGCTCAGCGTTGAAAAACGCGATCTCATCGCGCAGGCGGCGGATGAAGTCATTGCCGGAAAACTCGACGCCCACTTCCCGCTTCGCATCTGGCAGACCGGCTCCGGCACCCAGAGCAACATGAACGCCAACGAGGTCATCTCAAATCGCGCCATCGAAATCGCAGGCGGGGAAAAAGGTTCCAAAAAGCCGGTGCATCCGAATGACGATGTGAACATGTCGCAGTCGTCGAACGACACCTTCCCGACGGCGATGTCCATCGCCTCAGCCAGCGTGGTCGTCGAGGTTCTCATCCCAGCGGTAAAAAAACTCCGCGACACGCTCGATGCCAAAGCCACCGCCTTTGGCGACATCGTGAAAATCGGCCGCACGCACCTCCAGGATGCCACCCCGCTCACACTCGGGCAGGAATTCTCCGGCTATGTTTGCCTTCTCGATCAGGCCCTGCGCGATGTCGAATTCTCGCTCACCGGCCTCTACCAACTCGCCATCGGCGGCACCGCCGTCGGCACCGGGCTGAATGCCCACCCCGAGTTCGGCGACCGCGCCTCCGCGCACATCGCAAAACTCACCGGCTTCCCGTTCCAATCCGCACCAAACAAATTTGCCGCCCTCTCCGGCCATAACGAATTCGTCATCGCCAGTGGAGCCGTGAAATCCCTCGCCTGCGCGCTCATGAAGATCGCCAACGACATCCGCTGGCTCGCCTCCGGCCCCCGCTGCGGCCTCGGCGAACTCACCATCCCCGAAAACGAGCCTGGCTCATCCATCATGCCCGGCAAGGTGAACCCCACCCAATCCGAAGCCCTCACCATGATCGCCATCCAAGTCATGGGCAATGACACGGCCATCGGCATCGCCGCCTCGCAGGGCAACTTCGAGCTGAATGTCTTCAAACCCGTCATCGTCCACAATTTCCTGCACTCCGTCCGCCTCCTCGCCGAGGGCTGCCATTCCTTCAACGACCACTGCGCCATCGGCATCGAGCCGAACCTGCCGGTCATCGAAGGCTATGTGAAAAATTCCCTCATGCTCGTCACCGCGCTGAACCCGCACATCGGCTACGACAAGGCCGCGCAGATCGCAAAAAAAGCCCACAAGGACGCCTCCAGCCTCAAAGAAGCCGCCGTCGCACTCGGCCATGTGACTCCCGAGCAATTCGACCAGTGGGTCGTTGCAAAAAACATGACACACGCTTGAAAACGAGCACCTTCAGGATTATTTGTTGATGAATGAAACTCCGCTTGGATCTTCTGGAGCAGTTGACGGAGGAGGACATTGCTCTTCAGGCGGAGGGCAATGTTCACCGCTTCAAACCCGAGCCGCTTTTCTCAAAAACTGGGGTTGGCAGTCTGTCGCCAGCATCAATCAGCGAGCGTGCGCAAGAAGTGGATCACAGCATGGATTTAACTCGGAAACTGGAGAAGCGTGCTCGGAAAAGTGGCAAAGGCAACACGCCTTAGAGTTGCCCCTCGCCGAAGTGTTAGATCTCCTTCGGGACTTTCATAGGAGCGCCCCGTTTCTCTTTTTGAATGGGAATACATTTTCATTCATCGGCAGGGAATTGACTCTGGCTTTGTTCAGCGACCTTGCACCGGTTCGAAAACGCGAACTCTCCTCCGCTGTCGCCCACTATATTGCGGGTGTTCTGGATCGCGACTCCATGGTTTCCATCGTCGAGTCGCTTTGTGAGTCCGCTGCGCTGAGCACGGGGGATCGAGTGCAGACGCTGCGCGGGAGCACCTCGGGAACGGTGGTTCGTATCCTGGAGGACGGACGAGTGGTTTGGAAACCGGATGGATCGACACTTGAATTCACCGGGCTTCCCGAGAGTTTGAAGCGACTTTAGCTGCGCGAAATCCCTTCGACGATCAGCGGATCTTGGGCGAGTTTGCAGGTTCGTGATTCCAGTCGTGTTCCAGACTTCCGTTCGAGAACTTGTGGCCTTTGTGCATCGCACGGGCGGCCTCGCAGGAACCGGCGCGTTCCGGGCATCTGACCGCGCACTTGAGGGCGGGCGAGCCCACCGCCGCGTGCAGAACCGACGGACTGGCGACTACGAGGCCGAGGTGCCTGTGGAGTGGAAAGCCATTCGCGGAAGTGTGGACCTCACTCTTTCGGGTCGGATCGATGGTCTGCGCGCAACCCATTCCCCGCCGGTGGTCGAGGAGATCAAAAGCGTCGATCGATTTTGGGATGGCGCCGGCGACCCACTGCATCTGGCTCAGCTGAAAATCTACGCCGCGATTCTGGCCATCCAACGCAATTGGGCGGAGGTCGAGTTGCATTTGACTTATCTGAACTTGGAAACAGACGGCGAAACGGTCCTGCCCTTCCGGCTTACTCGTGCCGAGTTGGAGGAGTTTTTTGAAAGCACCCTCGGCGCCTGGTTCGAGTGGCTCGAGCTCGAGGCACGGTGGATTTCGCTCCGCAATACCTCCCTCGAAAAGCTCGCCTTCCCATTTCAGGGATTCCGTGGCGGTCAGCGGGAATTGGCGCGCCGCGTTTACCGCGCCATCCGAGACCACCGCCATCTTTTCGTCGAGGCACCGACTGGACTTGGAAAAACCATGGCCACGCTCTTCCCGGCAGCCAAGGCGCTCCCGCTCTTGGGCGAGGGAAAAGTCTTTTTTCTCACGGCAAAAACCCCGGGCCGGATCGCGGCGGCTGAGGCGACGGCGCACCTGCGACGAGCTGGAGCCAAGCTGAGATGCCTTACGCTGACGGCAAAGAACAGGATTTGTTTCACGGACAATCCCAACGGCTGCGACCCGCGCGTATGCCCCTATGCCATCGGCTACCACGACCGCATCCGACCGGCACTGCGCGAACTTCTCGAGCAGGAGAGGCTCGACCGCGAAACAGTGGAGCTGATTGCCCGCAAGCATATGGTTTGCCCGTTCGAACTCTCGCTCGATGCATCGTCTTGGTGCGACATCGTCATCGGCGACTTCAACCACGCATTCGATCCCTCGGCCCGCTTGCAGAGACATTTTGCCGAGGGCGGTGGACGGCATGTCATTCTTGTGGACGAGGCCCATAACCTCGTGGACCGGAGCCGCGACATGCACTCGGCCACGCTCTCGCCAGGAGATCTGGAAATCCGCCCCGGCGCGGTGCGGGCGAAGGGGGCGGCGAGGGTCCGCAGCGCGTTGGAGAGATCGCGGGCTTTGCTCGTCGAGGCCGTCAGGATGCCCTCCTCGAATTACCTTCCCGCCCGGGATTACCACGACGGCTCGGTGATTTTGGAAATCCCAAAAGATCTCCTCTCAGCCTGCCGCGATGCCGCGCGCGCGCTGGAAGGGTTGCTTGCTTCACTGAAGCCTGGCACGGACCTCGGGGGCTGGATCGAACCTTGGTTTACCCTCAACGAGTGGCTGCGGGCTGCTGAGGCTTTTGACGACACCTGCCGCCTCATCACCCGTCTGCGGGACCAAAGCGTGACCGTCCTTTGCGCGGATCCGTCGGGCCGTCTGCGAGCCGATTTGCGAACTCTACGCACCGCAGTCTTCTTCTCGGCCACGCTCGCGCCGATGGAGTATTTTCGCGACCTACTGGGAGGCGATTCCGAGGACGAGTCGGCTATTTTTGATTCGCCATTTGCGCCAGACCAAATGCGGCTGAGGATTCTGGCAGTAGACATGACCTATAAAAACCGGGCCTCTTCGTTAGACGCGGTGGCCGCTGCCGTGGCCGAGCATATGCAAAGTGTGCTAGGCAACCATTTGATTTTTTGCCCCTCGATGGCGTATCTCGACGACCTTTCTGCCAAGCTTGAGGCACTTCTCCCCGGCGAAGTTCTGATGACCCAGACCGCAGGTATGCCGGATGCGGATCGCAGCGCATTTCTTGATGCGTTCCAACCTGCGTCGCGGCGAATCGCACTTGCTTTGCTGGGAGGCATTTTCTCCGAAGGCATCGACCTGCCAGGCGACAGATTGGTTGGCGTTACAGTCATCGGCACCGGCCTGCCACGCCTTTCCCTCGAGCGCGACATCCTGCAGGCGCATTTTGAAAAAACAAAGGGCTCCGGTTTTGACTACGCCTACCGATTTCCCGGCATGCAGCGTGTACTACAAGCTGCTGGAAGGCTCATTCGCACGGAAACCGACAAGGGCTCAGCCCTGCTGATCGACCAACGCTTTCTGGAAGCACGCCATCGGATTTTATTTCCCTCGTGGTGGACGGTCTCAGAAACGATCAAGCCGTGAGTGCGGTCTTGTCCTGATCCTGCAATGACTCCCGTTGGGAATTTTTTGCGGACTCCAGCGTTTGATCGAAGTGGATCAATTCAATGCGTCCATCAAAGTGCTCGACCATAGCCGTGCAGCTTTCCACCCAATCGCCACAGTTGTAATAAGCCGTTCCGTCTATCTCACGAACGGAGGCCGTGTGGATGTGCCCGCACAGGACGCCATCAACTTTATAGTCCTTCGCATAGCGGACGATGGACTCCTCAAATTTCCCGATAAAGCTAACCACATTTTTGACCTCGGCTTTGAGATAGGCACTCAAGGACCAGTGTCCGAGACCGGCGCGACGGCGGATGAAATTGACGATCCCATTGCACCGCATCAGCAGGACATAGCCGATGTCGCCGACATGCGCGAGCCAGCCCATGTTTTGAACAACAGTGTCGAGCTCGTGTCCGTGCATGATTAGCAAGCGGCGACCATCCGCCGTCTCGTGAATGGCATTTTTTTGAAGCGTCACACTCGCGTAGTGTCCGTGGAAGGCAGAGAGGAATTCATCGTGGTTGCCGATAATGTAGATGATTTCCGTTCCCTTCCTGCCTTTGCGCAGGAGTTTTTGAATGACATCATTATGTTCCTGCGGCCAGTAAATGCCACGGCGCAGGGCCCATATGTCGATGAGGTCGCCAACCAGGTAGAGGGTATCAAACTCGACATCCTTGAGAAATTCGAGAAGGACGCCGGCTTTGCTTCCGCGCGTGCCCAGGTGCACATCCGAAATCCATCCAGTGCGAAAACGAGTCGTCATACTAAACATAATTCATTTGACAAAGGAGAGGGTGACTAAAAACCGAGATTTGTTACTTTTTCGTAACAACTCGCCTTCGAAAAAAACGGCCATCGATATCATGATAGGCTACCCTTGCCATTGACTCTCCAATCGAAGTATTTAGCCTCTTCTTAAGAGTTAGTATGACTAAACATCCCAACCCACCAGAGCAGTCCAAAGCGGTTTGCACACCTGCCATTGAACAGTTTTGGGATATTTTACCAGGAATTCTGTGGCGACTCTCCGCAGAGGGTCGGATTATTCAGGCAAACAAGGCAGCCTTGGAATTTTTAGGGTATGCTCAAGACGAATTCGAAGGACACCCGCTTGAAGATTTTTTACTAACGGGCTTTGAATTTCACGACCTCATGGCATCCGTTCGCCAGGGCGGTAAAGCCCATGGATTTCCAACCTGTCTGCGCTGCATGGACGGCTCGACGCGCGATGTCACTATCGACGCGTCGTCCACAGATGGCGGGGAGGCCATCTACTGCGCAATCAGCGACCGTTCGGTTCAGCGCCGCACAGAGGACCACGCCCGCGCCCAAGCTGTATTTTTTGAAAAGCCGGCGGAGGCGATTTTTACCCAAACTCTCGATGGGGTTGTCACTCAGTGGAGCTCCGGAGCCGAGCGCCTTTATGGGCTCAATTCCAGTGAAGTTCTTGGAAAAAGACTTCCTCACAGCATGTCGCTGCAACCCTTTCAAACGGCCTTACGCATCGTTCAGGAAAGAGGTGAGTGGTCGGGCGAGATGCGCATCGTCGCGAATCATGGCGGGGAAATGGATTTGTTCACGCGTTGGATTCTGCTCCGTGCCAGCAATGGAAAACCAGAGTCAATTCTCGTTTTGAGCGAAGATGCCGGGGAGCTTCGCCAACTCAAAGAAGACAGGCTCCGCTCACACCGTCACGAGTGTGTGGGAACTCTGGCAGGAGGTATCGCGCATGATTTGAACAATGTCCTACAGCCGATTTCTATGTTCCTCGACCTGCTTCGCTATCGATTGCCGGACGCCGAGAGTCGGGAGATGCTTGATGCCGTGGAGGCAAACCTCCACCGTGCGACGGAGCTCGTGCGGCAGATTCTCACTTTCTCCAGCGGTGTCCGCGCCGAACAACGCGCAGTGGATATTCCTGAACTGATTTGCGAGGTCACAAATTTCATCCGCCCGACATTTCCAAAAACCATCCATCTCCAAGTCTCGGTGCAGGAAAATATTCAGGCCGTTCTGGGCAATGCGACCCAAATTGAACAGGTCTTGCTGAATTTTTCCGTCAACGCCCGCGACGCCATGCCCAACGGAGGGCGGCTCAGACTGGAAGCCTCGAATTTCCGTGTTGACGAGCGTTTTGCAAGGCTGCACCCCCAAGCGAAACGAGGCAACTATGTGCGAATCACGGTGAGCGACACCGGCCATGGCATCCCTCGTTCACTGCGAAAAAAAATCTTCGAGCCCTTTTTCACCACCAAGGGTCCGGAAAAAGGCACTGGCTTAGGTCTTGCCACAGCCGTTGGAATTATTCGCAACCACGGAGGCTTTCTTACGCTCGACACCGAGGAAGGTTGCGGCTCCTCGTTCCATGCATTCCTTCCTGCATCACTCGCCCTTGCTGAGCATCGCCCCGCATCCGCCCCCTCCACAGAGGAGCGGCAAAACTCAGGCCATGGGGAAACGATCCTGCTCGTAGATGATGAGTCAACAGTGCTTAAAGTCATGACCCGATCACTGGAAAAATCCGGCTACCGCGTCATTCCGGCCGAGGATGGCGAGCAAGGATTCGCACTCTACTCGCAGCATCAGCGCAATGTGCGCTTGGTTATTACAGACATGGCTATGCCGGGCATGGACGGCCCGGCCCTCATTGCCGCACTCAAGAAATTTAACCCAGCCGTAAAGATTATCTGCACAAGCGGATTTGGTTCATCTTCCGGAAAAAACTCGGCCCACGAACTCGGCGTTCACGCCATTCTTTCGAAACCCTGCAACTCACGAGTCATTCTCCAAGCGATTGAGGACGCCCTGTCCTCACCACCCCTATCATCCTGATTTTTTATGCCGGATAATAGATCAAAAAAAGTAAACCTCGGAGCCATTCGTATTCTTTTCCTCTCCTGCTTTGGAGCGCTCTTGATTCTGGAAATCGCCCTGGCTCTCCTGGCCCTGCGATACAACGCGATCCAGAATGGCATCTTGGCAGATCAAGCTGTGCTGCTCAGAGGAAGGGAAATCTTGAACGATGCCTTACGCGATGCCCGCGCAAATTGGAAATCCTCCAACGAGGAGGAATCCGGCAGGCCGCAACAGGCCCTGCCAATGTCGGAGAGCGCGTCACAAGCAACCGAAAGCATAGAATTACTTAAAAAGTTAAAACGCCCCGCCCTCGTTTTTCCAGCCTCGGATCTCGACCGCCTTGATGACATCGTCACAAACAACGCCAAACTTCTCGCTGTGGTACCTCCTCACAGCACAGATCAAAAGAACCTAAGGGAAAAAACCGATCATGGACTTTCCAATTTCATCTGGGCGATTGATATCCGGCTTTTCGCTTCCATGCAGGAATTCCGCCGCGAAGTGGAATTCCTGGAAATGACCGCCTGGGGTATTGTTCCGCTCTTGATACTCAGCACGGCCGCCTTCGGGATTATCCTCCTCTCAAGGGTCATGGAGCCGCTGGTGCATTTGAAAAAACAATCGCGCAAGCTCACGGACAGCCTCGCCACTCTACAGGATGAGTTGAAGCTCGCTGAAATGAGAAAGAACCAAACCTTTATTCCTCTGCAAACAGCACCAGCTCCGCTGCCGACGCCGCAAGAGTTACCCGTATCCGAGGCAGCGGATGATGTAACGCGCACGCCTTGATCTGCCTGCTAAAGAGCCCGTGTCGTTTCTCAATCCAGTCTACGCCACACTCACGATTCTTCTCGAAGTGGTGGGCATTGCCCTCGCTATGCGGGCCATTCTCATCGCCCGGACTCCCCAATCCGCCATAGCGTGGGCAGGAGTGCTGGTGGTCTTGCCCATCATTGGCATTCCCTTGTTTCTGATTTTCGGAGAGTCGCGATTCGCCGGTTACTTATTAGCTTCGACCTGCCCTTCAGGCCAACTGCATGATGCCATGCAGGCCATCATCCGGCATCTGGACGGCTATAAAACAACTGGCCGTGGCATTTTCAATGAGCCTGCCCGCATGGCCGAAAATCTCTCGCGCCTGCCAGCCACTGGATCGAATCATGTGCAACTGCTTATCGACGGCGCGGCGACCTTCGATTCCATTTTCCAATCCATCGATGAGGCCACCGAATCCGTCTGGATCCAGTTTTTCATCATTCACGACGACCGATTGGGACGCACACTTGCCGACAAACTCACCGCCGCCGCCCGGCGGGGTGTGCAATGCTGCGTCCTCTACGACCAAGTGGGTTCGAAAAGCCTCAGCTCCTCGTGGGTTGAAAATCTCCGCCGCGAGGGTATTGCCGTAGAGGCGTTCGTCACGAACCGCCAGTTCGGCCGCAATTTCCAGATCAACTTCCGCAATCACCGCAAGCTCGTCATCATAGACTCGCGTGTCGCCTTGCTCGGAGGTCTGAATGTCGGCGATGAATACATGGGCTGGAGTCGGCGATTTGGTCCCTGGCGGGACACCCACCTCCGCATCGAGGGACCTGCCGTGGCCGGATTCCAACTATCGTTTCTGGAAGATTGGCACTACACTACTGATGAAATCGCCCCGCTCCGGCTCCCCTCGCCATCCCTGGCCCACGGAGGAGAGGCGACAGTCTTTCCCATTGCTTCGGGCCCGGCCGAGAACTGGAGCATCTGCCCGGCAGTCTATCTCTCGACTATCCACTCCGCCACCCGTCGTCTTTGGATTGCCAGCCCGTATTTCGTGCCTTCAAGCCCGCTTCTTTACGCCATCTGCCACGCGGCAATTCGCGGCGTGGATGTTCGGATCATCCTTCCCCGCATGGCGGACCACACCATGCCCTGGCTCTCCTCATTCACCTACTACCCGAAGTTGCGCGAGGCGGGAGTGAAGGTTTGGCGTTATGAACCAGGCTTCATGCACCAGAAGGTGTTGCTCGCGGATGATGACATGGCGTTCGTCGGGTCGATCAACTTGGACTACCGCTCGTTCATGCTGAACTTCGAACTCTCAGCGGCGGTGCAGGATAAAAGGTTCGCCACCGATGTCGAAGCGATGTTCCTTGCGGATTTCGACAGGAGCAGGCCGGAAAATCTTCGAGCGTTTGAGGATGGCTCGCTACTCTTCCGCCTCAAATGCCGCACCGCCGCGCTCATGAGTCCCGAGCAGTAACACCACCCAACCTTGGACCGTGTAGCCTCTTACAAGGAAGGCGCCGATTTCACCTTCGAATCCCAACGGGTCAGAAGATGCAAAACGAGGTTTGTGCCAAATTTGTAGGTCAAGTCGAGCGAGGCTTCCGAGATATTGCGAAGGTATATGTTCCGGTTGCTCCAAATCACCTGATTGAGAGCAACAAACTCATTTTTTTCATTTTTACGCATGTCGATTTTGCCGTCCGGCAAAAGCCCGATCTGCCACATGTCACCATAATCGTTTGCGGTATAGATGATAGCAACCTCACCGTAAATTTTCAGGGCATAGACCGGCTCCTTGTAGAAATTAATGCCTGGCGGCACAGTGGTCACCTCCGGAAAGTAAGCCTGACGGGCATCATAGAGAGGATGATTTTTTGGCAACTCCTCCCAATCCTTGTCTTTGTCGGGAATGACGCGCTTCATCTCGCGGCGGAATGCCAAGTCGAAGCGGGAGTTCCTACCAGGCACCGAGCTGTCACCCCAGATCGCTCCACCAAGCCTCACATATTTGCGGAGATTTTCGACTTCGGCATCGCTCAGACGGAAATCCTTCGAACCCGTTAGAAAAATAAAAGGCGGCTTCACCGAGAAAAGCTCTTGGGAATCAAGTTTGATGGCTTTCACTTTGTCATAGTTGGTGCGAACCTTGTTTTTGGAGCGTGTGCTCATGTAGGCAAGGAGATTCGGGAGGCTTCCGTTGTTGATCACGCCCTTCGTGTCACCAACCGTGCTAATGGTAGAATCCCAGCCTGAATTCGCTCCACCATATTGGCCGATATAAGCAACGAACTCAAACTCCCTGCTGCGGGTTCCACTACCGCTACCGCTTCCCTTGCCCCATCCCGTGGTAAAGGCCTTGATCGCGGAGGCGTCGGCTACGGACATCTGCATAGCCGGACCGGCGGCAGGCGCGACAGGCTTGGGAGCGGCCATCGCAGTCGGAGCAGCCGGCGCAGGTGGCGCCATGACCATCTGCGACATGTTGAAATTCATGGGCGAAGTCGCAGTTGTAGTAATCGCGTTGACCGCCGAATTATTCACCGGAGTGGCCATCACGGACATGTCCTGGGTGGGAGGCAAAACCTGAGTTTGCTGAGGAGGAGCCGCGACCGGCTCTGAACTACCCACAAAACCTTCACCACCGCCTTCGAAATCCGGCGGCTCCTGAACGGCTTGGAACAGCACCGTGCCACCGAAGATCGACACGAGAATCACATGAAGCAGAAGAGAGATTGTGAAATCCCGCGAGTTTCTGAGCTTATCAACAAGCTTCTGGAGAGGAGACTGACTGTCGTCGGACATATTCGGAAAATTGCCGCAGGGATCGCCTGCGTGCAATCACATTTTCGGCCTGTAAATGAGAAGGCGCAGACCATTCAAGCAAACAAGCACCGTGCTGCCCTCATGACCAACCACGCCCATGGGTAGTGGCAGGTTGATTCCGAAAGCAGCAACCAACAAAACAACGATCACCAAGCCTGCGAAAGTGAGATTCTGCCAGAGCACGCGTTTGGCATGGCGAGCGGTCGCAAGCAGGATGGGAATGTTTTCGAGTTTGTCCCCCATGAGCACGACATCCGCCGTCTCCATCGCGATATCTGTTCCAGCCGCGCCCATGGCCACGCCGATGTCCGATGTGGCGAGCGCGGGCGCATCGTTCACACCATCACCCACCATCATGACACGCCCTTCTTTTTTCAATTCACGGATCGCCGCGACTTTGCCCTCGGGGAGCAACTCGGCGAGCACGGCATCCACTCCCGCCTCCTCGGCAATGGCATTTGCCACAGTCTTCTGATCCCCGGTGAGCATGACAACTTTTTTGACGCCCAGCGCATGCAGACTGCTGACAATCTTGAGTGCCTCGGGCCGCAACGTGTCGGCGAGTGCCAGAACAGCAAGTGCCGTCACGGAGTCTCCATCGCGCACACCGGCCCATACGCAGGTTTTCCCCTTCTCAGCCAGGGGCGTGGCATGCGAAGCGATGACATCCATTCCACCCGCCCCAAGCTCACGGAAGAGCCGTTCGCTCCCGACAATCAGACGCCGGTCCCCAATTGTGGCCTCCGCCCCCTTGCCGGCTGTGGCTTGAAAGTCTTTTGCCTCGGGAAGCTTCATTCCACGGGCTTGAGCGGTTTTTACAACGGCACGCGCCAGTGGATGCTCCGACTTGTCCTCCAACGCGGCAGTCTGGGCGAGCAGCTCTTGCAGGCCGGCAGGTAATGTGTCGTCCAACTTATGAGCTCCACTGGCATTGACCATCTCGGTCACGACAGGCTTTCCCGCAGTCAGTGTGCCGGTTTTGTCAAAAGCCACGATATCGATCTGCGCCGTCCGCTCAAGGTGCGAACCACCTTTGATGAGGATTCCGCGCCGCGCCGCGCCGCCGATTGCTGAGAGCACGGTCGCCGGCGTGCTGATCACCAACGCGCACGGAGAGGCCACCACCATCACTGTCATGGCCCTGTAAAAAGCATCCGAAAATTTCTCCCCCATGAAAAAGAACGGGACAACAAAAACGAGCGCAGTGAAGGCAATCACGCCCGTTGCGTAGTATTGCTCCGCCTGCTCGAGGAACCTCTGCGTGCGGGATTTCTCGGCTTGCGCCTCTTCAACGAGCTTGACCATGCGCGAGAGCGTGGAGTCTTCGGCCCGCTTGCTGACGGAAAATTCCAAGCCACCGCTTTGGTTGAGCGTTCCTGCGAACAAGGCATTGCCAACCGCCTTGGTCACAGGCATCGACTCGCCCGTGAGACTTGATTCATCGACATGACTCGTGCCCTCCACCACGGTCCCATCCACCGGCACATGCTCTCCAGGCCGCAGAACCACAACATCGCCGATACTTAGTTCCTCCACACGCACAAGCCGGGTGGCGCCATCCCTCTTCACCAGCGCCTTGTCGGGCCGCAGCTTGAGCAAGGAATGAATCGCCCGCTGCGTGCGCTCGAGCGCATAACTCTGAAGGACATTGGAAAACGCAAAAAGAAACAGCAACAAGGCCCCCTCGAATGGCTGCCCAACAATACCTGCGCCGATTGCGGCCAGCACCATGAGCACATCGACATCCAGCACCCCGCCTCGCAGCGAAGCGATCGCCGAACGAACGCCCTGCTGACCGCAGAAGATATACGCGCCGGCGTAAAGGCAGATCGTCGCCACTGCGCCGGTCCCCAGCGATTTCTCGCAGACAAAGGAAGCGATCAAAAAAACAAAACCCAGCGCGGCGGAAAGTTCCTCGTTCAACGAGCCAGACCGAATGCGCCTCCACAAGCCAATCTCCCCTTCGGCCATCGACTCATACGGCCGCACCTCAGCCCCCAGCCCGCGCAGCGCGGCCATCACAGTACCCTCGTCGGCCACCTTCTCATCAAATGTGAGGCACAGGATTTTGCCGATATAGGTCGCCGTTGCCTTCCGAACCCCGGGAATTTTTTTGGCCCTCTTTTCCAACCGGATCGCACAGGCTTCGCAGGCACTACCATCCAATCGCATCGTCCGCTTTTGAAGCGACAAATCCGGCACATGGCTTCCCGCGATCTGCCGCAAATCCTCCTCGCTCAGCGCCGAAGGGTCATATTCGATTTCAAATGCCGATTTCCCCGGAACCGGTTGAACGCTCAACACACCCTTATGATCCGCGATCGAACGCGTCATTTCCTTCAGCGACTTCTGGGTTTCAGGCTCCAAGCTCATGAGGAGGCGAACCTACTCGCCGCCACTATAAAGCGCACAGCAAAAAAGCCCGACAATCCGGCAAACGCAGCCGCTTGCATTTTCAAAGGCAGCGCGTAATGTGGAGTTCCTATTAGGGGGCGTAAAGGTTTCGACTTTGAGTGTGAAGCCCGGCCCGCATGTCGAGGATGATTCGTTGGCCTCGTAAAAAATCGGATCAAACAAATAAATGCAGATTACGAAGATCTCGCTCTCGCGGCCTAATTGAGCCACGACGCATTCCGGCTGACGCCTGCTGGTCCGGAATGCGACGACAGCAGGCTGGCCTAGGATGGAGCGACCGCTACCCCGGGTGAATCGATTTCGTGGACGCTCTGGAGAGGGAAGCGTGACGGTTCGCCCGCCCCCTCCGAGATTAAAGACCGTCTAAACATGTAGAAGGTTGTGTAGATCATTTTAAGGACACGGGTTCGACTCCCGTCGCCTCCACCCTTCGCTCGCAGCGCAGCAAGAGCGAAGGCTGTCACGCCGGAGTCGGCGACAGCCGCGTAGGCGGACCGGAACGCCGCTGCGAGACTACGGCTTGGCAAGCCAGCCGTTTGAAATTCACGCGTGTTTCACTACGTCTACATTCTCAAAAGCGAGGTTGCGCCAGAGCGCCACGACATCGGCATGACATCCGATCTGACACAACGCCTCGCCGCACACAACTCGGGCAAGGTCTCGCACACCTCCAAATTCAAGCCTTGGACTATTGAAACCGCTTTCGCCTTTCGCGACGAAACCAAAGCCTCCGCTTTCGAGCGTTACCTCAAGTCAGGCTCCGGCCGAGAGTTTGCAGGACGGCATTTTTGAGCTTGCCGATCACCGGGTTTGAAAACTTGCCGATTTGAAATCGGCGGGATACCGGTTGTGCACATGAATCAGATTTCTCCACAGCACAAATGAAGGGCGTGATTTTTGATTGGGATGGGGTGGTGATTGATTCCTCGGCGCAGCACGAACGCTCGTGGGAGATCCTCGCGAAGGAGATTTCTAAACCGCTTCCCGAGGGGCATTTCAAACTCGGATTCGGGAAGAAGAATCAGGTGATCATCCCCGGGATCCTTCAATGGGCCTCCGAGGAGAAAGAAGTCCAGCAACTGGCCGATCGAAAGGAGGAAATCTACCGCGAACTCGTCAATCAATCCGGCGTGCACATCCTTCCCGGTGCTCGTGAACTTCTTGCCGCCCTGCGCGAGGAGGGGATTCCTGCTGCCGTGGGGTCCTCGACTCCCAGGGGAAATCTCAACGCGATTTTCGCGGCGACTGGTCTGGATGAGTATTTCGAAGCCGTGGTCTGTGGAGATGATGTGACGAATGGTAAACCCTCGCCGGATGTTTTCCTTCTGGCGGCTCACAAACTCGGACTGTCGGCCGCCGATTGCCTCGTCATCGAAGACGCCCATGCGGGCATCGAAGCTGCGCTACGAGCTGGCATGCGCGTGCTGGCCGTGGCGACAACAAATCCGCTGCCGGATTTGCATGAGGCAACCGACACTGTGGAGTCACTCGCCGGAGTGACTCCCAGCAGACTGGCCCAGATTTTCTTGAAATAGGTCCAGGCGATTACTTCGAACCCTTGGATTTCTTCGGGAACTTCTGTTTTTTGAATTCCTTAGGGGAGTCCTGAACTGGCGCGAGGGAGATTTGGATATCGCCTGCATTTGTCTCGATGAGGCGCGGACCATCGCGCAGGACATCGAGAAATTGCTGGGGCACTTGGGCGAAGGATTGGCCTGGCAGGATGTCGATGATACCCACGGAGCGAACGGGCAAGCCGAGCGAGTCTTCGAGGAGGCCGATAATATCGCGGGGCGAGATGCGGGTCTCGCGTCCGGCGCTGATTCGCACCCACTGCATGCCGCGCGAGGCAGGACGGAGGTTCGGCGAGGACTCTTGAAAACGCTCCTCACGCGAGGGCGCGGCTTTTTTGCGGGGTTCTTCGATTTCCTTTTCAGGCGGAGTCTCGGGACCGGCGAGAAGCTCAAAGAGGGCGGCGGCGATGTCGGTCGAGTTGTAGCCTTCCTCAAGCAACCTGTCGGTGAGGGCCATGGAGAGATTGCCGCGATCGAGGACTTCGCGGACTTTTTGCACCATGGCTTCGGCGCGACGTTCTTCCACTTCGCCCGCAGTGGGGATTTTTCCACGAAGGATTTTCGTGCGGGTGTAGCGCTCGATGTGCTGAAGCTTGTAGATGTCGCGGCCTGAGACAAAGGTGACAGCCATGCCCTTGCGGCCGGCGCGCCCAGTGCGGCCGATGCGGTGCACATAGTCCTCGGAGTCATAAGGCAGGTCATAATTCACGACGAGTTCAAGTTCATCGACATCGATGCCACGCGCGGCGACATCAGTGGCGACGAGGAACTCGAATTCCGCTTTCTTAAATTTGTTCATGACGCGCGTGCGCTGCGCCTGAGCGATGCCACCATGAAGACGATCGGCGGAAAATCCCTGCGCGATCAGGTCGTCGGCGAGTTCGTCCACCATGCGCTGGGTATTGCAAAAAATGATGCCGAGCTTGTAGCCGTGAAAATCGATGAGGCGAAGGAGCGACTGGAATTTCATGCGCTGGGGCACTTCATAATACCACTGCTCGATAGCGGGGACAGTGAGTTGCTTTTGCTCGATCTTGACGGATTTCGGCTCGTTCGAGTGACGCTCGATCAGGTCGCGGATCGGCTTGGAAACAGTTGCGGAGAAGAAAACGGTCTGACGTTCATCGGGCGTTGCGGACAGGATTTTTTCGATATCTTCGCGAAAACCCATATCGAGCATGCGATCGGCTTCGTCGAGAACAACCATCTTGACCGTGCCAAGCTGCAGCGTGCCGCGTTCCATGTGATCCATGATGCGGCCTGGAGTTCCGATCACGATTTGGACGCCTTTTTTGAGTTCGAAAAATTGGCGTTCATAGGAAGCGCCACCGTAGATCGGAACGGCATGGATTCCGCGCTTGTGGGCGGAAAGTTTGTGAACCTCGTCGGCCACTTGGGTGGCCAACTCGCGCGTGGGACACATGATCAAAACCTGGACCGAGCGGTCTGCGGGAACGCAAAGTTCAATGGCGGGAATCGCAAAGGCGGCCGTTTTTCCAGAGCCCGTTTGCGACTGGCCGACGACATCGTGTCCCTCGAGCAGGACAGGAATTGCGGCTGATTGGATGGGCGAGGCCTCCTCGAAACCCAGATCCCCAACCGCCTTCAAAACTTCAGGCGACAGGCCCAAATCCGCAAAATTCAACTTATTCATCCGGCATCAATAACCGCCACATGCCTCCCCGTCACGGGAAACCCTGAGAGATTATTTCGAAAGCTCGAGCATGCGCCGCACCGAGTGCTCGGCTTTGGCACGGATTTCCTCTGGGATTTCGATGCGCGGTTCGAGGCTGGCGAGGCAATCGCGCAGCTTCTCCAGCGTGTTCATTTTCATGTAGCGGCAATCGGCGCAGGCGCAGGAGTCAGTCGGACCGGGAATGAAATTTTTGTTCGGCACCTCGCGGCGGAGCCGATGCAACATGCCGCTCTCGGTGACTATAATGAAATCCTTGGCCGGATTGTCACGGCAGTAGCTCACCATTTTTTCGGTGGAGCACACCTCGTCTGCGAGCAGACGCACGGCGAGTGTGCACTCGGGATGCGCAACAACCACCGCGCCGGGATGCTCGCCCTTAATGCGGTTGATGCTGTCGCGAGTGAATTCGACATGGACATAACAATTGCCGCGCCAGAGATCCATGTGGCGCCCGGTCTTTTCCATCACCCAAGCGCCGAGATTTTGGTCCGGGACAAAGAGGATATTGCGGTCCTTGGGAGCGGATTCGACGATTTTCACGGCATTGCCGCTTGTCACGATCACATTGGCGAGCGCCTTCACGCCCGCGCTGCAATTGATGTAGGCGATGACATAGTAGTTTTTATCGCGGTGCTCGTCCAAAAACGCGGCCAGCTTGTCCGCAGGGCAGGAATCCGAGAGCGAGCACCCGGCATCCATGTCGGGAATCACGACGGTTTTTGAGGGGCTTAAGATCTTGGCCGTTTCGCCCATGAAGTGGACGCCACAAAAAGCGATGACATCGGCATCCGTCTCCGCCGCCTGACGGCTGAGTCCCAGAGAGTCGCCCACAAAGTCGGCCACCTCTTGGATAGCTGCGATCTGGTAGTTGTGCGCGAGAATCACGGCATTGCGGGAGCGCTTAAGCTCCATGATTTCCGAAATGAGGTCGGTCGAGACGGCTTGCATGGTCGTGACGATGCGCGATCCACGCCGAGCAATCAAGCGGGGTCTTTTGCGCTGAATGCCCACTGCCTTGACTCGGGGCGCGAGGGGTAGTTTGATCCTGCGATGGCCACTGTCTCGCGCGAGAGCGTGCGGGAGATTCTGCATGAGTTTCTCGCTGGAAAAGGACTGCGCAAGACTGCGCAGCGGGAGGCTATTATAGAGGCCGCGTTCGGCACGAACAATCACTACACCGCCGAGGAGCTTCTGGAGATGGCGCGTGCGATCGACCTCTCGGTTTCGAGGGCAACTGTTTACCGGACGCTCCCCCTGCTTGTGCAAAGTGGACTGCTGCGCGAGCTCGATCTCGGCGGCGATACGAAAATCTACGATCCCAACTTCCTAGAACATCCCACGCACAACCACTTGGTCTGCGTAGATTGCAAAAAAATCATCGAATTTGAAGACCCAAACATGGAACTCCTTGAGAACTGCATCACCCGCCGGCTGGGTTTTTCCCCGACCAACAAGATGGTCAAAATCGAAGCCCGCTGCGATGAACTGCAATTGAAGGGATCCTGCACGAAGCGGATCGAAGCCAGAGCCTGACGAGATATGTGGAAAGGAAGATTTAAAGAGGAACAATCCGACTTGTTGAAAACCTACGGAGCGTCGGTGCATGTGGACTGGCAGCTTTACCGGCAGGACATCCGAGGCAGCATCGCGCATGCGCGAGCTTTGCTAGGAGCGGGGATTCTCACACCTGAGGAATTCGGCCAAATCGAAGCAGGCCTGCTCGAAATCCGCGCCGAAATCGAGGCGGGGAAATTTGAATTCAGTCAGGATCTCGAGGATGTGCATATGAATATCGAGGCGGAGCTGACCAAGCGCATTGGAGCCGCTGGAGCAAAACTCCACACCGCCCGCAGCCGCAACGACCAAGTGGCGCTCGACTTTCGCCTCTGGCTTCGCGACGCATGCGAGGGGTTGCGCGGCGGCATTCGCTCGCTTCAGGTCTCACTCGTTGGCCTCGGCGAGAGACACAAGGAAGCCATTATTCCTGGTTACACCCACCTCCAGCGCGCCCAGCCTGTCTTTTTTGCGCATCATCTCCTGGCCTATGTCGAGATGCTTGACCGCGATGCCTCGCGTCTGGCCGATGCCTCCAAGCGTATGGATGCGTGTCCGCTCGGCTCGGGAGCGATTGCGGGATCCACGATTCTTTTAAACCGCGAGGCCGTGGCCACCGAATTGGGCTTCTCCAAAGTCACAACGAACAGCATGGATGCCGTAGCAGACCGCGACTTCGCTTGCGAGGTGCTGGCGGACATCGCGATTCTCGGCATGCACATTTCGCGCCTCAGCGAGGATGTCATTTTGTGGGCCTCCGCAGAGTTCGGATTCATCGAGTTGAGCGACCGCCACACGACTGGTTCGAGCCTGATGCCGCAGAAAAAAAACCCGGATATTGCCGAGTTGGCGCGTGGCCGGACAGGACGGCTTTATGGAAACCTGATGAGTCTCCTGACGGTGATGAAGGGCCTACCGCTCACCTACAATCGCGACATGCAGGAGGACAAGGAAGCTGTCTTCGACTCAGCCAAATCCGCCTCCGAAACGCTGGCGATTTTGGCTGAGATGTTTGAGGCCGCTTCGATCCGCGAAGACCGAGCGCTCGCCGCAGCGAGCGATCCCTTGCTCCTTGCCACCGACTTGGCAGACCGATTGGTTGAAGGCGGTGTGCCGTTCCGCCAGGCTCATGAGATTGTCGGAGGACTGGTGGCTGTGGCGCAGGAAACCAAAACTCCCTTGCACAAGCTCGACGCAGCCGAGTTCGCGGAGGCATCCCCCGTGCTGACACCTGAAATCGTGAAGGCCACCTTCGACCTGCGCGCCGCCCTCGCCGCGCGCGGCACCACGGGCGCACCCTCGCCGGATAATATCAAAAGGGAACTCAGCCGCTGGCGTGAACAACTCCGCTAAACGACCATCTACGAATCTCGAAAAGTTTTTCGCTTTTCGCAACCGAGGGGATGAAGCGAAGCCCTTCCTCTCCCACATAGAGGACTTGCGCTTCACGATTATCAAAATCGCGGCAGCGCTCGTCGCCGGAATGCTCCTCTCCTTCGTCTTCCGCACCGAACTGGCGGCCATCGTTCAGCATCCGCTCATGGCCGTGGATCCGCAGCGAGCAGCAAATTTGCAATCCCTCGGCGTGGCGGACTCCTTCACCATCTCGCTGGAGCTGTCCTTTTACGCCGGCTTGGTTCTCTCGTTTCCGTTGATAGTGATTTTTTTGGCGGAGTTCATCCTCCCGGCTCTCACGCCGAAGGAGAAAGCGATGATCTTTCCTGCGGCTGCACTTGGCTCCGGCCTCTTCTTGGGCGGCGCTGCATTCAGCTACTTCGTTGTTCTCCCTCAGACTCTCGAGTTTTTCTTCAAAGACGCTCAGGCGATGAATTGGCAACCGACCTGGACGGTGCGCGAATACTATTCGTTTGCCACGCAGTTCGTCATTTCCTTCGGACTCGCCTTTGAGTTGCCACTTGTAGTTCTCCTACTTGTGAAACTCGGTATCGTCGACCACGACCTCCTAAGCCGCACCCGCGCGTTTGCGGTCGTTGTTATTTTCATCTTGGCAGCGCTCATCACTCCAACATCCGACATCCTCACCCTCCTCCTCATGGGAGGTCCGATGTATATCCTTTATGAAATCTGCATCGGGATTGCCTGGCTGATGAGGAATAAAAATCTCAAGCTGGTCGGTTGATTCAGCCACAGACCTGCAGGCTCTTCGCAGGTCTCCGCTTGAGATGCTGCCGGAACAATTCGAGTAGCAAAAAATCGAAACGCGAAACTCCACAACTAGCAGAAGACTTTTGCACATTTTCTTTGGGAAATCCCACCGCAGCCAATAATCAACGCTAAAAAGCCGCCGAAAATTGCTCCCGAAAAAGCAAAGCTTGCAGTCAAAACCAAAGTGCCGGCGGCGGGACTCGAACCCGCACTCCGTTTTCACGAAAAGGGATTTTAAGTCCCTTGCGTCTGCCATTTCGCCACGCCGGCAAGGCGGGTTGAAGAGACTGATATCTTCTGGCTGGATGGAATCTCAGCAAGCGCAAAATACAGGGGGCTTTTGACGTTCGAGCTCGCGCGACAGCGCAGATAGGATGCTTGCGGTTTCAT
Source organism: Terrimicrobiaceae bacterium (assembly GCA_044353785.1). Taxonomy (GTDB): domain Bacteria; phylum Verrucomicrobiota; class Verrucomicrobiia; order Chthoniobacterales; family Terrimicrobiaceae; genus UBA967. The sequence continues at coordinate 42,911 of JBILBH010000013.1, forward strand.
GTTTCGAATTTACGATTCGAACACAATGAAGCCGCAAGCCGCAACTTTTGAACAAATTCACAACCATCGCGTGAGTTGCGGTCACCTGTTGCCCTTCGGCGTGAGTCATGTTCCCGGAGGTGTGAATTTTTCCATCTTCAGCGCCAATGCGACCGGTTGCACGCTGGTGCTCTTTAAGACCGACCAGGAGCAACCAGTGGCGGAAATCCCGTTCCCGAAAAACTACCGCCTCGGCCACGTGTGGGCGATGGTCGTGCACGATCTGGAATTTGAGAATCTGGAATACGGTTTTCGCATGGAGGGACCCTTCAGCGCGCGGGATGGACATTATTTTGACTCCTCAAAAATTCTGTTGGATCCGTATGCGCGCGAAGTCGTGGGCCGCGAGGAATGGATGGCGCAACCAAAGGCCTCCCATAAACCGATCTTCCGCTCGCGTGTTCCTGTCGGCGCTGGCTTGCTCGAACCAAATGGCATCACGCATGTGCCTGCAAGCGACCTCATCATTTACGAAATGCACCTGCGTGGATTCACTCGCCATGAGACTTCAAAGGTCAAAAATCCGGGCACATTTGCTGGCCTCGCTGAAAAAGTGAAAGATCTCGCAAACCTCGGCATCAATTGCGTGGAGCTGATGCCTGTCTTTGAATTCGACGAATCCGAGAACCTACGCACGAATCCCACAAACGGCGAGACACTCTGCAATTACTGGGGCTACAGCACGGTGGGGTTCTTCGCTCCAAAGGCCAGCTACGCAGCAGCGGGAGCCCAAAGCATGCAGGTTGCCGAGATGAAGGAAATGGTGCGCGCACTTCACAGCCAAGGTATCGAGGTGATGCTCGATGTGGTCTTCAACCATACGGCGGAAGGCGGCGCGGACGGACCGGTTTTTTCCTTCCGGGGTATCGACAACAAGACTTGGTATATCCTGGATGACAAAGGGAATTTCGCGAACTACTCGGGCTGCGGAAACACGCTGAACTGCAACTACCCAGCGGTGCGTGAATTTGTAATCAACTGCCTGCGCTACTGGGCCTCCGAGTATCACATCGACGGCTTCCGCTTTGATCTGGCCTCGATACTCGGCCGCGACAGCCAGGGCAGCCCTCTGGCGAACCCCCCGCTTCTCGAATTCCTCGCCCACGACCCCGTGCTCGCAGATTGCAAACTCGTCGCCGAGGCGTGGGATGCCGGTGGTCTCTATCAGGTCGGAAATTTTCCGAGCTATGGACGGTGGATGGAATGGAACGGCAAATACCGCGATTGCGCGCGGCGCTTCCTAAAAGGCGATCCCGGCCAGACCGGTGAAATGGTGCAACGCATTCTCGGGTCTCCCGACCTCTATGCGGCCGCTGGACGCAAGCCCACGGCGAGTGTGAATTTCATCACCTGCCACGACGGCTTCACGCTGCGTGATCTTTTTTCCTACAACGGCAAACACAACCTCGAAAACGGCGAAAACAACCAGGACGGCTCGAATGACAACCTGAGCTGGAATTGCGGCTCCGAAGGTGAATCGGATGATCCCGCCGTGAACGCCCTGCGCTTGCGCCAGTGCAAAAACGCGATGGCACTCCTCATGGTCAGTCAGGGCGTTCCCATGATCTACATGGGTGACGAGTGCGGCCGCACGCAGCGGGGTAACAACAACGCCTACTGCCACGATGCCGATTGGAACTGGTTGAATTGGAAGCCAGATGCCTTCGGCAAGGAAATGCTCCGCTTCACGAAATCCATCATCGCCTTCCGGAAAGCGAACCATTCCCTACGTCAGCCGAATTTTTTGAGCGAACTCGACCAGATCGGCAGCGGCTACCCGGACATCAGCTGGCACGGCGTCCTGCCCTGGCATCCCGATTGGTCGGCAACCAGCAGAACCATTGCATTCATGCTCTGCGGCCGCCACGGACAAGCCATCGGAGGCAACCACCATTTCATTTATGTGGTCTGCAACATGTATTACCAGCCGATCACCTTCGGTCTGCCCGTTTTGCCGAAGCCCCTGCAATGGCATCGCTTCGCGGATACCAGCCTTCCCGCTCCGGACGACATCTGCAATATCGGCGGCGAAATCCTTCTCTCTTCTCAGAAAAGCTACGAAGCCAAGGAATGGTCGATCTCCATCCTGCTCGGCAAGTAAACCCGTGAACGGGAGCTTTGTCGCCACCATCCACATCCTGACCACCTTCGCCATGGTGGGCCTGATCTGGTTTGTCCAAATCGTCCACTACCCGATGATGGCCAGCTTCGACCGGAAACATTTCGCCGCATGTGAGAAAGAACACTGCGACCGCACCGGTTGGGTTGTCGTTCCCATCATGCTCGGAGAGGTGTTCACTTTTTCTCTGCTCCTCTTGGAAGGCGTTCGGTCAAATGCGTTCCTCGTTAGCGGCCTGCTTCTCTGTGTGATCTGGGCATCCACTTTTCTCCTCCAAGTCCCGCTCCATCGCGCCCTCCTCCAAGGGTGGAATGCTGGGGCGCACCGGCGACTTGTCGCAACCAATTGGATTCGCACAGTAGCATGGACTGGAAGGGCTGGCCTGCTGAGTTGGCATTGGAGTGCCTGACCAAAAGGACGCCAGCCCGCCAATCGGTCTTGCAAAGAAAATTCGCTCTTATACTCTTCGCGACTCCATTATGACATTTGCCAATCTCCTTCTTCTCGCTCAAGCAGCCCCTGGCCAACCGCAACCGAACATCTTCGTTTCGATGATGCCGTTGATTTTCATTTTCATCATCTTTTACTTCCTGCTCATCCGCCCACAGCAGAAGAAGGCGAAAGAACACGCCAAACTCGTGGATTCCATCAAAACCGGGGATCAAGTCGTAACCAATGCCGGCATCCACGGCGTGGTGGCCAATGTGAAGGAGAAAACCCTCATCATCAAAATCGCAGACAATGTGAAGGTGGAATTCGACCGCGCCGCAGTCGCCGCAGTCGAGAAATCCGCCGACAAGGAGTCTGCTAGTTCCTAATTTTTTAAATCCGGGCCTCTGGGCCCCCTTCCCTGCTCCATACGATGTCACCCGTCCTGACTTTTTGCTTCGGCCTCCTCCTTCTTGCGCTCTTCGGCTGGTATTTTGCCAGCGACCTGCCGTCTCGCAAACGCTGGCTGGGACTCGTTCTCAGCCTCTTACTCGCCGCTTTCTGCATCGAGCATGTTACGCCGCCGGATAAAAAAATCCGCCTCGGTCTAGACCTGCAAGGCGGCACATCATTCTTGATCCGCCTTATTCCCCAGACGGAGCGCGGCATCACTCCGGACTTGCTCGATCAGGCAGTCGAGGTCATTCGCAAGCGCGTGGACCAATACGGCGTCAGCGAACCGGTCATCACTCCCCAAGGCAAGGATCGCATCCTGGTCCAGATCGCCGGTCTCGACACGCAGCAACTCGAAGAGGCGAAATCCCAGCTCCAGCGTGTGGCGAAACTTGAATTCGCCATCGTGGACGAAAGCGGTCCCGCCCGCGTCGAACGCATCCAAAAAGGCGAGGAGGTCATGGACCCCTCGCTCGTGTTGAAAACCTACCGCTCCGGCAAGGACAAGACCGAGAGCACCCAAATCCTTGTCAAGCGCCGCGCGGCATTGACGGGCGAGTATGTGACTCGCGCCTTCGCCTACTTTGACCAGCAGGGCTACGGCGTTTCCCTTGAGTTGAATGCCGAGGGTGCCAAGATCTTCGACGAAGTCGCACGCCAAAACAAAGGCCGTCAGATGGCGATTCTCCTCGATGGCGAAGTCATCTCCGCCCCCGTTCTTCAGAGCGACCACTTCGGCGGCCGCGCCCAGATCACAGGAAATTTCGACGATAAGGAAGCCCGCGACCTTGCCAGTGCCTTGGAGAACCCTCTCCGTGTCCCGGTTCAGATCGAGGAGACCCGCAGCGTCTCACCTACACTCGGTGCCGATTCGATTCGCAGCGGCGTGATGGCTGGCGTTTCCGGCCTTGTGCTCGTGATGTTCGCCACCCTCCTTTACTACCGCTTCGCAGGCCTCATCGCGGTATTTGGACTCCTCTTGAATATCCTCCTGCTCCTCGGAGCCATGGCGATGTTCAACTTCACACTCACCCTGCCGGGCATCGCAGGCATTATCCTCACGATCGGCATGGCAGTGGATGCGAATGTTCTCATCTACGAGCGCCTCCGCGAGGAAATGGCCGCTGGCAAATCACTCTCGACCGCCCTCACCGGAGCCTACGACAAGGCTTTCAGCGCCATTTTTGACGCGAATGCGACCACGCTTATCACCGCGATCATCCTCTTCTGGCAAGCCACTGGTTCAGTAAAGGGATTCGCCATCACGCTCACCCTCGGCATCATCGCCTCGATGTTCTCCGCCCTGCTTTTCACCCGCACGGGCTTCCGCTGGATGGTGGACAAATTTGGTTTGGCAAAAATCACCATGCTCGACCTCGTGCCGAAGCGGAAATTCGACTTCCTCGGTCAGCGCTGGATCGCGCTCACCATCTCGCTCATCTTCATCGTTGGCTCCGTGGCCGTCTTTGCCTTCCGTGGAGAGAAAAATTTCGGCATCGATTTCCGTGGCGGCGACCTTCTGATCGTCGACTCCTCCAAGCCAGTGACCATCGCAGAAGCCCGCGCAGCCTTGGATGACCCCGCAGTCGTTATCCAGTTCGAACGCGAAGGCACCAAAGAAATGCTCACCTTCCGTAGCACACAAGGAACCTCCGACGCCATTCTGGCAAAACTCCAAAAGGCATTCCCCGAAAGTGGCATTGTGTCGTTCGGCCAAGACACCGTGGGACCCCAAATCGGCTTGGAATTCGCCAAAAGCGCCCTCATCGCGCTCGCGCTGGGCATGGTCGGCATCTTGTTCTATGTCACCCTGCGCTTTGAATTTTCCTTCGCGCTCGGAGCGCTCGTGGCGCTCTTGCACGATGTCATCATCACCTTGGGCGTCTTCTCTCTCATCGGAGGAGAATTATCGCTCGTGATGGTCGGAGCGGTCCTGACAATCGCTGGTTATTCGATCAACGACACCATCGTTGTGTTCGACCGCATCCGCGAAGGCCTGAAAAACGGCGAGCGCGGCACCGTGCAGGCCCTCATGAATACCAGCATTAATGAGACCCTGAGCCGCACCGTCCTCACTGGCGGCACCACGCTCCTCTCTGTGGGCGCCCTGTATTTCTTCGGCGGCGCCGTGCTGCGCGATTTCTCGTTTGCCATCCTCATCGGCATCCTCGTGGGAACCTACTCCTCGATCTACATCGCCGCGCCAGTCGTGCTCTGGGCCTCAAAACTCCGTGGCAAGAGCGTGCGCCGCGAAGTTCTCGAAACCGAGGCCCTAAAAAAAGCCTAAAACTTGCCGCATGGGGTCGGGCGCGCTTGGCCCCATGCGAGTTTGCAAACATCTCCGCACCCCCGCGTGCCTTCGAATCGGTATTGCCCAGAGGCCCCGAAATCTGATTTATACACTCCACACCCATGACCACGCCATTCAACACCCTGCGCTCCTTCGATCTCGGAAACGGAAAAACCGCCCATTTTCACTCACTTCCCGCCCTGCAAGAAGCAGGCGTCGGCCCGATTTCGAAGCTCCCCGTCAGCATCCGCATCGTTCTCGAGTCCGTGCTCCGCAACTGCGACGGGAAAAAAGTCCAAGCGCGTGATGTCGAGACGCTCGCGAACTGGAATGCGAAGGCTCCCGCCGAGGAGGAAATTCCCTTCGTTGTGGCCCGTATTGTTCTTCAGGATTTCACTGGAGTGCCACTCCTGGTGGACCTCGCCGCCATGCGCACAGCGGTGAAAGGCCTCGGCGGCAACCCGGCCATCATCGAGCCCCTCGTGCCCGTCGATCTTGTGGTCGACCACTCGGTGCAGGTCGATTTCTACGGCTCGGCGAATGCGCTCCAGCTCAATCTGGATATGGAATTCAAGCGCAACCGCGAGCGCTACCAGTTCCTCAAATGGGGTCAGCAGGCATTCAAAACCTTCGGTGTCGTGCCTCCCGGCATCGGCATCGTGCATCAAGTGAACCTCGAGTATCTCGCGAAAGGCGTGCTCAGCGCAGGCGATCTCTACTACCCCGATACTCTCGTCGGCACGGATTCCCACACGACCATGATCAACGGCCTCGGCGTCGTCGGTTGGGGCGTGGGAGGCATCGAAGCTGAAGCGGGAATGCTCGGTCAGCCCGTCTATTTCCTCACGCCGGAAGTCGTGGGCGTGAACCTCACTGGCCGCCTGCGCGAAGGCGTCACCGCGACCGACCTCGCCCTCCATGTCACCCAACTCCTCCGCGCTGCGAAGGTGGTTGGAAAATTTGTCGAATTCTACGGCGAGGGCGCCGTCACACTCCCGCTCACCGACCGTGCGACCATCGCAAACATGGCTCCCGAATACGGTGCCACGATGGGCTTCTTCCCTGTTGATGCCGAATCCGTCAACTACCTCGCCGCCACCGGCCGTACGCCAGAGCAATGCCGCGCTTTCGAAAATTATTTCAAAGCCCAAAACCTCTTTGGCATGCCGAAAAAAGGCGACATCGAATACAGCGTCGATATCGACCTCGACCTCTCGACCGTTCAACCCGGAGTGGCAGGTCCCAAGCGCCCGCAGGACCGCATCAATGTCCCCGATCTCAAAAACACCTTCACCAGCCTGCTCACGAAATCCGTCGCCGAAGGCGGTTACGGCAAGGCTGCAAATGACCTCTCCAAAACGGCTGCCGTTAAACGCAACGGCTCGCAAAGCGCCGACGAGGCCGAAATGGTCAATGACCGCCCAACGCCGGATGCCATCACTGCAGCCCACGCCCAAGGCGACCTCCACCTCCGCAACGGCTCGGTTCTCATTGCCGCCATCACAAGCTGCACAAACACCAGCAACCCGAGCGTGATGATCGGCGCCGGCCTCCTCGCGAAAAAAGCCGCCAGCCGCGGCCTTCGCGTCGATCCCGCCGTGAAGACATCACTCGCACCCGGTTCCCGCGTTGTGAAGGATTACCTCGAGACCACCGGCCTCCAGCCCTACCTCGACCAGCTCGGCTTCCAGATCGTCGGCTACGGCTGCACGACCTGCATCGGCAACTCAGGCCCGCTCGCACCCGAGATCGAAAGCGCCATTGTGGAGAACGACCTCGTCACCGCTGCCGTGCTCTCGGGCAACCGCAACTTCGAGGCCCGCATTCACCAAAACATCCGCGCCAACTTCCTCATGTCGCCCCCGCTCGTCGTCGCCTACGCGCTCGCTGGCCGCGTGGACATCGACCTCACCAAGGAACCCATCGCTAAGGACAGCGCCGGCATTGATGTTTTCCTGAAGGACATCTGGCCAAGCCTCGAGGAAATCCGCAATGAAATGCAGGCCGCCCTCAAGCCCGAGGTTTTCCAAAAACTCTACACCGGCTTCGCAGACCAGAATCCCAAGTGGAACGAAGTGCCATCCAGCGTCGGCCAGATCTACGATTGGGACGCCAAGAGCACCTACATCCAGGAACCGCCATTTTTCGAGAACTTCGGCATGTCCGCTGGAACGATCTCCGACATCACAGGTGCCCGACCCATGGGCATCTTCGGCGACTCGGTCACTACCGACCACATCTCGCCCGCCGGCGCCATCAAAGCCAGCTCACCCGCTGGAAAATACCTCGTCGAAAACGGCATCGAAGCGGTGGATTTCAACAGCTACGGCAGCCGCCGTGGCAATGACCGCGTCATGACCCGCGGCACCTTCGCCAATGTCCGCATCAAAAACCTCATGATCCCCGCCAAAGCCGACGGCACGCGTGTGGAAGGCGGACTCACGATCCACCAGCCCACCGGCGAGCAAATGAGCATCTACGACGCCTGCATGGCATACCAAGCCGCCGGCACCCCGCTCATCGTTTTCGCCGGACAAGAATACGGTACCGGCTCCAGTCGCGACTGGGCCGCCAAAGGCACCCGTCTCCTCGGAGTCAAAGCCGTCGTCGCCCAAAGCTTCGAACGCATCCACCGCTCCAACCTCGTCGGCATGGGCGTCCTCCCGCTCCAATTCCCCGAAGGCATCAGCGCGCAAACACTCAACCTCGATGGCACCGAAACCTACGACATCACCGGCCTCAGCGACAGTATCCAACCCCGCCAAGATGTCACCCTCACCATCACCCGCAAGGACGGCACCAAAATTGAGCAAACGGTTAAACTTCGCATCGATACCCCGATCGAAGTCGACTACTATCGCCACGGCGGCATCTTGCCGTTTGTGCTCAGGCAGTTGATTGCTGAAACGAGGTAGGGGAAAAGACAGTCTCTCACGGAGGCACAAAGACACGGAGATGAAGGAGAATGAGATCGGGAGCATTATCGTGGATTCGGCCGTGGAGTTGCATCGAAACCTTGGTCCGGGTTTGCTCGAGACGGTCTATGAAGTGACCTTGGCTCGCGCCCTCGAGCGACGCGGCTTGGCAGTCCAGAGGCAAGTAGCCGTGCCAATCGAATACCAAGGAGAGACTTTCAGCGAAGGCTTCCGCGCCGATCTCATCGTTGGGGATCTGGCCATTGTGGAACTGAAGTCAATCGAGCGCGTGACGCCAGCCCACAAAAAACAGTTGCTGACCTACCTCCGCCTGACCGGCTTCAAACTCGGCTATTTTTTGAATTTCGGCGAAGCGCTCATGCGCGACGGAATCACCCGAACCATCAACGGCTCAATCGCACCCTAACCTCTGTGTCTTTGTGCCTCCGCGAGAGAAAAAACTCCCCTATGAATCCGCCGTCCAAAATTCTTGATGCCGAGATCACCCCCTCCCAGCTCAAAGTGAAGCTGGACTCAGGAATCACCGTGCTTATGCCACTGGAGCATATGCCAACGCTCCTTTTGGCAACAGAGAAAGAGCGCAGGATATGGAAGTTTTTGACCACTCGCTTCATTGGGAATCATTGGATTGCGACCTGAGTGTGGAAGGTTTGATGGCGGGTGCAAAAGAAATGCCCAGCCTTGCGCGAAAGGCCTTAGCAAAGTTCTTTGCACGGCAATATGGACAGATTGCCGCATAGCAAACAGAAGTCGTTCATTTCTTGTGCTCCTCAATGGGAGTCGAAG
>JBILBH010000091.1:0-4395 GCA_044353785.1 Terrimicrobiaceae bacterium
GCCCCTCTGGCGAAACCAACCGAGCTGTGAGGAGAATTCCTCCTCACTTGTGTAGTTCCAAGTCAGCCAGCCATCTGGCGGGGGATTTCCAATTTTATGATATGATAGGGTCGCGACCACGGAAAACAGGGAAGATTATGAAAACAGTTTTGATGGTACTTGAAAACACCTCTCGCAGGCATGCCGGAAATTTATTTTGAAACGACTTCTGCCCACATGGTTTTGCGAGTCGCAAAATCCCGCGATTGAAAGCCTGCCAGCGGGCAGTCATAGTCGACGCCACTTCGATGCAAATTTTGCTGATCGCTTCGACTCTCATCCTGCTGTGTAGCTTCGGCTACACGCTCTTTCGTTTGGGTTCCGGGCGACTGCGTCCCGGGCGGACAAATCTTGCCGCACTTGTTGCCGCCTTTGTTCTTCTCTCCTGCGACCTCTGGATGCGTGGGCAGGTGACGCGTTCTTGTCCGATCAATTCGCTCTTTGATGTGGTCATTTTTACCGCTTGGTCTACGACCCTCATCTACCTGCTTGTGGGGTCCTCCTATAGGCTGTCCCTGCTTGGCGCCTTCACCACGCCGTTGGTTTTGTTTTTGCTTTTGACGGCAGAGTTCGCGCCGTTAGACCGCTCGCCGAGTATCCGCGCGATTCGCGATCCTTGGATCGAATTTCACGCTTCGCTTTCGCTCATAGCCTACGGAGCCTTTGCCTTGGCGGGTTTGGCCGGCGTGATGTATCTCATCCAAGATCGGCAGTTAAAAAAACGCAAAGGCGGCACCTTGCTCTACAACCTGCCTCCAATCACTGACCTCGGGATCGCAAATACTCGGCTGATCTGGCTTGGCTTGGGCCTCCTCACAATTGCGTTTGCGGCCGGATTTGTGAGCGGCATGCAGGTCAATACTATCAAATTCTGGACATCCGCGACAATCTGGTTGGCCTACGCGCTGATGATCGTCCTACGCCAAGTGCACACGCTGGCGCCTCGCCGCACAGCCACACTCTCAGTTGCCGCGTTGGCATTCATTTTGGTCACCCTCCCGGTCATCCAACAACTCTCCGCACCGAAATGACGATTCTCTGCGCTGGAATCAATCATCGCGATGCGGCTCTAGAGATCCGTGAGAAATTCGTCATTGGCGACCACGAATTGCAGGAAACGCTGGATAACTTGCGATCCATCGAAGGCCTCTCGGGAGCGGTCGTCGTCTCGACTTGCAACCGCGTAGAGCTTTACGCCTCGAGCTTGAATCCCTTGCCAGTGATGACTGGCATCCGGCACTTTTTAAAATCCCGCACAAGCGGTTTGGAGGCTCCTTTCTTCACAGAGGATTCGCTTCCCAGCGTGAAGCACCTTTTTCGAGTGGCAAGCGGACTGGATTCCATGGTGGTCGGCGAAACCGAAATCCTCGGCCAACTCAAGCAAGCCTACAGCGCAGCAGCCAACCATGGAGCGACCAACACGCATCTCAACAAACTTTTCCAGCATGCCTTCCGTGTGGCAAAGCAGGTTCGCACCGAGACAAATATCACTCGCGGAGCGACCTCCGTGGGGTCTGTCGCTGTCGATCTCGCAGGAAAAATTTTCGGCGATCTCGGTGGACGCAAGGTCATGATCCTCGGAGCCGGCGACACGAGCGAACGAGTCGCCCGAAGCCTCGTTTCCCGGGGCGTTCGCACCGTCATTGTCGCAAACCGCACATTCGACCGCGCCGCTGCCTTGGCGGATCAGATCGGCGGTCTGGCCGTTCATTTCGACCACTGGCACACGGCGTTCGACGAGGTGGACATTCTGATCTGCTCCACAGCGGCCCCCCACCCTATTGTGACCCGTGAGAAGCTGGAACCCATCCTCCGCCGCCACAGCGAGCGCCCTCTTTTCATCATCGATCTGGCTGTGCCACGCGATGTGGACGCTTCCGTGAACGAACTTGAAAATGTCTATCTCTACGACATCGACTCCATCGAAGAAATCGCCCGTCAATCCTTGAACATCCGCCAGGCCGAGATTGTACGCTGCGAGGCGCTCATCGACACACATGTGGCGGATTTCATGCATTGGATGCGCAACCACCCTACTCCATCCCGTTGAAAAAAATCATTCTCGGCACCCGAGGGAGCGAGCTCGCCCTCGTTCAAACACGCGAAACGGCCATCCGCCTGTGTCAGGCTCACCCTGAATTGCTGGTCGAGCAAATGATCATCAAAACCACTGGCGACAAGCGGCTCGATGTCAGTCTCAGCGCCCCCGGCTCGCTGGAGAAGGGACTTTTCACCAAGGAACTCGAAGAAGCTCTGCTTCGCGGCGAAATCCACGCCGCCGTCCACAGCCTGAAAGACCTTCCGACCGAACTTCCACCGAAACTTGCCTTAGGAGCAATCCTTGAGCGCGAAGACGACTCTGACTGCCTGGCCTCAAAACACGATGGTGGGTGGCAGGGCTTGCCGCAGGGCGGCATCGTCGCCACTTCCAGCCTGCGCCGTAAAAACCAACTTCTCCTTCTGCGCCCCGATCTCCAGGCAGCGGAAATCCGAGGCAACATGGGCACCCGGCTCCGCAAGCTCCTTGAAAGCGAAACCCTCGACGGGCTCATTCTGGCAAAGGCGGCAATCAATCGCCTCGGCGAAGAGCTCATTCCTGAGGGAATCCGAGTAACCGTGATCGAGGAAATGCTACCAGCTCCCGGCCAAGGTGCCATCGGCATCGAGTGCCTAGAGGACGATGCCGAAACGCTCCGTATTCTTGCAGCCATCCACCACGAAGACACCGCCCGCTGCGTCAATGCCGAGCGGGATTTCTTAAAGAACCTCGGCGGTGGATGCAGCCTGCCCCTTGGAGCACGCGCCACCATCCAGGACGGCAAGGTCCACCTGCGCGCCGCACTCTTTCAAAACGGCGGAGTCGAATGGCTTGCCCAGTAACCCAAGCATAGGACTTAACCACAGAGAGCACGGAGAACACGGAGAATGAGTTGTTTAAAGCCTCAGACTGTTTTCTCTGCCTCATGCGCACCGTGAATGCCCTCATGCCTTCTAAATCTCCTCCGTGCTCTCTGTGTCCTCTGTGGTTAAATCCTCTGGTTTCGGCTCGCTCCAATCCCACTCCTGTTCATCCTGAAAATCCTGTCCTCCTGTCCCCAAATCTGTTCTAAAAAACCCCATGCCCTGCCTCGACTACCCACTCGCTCAACTTCAAACCTACACAGGCACGAACCCACGCCCCGCCGATTTTGATGAATACTGGAGCCGCGCGCTTGCGGAGTTGGATTCCATCGATCCGAAGGCCGAGCTGAAACGCTCCGATGCCCTTCAATCCCACAACAGCGAGATTTACGACCTCACATTCACCAGCGTTGGCGGAGCGCGAATCTACGCGAAATATGTCCGCCCCAAGAACGCCGCCGCTCCACACCCAGCGATCTTGGAATTCCATGGCTACACCGGCAACAGCGGCGAATGGGCCGACAAACTCCGCTTCTCTGGCGAGGGTGTATCCGTCGCAGCCATGGACTGCCGTGGCCAAGGCGGACGAAGCCAGGATCCAGGCGGAACAACCGGCAACACCCACCACGGGCACATCATTCGAGGCCTCTCCGATGGACCTGAAAAACTCCTCTTCCGCAGCATCTTTCTCGACACCGTCCAACTTGCCCGTGTCGTGGCATCCTTTGACGAAGTGGATGCAAACCGCCTTGCAACAAATGGCGGATCCCAAGGCGGCGCGCTCTCCATTGCCTGCGCAGCTCTCGAGCCCCGCATCACGCGCTGCGTCTCGCTCTACCCATTCCTCTCCGACTACCTGCGCGTGTGGAATATGGACCTCTGCAAGGATGCCTACGCCGAGTTGAAGACCTACATGAGGTTTTTCGATCCCCTATCCGAAACACGAGACAAAATTTTTGAAACCCTCGGCTACATCGATGTTCACCACCTCGCCCCACGCATCGGAGCAGAGGTCATCATGGCCCTGACCCTGCAGGACGCCATCTGCCCGCCATCCACGCAATTCGCCGTCTTCAACAACATCCGCTCCAAGAAAACTCCATTCATCTACGAGGATTTCGGCCACGAAGGCCTGCCCCGCTTCACAGATTCCGTTTTTGATTTCCTGACATTCGCGAAGTAAAGAGCGATTTTCAGCGACGCCAAATTGCCTTTCCCCAGAAGTGAACGGCAAAATTTTCAGTATCGCTTGCAAGAATAAACCCATCCGGAATGAGTTTATTTCCGCTTGGAGAAAAACTTTTTGCTCTCGGAGAAATTGTTTTTGCCTTCGGGCAGATTCTTTTTGCCCTCAGAGAAATAATTTTTTGTCTCTGCTATTCCTCGAGCCTGGGAGCGGATCAATAATCCTTCATCCTCCCACGTCCTGTTAATCCTGTTATCCTGTCAAAAAAT
>JBILBH010000014.1:0-51210 GCA_044353785.1 Terrimicrobiaceae bacterium
TTGATCAGTCTTCTATGAAACCGGTCACCATTTACGACACCACGCTGCGCGACGGCACCCAAGGCACGGGGATTTCTTTTTCCATTCTCGACAAGATTCGCGTTGCTCAAAAACTGGATTCGTTTGGGGTCGATTTCGTCGAAGGTGGTTGGCCTGGATCGAATCCTCGCGATGCGGCCTTTTTTGCCGAGGCGGCTAAGCTTGCTTGGAAAAACGCCCGCATTGCGGCGTTCGGTAGCACCCGTCGTGGCGGCATTGCTGTTGAGGCGGATGCCCAGGTGCGCGTTCTCCTCGAGGCGCAAACGCCTGTCGTCACAATCGTCGGCAAGACCTGGCTCCTGCATGTCACAGAGGTTCTCAATGTCACTGCCGAGGAGAACCTCTCCATGATCGCCGATACGGTGGCGCACCTTAAAAAACACGGCCGCGAAGTCTTCTACGACGCTGAACATTTTTTCGACAGCTACAAGGACAACCCCGAGTATTCTCTCAAGACACTTCGCGCCGCGAGGGATGCCGGAGCCGACCTGCTCGTGCTCTGCGATACAAACGGTGGAACTCTGCCTGGCGAAATTCACCGCATCACCTCTGCGGTGATCGCCAATCTCAAATGTCCGGTCGGCATCCATACCCACAATGACTGCGGACTCGGCGTCGCAAACGCTCTCGCTGCCGTCGAAGCCGGTGCCTGTCAGGTCCAAGGGACCATCAACGGCTACGGCGAACGTGTGGGAAATTGTAACCTCACGACGATCGTTCCGACGCTGCAGGTAAAAATGGGAATCCCCTGCGTGCCTGATCTCACCGCACTGCGTGAAGTTTCTCGCTTTGTCGATGAGTTGGCGAATGTGCCGCAGGATATCCGGGCACCTTATGTTGGCACGGCTGCCTTCACGCACAAAGGCGGTCTCCATGTTCATGCGGTTCAAAAAACTTCCCGCACCTATGAGCACATGGATCCGACCCTTGTTGGCAACTCCCAGACGATCCTTGTCTCCGACATGTCAGGCCAGAGCAACATCCTCGCAAAAGCTGCGGAGCTCGGATTCGAATTCCAAAAAGGCGCGCCCGAAGTCTCGACCATCTTGAAAAAAGTGAAGGAGATTGAAGCGCAGGGCTACGAGTTCGAGGCGGCAGACGCCTCCTTCGCACTCCTCATTCGCCGCACACTGGGCCGCCACAAGCCCCTCTTCGATCTTAAAGAATACCACTGCTCGTTCCGTCAATCGAGCCAGCATGAGTTCACAACCTGCGAAGCCACGGTCAAACTCCACGCCTCCGGCCGCCCCGAATACACGGTCGAGGAAGGGGACGGTCCCGTGAACGCCCTCGACGCCGCCCTACGCAAGGCGTTGCGGCCTTTTTACAATTGGATCGATCAAGTCCGCCTTACAGACTACAAGGTTCGCATTATTGACGGCACACGCGGCACAGCAGCCAAGACTCGTGTCCTTATTGTTTCAACCGACGGCCAGACGACCTGGGGCACGGTTGGGGTCTCGGACAATATCATCGAGGCAAGCTGGCTTGCGCTCGTAGATAGCTACGAGTTTTACGGTCTGCGCGCCAACGCCTGAGCGCGTCAGGGTTCCGGTTGACCGTAAAACTTCACGCCCATCTCGATCTTGTCCCGTCCGTTTGCCACTCTCCACTTGTTGGTGTCGCGAAGGGAATAAATGCATCCGCAGTATTCCTGCTGATAAAAATTCTCACGCTTTGAGATTTCCAGCATGCGCTGGGCTCCGCCGCCCTTGCGCCAGTTGAATGTCCAGTAAGTGATGGCAGGATACTTTGCAGCGGCGCGCTCTCCGCATCCATTGATCTGGTCCATATCCTTCCAACGGGAAATGCCCAGACAACTTGTGATCACAGGAAATCCATTCTCATGCGCGTAGAGGGCTGTTCTTTCAAAACGCATGTCGAAGCACATCGTGCAGCGGGCGCCTTTCTCAGGCTCCCACTCCAAACCCTTGGCTCGGGCGAACCAGTTGTCCGTATCGTAGTCCGCGTCGATGAAGGGAATGCCCTCCTTCTCCGCAAAGCGGATGTTCTCCGATTTGCGCAATTCGTATTCCTCCTTCGGATGGATATTCGGATTGTAAAAATAAATCGTGTAATCAATCCCCGAGGCGGCCATCGCCTCCATCACCTCTCCGGAACAAGGCGCGCAGCACGAGTGCAGCAGGACTTTCTTTTCTCCGCTTGGCGGTTCGAGGATGGGTCTCGGATTCATAGGGACTCTTTACTCCAAGATTGCAGCGGATTTGACAAGCCGCCAGTTCTCTTGGTTTCTCGAAGTCAAATCCAAATAGCGCCTATCAATCGGGAGGCTGGATTTTCCACTCGGAGCGGATAAGCTGCCTGCCCATGAAGTATATTTTCGTGACCGGCGGTGTTGTGAGTTCTCTGGGAAAAGGGTTGGCGGCGGCATCACTCGGCACGCTGCTTGAACTGCGAGGTCTCAAAGTCGTTCTCCAAAAACTCGACCCCTACCTCAATGTCGATCCCGGCACGATGAATCCTTTCCAGCATGGTGAGGTCTATGTTTTGGCCGACGGCGCGGAGACCGACCTCGACCTCGGACACTACGAGCGTTTCACAAATTGCGTCCTCACCCGAGCCAACAACCTCACCAGTGGCCAGGTTTATGAGACCGTCCTAGCCAAGGAGCGCCGTGGCGACTACCTAGGCAAGACTGTTCAGGTCATCCCTCACATCACCGATGAAATCAAGGCCCGCATTCGCGAAGTCGGCGTGAACTCCGGAGCGGATATCGTCATTACCGAAATCGGCGGCACGACCGGTGACATCGAGGGACTTCCTTTTCTCGAAGCCATTCGCCAATTCATCCTCGAAGCCGGCACAGGCAATGCGATCATCATGCATGTCACTCTCGTGCCATTCATCAAGGCGGCGGGTGAACTCAAAACCAAGCCCACCCAGCAAAGCATAGCCAAGCTTCGCGAGATCGGCCTCCAACCGCAGGTTCTCATTTGCCGCACCGAGATGCCGCTGGATGAAGATGTCCGGCAGAAATTGTCCCTCTTCTGCAATGTGCCTCTTGATGCCGTGGTGGAAGCGGGTGATGTCGACCACACTATCTACGAAGCGCCTTTGAACCTTCGCGAAGAGGGACTCGATTCGACAGTCTGCCGCCTCCTCAATCTCCAAACCAAAGAACCCAATCTCACCGACTGGAAGCGCTTTGTTCAGCGGGTCATTTCTCCCAAGAAACGCGTCCGTATCGCGATTGTTGGAAAATACATCGAGCTTCAGGATGCCTACAAGAGCATCTACGAATCTCTCACCCACGCCGGAGCCGCAAACGACTGCGGTATCGATATGGTGCTTGTGGATGCCGAAGACATCGAGGTCGAGGGAGCTGAGAAGTATTTGCAAGGCGTCGCCGGTGTTCTCGTTCCCGGTGGATTTGGCGACCGGGGCGTCGAAGGTAAAATCAAAGCCGCCCGCTACGCCCGCGAATCGCGCACTCCCTTTCTTGGCCTCTGCCTTGGAATGCAGGTGGCGACCATTGAATTCGCCCGCAATGTCTGCGGCCTCGAGGGCGCCAATAGCACGGAGTTCGACCCCGATACCAAACATCCCGTCATCGCCATCCTTGAGGAGCAGAAAGATGTCACCGACAAGGGAGGCTCCATGCGGCTCGGCACCTGGCAGACGAAATTCCTGGAGGGCTCCCACGCCCATCAGGTCTATGGAAAACTTGAAGCCTCCGAGCGCCACCGCCATCGCTACGAGTTCAACATGAAATACCGCCAGCTCCTTGAGGAAAAAGGCTTCGTTATTTCCGGAACATCACCCGACGGTAACCTTGTTGAGTTGGTGGAACTCAAGAACCACCCTTGGTATCTGGCCTGCCAATACCATCCCGAGTTCCAATCCAAACCCAACGCGCCACATCCGCTCTTCAAGGCCTTCATCACCGCCTCTCTCGCCAACGAGGAGTGACCTCGCCTTTGCTGCCCGGGGTCGCTAAATCGGAGGGTATCGTCTGACCATGGAATCTCTGAAAATTGCCATCCTGCTCCTCCTCGGGCTGATCTATTTGAAGGTGGCGTCGCAAGCCGCGAGGTCGGCTTTGGCCCGCGGGGATTCCTTCCCCACGCAAGTCTGGAAATGGCCGGAATCCCTACTGACAGCAGGCGTCGTGCTTTTTTTCCTTCTGATGGCTATTCCATCCTTCACAGGCCCTCCAGGCCGGATCGACCTGAAGGCCATCGAGTCCGCGCTTGGGCTTTACGCATCTATCATTCTCTTCGTCTTGGGCTTTCTTGTTTTTCGAAACATTAACCCCATCGACGCATTCGGGCTGCGCTGGAACTCCTGGCGCCAGGGACTCGTAACCGTTGTCTTGTGTCTGGCTCTGCTCCTCCCGCCGATCTACGCAGCCCAGTGGGTCGGATATTCGTTGTCCGGACCTCAAACCGAACCCCAGCCGATTGTTTCCTTCCTGATCGAACATCAGAGCCTCCGCGATCGCCTTTCTGTCATTTTAATAGCCGTCGTTGCAGCGCCCCTCACCGAAGAACTCATCTTTCGAGGATGCCTCTACGGCTTTCTCAGGCAGACTGGCGGCAGGTTTGTGGCCATAGCCGCCACCTCCGTATTGTTTGCCCTCATCCATGGACACATCCCATCGCTTGCCGGATTGGTGATTCTGGCCGTGGGGCTCTCACTTTTGTACGAGAAGACAGGTTCGCTTTGGGCTCCTATACTCCTGCATGCCGCCTTCAACGGACTTAGTATCTACGGCACACTCCAGTGGCCCGATCTCATGAAATGAAACTCTGCGCCGAGGACAAACTGCTCCACGAACTCCTGCGTCTTGTGCCTGTTCCGCAGGATCAGCCGCTCGGCCCGGGTGACGACTGCGCCGCCATCGAGTGCGGAAAACCCGGCACACTCATTCTGCTCAAAACGGATTGTATCGCAGAGGATGTTCATTTTCTCCGTTCGCATGATCCCGCCAAAGTCGGCTGGAAGGCGCTCTGCCGTCCTCTGAGCGATATCGCCGCCATGGGAGGCACGCCGGCCCAAGCCCTCATCACCTTCTTTTCGCCCCCCGACCTCGATTCCTCCTATTGGAAAAAATTCTACCGTGGACTTGGCCGCGCCGCCCGCCGCTTTGGCGTCACCATCGCCGGCGGCGAAATGTCCCGTCAAAAGCACGGCATTGCCGTCTCGGTCATGCTCACCGGACACATCGACTCCAAGCTCCTGCTCACCCGCTCCGGCGGAAAACCAGGAGACCTGCTCTTCGTCACAGGACAACTCGGCGGCTCCATCGCAGGCCACCACCTCAACTTCACCCCCCGGCTCCAAGAAGGCCAATGGCTCGCGAAAAACATCCACCCCTCCGCTATGATGGATATCAGCGACGGACTTGGCACCGACCTCCCCCGCCTTGCCAGGGCAAGCGGATGCGGATTTGAAGTCAACCGCGAGTCCATCCCCTGCCGCAAAGGATCCGACACCCAAGCCGCCCTCTCCGACGGCGAAGACTACGAACTCCTCCTCGCCATCCCCCCCTCAAAAGCCCCGCTCCTCCAAAAAAAGTGGCTCTCCACTTTCCCTCAAACCCGCCTCACCCCCATAGGCCATCTCACCCCCCCCCGCCCTTCCCCGCCCAACTGGCCCGGCGGCTGGGACCACTTCCAAACAAAATAACCTCCCCCGATCCTCCCTCCCTAAACATCGACCAAAAATTTGGACGATCGTCCAAAATTTTGGTTTTGGCGGTGGGGGATGAATTGCGTGCTTTTTCCTCTCTTGAGTTCCCGTGTGAAATCCCTTTTCGTGTGTGGATGACTGTTCGCACACGATTTGCTCCTTCACCGACTGGTTATCTGCATGTGGGAGGGGCTCGCACGGCTCTTTTCAATTGGCTCTACGCCCGCCGACATGGCGGGAAGTTTATTCTCCGGATTGAGGACACGGATGAGAAACGCAACACCGCAGAGGCGCATCAGGTCATTTACGACGGGCTGAAATGGCTGGGTCTTGATTGGGATGAGGGTCCCGACATGGGCGGGGATTACGGTCCTTATCGCCAGAGCGAGCGGTCCGAGATTTATGCCAAATACCTCGCCCGCTTGGAGGCTGGTGGCCATGTGTATGAGGATGGCGGTTCGATTCGCTTTCGCTCCCCGCGCAAGCCGGTGGTGCTTGAGGACATGGTCTGCGGGCGTATCGAGTTCGACATGTCAAATCCGGCGACGCACCCGGACATGACGATTCGGCGTCCTGATGGATCTTTTATTTTTCATTTCGTGAATGTGGTGGACGACATTGAAATGAAGCTCACGCATGTGATCCGTGGCGAGGATCACCTCTCGAACACGCCCAAGCACATCGAGCTCTATAATGCGCTTGGCGAGAAGCCTCCGGTCTTCGGCCACATTCCGCTTATCCTGAATCACGAGGGCAAAAAGCTCAGTAAGCGTGATGGCGGTTCGAGCATTACCTATTTCATGGAGCAAGGCTACGCTCCCGAGGCGGTCGCGAACTATCTCTGCCTGCTCGGATGGTCCCCCGGCGAAAATCGTGAAAAGCTCACCATGGAGGAAATCTTGGCGTTGTTCGATATCGATAAAATCAATCGCCGCAACGCCATCTTTGATCTTGATAAATGTTTTTGGCTCAATGGTCAGCATATCCTCTCAATGGGCTTCGAGCGTTTTGTTGAGTTGGCGAAGCCTTTCGTCGATAAAGCGGGCATTGCCTATGGCTCGGAGGCTGAGCTTCTGGCGGCGCTCACGATTGTGAAGCCCAAGGTGAAGCACCTCAGCGATGTGCCGGACTGGATCGGATTCCTCTTCACGGAGGATTTTGCTTTTGATCCGGAAGCTGTCGAAAAATGTTTGAAAAAAGCGGGTGCAGTGGGGCGTCTGCAGGCATTGATTTCTGCCCTGACGAAGGTCGAGGATTGGTCGCATGCTTCACTGGAGGCTGCGTTGAAGGAAACGGCCACTATTCTCGGAGTCAAAACCGGTGAGTTGGTTCATCCTGCCCGCGT
Source organism: Terrimicrobiaceae bacterium (assembly GCA_044353785.1). Lineage (GTDB taxonomy): Bacteria > Verrucomicrobiota > Verrucomicrobiia > Chthoniobacterales > Terrimicrobiaceae > UBA967. The sequence continues at coordinate 7,037 of JBILBH010000014.1, forward strand.
TGCTGTGAGTGGTCGCTCAGTTGGCCCCGGCCTTTATGAAATGTTTGTGGTGCTTGGCAAGGAGCGCACTCTCACCCGCTTTGCGCGTGCTGCCTCGATGGCTGCGGCCTGATTTCTATGAGTGGAAAGGTTCCAGTCGCGATCGTCGGTGCCAACGGATATTCCGGCGAGGAGCTTTGCGCGATTCTGGCGCGGCATCCATCGGTCTCTGTTGTTGCGGTAACCTCTCGTCAGCATGCGGGCAAGCCCGCAGGCGAGGTGCTGCCGCGACTCTCCGGGGTGGGGGAGTTTTCCAAACTGCTCTTCAGCGAACCTGCGATGGACTCGCTTCTTCGCTCCGGGGCAGAGTTTTTCTTTCTCGCGCTTCCCCATGGTCTAGCGGCGGAGTATGCCGTGCCGCTGTGGGAGGCTGGGAAAAGGGTCATTGATCTCAGTGCCGATTTTCGGCTGCGTGACGCCGAAATCTATCGGGAGTTTTACGGTGAGCAGCATCCAGCTGCGAAATTACTCCCCGAGGCTGTTTACGGTTTGCCGGAATTGCACCGTGAGGCTATCCGCTCCGCAAAACTTGTCGGTTCAGCTGGGTGCTATCCTACTTCGATCCTGCTGCCACTCATTCCGCTTCTCAAAGCTGGCTTGATTAATCCCAGCGATATCGCAGTGGCGAGTGCCAGCGGGGTCAGTGGAGCTGGGCGCAAAGCCGAGACGGCGCTTCTTTTTGGCGAGTGCAACGAAAGCCTCCGCGCCTACGGATTGCCCAAACACCGGCATCTCTCGGAGATTGAGCAGGAGCTTTCTCTGGTGGCTTCGCAGCAGGTCACGATCACCTTCACTCCGCATCTTGCGCCTATGACGCGTGGAATCCATACGACGATCTTTACGCGCCTCGCGCCTGAGGCTTCGGCGGATGCAATTTTACCCTCGCTGGCAGCGGCTTATGTGAATGAGCCATTTGTTCGTGTTTCAAAAAATCTCCCTGATACGAAAAATGTGACGGGCACGAATTTCTGCGACATTTCTGCAAGGTTCGATGCCCGCACGGGCAGGGTGATTCTACTTTCTGCGGAAGATAATTTGGTAAAAGGCGCCGCTGGTCAGGCGGTGCAAAACTTCAACCTCATGGCCGGACTCGACGAGACGGCAGGATTGCTATGATCGAAATCAAAAAAATCAAAGGCGGCGTTTGTGCCGCACGGGGCTTTGTTGCCGGAGCCGCCGGTTGTGGAATTAAGGCCGGCAAGGTCACACGCGATGATGTCGCAGTCGTCTTCTCCGAAGGTGCGACAGCCTCTGCAGCGACCTTCACTACCAACAATGTCAAAGCTGCGCCTGTGCGCGTTTCAGCCGAACACCTCACGGTTGGCGGCAACCGTGCTGTGATTCTCAACAGCGGCAATGCCAATGCGTGCACAGGCGAGGGTGGACTCAGGGATGCTAAATCCATGTGCGCTGCTGCTGCGGATCTTTTGGGACTCAAACAAAAACAAGTCCTCGTTTGCTCGACCGGCCGAATTGGCGTTCCCATGCCGATGGATCGCATTGCCAAAGGCATCGCCGCGTTGAAGCCATCTCGCAACGGAAGCGCCGCCTCCGCCGCTGCGATCATGACGAGCGATACTTTTTCCAAGGAGTATGCCGTCGAGGTGAAAACCTCCAAAGGCTCGTTCCGTGTTGGCGGTATTGCGAAAGGAGCCGGAATGATCGATCCAAACATGGCCACAATGCTCTGCGTGGTGACGACGGATGCCGCCATTCCCCAATCCGCTCTTCGGGCCGATTTGAGGCGCTCCGTGGCAAATTCTTTCAACCGCATCACCATCGATGGGGACATGAGCACGAACGACACGGTCATCCTGCTCGCCAACGGCCTGAGTGCGTGCGCGCCAGACATGGCGGCATTTTCGCAGGCCCTGGATGAAGTTACTCGCGCCCTGGCTCGAATGATCGTGAGCGACGGCGAGGGCGTTTCGCGTTTTGTCGAAGTCGAAGTCACTGGCGCAGCCAACGACAAGGAGGCCCGCATCGCCGCCGAGGCGATCGCCAACTCCACGCTTGTCAAATGCGCCTGGGCCGGCGGAGATCCGAATTGGGGGCGAATTCTCGACGCTGTTGGATATTGCGGCGTGAAGGTCGATGACACGAAGGCCGATATTTTCTACGATAAGCTCGCTTCCGTGAAAAACGGCATTGCAGCGAAGACACCCTTTGAAAAGCTCCGTGCTATTGCCGCCAAAAAATCCTTCAAAGTCACTGTCGATCTCCAGCTCGGGAAAGGCTCCTACTATGTTTGGACCACCGATCTCACCGAAGAATATGTGAGGCTGAATCTTGGCGAATAAATTAATGCTCACCACACCCGAAATCCGCTCCGAATGCCTCATCGAGGCCCTGCCCTACATCCAAAAATATCGCGGCCAGACCTTCGTGATTAAATATGGCGGCTCCGCGATGGAGGACGACCAGATCGTCGACAAATTCCTGCGCGATGTCGTTTTTCTCGAGGCGGTCGGCATCAATCCCGTGCTTGTTCACGGCGGTGGCAAGGCGATCACGGCTCGCATGAAAGACGCCGGATTGCAGGCCCGTTTCATCGATGGCCTGAGGGCCACAAATGCAACGGCGATCAAGATCGTGGAGGAGACACTCGACAAGGAAATCAATCCCTCCATCGTCTCGACCATCAATGAATTCGGAGGGAGGGCCCGAGGATTTTCCGGCAAGAATGTCTTCATTGCGCGTCAGCTTCAAAAGCAGGCGGTCATCGAGGGGGAAACGGTGGATATCGGCTTCGTCGGGGAAGCCCAGGAGGTAGATGCCGGATCTGTGAGCGAGGCGGTGCATGCGGAGATTGTTCCCGTCATCAGCCCGATCGGGGCGACGACGGAGGGTGTGGTTTTAAATATCAATGCCGACATCGCCGCAGCAGCTCTGGCTGCCGAGCTCCAAGCCGCCAAGCTGATCTATGTCACCGATGTGCCCGGCATCATGCGTGACGCCTCGGACCGCGAATCCCTCATTCCTAGTGTCACTACCAAGCAAGTCAAAAGCCTGATTCAGCAAAAAATCATCGCAGGCGGTATGATCCCCAAAGTCCTCTCCGCCATCTCTGCGATGGAACGCGGAGTTGTAAAAATCCACATGATCGGCGGGCACATCCAACATTGCCTGCTCCTCGAGATTTTCACCAATGCAGGCATCGGCACGGAAATTGTGCCGGACTGAGCTTAGAAAACTTCAGAGTGCCGATTGGGCTTCGTGAATCACCGACTGCCAGCGGTTTAAAAAAGTCCACTCCTCGGCAAGGTTCGAAATAGCCTGAGGATCGGTAAGGTGAAGCGACTTGGTTTTTTGCTCCATGTCCGTTGCCCTCTGGGTGAGTTCCTCCTGCAGTGTTGCAAGTTTTTTGCGTGTTTCGGCGGCTTGCTTGGTTGTCACGGCTCGCGCGAGGGGGCTTGTGGCCGAGGCGACGGCGGATGCTACTTGTGTGGCGAGCCTTGCCACCTCGCCGGTTCTCGAAAATAAGTCCCAGTCAGGTTGGAGTTTTTGGGTGGATTGAAAGTTTGGAAACTCGAGTTCCAAAAGGTGTCGCAGCCTTGTGGCGGGTTTTTCCAGAATGCGGCGCGCAGCGTTGAGACGAGTGCCTCGGTCTCCATCGCCATGAGATTTATCCGGATGGCATTCAGCCATGAGCAGGTGGTGACGCGATTTCACCTCCTCGGCCTCGACCCATGCAGCGCGAGCTAGGCCGAGTTCGGCGAAATGGTCACTCACGCCGAAAAACTCTCGCCGCAGGAGCAGTGGGCCACGGCATTCGGATTCGTCACTTTGAATCCACCTTTTTGGAGATCATCGCTGAAGTCGAGTTCCGACCCGCTCACAAAGAGTGCACTCTTCGGGTCCACGACAACGCGCACTTGATTCGACTCGACCATGATGTCCCGGTTCGCGGGGCCATCCACGAGATCCATCTTGTATTGAAGGCCCGAGCAGCCGCCGCCGATCACCGCCACGCGAAGAGCGCCTTGGGTGCGGCCTTGCTTCGTTAGGAGTGAGCGCAGGCGATTGCTTGCTGCATCCAGAACGCGAATGAGCTTTTCGTTACCGACTCTGAATTGGACTGCTTCCATCGATTATTAATAATACACCAGTTCTTCAACGCCGCGATGGCATTGCAGGGCCTACACGATAGAGGCCTGGATCGCTCCACTCGCCTGGAAAGTCGTAGTCAAACGGGGCTGCGCCCCAGAAAAATGGGTCGTTGAAATACGGATGGCTGTCCCACTTGCTTCCGCCGAGTTGATTGCGCTTCGAGGCTTCGTAGTAGCCGATCGATTGCCCAAGGTAGTTTACAAGAGTCGAACCCACACCGGCATTGCTGAGTTGCTCCAGCTGGGCGGTGGTGAATTTGTAGGGTGCCTTGGTGCTTTTCAGGTATGCCACAATGGCTTTGTCGGAAACTCCCGACTTCGCCAAACTCATGATGTCGTCAAAATCCAGCACGCGTCCGGCTTGAACGCGCTTCTGGGTCGATGCCGGGACACCTTGTTTCGCCATCTGTGCGGCGATGCCAGCGGGTGCCAGAGACTGCGGCGAAGTCGCGCAGGAATTCAAAAGAACGGTCATAGCCACGCAGGAAATGATGACGGGAAGAAATTTCATAATCTGCCGCGAATTCTCACAAGCGGTTTAAGTTTTGCACAGCTTTTCTGCTGGAAACAAAAAGGCCATTGACGCCCCACATCATATTTGGCATTTTTGCCAAACAAATGATGGATTTGGAATCAGCCAAAAACACCGCGCACGACAGGTCAGTTATCGTCAAAGCAATGGCTCACCCCACGCGTCTGCTGGTGATGGATGTCCTCACGCAGGGAGAGAGATGTGTTAACGAGCTCACGAATCTCGCGGGATGTGATGTCACGACACTCTCCAAGCATCTTGCTGTGATGAGGCGCGCGGGTTTGCTTCAGTGTGAAAAGCGCGGAGTGAGTGTCTTTTACCAGATCGCCTGTCCGTGCTTTCTGGAATTCTTCCGCTGCATCGACCTCATCAAACTGAATCAAAGCCTTCAGCAACGCTGTGAGGCTTGTTAGACGAACCGTATCATTGGCAAAAATACCAAATAAAATCTTATGAAATCCAGCGCCTTCGTTGCTTCTCTTAAACAAAATCCCGCCCTCAACCTCAGATTTGTGCTTCCGGACGGTGGACTTGTCCCCGCGCACGCCCACATCACTGAAGTCGGGCGTGTGGACAAGACCTTCTTTGATTGTGGAGCCACCTTCCGCAAAACTTCGTTTCTCTGCCTGCAAGCCTGGGTGGCCGACGACACAGACCACCGTCTTCCGGCTGGAAAACTGGCGGACATCATTGACCGGGCGGCTCCGCTGTTTCATGGCGAGGATCTTGAGGTCGAACTCGAATACGAGGACGGGCTCATTTCGCAGTTCCCTGTGGAGTCTCTCGCTGTCGAAGCGGAGTCTGTTGTTGTTTTTCTTTCAACGAAACACACGGATTGCCTCGCAAAGGATATTTGCCTCGCGCCTTCGAATGAGTCTGAAGGTTGCTGTTCTGGCTCCGGCTGCTGCTGATTTTAAAAAAACTAAACATGACCACCAAACCTCTCGTTCTCATCCTCTGCACGGGGAATTCCTGCCGCAGTCACATCGCCGAAGGCATCCTGCGCGCCGCCGCAGGTGATCTCATTGAAGTCGCCAGCGCGGGTTCAAAACCTGCCGGATATGTCCACCCCAAATCGATCGAAGTCATGCGCGAAATCGGCATCGACTTGAGTGGTCACCATTCGAAGCATCTGGAAGAGTTTTTAAACCGCCCGGTCGATACGGTCATCACCGTATGCGGCAACGCCGATCAAGTTTGCCCTATGTTTCCCGGCCAGGTCAGGCGCTACCACTGGGGCTTCAGCGATCCAGCGCATGCGGTGGGCACTGATGAGGAAATTCTCGTGGCATTCCGTCGTGTTCGGGATCAAATCCGTCTCGTTTTCGAGGCTTATGCCGCAGGCTTGAAGCAGGGACGCGAACTCGAAAAATGAGTTTCGATTTCCCTGCCATGCTTCGCAAGTTTCTTGCGGAGTTCCTTGGCACTTTTGCGCTGATTTTTGCTGGAACCGGAGCCATCGTCATCAATGCCGAATCTGGCGGCGCGATCACGCATCTGGGAGTCGCTCTTACTTTTGGACTCATTGTATTGGTCATGATCTACGCCATTGGGGATGTCTCTGGGGCGCACATGAATCCTGCCGTGACAGTGGCCTTTGCCGCAGGAGGATTGTTCCCCTTTGCCAGCATCCTCCTCTATATCACTGCTCAATTCTCCGGCGCCTTGCTGGCAAGCCTGTCGTTGCATTTTTTGTTTCCTCAAAATGCAACGCTGGGAGCTACATTGCCGATTGGATCACCTATGCAATCCTTTGTTCTTGAGCTGATTTTGTCAGCTATCCTGATGTTCGTAATCCTGAATGTCTCCCACGGAGCCAAAGAAAAAGGCATCACCGCGGGAATTGTCGTAGGAGCCGTCATCGCCCTCGAAGCGCTCTTTGCCGGGCCGATCTGCGGTGCATCCATGAATCCCGCCCGCTCACTCGCGCCGGCCATCGTTTCCGGGCATCTTGAGCACCTTTGGATTTACCTGGTGGCGCCTGTGGTTGGAATGCTCATCGCGATCCCACTTTTCCGGGCGGTTCGAGGTCCATCAAAGCTTTGAGGCTTTTTGCAGAGCTTGGAGCGATGCCATGGCGCGGCCCTCGTTGAGTGAGGATTCCGAGAGCGTCCATGCAGTTGGGAGGTCGGAGGCGACGCCTGCGACGACGAGTGCTGCAGCGGCATTGAGTTGGATGGCTAGGCGTTTGGGGCCGCGATCGGAGCCGTCCAGAATGGCGAGGAGGATTTTTGCGTTTTCGGAGGCATCGCCACCGATGAGTGTATTGCTTTCGAAAGGGGGAATTCCGACATCTTGCGGTTGGATGCTGAATTCGCGGAGCGAGCCATGTTCCAGCGCGGTGACGAGCGTTTCTCCGAGGGGCGAGACTTCGTCGATGCGGAGGTCATTTGGTGCTGTTCCGTGAACCGCCCAAGCGCGGGTGCGGCCGAGATTTTTGAAAACTCCAGCGTATATCTTTACGAGATCTGGATTGAAGACTCCGGCGAGTTGAAATTCTGGCCGTGCGGGATTCAGAAGCGGGCCGATGATGTTAAAGATGCTGGCGCTTCCGCGCTCTGCCAGAAGCTTTCGCACAGGCACAACGGCGCGAAAAGCGGGATGGCAGGCGGGGGCGAAGAGGAAGCAGCAACCGGCTTCTTCCAAGGCTCTGGCAGTTGCCTCGGGCGGGAGATCGATTCGGACGCCGATGGCCTCCAGGACATCCGCACCGCCGGATTTCGAGGTTATGCCGCGGTTTCCGTGTTTCACGACTTTGGCTCCCGCTCCGGCCGCCACGAACATGGACGCCGTCGAGATATTGAAAAATCCGGCGCGGTCTCCGCCTGTGCCGCAGACGTCGATGCAGCCTGCCCCTGAAAATGGCAGTCTCACCGCGCGTTCCAGAAGCATTTCAACGAAGTGGGCAATCTCCCCGGCGGTTTCGCCCCGTTTATGAAGAGACTCAAGGAAGTCCGCGCGCCATTCTATGGTCTGCGACTCATCGAGGAGTAAATCACAGGCGGACTGTATCTCGGAAAGGGTGAGGGGATGTCCCTCTTGCGCCAGTCGTGTGAGGCTTTGCAGCGTCATCCCGGATGGTGTCAGTGTACTTTTACCGGCTTGAGTTTCCAAATGTCCTTCGCATATTCGCTGATCGTGCGGTCGCTGGAGAACTTGCCGACGCGTGCGGTGTTGAGCACGGCCATTTTCGCCCAGCGGGCTTTGTCTTGGAATGCGGCGGAGACTTTATCCTGTGCATCGCTGTAGGCGGCGAAGTCCGCAAGGCATAGGTAGGGATCGTGGTAGATCAAGTTGTCACGCAGCGGAGTCAGGATGTCCCGGCTTTCTTCACCTGTGAAGTAATCCGAGCCGAGCCAGTCGATGATGGCGGCGAGTTCGGGATTGGCGCGGTAGTAGTCGCCGGGGTTGTAGCCCTTGGCGAGGAGTTCGTTCACTTGCTCCACGGTGTTGCCGAAAATGAAAATGTTTTCTTCTCCGACTTCCTCGAGGATTTCAACATTCGCGCCATCGAGCGTTCCGATGGTGAGGGCGCCGTTGAGGGCGAGTTTCATGTTGCCTGTGCCCGAGGCTTCTTTTCCAGCTGTGGAAATTTGCTCGGAGAGATCTGCCGCCGGAACGATGCGCTGCGCCAGCGAGACGCGGTAGTTCGGCATGAAGGCGACTTTGAGTTTGTCCTGAATGCGGGTGTCGGCATTGATTTTTGCACCCACGGCATTGATGGCCTTGATGATCCGCTTGGCCATTTCGTAGCCTGGAGCGGCTTTGGCAGCAAAAATGAAAACTCGTGGCGGGATGTCGAGGTCTGGCTTCTGCAGTAGGCGGCGGTAGAGTGCCAAGATATGCAGCAAATTTAGATGCTGACGCTTGTATTCATGGAGGCGCTTGATTTGAACATCGAAGAGCGCCGAGGGATCCACCTTCACTCCGCACTCTTCGAGGATTCGTCCGGCCAGACGCACTTTGTTGGCGTGCTTGACGGCCATGAACTCCTCGCGGAACGAAGCGTCGTCCGCCAGGGGTTCCAGTTTGCGGAGCTTGTTGAGGTCTCGCTCCCAACCGTGTCCGATGTGGCGGCAGATGAGATCCGAGAGGCGCGGGTTGCAGGCCACGAGCCAGCGGCGTGGTGTGATGCCGTTCGTCTTATTCTGAAATTTCTTCGGATAGAGTGCGTTGAACTCCGGGAAGAGTTGGTCTTTGAGCAGCTGGGTGTGGAGAGCGGCCACACCATTGACTGTGTGGCTTCCAACCACGCTGAGGTGCGCCATGCGGACCATTTGGTCGTGGCCCTCTTCGATGAGCGACAGAGTGCGTTTTTTGTCCGTATCGCCCGGCCATTTCGCTTCAACCTCCTCGAGGAAGTTTTTGTTGATGTCGAAAATGATCTCTAGGTGTCGTGGCAGGACTTTTCGGAAAAGGCTGACGCTCCACTTTTCGAGAGCCTCGGGCATGAGCGTGTGGTTCGTGTAGGCGAATGTGCGGCGCACGATCCCCCAGGCTTTCGGCCATGGCAGTGCCATTTCGTCGACCAGAAGTCGCAAGAGTTCGACGACGCCGATGGCGGGGTGTGTATCGTTCAGTTGGATCGCCACCTTGTCCGGGAAGGTTTCCCAGTCGGTGTTGTCTTTTTCAAAGCGGCGAATGATGTCGCGCAGCGAGCAAGCGACAAAGAAGTATTGCTGGATGAGGCGGAGTTCTTTGCCGGCTTCGGTGTGGTCGTTTGGGTAAAGCACCTTGCTGACGGTCTCAGCCATGTTTTTTTGCTGAACGGCCTGTTCATATCCACCGCGATTGAAAGCTTCGAAATCGAATTCCTCGGGTGCTTTGGACTCCCAGAGACGTAGAAAATTGACGGTCTCGGTGCCATAGCCGGGAATCGGAATGTCGTAGGGGATGCCGATAAGCTTGCGGAAGTCCGACCACACACTGCTCGTTCTGCCAAGTGCGTCGGTGTGCGTTTCGACATGCCCATAGATCGGTATTTCTTGCGAGTGCTGAGGACGAATGATTTCCCACGGGGAGCCGTATTGAATCCAGGCATCGGGGAATTCCACTTGGTAGCCGTTGCGGAATTCCTGTTTGAATAGGCCGTATTCGTAGTGAATGCCGTAACCGACCGCCGGCAGGTCCAGTGTGGCGAGGGAGTCGAGAAAACAAGCCGCCAGACGACCAAGACCTCCATTGCCGAGGGCCATGTCGTATTCTTGGTCACGCGTCTCCTCGAGCGGATGCCCAAGTTTTTCCAATGCTGTCGAAACCTCTTCCAACACGCCGGCATTGATCATGTTGTTCACGAAAAGACGCCCCATGAGGAATTCCATGGAGAGGTAGTAAACCCGGCGCACATTGCCCTCGGAGTGAACGGCGAGAGTTTTCATCATCCGTTCGATGATGACTTTTTGAATGGCCTTCGAAGTGGCGATCCACCATTCGCGTCGCGAGGCCGATACGGAATCTCGGGCGAGGCCGAATTTCAGTTGGTCGATGATTTCTTGTTCAAAACTGATTGATGTATCCTTTTTCATAACAAATTTCCCTGCGCCCCTTTTATTGGCCTTTACCTTCTCGGCGAGCAAAAACTCATCCTTCGAACGGGTCTCTTCAGCCAATGAGCTCTTCGAGTTCGCCCACTCTTCGAGAAAACAAATTTAGCGTGGCCTGAACCGGTGCTGGAGTGCTCATGTCCACACCGGCTTCGCGGAGGGTTTTTACCGGGAACCGGCTGCCTCCACTTCGCAGAAAACCGAGGTAGCGCGATGCATCACCGGTTTCCAAGACCTGTGACGCGAGTGCCACTGCCGCCGAGAGGCCCGTGGCGTATTTGTAAACGTAGAATGCGTTGTAGAAATGCGGGATCCGCAGGCATTCCAGCTCGAGTTCCTCATCAATTGCGAAGCGCGGGCCGAAATAGTCGCTCAGAAGTCTGCGATAAATGGCTTTGAAGCTCTCCAGAGTGAGCGCTTCACCTGCTTCCTCCGCTGCATGGGACTCGCGCTCGAACTCGGCGAACATAGTCTGGCGGTAGAGAGTGCCTCGGATGTCGTCGATCTGGCGGTTTAAAATGAATGCCTTCATCGAGCGGTCATCGGTTGTCTTCAGCAGATGCTCGGTGAGCAGAACCTCGTTGAAAGTGGACGCCACCTCGGCCAGAAAGATCGGGTATCCGTAGTTCTGGTAAAGCTGCGCTCCCCGCGCATACCAAGTGTGCATCGAGTGTCCGGCCTCGTGAGCGAGTGTGTAAACATCCGAAAAAACATCCGCCTTGTAGTTCATCATGATGTAAGGCGGGCTTGTGAAGGTGCCGTAGGAAAAAGCTCCGCTGCGCTTGCCTTTGTTTTCGTAGCGGTCGCACCAGCGTCCGTCGAGCAGGCCATGCCTGAGAGTGTCTGTGTATTCGGCTCCGAGAGGCGTGAGGGAGGCCATGACACGCTCGACCGCATCATCCCACGACACATTGGTCTTCACATTTTCGACCATGGTCACATAGGTGTCGTAGTGGTGGATTTCTTCGAGTTTCAGCACCCGTCGGCGGAGTTCGAAGTAGCGGAACAGCGCATCCAGATTGCCTCGCACGCTTGAAATGAGGTTGTCGTATATCGTCGTGGGCACATCGTCTGCGAAGAGTGCGGCCTCGCGCGCCGAGGGGTAATTCCTCGCTCGGGCATAAAAAACATCCGCGCGCACCGAGTTGGCGAGGCTGGATGCCAAGGTGAACCGATGATCCGAAAATTCCTTGTAGAACTGATGGAACGCAGCCTTGCGCACGGCGGGATCCCTCTGTTGCAGGAAGGATGAGAATGAACTTTGCGTCAGTTCGCGATCTTTGCCCTCGCCATCTTTCAGCGTTCCAAAAAGCATGTCGACATTTGTGAGTTGCGAGAATGTCTCACTATGTCCGCGCATGGCGGATGATCCCAGTGCCAGCAACCGTTCCTCCGCCGCGCTGAGGGTGTGCAATTTGCGGCGACGCAATTTGCGAAGCGGGATCGTCCAGTCAGTAAGCGCGGGATCGGCAAGGAAGGCCTCGAATGTTTCATCCGGGATTTCCTGGATCTCCGGCGAGATAAATGAAAAAGCCTCTCCGACCCTCACCAGCAGGCTGTCGAGACGGGCCTCACGCCCGAGTGCCTCGGGATTGGAACTGTCGCCGGAAACACTCAGCGCCGCATATTGGTTTAGCTGATCGACTAGCAGGTCGATGCCTTTCTCGAATTCCAGGCACTTCGCCAATCCCTCCGCCGATTCGCCCAACTTGCCTTTGAAATTCGCAATGCCTTCGTAGGATTTCTGCAGCTTTGAAAAATCCTCCTCCCAGCCCGCATCACTCGTAAAGAGAGGCGTGAGGTCCCACTTGTCGGATTCTGGAATTTCGGTGCGTAGAGGCGTGTGCGCGCTGGACATAAGACCCGCAAGCTACCACGGGCGGCAAACTCGCAAAAGCCCGAATCCCCTCTGGCGGGATCAGGCCTTATGAAAATCCGCGATCGTCTCCCAGAGGACTTTTTCTTTTTCGCCCGGTGACTCGGGAACCGTAATGCGCACCTCGGCGAAAAGATCGCCGCGAGAGTCAGCTGTCAGTGGCATGCCCATGTTGGGAAGGCGAAATTTTTTGCCTGACTGTGTGCCTGCCGGAATTTTCAGCTTCACGCGGCCGCTCAGTGTGGGAACCGTGACAGTGCAGCCCAGAACAGCATCCCATGCGGGAACCTCGAGGTCGTAGTTGAGATTGGCTCCTTCGATTTCAAAGTCCGGGTGGCGCTGGTATTTGACCCTCAGGTAGAGGTCTCCCGCGCCGCCTCCCGATGCACCCGTGCCGCCTTGGCCGGCGAGGCGAATGCGCTGACCGTCGCGAATGCCTTTGGGGATTTTGACAGTGAAAGTCTCGATCTTCTTGGCTCCACCCCGGCGGAAGGAAACCGGCCGCGAGGAGCCATTGAGGGCTTCCTCCAGAGTCACCAGAATATCCGCCTCCGCATCCTGCCCGCGCTGTGGAGCCTCCTCGAATCCGGCGCGCGTTCCCCGGCGTCCACCGAACATCTGCTCGAAAAAGTCGCTGAAGCCCGTGCCTCCAAACTGAATGTCCTCCTCAAAAGCCGCAGCGCCGCGTTTTCCTGTAAACCCGCCCTCTCCGGGAGGGCGTTGCCAACCACCACGCTGCTGCGGACCGTGCTGCCAATCCGCGCCGAACTCATCGTAACGTTTGCGTTTCTCGGGGTCGCCGAGCACCTCGTAGGCTTCGTTGATTTCTTTGAATTTCTCCTCGGCGGCCTTCTTGTCCTTGGCTGTGTCGGGATGGTGCTGCCGGGCGAGTTTGCGGAATGCGCTTTTGACTTCAGCCTGGGTTGCGGACTTGGAGACTCCGAGTGTTTGGTAGTAATCGCGGAATTGCGCTGACATCTGTTCTTGAATTTGCTCTCGGCATTCTGACCATTTTATTCATTCTGTCCAACCCATGCTTGATATTCGCTATCTTCGGGAGCAACCCGACCTCGCCAAGTCCCGCCTCGCCTCGCGCAACGCCGACTACTCTCAAACCATTGATGCTATTCTGGCCATTGATGCCGACCGCCGGGCTTCGGAAACCCGCTTGCAAGGTCTCCAGAGCGAACGCAACCGCCTAAGCAAAGAGATCGGAAAACTTCGCGCCCAGAAGCTGGACTCCGCAGCATTGGAGGCCGAGGTGAAATCCCTCGCCGATGAGATGCAGGCTCTCACTGATAAATCAAACGCCCTCTCCGACGATCAAACCGCCCTGCTGCTCGTGCTGCCGAACTTCCCCCAGCCAGCCGTTCCGGTTGGCAAAGAGGCCTCCGACAATCCCGAAGTGCGCGTGCATGGGGAGAAACTCTCCATATCCAATCCCAAGGATCATGTCGCCCTGGCCGAGGGGCTTGGCCTCATCGACCCGGACCGCGCCGTTAAAATCTCCGGCAGTGGTTTCTCTGTTTACACCGGCCAAGGAGCAAGGCTCGAGCGGGCACTTCTGAACTTTCTACTCGACCTCCACACCCGCAACCACGGCTACACCGAGGTCAGTCCGCCTTTCGTAGTGAAGCGCGATTGTATGGTCGGCACTGGCCAGTTGCCGAAATTTGAGGAGGACATGTATGGCATCGATGGGGGTGGGCTCTTCCTCGTTCCAACCGCCGAGGTTCCCGTGACGAACCTGCACCGTGAGGAGATCGTCAACGCAGCACAGTTCCCCATCAAATACGCTGCCTACACACCCTGCTTCCGCCGTGAGGCGGGATCAGCAGGTCGAGAGACGCGCGGACTCATCCGCATGCACCAGTTCGACAAGGTGGAGTTGGTGAAAATCTGCGCGCCTGAGCAATCGGCGGCCGAACTCGAAGCCCTCACCGCCGATGCCGAGCGCGTTCTGCAAACCTTGGGCCTGCATTATCGCGTTATCGAGCTCTGCACCGGCGACATGGGATTCGGTGCAGCCAAGACCTACGACATCGAAGTCTGGGCACCTGGCCAGAATGCCTATCTGGAGGTTTCCAGCTGCACGAATTTCGAGGATTTCCAGTCCCGCCGCATGAACCTTCGCTTCAAAGGTGAGGATGGAAAAAACAAGTTCTGCCACACGCTCAATGGCTCCGGCACGGCACTCGCCCGACTCTATGTCGCCCTCCTCGAAAATGGCCAGCAGCCCGATGGCTCCGTCCACATTCCCGCCGCGCTCCAACCCTATTTCGGTGCCTCGAAAATCTCCAAGTAGCCAAGCACCTGTCGATGCCGTGGTGGCATCCCTCGCCGAGTCGATGGCAGGCGTTTCGAAGCGCAAAAAGCTTCTCGTCGGCGTCTCGGGCGGTCGCGACTCGATGGTTCTGCTCCATGCGCTCCTGGCGGCGGGTTTCAAAAACCTCGTCATCTGCCATCTCAACCACACCCTGCGCGGACGGAGTTCTGATGCGGACGCCCGCCTTGTTGTCAGCGAGGCGCGCCGTCTGAATCTTCCCGTCGAGCACGCCAAGGCGCGGACGGCGGAGTTCGCCGCAGCCCATAAAAAATCTCTCGAACTCGCCGCCCGCAAACTGCGCATGGCCTTCTTCGAGGAATGCTCTGCCCGGGCAAAAACAAAATCCCTCGTCCTGGCTCATCATGCCGATGATCAAGTCGAGACCTGTCTTTTCAACTTCCTCAGAGGCACGGGCACCGCTGGACTCGGGGGCATGAGACCGGTTTCTCAACTCGGGAAACTTAGCGTTCACCGCCCGCTCCTGGGTGTTGCCCGCACGCAAATCGACGCCTTCCGTAAACAGCACAAAGTCCGCTTTCGCGAGGATGCGACGAATGCCGGGCTCGAGCACACGCGGAACAAACTCCGCCACCGCGTCCTGCCGCTCCTTGCGGAAGTCATGGGCGAATCCTATCGCGCAGCCATTCTTCGCGCTGCTGAAATCCTCCGTGGCGAGGAGGAATGGATGGCATCTCTCATGCCTCCGAGTCGCCTGGAACTCGACTGCAAGGACCTGCGCGCCATGCACCCCGCCTTGCGCTCCCGCGTCGTCCTGCGCTGGTTGCGCGAAAGCGGCATTCCCGAGGCAGCCTATGCCGAGACCCGGCGCGTCCTCTCCCTCCTCGATGTGGCAAACGGCCCCTCAAAAGTGAATCTCCCTGGAAATCACCATGCCCGCCGGCGCAGCGGAGTTATCTTCTTGGAATCGGGGGCCGTTTGAATCTTGGTATTGCATTCCAGACCGGTCTCCGCGCCGCCCGTGCCAATCTCCTGCCCGGCCTGCTCCTACAGGCGCTGATGCTCTGTTTCCTCGCAGCCTATTTGCTCCACGATGGCACCCACGCCTTTCTGACAAGGGTGGGGGAGGTGCGCCAGGAATTGAGCTACGGGTTTTCCCTTGCCACCTACATCGTCTCAGGCGCTCTTTTTCCGGAGTTGCTCAGAATCGTCTTTTTTCAAAAAGGCCGACCGCATCTCGCTAATTTCTGGAATTTCCTCACCGCTGCACCTCTCTGGGCCTGCCTCGGAATGCTCGTCGACTTTTTCTATCGCTGCCAAAATGAATGGTTCGGCACTGGGAATGCCTGGCAGATCATTGCCGCCAAGGTTCTGGTCGATCAGTTCCTCTACAGCCCGTTTCTGGCAAATCCCATCACCAACACCTACCTCGCCTTCCGCGCCTCGGGCCTCAACGGCGCCACCGCTCGCGAAGTGTTCTCTTGGAGATTCTTCGCGGAAAAATTGGTCCCCACCCAAATTGCAGGCTGGGCCATCTGGATTCCCGGCGTCAGCATCGTCTACTTCATGCCGCCCCTGCTCCAACTCCCGACCGCCGTTTTGATCCAGAGCTTCTGGGTGCTCCTCCTCAGCACCCTTCACGAGCGCGAATCGGCCAAGTGAGACCGCCCATTCATCTCATTTGGGAATAGTTGCCACCATGTAGCAAAGCCAAGGCCCTCCTTGGTCTGCTTTTCTCCGCTAAGCAATCGGCGCAAATGACTTTGCCGATATTATCATGCGACGCCATTTTTCAGCTTACTCACACTTTGCAACCCGTAATCTGTTGTGGGGAGGGCTATTCTTGCTTCGGTTTGTCCCGAACAAAAATGCGGAGCCTACGGGGCTCGAACCCGCAACCTCTGCCGTGACAGGGCAGCGCTCTAACCGATTGAGCTAAGGCTCCTCGAAAAGGAGCGGTCAAGGTAGGGAGGCTTGAAGGGACAGGCAAGCGTTTATTTTAAAAAAAATCAGCGGCGGAGTCGACGGATTTTCTCTTGCACGACGCTGTGAGCGGATTCGATTTCCGCGCGGAGTTGTAGACCTGAGATTGTCATTGAGCCGAATGCCTCGGCGGTCATGCGCTCCATCCGGTCGTTTGTGGCGACTGTGACCTCTTGCTCTTTCGCATACTTCGCAGCTAAGCGCTCGATGATGGAGTCTGCGGTCTGTCCAGATTTCGAGTAAAAAACGGCGATGCCGTGCGGGGTTCCATCGCTTGATGCCTTCATGCCGGTTCCGTCAAAGACGACGGCGACTGTCCAGTCCGAGTTGTCTTGGAGCCCGGTGAGTCTGCGGATGAGTTCCTCTCGCGCTGCAGTGGTGTTGCGTCCGTGCAGCGAGGCCAGGTCTTGCCAGTCGAAGATCATGCTGTGCCCATCAACGAGCAGAATTTTCTGTTTCATGGCTTCTCAGGGAAATCTACGCACGATTCCTGCGGTCGAAAACGGATTTCTAAAAAAATCACAATGTGCTGTGGAAGAATCGTCGAAAATGTCGTCTTGGCTTCTCATCCCCAAGCCTCCTATCTTTCAGGATATGGTTACAAAATTTCTCCACACTCGCTACCGAGTCGTCGATCTCGATAAAACCCTCCATTTTTATCGCGAGGTTCTCGGACTCGAGGAGGTTCGACGGAAGAAAAGTGACCGCGGGTCGGAGCTTGTCTTTTTAAAAGCGCCAGGCAGTGAAGTATTGCTGGAAATCTGCAAATACGATGGCAGCGGTCCGGTTGTGGTTGGTCCGGATCTCACGCATCTGGCGTTTGAGGTGGAGAATATGGATGCCTTTGCCCAGCATGCCGCCGCTCTGGGATATCCGCTCAGCGATGGGCCACACGAAACATCAAGCGGCTCGGTGCTTGCGTTTGTCGATGCGCCCGAAGGCTACGAGATCGAACTCATCCAACCAGCGCTCGAGACAGCGAAATAGAAGCGGACATCCTCGCCGACTTCATCGCACCGGCTGCGCCGAATTTCAGCGGGATGGTATCAGTTTGTCTCGATCATTTCGAGGAAGCTGATTTTTCCGGCATCGAGCTTCAGCAGCGGCACGGACTGGGTGCGTGCGAGTTCAGGATCTGTAGTGATGTCACCGGTCAGTCCTGGGAATGCTAGCGTGCTTGCCAAGGCCTCGCGGAGTTTTTGAGGCTCTGTGGAATTCGCCCTGCGAATGGCATCCGCTAAAACCACCAAGGCATCGTAGCCCATCGCAGCCGATGCCGAGGGTGGGACATCGTTTTTGCGTTCATAAACTTCGAGAAAGAGCTGAACGGCATCGGAAGGACCATCGGGGTTGAACCGACCGGGGAAATAGGTGTTGTTGCCGGATTCTCCAACCATCGCTGGAAACTCCAGCGAGTCCCAATTTGCCGTTCCGAGGAATGGCATCGTGAGTCCGAGTTCGCGGGCTTTCCGCAGGATCGGAGCGGCCTGATCGGCGGGGAGGGGGAGGTAGATAACATCCGGGTTTTTCTTTTTGATCGTTTGGAGGTGCTTGGTGAAATCCATCGTGCCTGTGGCAAAGGCCTCGCCGGCGATGCGGGCGTCTGGCTTGCGTTTGAATTGTTTCCCAAACGCCAGAGCCAGGGTTTTTGAAAATTCGTCAGCAGGGTCGTAGAGCACGAGTGCCCGCTTGGCTCCAAGCGTTGCCGCGAACTTTGCCATCACCCGGCCGGAGTGGAAATCCGTCTGGCAGAGGCGAAAAATCCAAGGCTCGCGTGATGGAATGCCTGGCATTGTGGAGCCCAGTGCCAGCAGCGGGATGCCAATTTCATCCGCCGCCACGGCCGCTTCGGCACTGCCTGCGGACAGGCCACCTATCAGTGCGACCGCCTTGTCCTCGCTCACCAGATCGCGCACGGCTTTTTCAGCGCGCGCAGGTTCCGCACGAGTGTCGCGCACCACGAGCCGGAGCAGATGGCCGATGACTCCACCGCCGGCATTGATCTCCTCGGCTCCCATGGCAAGTCCGTTCAGCGCCTCATTTGCACTGCCCTGCCCAAGACCTTTCAAAGGAAGAAACACGCCCACGTTGATCACCGCCAACGGGGTGGGTGTCGGTGCGGGCGTTGGTTCCGCGACTGGAAGAGGTTCAGGGGCGGATGGTTTGTTGCATCCGCTGAACAGCAGCAATATTGCTCCCAACAGGGCGATGGAAAAACGATTCATGTGCTTTTATTTAAAAACAAGCTGCAGGGAAGCGCAACACTGCCATTCATGCGTTTCCATCGGGAACCTTGTCGCCGACAACTCGGGGCGTTAGTTTCCCTGCAAATGAGGATTATCGTTACCGGGTTGATCGGGCAGTATGCCTTCGGTGGGGTCACATGGGATTACATACAATATGCACTCGGCTTTCGAGCGCTTGGTCATGATGTCTGGTATCTTGAGGATACGGGAGCTTGGGCCTACGACCCGGTGAAGATGGAGCCCAGCGCGGATTGCTCGCACAACGCCGCCTACTTGGCCCGCGTCATGGAGCAGTTTGGCATGGGAGACCGCTGGATTTACCGGAATGTCGCGGATGAGAAGTACCACGGCGTCGCGAGTGCCGCCGAAGCGGAAAAAATCATCGCCTCGGCGGATGTCCTCGCGAATGTGTCTGGCGCCTGCTGGCTGCGCGATGAGACCTCGCGCATTCCGACGAAACTTTTTTTGGATGGCGATCCGATGTTTACGCAGATCGGCCTGGCGGCAGATCCCGCTTCCGAATACGCCAAGCGGGTCGCCGCGCACGAGCGGCATTATTCTTTCGGTCTGAACATCGGCAAGCCGGGGTGCGAGGTCCCCACGGCGGGCTTTAACTGGCGTCCCGCTGTGCAACCGATCGCGCTGGAATATTGGCGGGATTTTTCGCCTTCGGAAAAAAACCACATCGCCAATGGCGCTTGGACCACTGTGATGAATTGGGCGAGCTATGCGCCGAAGGATTACAACGGTCAGAAATACGGGCAGAAGGATATTGAGTTTGAGCGTTTCCTCGACTTGCCGGGCATGACGAAGGAAAAATTCGTCCTCGCCATGGGGCAGGGGATCGGAAGCAAGCGTCCGACTGAAATGCTCGAATCCAAAGGCTGGCACATCATCGAGCCGGATACCCACCTGCCCGACTACATCACCTACCGCGATTTCCTTTCCCAGTCGAAGGGGGAGTGGAGTATCGCCAAGAATGGCTATGTGCGCTCGCGCAGCGGGTGGTTCAGTTGCCGCAGCGCCTGTTACTTGGCAGCGGGCAAACCCGTCGTCGTTCAGGACACAGGTTGGAGCGACCACTTGCCGTCAGGCGATGGCGTAGTGGCCTTCGATACACCACAGCAGGCCGCCGACGCCCTGGATAAAATTTCCGGAAATTATTTGCATCACTCGGAGGCCGCCCGCGCGTATGCAGAGAAACATTTCGACGCCGCCAAAGTCTGCGCCGAATTGCTCGAATGAAAAAAAATCTCTCCAATAGCGCCCTCATCATCGTGGGCCATGGTTCGACGGTGAATCCCGACTCGAGCGCTCCGTCGCTCGTGCATGCCCGCAGCATCCGTGAACGCGGCATCTTTGCCGAAGTGGCGGTGTGTTTCTGGAAGGAGGAACCCACCTTTCGCGAGGTCCTGCGCATGGTAGACAGTGAGGAGGTTTATGTCGTGCCGAATTTCATTAGCGAGGGTTATTTCACTCAAACGGTTATTCCCCGCGAACTCGAACTCGCCGGGAAAACGACTCGGGTCGGTGGGCGGGCGATTCACTATTGCGAACCCGCTGGCAACCACGAGGCCATGACCGGTCTGCTCATGAAGCAGGCCCGCATGGTCGCGCCGGGCGTTCCGCCCCAGGATACAAGCCTCTTCATTGTTGGTCATGGAACCGGACTCAACGAAAACTCCGCCGTTGCCGCCAAGCTGCAGGTTCAAAAAATCTCCGAAACCGGCGAATATGCTGAAGTCCTCTCGGCCTACATGGAAGAGGCTCCGCTTATTTCCGATTGGGACAAGCTCGCCTCCCAACCCAATGTGGTCGTCGTGCCTTTTTTTATATCCGACGGGCTGCACAGCTACCAAGACATCCCGGTTTTACTGGGTATCGCCGAGGATGTCGGCCCCGCTGCCAGCCAGAGCCAAGTTTTTCGAAACAACCCCTATCACCTGCGTGACCGCCAATTGTTTTATAGCGGAGCTATCGGCACGGATCCCGGCTTTGCGGATGTCATACTTGACCAAGTTGACGCCTTTTCCGAATAACGGAAATTTTGCTCACATTTTAGTAGCGCGTTTGGAAAGTTGTGCCATTTTGTGCCCGCTTCACCACATCTATGATATCACAATTCGCCGTTTATTTTGTTTTCGGAATCGTCCTTCTGGCCGCCCTTGTCATGGCATTCATCCTGTTGAATTTCTTTGGCACTTGGCTGCGTGCCAAGCTGGCCGATGCGCCTGTTTCTTTCGCCAAGCTCATCGGAATGCGCCTGCGCCGCGTGCCAATGGGGTTGATCGTTGACAGTCGTATCACCGCCGTTAAAGCCGGTATCAATATCGACACCGACCCGCTTGAAGCCCACTACCTCGCTGGTGGAAATGTTTCCCACGTCGTCCTAGCTCTCATTGCCGCCGACAAGGCCGCGCTGCAACTCGACTTTAATCGCGCTTGCGCCATCGACCTTGCCATCAAGGGCACCAGCAAAACCGTTCTGGAAGCCGTCCGCACCAGCATCAATCCAAAAGTCATCGACTGCCCGAATCCCACCACTGGCAAAGTCACGATCGACGCCGTGGCCCGCGACGGCATCGGAGTCAAAGTCCGCGCCCGAGTGACTGTCCGCTCGAACCTTAATCGCTTTGTCGGCGGTGCGACAGAGGATACCATCATCGCCCGCGTCGGCGAGGGTATCATCACCTCCATCGGTTCCGCCGTGTCCTACAAGGATGTCTTGGAAAATCCCGACCGCATCTCAAAGACTGTCCTCGCCAAGGGCCTTGATACCGGCACCGCCTTCGAAATCCTCTCCGTGGATATCGCGGATGTGGATATCGGCGACAACATCGGAGCCAAGCTCCAGGCCGAGCAGGCGGAAGCCGACAAGGTCGTCGCCCAAGCCAAGGCTGAAATGCGCCGCGCTGCCGCTGTTGCTACCGAGCAGGAAATGAAAGCCCGCACCCAGGAAATGCAGGCCAAGGTCGTCGAGGCCGAAGCTCAAGTCCCGGAGGCCATCTCCGCCGCCTTCCGCAATGGCAACCTCGGAGTCATGGACTACATGCGCCTGAAAAACATCCAGTCCGACACTGCCATGCGCGACTCTATAGCCACGCCGCCCTCATCCACCCCGGCCTGATTCCGCGATGGAACAACTCGTCCTGCTCCTCATTATCGGAGCGATCAGCCTCATCAACTGGCTCATCGAGCAATCCGGAAAACGCCGGGAGCAGCGTCGTTTTGAAGCTGAGCGCACCCGCCGGGAGGCGGAAGCAAGCCCCTACCTCGAACGGGAGCTCACGCCTACTCCTGCTCCCGAAACCCGCGAGCCCGCTCCCCAGCAGGACATGCGGAGATTCCTCGAGGTATTTGGAATCCCCGTCCACGAAGAAGCTGCTCCTCAAGGCCTCCCGCCGAAAATACCAACACCGGCGCCCGAGCCCAAAATTGTCTTTGCATCCGCTCCCGTAACTGTCTCCGAGCCACGCTTCGTCATCGCCAAGTCAAAACCAACCCCACCAAGTTCCCGCAAAGCCCCGGTCGATATCAAATCCCCCAGTGCCCTCCGCCAAGCCATCATCTGGCGTGAAATCCTTGGTCCTCCTCGATCTCTTCAGCCTTATTGACGATGGGAAGGGGGCAAGCTCCAGCCATTAAGCTGCGTCTGGAGTCGGCAGGATTGGCAAAACCATTTCGGGATCGTGTGCTGAGCTTTTGAGAGGTTTTTGTGCGGGTTGGTGTCTGGGAGTTGTTCGGCGTTTTCCGTATTGGATATTTGGGGCATGCGAGACGATTTCCCTCCCAGATTGCGAATCGCGCTGCCACGCCGAGGGTTTAAAAAAGCGCGAGTTGGGCGGCGTTGGGGTCTGGGGTAAGGCGTTTGCGGGCCGATTTGGCGATGGTGGGTTGGCCGGCGGCGTTGAGTTCGGATTTCTCGAGGTTTTCGAGGATTTCCTTGGCGCGGGTGATGATTGAGTCGGGGAGGCCAGCGAGTCGGGCGACTTGAATGCCGTAGCTTTGGTCGGCTCGGCCGGGGAGGATTTTTCGTAGGAAGATAATTTGGTCGTTCCACTCTCGGACGGCGACATTCAGGTTTTGCACGCCGCTGCGTGTGCGCTCGAGGTCGGTGAGTTCGTGGTAGTGGGTGGCGAAGAGGGCGCGGCAGCTGATTTTGTCGTGGAGGTATTCGGCGACGCTCCAGGCAATGGAGAGGCCGTCGAATGTGGAGGTGCCGCGTCCGATTTCGTCGAGAATCACGAGGCTGCGATCCGTTGCGTTGTTGAGGATGTTCGCCGTTTCGTTCATTTCCACCATGAAGGTCGATTGGCCCCGGGAGAGGTCGTCGTTGGCGCCGACGCGGGTGAAGATGCGGTCGGTGAGGCCGAGACGCATGGATTTGGCGGGGACGAAGCTCCCGGTTTGGGCCAGGAGGGTGAGAAGGGCGACTTGGCGGATGTAGGTCGATTTTCCAGCCATATTAGGGCCGGTGATGATGGCGAATTTCTTGCCGTCTGTGCCGAGGTTTGTGTCATTCGGAACAAAGCGCGAACCCTCGGGTTGCTGGTCTAAAACGGGGTGGCGTCCATCGCAGATTTCTAAAATGTCCAAGTCGTTGATCTCTGGGCGGCAGTAGCCGTGGAGGCGGGCGGTTTCGGCGAGCGAGCAAATGGCATCGAGGACGGCGAGTGTCGCGGCGGTTTCCTGCAGGTTTTGGATTTCGGCCAGAACGGCGCTGCGGAGTTCGGCGAAGATTTCGATCTCTCGGGCGCGGGCTCGTTCATCCGCGCCGAGGATTTTGCCTTCAAATTCCTTGAGTTCGGGCGTGATGAATCTTTCCCCGTTGACGGTTGTTTGTTTGCGGATGTAGTCGGCGGGAACTGCTCCGAGATTGGCTTTCGTGATCTCAATGAAGTAGCCGAAGACCGAGGTGAAGCGGACTTTGAGGGATTTGATGCCGGTTCGCTCGATTTCCTTTTCCTGCAGGGCGGCAATCCAGTTTTTGCCTTCGTGGGAGGCAGATCGGAGCTCGTCGAGGTCGGAATCGTAGCCAGGCTCGATGAAGCCGCCGTCACGAATGACAGCGGGTGGTTCCGCAACGATGGCGCGGCGGAGTTTTTCACTGAGTTCTGGAAGCGCATGGAGGCGGGCGGTGAGGCCCGAGAGCAGGGTGGAGGGAATGGTGAATCCATGAAGCCCTCCAAGGCTTGCCGCTAAGGGTGGGATGCGGTCGAGGGATTGCGCCAAGGCTGAGAGGTCGCGTGCATTGCCGGAGGGACCGCTCAGGCGGGCCGTGGCGCGCTCGATGTCGCGAATATCTGCGAGGCGACTGCGGAGGTCCCCGAGGAGCATGGCGTCATCGAGAAGGGCGGCAATGGCATCCTGCCGTTTTTCGATGCCAGCGGCATCTTTGAGCGGATGGAGAATCCAGTCGCGCAGGAGGCGGGCGCCCATGGGCGTCGCGGTGCGATCGAGTGCGCCGAGGAGTGTCATTCCCCGTCCGGCGCGGGATTGGACCAGCTCAAGGTGACTTTGCGTGGCGGCATCGAGAATGAGAAACTCGCTGCGGCGGTAGGGTTGGAGTTGCTTGAGGTGGCCTGCTGGCCGGCGCATCTGGCGGGTGATGTAATGCAGCAGCGCACCGGCAGCTCCTGTTCCTGCCGGGAGGTCGGCGCAACCAAATCCATCGAGGGAGTGGACTTTGAAATGAGCGCGCAGCAATTCGCTGGCTGGCTCGAGCTCGAAAACATAGCCATCCACCGGCGCTTGCGGCGTTACCTGCTTGAAGGCATCTGCCTGATGATCCGGTATGAGGATTTCGGCCGGGGAGACGCGGGCGAGCTCATCGAGGAGTGCGGCGATCGAGTCGAGTTCGGTGAGGCGAAACTCTCCGGTGCTGAGGTCGCAGTAGGCGAGTCCATGTGTGTCGCCGCGCTTGTTGAGTGAGGCGAGGAAATTCGGTTTGCGATCGTCGAGGCCGAAGTCGTCGAGTGTCCCGGGGCTGAGAACCTGTGAGATCTCGCGCCGGACGAGTTTGCCAGCGGTGACTTCGCCAACTTGGTCGCAGATCGCGACGCGCCAGCCGGCGGCAATCAGTTTCTCAATGTAGTTTCTCGCGGCATGGTAGGGGACGCCGCACATCGGCGTGGCGCCGCGCTTCGTGAGGGCGACATTTAAAATGCGCGACGCCTCGGTCGCATCCTCGCCGAACATTTCATAAAAATCCCCAAGGCGGAAAAGCAGCAGTGTGCCCGTGGGCAATTCCCGCCGCAGGGCCTGATATTGCTGCATCATGGGTGTGAGCGTTTCGGAGGACATCGGGTTTTTACGGGGGAGAATTTTTAGACAGAATTTACAGAATTAACAGAAATTGGAAAAAACCATCGGGTGCACATTTTTCGAGAGATCGAAATGGCAGTGCTGGAGTGACCGCTTCAGGACTTGGATTTTTTTGTCGTCTGAACGCCCAGCATTTTTTTGAGGAACGGGGCGGTGCAGCTGTTTTTGGCGAGGGCGACTTTTTCGGGGGTGCCTTCGGCGACAATTTTACCGCCTTGGGCGCCGGCTTCGGGGCCGATGTCGATGATGTGGTCGGCCTCGGCAATGACATCGAGGTGGTGCTCGATAACGACCACTGTGCCGCCCTCATCAACAAGGCGGTGGAGGACAGTGATGAGCTGGGCGACATCATGGGCGTGGAGGCCGATGGTCGGCTCCTCGAGGACATAGAGCGTGGATTTTCCCTTCCGGGTGGTGCGGATTTCCTCCGCTCCGGGTGTGGCACGGCGGGCGAGTTGGGTGACAAGCTTGATGCGCTGGGCCTCGCCACCGCTCAGTGTGGGGCTGGGTTGGCCAAGTTTGAGATAGCCAAGACCTGTTTCCTGAAGAAGGGCGAGCGGGCGGTGGATTTTCGGGTGGGCTGCAAAGAATTCGACCGCCTGTTCGATGGTCATATCCATGACATCGCCGATGGATTTTCCGTTGTAGAGGATCTCGAGCGTGGATGGGTTGTAGCGTCGTCCGTTGCAGTCTTGGCAAGGCATGTAGGACGGCGGCAGGAAGTTCATCTCGAGTTTGATCACGCCTTGGCCGAGGCAGGCTTCGCAGCGTCCGCCCTCATTGTTGAAGGAAAACCGGCTGGCCGTGTAGCCACGCATGCGGGCGGCGGGGAGGGTGGAGAAAACTTTGCGGATTTCGTCGAAGACCTTCACATAGGTCGCCGGTGTGGAGCGTGAGGTCTTGCCGATGGGCGACTGGTCCACTTCCAGCACGGCACCGAGTTCTTCGAATCCGGCGATGCCTTTGTGCAGGTCCGAGTGGAGCGGTGCCCGTTTGCGGGCGAGAACATCGCGGACGGCTGGGACGACGATGCCACGGATGAGCGTGCTTTTTCCCGAGCCGGAGACGCCGGTGAGGACGCTGAGGCGGTGGAGGGGAATGCTCACATTCTCGTTTTTGATGTTGTGAAGGTGGGCCCCTTTGAGTTGGAGCCACTCTGTGGGAGCTGGGCGGCGTTTGCCACGGATCGGGTGCTGCATCGGCTCGCGGAGGGCGCGGCCTGTATGCGAGGTCGGGTGGTCGAGAATTTCCTGGAGTGTGCCGGAGGCGATGACTTCGCCGCCACGGCTGCCCGCGCCCGGGCCGAGGTCGAGGATGCGGTCCGCACGGCGCATGGTCTCTTCGTCATGCTCGACGACGACGAGGGAGTTTCCTTTTTTGGCAAGGGCTTGAAGCGCATCTAGGAGGCGTTCGTTGTCGCGCGGATGGAGTCCGATGGTCGGTTCATCGAGGACATACAGGACGCCGCGCAGATTGGAACCGAGTTGGGCGGCGAGGCGGATGCGCTGGGACTCGCCACCGGAGAGAGTTTTGGCGCTGCGGTCGAGCGAGAGGTAGTCGAGTCCTACCTTGGCGAGGAATTCGAGGCGCTGGCGGATTTCGGTGATCACATCGCGAGCGACCTCCGCAGCAGGGCCTTGAAAATTCAGCGAGTCGCAGAGCGAGAGGGCATCGGATGCCGGAGAGCGGGTGAAGTCGGCGATGGATGTTTTTTGGATGCGGACATGCGTGGCCGTTTCGTTGAGGCGTGTGCCTTTGCAGATCGGGCAGGGGCGTGGTTCATCGTCCTCGAGGCCTTCGTGACGGCGCTCCTCGTCGAGTTCGGCTTCGATGGCGGTTTCGAATTCGCCTTCCTGACCGAGCCCCTTCCAGACCTCACCGAATCCCCGGCAGTGGCTGCACCAGCCGTGGGGAGAGTTGAAGGAGAAAAGGCGTGGGTCGAGCGGCTCGAAGGCGCGGCTGCACGACGGGCAGTTCATCTCGGTGCTGAGAATGGTCGATTTGCCCTTCGCGTCCTCCATGCGTGCGGTGCCTTTCCCCATGCGGAGGGCTTTGCGAACGAGTTCGTCGGATTTTTTTGTATCGGGCGCGGTGAGTTCTCCGATGAGGGCGTCGATCGTGTGTTCCTTGAAGCGTTCGAGCTTTTCGAAGCCCTCCACGGGAGTGGGTTTGCCATCCACGATCAGGGTGGTGATACCCTGTCGGGCTGCTGCGCGGGCGACATCCGTGTGGAAGCCTTTGCGGCCTTTAACGAGGTTTGCGAAAATTTTCACCGGTCCCGGGGCGGCGGCGGCATCGACTTCAGCTGCGATGGCTGTTGGCGTGCGGTTTTCGACAGCGACATTGCACGAGGGGCAGAATTGGGTGCCGAGTTTTGAAAAGAGGAGGCGCAGAAAGTGGTAAATCTCGGTGACTGTCGCTACGGTGGATTTTCCGCCGCCGCGAGTAATGCGTTGCTCAATCGCCACGCTCGGCGGCAGGCCTTCGATCGAGTCCACATCGGGCTTCTCAAGTTGATCTACGAACTGGCGGGCGTAGGCCGACATGCTGTCGAGGAAGCGACGCTGGCCTTCGGCGAAGAGGATGTCAAAGGCAAGTGTCGATTTACCCGAGCCGCTGAGACCGGTCACGACGACCATGCCGTCGCGCGGGATATCGACATCGATATTCTTTAGATTGTGCTCGCGGGCACCTCGCACGGTGATGAAGCGGGAAGGCGGGGTCTTTGGGCGGGGGCGGGCGGGTTGCTCGTGCAGGTGTGCACCGCGCCCGGCGAGGACGGGTTCTAGAAAATGTCCGGTGAGGGATTCGGGGACGGTTACGATCTGCTCGGGAGTTCCAGCCGCAACGATCTGGCCGCCTTCATCGCCGCCTTCGGGGCCGAGGTCGATGACCCAGTCCGCGCATTTGATGACCTCCAGATTGTGCTCGATGACGATCACGCTGTTGCCTTCCTCCACCAGGCGGTGGAAGACTTTAATGAGCAGGGCAACATCGTCGAAGTGCAGGCCGGTCGTTGGTTCGTCGAAGATCAGGAGCGCCTTCTCGCGGGATTGGCGGATGAGGTGGTGGACGAGCTTGAGGCGCTGGGATTCGCCTCCGGAGAGCGCGTTAACCGGCTGGCCGAGGCGCAGGTAGTCGAGGCCCACCTCGCCGAGGAGTTCCAGCGGAGTGGTGATTTTTTTCTTGGGATCGAGAGGTTTGAAAAATGTGATCGCCTCGGCGGCTGTCATTTCCAGGACCTCGTGGATGGATTTTCCTCCGACTTGGATTTTGAGAAGAGGAGCGCGGAAGCGGGTTCCATCGCACTCCGGACAGCGCAGGAAGAGGTCGCTGAGGAATTGCATTTCCACCTTTTCAAAGCCCAGTCCGCTGCACCGGTCGCAGCGGCCGTTTCCCGAGTTGAAGGAAAAGCTGGAAGCTGTGAAGCCGGCGGCCTCGGCGGCTGGGGTGTCGGCGAAGAGGTCGCGGATGTGTTCGTAAACTCCCAGATAAACGGCCGGGGTGGAGCGCGGAGTCTTTGCGAGAGGCGATTGGTCCACCATGACGACTTCGTCCACCTCTTCGTCGCCGCTGATGGATTTCACGAAGCCTGCCGCCTCGTCTTCGGAGGGGTCGTCGCCGACGAGTTGACGATGGAGGACATCGCGAACGAGCGAGGTTTTCCCTGAGCCCGAAACGCCAGTCACCGCGCAGAGCACGCCGAGCGGGAACTTGGCGGTGAGGTTCTTGATATTGTGGTGGGTGACGCCTTTGAGAACGACTTGCCCTTCGGCCTTACGGCGTTTTTTGGGAACAGGGATGGACTTTATCCCTTGGAGGTAATCGGCTGTGAGGGAGTTTTTTGCCGAGGCGAAATTCTCGGCCGGGCCGCAGTAGAGGAGTTGTCCGCCGGAAATGCCACGGCCGGGGCCGATATCCACCAACTCGTCGGCGGCGCGGATCACGGCTTCCTCGTGCTCCACGACAAGCAGGGTGTTGCCTTTGTCGCGAAGACCTTGCATGACCTCAATAAGTCGGGAGGTGTCGCGTGGGTGGAGGCCAACGCTGGGCTCGTCGAGGACGAACAGGGTATTGACGAGCGATGCTCCGAGGCAAGTCGTGAGGTTGACGCGTTGGATTTCACCGCCGGAGAGCGAGCGGGTGGGGCGGTCGAGCGTGAGGTAGCTCAGGCCGATCTTGCAGAGGTAGTTGACGCGGGAGACGACTTGCTGGTGAACGAGGCGCGCGCTGGTATCCGACGCGGGAATCGCGAAGGACTCCAAAATCGGCGCAAGGCGCTTGAGGGGAAGTGCGGCGACATCCGCGATCGTCAATCCGGGGGGATCGATGCGGAAATTCAGCGTATCCGGTTGGAAGCGGCCACCATGACATTTTGGGCATGGTTGGTAGCTGCGGTAGCGCGAGAGCAGCACCCGCACATGCATTTTGTAGGATTTGCTCTCCAGCCATTGAAAATAGCCTTCTACGCCATACCACTCGCCCGAGTCCCAAGCTTGGCGGGAATCAATATCCGGATTCCCTTGAATCACAAAATCCTGATCCGCTTTGGGGAGTCGCTCGAAGGAACGGACGGTATCGATGCCGCGTTTGCGGCAGTGGCGGATGAGGTCATCCTGGCATTCAGCGGATTGGCCGCTCTGAAAGGGGCGGATGACTCCCTCGGATATGGACAGCGAGCGGTCAGGAATAACGCGCTGCATGTCAATGCCTATGATACGGCCAAAGCCTTTGCACTCAGGGCAGGCGCCCAGCGGGGAATTAAAAGAGAACAGGCCCGGGGATGGCGGACGGATGTCGATATCGCACGATGAGCAATGCCATCCCGCTGTGTGGGAGTAGGTTGATCCCGATTCGGAATCAATAACGGTGAGTCGGTCATTGCCCAGGCGGAGAGAGTTTTCGATGCCTTCGGAGAGGCGGGCATGTGCGGTGTTTGCGAGATCGACGCGGTCTTGGATGACCGAGACGCTCTCGGGGAGTTTTCGGAGTTCGGGAGACTCGTCGGTGCGGTGGATTTTGCCTTTGACCCAGATGCGCAGATAGCCCTGTTGGGCAAGAAAATCGAAGAAGTCTTTTGGTGCGGTGTTTTCGGGAACCTTGACGCTGAAGGTGAGGAGCACCGTTTTTCCAGCGCAGTCGGCAAGAATCTGGCGGAGAATGGACTGGGGAGTTCCCTGAACCACTTCCCGCGAGCACTTTGGGCAAAAGCCCTTGGCGACGCGCGGGAAGAGGAGTTTCAGGTAATCATTGATTTCCGTGATCGTGCCGACCGTTGACCGCGTGGTGCGGACATTGTTGGCTTGCTCGATCGCAATAGCGGGCGGAATTCCCTCAATGCTGTCGGCGAGTGGTTTATCCATTCGCTCGAGGAACTGGCGTGTGTAAGGACTAAATGTCTCCACATAACGCCTTTGTCCCTCGGCATAAATGGTGTCGAAGGCGAGGCTTGACTTCCCACTGCCGCTGGGTCCGGTTACGACGATGAGCCTGCCCAAAGGCAGTTCCAGGTCAACCCCTTGAAGGTTGTTTTGCTTGGCTCCTCGGAGCCGTATGAATTCCACCAGTGGAAATCGGCTGGATTCTTAGGCAGCTGGTTGGCTGCGCAGTTCTTCGGTGCGGAGAAGCACACGCTGGCGCATGATTTTTCCGGACTTGAACTTAACGGTTGCGCGGGCGGGGATGACGACATCGTGCTCGGGCTTGTTCGGATTACGACCCACACGGGATTTGGTGAGGCGGACTTCGAAAACGCCGAAGTTGCGGAGCTCAACATCGCGACCAGTCGACAGGGCGTCTGTGATGCCATCCAATGTCAATTGGATAACGCTGAAAACTTCCTGCTGAGTGAGTCCTGTTTTTTTGCTGATCTGCATTACCAGATCACGTTTTGTGAGGTTGGCCATATTGGTTAGTGTGTTGGTTGAGGGGCGGAGATTAGTTGGTTACGGCAACAATGCAATTCTTTTATCACAACAATTTCGGTTGATTCGCATTTGCGTGGAAATGTTTAGCGGACGGGCTGCGGAGCCACCGTCCCGTCGATACTCACAGTGGCACGAGAGCGAAGCGGTGCCGTGATGGGTTCATCGCTCTGGATCGTGGCGAGGCCCTGCGGTGTGAGATTTTTAATCACTCCGCCACGAGCATTTGCGGAGTCTCCTTCCACGCGGATGACAACGCGTTGGCCTTCTTGAATTCTCGATCCCAGGTTGAATGATGCCGTTAGGATCGAGGGCGTTCCATTGGAATCCAGCGAGGCCTCGCCGGCGAAAGAGTGGTTGCGAGAGTAGTTCCAAATGGTTGCGAGAAATCCCGCCACGCAGAGAGCGAGCAGGGCGACTGCAACGAGACGACCGTTGGAGCGGCCAGCAGTGCTTTTCATAAAGCGTGCGCCTCCTCAAAATCGCGGAGGCAGGCTTGGATGCCGCGTTCGTCGCGGAGGAGGGATGTGCCCACGAGCGCGGCATGAAAGTTGGACGCAACAGACTGGAGGTTCTGCGGAGAAATGCCACTCTCTGCGACACGGATGGCCGAGGCGGGGAGTTTGTTCGCCAGATCGAAAACTCCCAGGTCGAGGCTGAAGTCGGTGGCAGAGGATTGGCCTGCGGCAACAAAGCCGGAGTTGGTTTTGAATTTGCGGCTGTTGATTCCCACCACCCGAGCTCCAGCAGGCAGCGTGGCTATTTCTTCGGTCGTGTGGATTTCAAAGAGAGCTTCCATGCCGAGGTCGCGGGCGAGTTGGTGGAGTCGTTGCATCGTAGCGGCATCGAGCACATTGGCCATGAGCAGAATCGCATCGGCACCGAAAGCACGGGCTTCGTAAACTTGGTAGTCGTCCACAAAAAAATCCTTCCGAAGGATAGGCTGGGGGACCTCTTTGCGGAGTTCGCCGAGGCGGTGGATGTCCATTCCGAAGTGTGTCTGATTCGTCAAAACGGAAACCGCGCGCACGATCGGGGAGGAGGCGTAGGCGGCTGCGGCGTCGCGCACATTTTCGGTGCGCATCGGACCGACGCTTGGCGAGCGTTCTTTGATCTCCGCGATGAGGCCGAAGTCGGAGGACAGCGCAGCTGTAAAATCGCGGCTTGGCGGGGCGTCGGACAGACGTGCTTGAATTTCGCTCAGGGGCGACTTGTGTTTGGATTCGGCGACTTCGCGGCGAACATCTTCAAGGATTGTGTCGAGAATGGTTTTCAAGGCTGTGGTTTGGGATAACTTCCCAAGATTTTCACCGAGCGGCAGCTTTTCATGAGGGCGTCAATCAGGCCGTTGGTTTCCAAGTCCCGGACATGTCCATCGGTCTGGACGAAGAAAAATGTCTCGGCTTTGTCAGGCTGCGAGGGACGGCTCGCAAAATGGGCGAGGTTCACCTGCAATTGACGGAAGGGCTCCAATGCCGAAACCAGAGAGCCGGGTTTGTCCTCGATGCGAAGCATGATGAGCGTCTGGTCATTTCCCGTGGGTGCATTGATTTGACGGCCGAGAATGATGTGGCGCATGCCGATGGTCTCGGGAGGAATTTCCGCGCAGATCGAGAGGTCTGTGGTGGTCAACTCGTCGAGCGTGGAGTTGATGAATCCATGAATGGGGTCTTCCAGCGGAACAACTCCGCAGTCGGCCTCGTTCGCACCGATTTGTTCAATCACCTCGGCAATCGAGTTTGTTGGCGTGTAGCGCACGCTGGAGCCGAATTTCGAAATCGCGGTCTGGTGCGTGAAGCTGCCGGATGGGCCGAGGCACGCGATGACGATGTCGTTTTCCAAAGCAAGGGAGGCTGACATGATCTCCCGGTAAATCGCGCGGATCGATTCGGGGCGGAGTGGGCCGTTGCTGCGTTCGACGAGGCTGCGTAGCAGCTTCATCTCGCGGTCCGGCGAGTAGATCGGAAGCGAGGCGCGGTTTTTGATGACGCCGATTTCTTTTGCCAAAGTGGCACGCTCGTTGAGCAGGCGCAGCAATTCCGTATCGAGTGCGTCGATGCGCTGGCGCAGTTCTCCGAGTTCGCTCATGGCTTGGATTCCTCTCCTAGGATGGATTCCCCCGGTGCTGCATCCTTGGTGGCCTCAGGCTCCGATTGAGGGGGGACGGACGGCTCGGATTCGGTGGACTGAGATTCGAAAAGTTCAGGCTCGCTGGCAGGTGACTCGGCGGGTTTTTCCTCGGCTGCGGGTTGCGCCTCTGCAGGAGTTTTTTCCTGTGGATTCGCCTTGGGAAGCGCAATGCGGCGGAGTTCCGAGGCATTTGGAAGATCATCCAAATTTTTCAAGCCGAAGTGGTCCATGAAATACTGGGTGGTCTCGTAAAGGAGCGGGCGCCCGGCGATTTCGGAGCGTCCAGCGATGCGGACGAGATTTCGATCCAGAAGTGTCTGGAGCACGCCATCCACCGCCACGCCACGCACGGCTTCCATATCGGCACGGGTGATTGGTTGCCGGTAGGCGATAATGGCGAGTGTCTCCATGGCTGGGGCGCTGAGGCGGGCCTGACGGTTTTCCGGGAAGAGTTGGCGCAGCCAAGGTGCGTAGTCGCCGCGCGTCACGAGTTGCCAACCTACCGCGCTTTCCCTCACCTCGAAGGAACGGCCCGTCTCGGAGTATTCGAGTTCGAGTTTTTGAATCGCCTCTTGAATCTGAGCGGCTTTCACTTTGGCGAAGGCCGCGATGTCGGGGTTTTCTTTGCCTGCTTCCGCTGCGCCTTTGAAAATGGCGCCGAGTTCCTTGGCGGAGACCGGTTTTTGAGAGGCAAAAAGGATGGCTTCAACAATGCGGTGAAGCGGGAAGAGGGGTTCGGGGCTTGAGGATTCGTCACTCATACAAAAGCGGGTTGGGCGTTGCTCACGCGGTCGATCCAGATTTCGCCACAGACTCCATCTTGTCGCACGCGGAGTTGCTTCAGGCGGATGAGTTCGAGCATGGCGAGGAATGTCACCACGATTTCCGTGCGGCTGGCCGCATCGGCAAAGAGTTCCTCAAAGCGGAGAGGCACGCCCTCTTGGGTCATGTGCAGGACATGCTCGATCTTGTCGGAGACAGTGAAATTTTCAGCGAAAATCTCGCGGAGATCTTCGGGCTTTTTTTCCAGCCGTTTGAGGATTTTTTGGAAGGCATGGATGAGGTCGAAAATACCGACTTCCTCCACAAGCAGATTCTCAGCCGGGGCGAGGTCCGGCGTCACGGGCACGCGGGCGAAAAGGTTCAGTTGGGCCGTTTCATTGTCGCGCAACAGCGCGGCGGCTTCCTTGAATTTTTTATATTCGATCAGTTGCCGGATGAGTTCGAAGCGGGGATCGTCCTCCTCGGCATCCTCCTCCGCCATCTGCTGATCGACGGGGAGGAGTGTTCGGCTTTTGATGTAGAGGAGGTTTGCGGCCATGACGATGAATTCGCCGGCCAGCTCGATATTCAGAACCTGAAAGGCCTCGATGTAGGCCATGTATTGCTTGGTGATCCGCTCGATCGAAATGTCGTAGATATCCACCTCATCGCGTTTGATGAGGTAGAGCAAAAGATCGAGCGGACCCTCGAATACATCAAGTTTGACCTTGTAGTCCTCCACGCGACTTTAAGGCCGCTTGTAGCCGCGTTTTTCTGCCTCGCGTTTTTGTTGGGTGCGATGCTTGTCGTGTTCCTTTTTCTTGGTTTTGAGTTTGCTGATCTGGCGCGAAAGCTTGTCGACGACCTTGTCGATGGCGACATAAAGATCTGCCTCCGCGTCCTCGGCGTGGATGTCAGGACCGCTGAGTGCCAGATGCACCTTCACGGTATATGGTTTTTTGCGGTCGTGGTTGTGAAGAAGAACGATGTGTGCTGCGAGGATCGTTTCACCGTGGCCTTCGAGGTGGCTGACTTTTTCCGCCACAAATTCATGGATGGCGCCGGTGAGGGTGATGTTTCGCGGAGTGATGTGAATTTGCATGATCTCTACATTGCGACTGCCCGCGCCTCGATTCCAGCAAAAATCCGCGCCTCTGTGGAATTCGCGGAGCTACATTTCGACGAGTTCGAGAATTTTCGAGTAGCTGAGATCCGTGTTTGCACCGGGTTGAGCGGGGTCGATCATGTCATGCGGGATGCCGAGGGACTCCGGAAATTCGTAGGTGATGACCCTCTCGCCTTCGCGGGCTTTAAGTTGCGATGCGATTTCCTTTGTCAGCTGGTTGTTGGCTCCCCGGTCGCTGGCCGTGGTTAAAAAAATGAGCCTCTTGGCAAAAAGTGGGCGCGAGTCGAGGTTCGTCCGGACATCCCGTGAGAGCTGGATTGTGTCCGCCATGCAGTGGGTCCCGAAGCGGGGGTAGGCGTAGAGCGGACCCGGTAGATTGTCTTTTTTCGAGGCATCCCACCATTGGTAAAAATTCGGCAACTTCGAAAGCGTCGCGGCCGTCGCATCGATAACCGATGGCTTCACGCCATACATGCCGAAGAACGGTGAAATGAGCATCACATCGCCAATGCCATCCCTGTTCTGAGCCATCCAACCCACCGCCACGGCGCTGCCTGAGAGGCCGATGAGTGTGATCCGGTCGCCGAGACCGCCTGCTATATCGAGTCCCACAGCTGCCTGGTCGATCAAATCCTGCGCGGTTTGGTGGCCTTGGTCATTGTTGAGCCGGTCTGCAAAACCCGCCAGGCGCGCACGAGGGAGCACCACATTCGCACCTTTTGCGTGAAGGATTTTGGCAAGCGGCACAAATTGCTCCGGGCAGTTGGTAAGACCATGAAGAAGCACGAAGACGCGCCCGGTTTTTTGTCCATGATGAAAAAGGCGGCTGGCTCCCTCGGGGCGGAGTGGCCGCGATGACTCGTCCCGCCGAAGGTTTTCAAATTTCGCCAGAGCCTCCTCAAACGAAGCCGCCGGGCTGGGCGTCGATTGGAATGCGGGAATTTGTGACATGGCTACTACAAGGAGGACCAGAATGGGCAGTCCGAAAAGGGCGGTTTTCTTCATGAGCGGAATTTTGGCGCCCAAGTCGGCCGGATTCTTGCGGCAATAAGGAACGCCGCGCCGATCACAATCAGGAACAGGGAGAGAAATTGTCCACGCGTCAGCATGAGCGTCAGCGGAGCGTCCGGTTCCCGAAAAAACTCTCCCGCAATGCGCAAGAGCGCATAGGCGATGAAAAACACACCCGTCAGGATGCCGTCGGGAAGGCGGAAGCGGGTTCTCAAAACCCAAAGAATCGCAAATAGCACCGCACCCTCCAAAAAGGCCTCGTAAATCTGCGAGGGATGTCGCGGCGTGAGAATCCTGCCTAGGAGGGCATGCAACTCCGGCGATGCCCCGGCGTTCTCCACGAGAGCGGGGATGTTTGTAAAAGCGGGATTGATCTGCGACGCCTCAACCAAGATCTCGTGCGTCGTCTCCGGGGCGGCCTCGTAGAGTTCCTTGGGAAATTGAACCGCCCAAGGCACCGATGTCGCCCGCCCGTAGAGTTCTCCATTGATGAAATTCGCACATCTTCCGAGGAAAAGCCCCACAGGCGCCGCCACCACGGTGTTGTCCCCGATGTTCAGCCAGGAAATTTTTTTCCGCCGCGAGTAGATCCAAGTGAAAACCACGATGCCGAGAATCCCCCCGTGGCTCGACATGCCGCCGTCCCAGAATTTGAAAAAAACCAGCGGGTTGCTCGTGAAGGCTTGCCAGTCGTAAAAGAGCATATACCCCAGCCGCCCACCCAGAATAACCCCAAAAAGCGCCGTGCCAGTGATGAAGTCGCCGATATCCCGCGCCGGAATATCGCTGTATCCCCGCCGTGCCAGATGCAGGCAAATGCCATAAGCCGAGGCAAACGCCAGCACATAAGCGAGCCCATACCAGCGAAGCCCCGCATTCTCGCTGAACTGAATCAAAAACGGGCTGAGATCGTGAATATAATAGGCAAGCATAGGTATCGTTCTTCGCTGTTCAGCCTCTCAGAGGCAAGCACCAGGGGCGAATCAACAGGAAAAAGCCTGGGTCTTATGATCGGCGAGTCCATTGACTGACTAATTCGTCCCGTGTGTAAACTTGTTCATGTCGCAGGCGAGCCAATTTGCTCGTCTGGTAAACCGATTTAGGCTGGAGGCAAGGTCTGAAAACTACGCATACCGATTGGGCATGCGTTGTTCTAAATTGGAGATATGACAACACACACGCACCGCCTCGCAGCCAAAAAACCAGCGACCATCAAGCGTGGCGCTAAAAAACCAGCGACAAAGAAAAAGTCTGTCCTCGCGAAGCTTGCCCCTAAAGTCAGAAGCAAGCCAATCGTTCATCATAATAAACTGGCGACACAAGCGCTTAAATTCCTCGATGAGGCCACGGCGTTGCTGCGCACTGGCATCCGCGAAGGAGCCCAAACCACGGATGAGTCCCGTATCCTCGCCAAAAGGAAAGCCCACAGCCTGCTGGGCAAGGCCTCTAAGACCCTCTCGCAAGCGATAGAAGACGGGGCATCGACTCTTCAGGATTTCATCAAGAAAATGTGAGGTAGCATTTTTGATTTCCATCGATAGGGACGCGCCGCAGCGCGAATCGCAAGTCCCTCACAGTCCGTCGCTGCGTCGGGTGGAGAGCGCGTGTCTGAAGCACATCCATACCCCCCAGGCCAAACCGATTAACCCAAGCGCGGGGATGCCCCAGATTTTCGGCGAGAGGTCGGCACGAATGAGGTTTGTTGAACAGATCAAGACAGCGGCGGTGAGGATGGCGTTGCCAAGTCGGTTGAAGGTTGTATTCAGTGTCTTCCGAAGAGGCTCAATGCCCTTTGCATCAATATTATGCTGGATGGGGATATTGATTTCACCTCGCTGCAAGCGTTTCCAGAGGATGCGGATGTCTCCCGGGAAATCATCCAAGATGTCGAGCGAGGTCGAGGAGAGCTTCCTCAAAATATGATAAACGTGCTCGGGCCGATATTTCGTCTCCAGCATCCTGATCGCGTAGGGCTGTCCAATGACGACGAAATTGAGTTTGGGATTGAGTTCACGTCCGATCGCTTCGATCTGGGAGAGGGCCTTGATGCCCAAGTAGAAGCTCCCCTTCATTTGGAGATGTTGATCGCGCAAGAGTTCCTGCAGCTTGTTAAAAACGCCTGAAAGGTGAATCTGCGCGAGTGGTTTGGTAAGGTTCTTGTTACTGAACTCTTCGACAGCTCGCAGCATTTTTTCCGAATCGATTAATTTTCCAGATTCGGACATATCGACAAGTGCGCTCATGACCTGCCTGTTGTCCTTTTCTGCCAAGCCGGCAAGGAGATTGGCCACGCTCGCGCGAAAGCCCATGGAAAATTCCCCCATCATCCCAAAGTCATAGAGTCCCATGACTCCTCCTGGGAGCACGCTCATATTGCCGGGATGAGGATCTCCATGGAAGAAGCCATGCACGAAGATTTGCTTGAAAATAAGCTTTGAAATGTTCTCCGAAAGCAGGATCGGGTTGATGTGATGCCTCCGGAGCACCTTGGGATCAGTGACAGCACAGCCCGTGATAAACTCCATGGTCAGGACTTTCTTGCTACTGAACTCACGCAGGACGCCGGGAATCTTGATGGCTTCATTTTTATCAAACTGAATAGCAAAGCGTTCCATGTTATCGGCCTCATTGCTAAAATCGAGCTCTTTCAGGATCGTTTTTGAAAATTCCTTCACGACGCCGACCGGGTTCATGACGGCAAGATCCGGAGCATGCTTCTCTAAGAGACTCGCCAAGTCATGCAGGATGGAGAGATCCCTATCGATGAGAGCCTGAATGCCGGGACGCTGGATTTTTACGGCCACAGCTACTCCTTGATGCGTCGTGGCCCGATGCACTTGGGCAATCGAGGCTCCTGCCATGGGCTCCTCGTCGAAGGAGGCAAAGGCTTTGCTCGCGCTCATCCCGATTTCCACGTGGAAGATGTGCTTCGCTTCTTTTCCGGGAAAAGTGGGAACATCGTCCTGAAGTTTGCGCAGCTCGCCGAAGTAATCCGCGTTTACCAAATCGCGACGCGAACTCACGATCTGCCCAAACTTGATAAATGTCGGGCCCAACTCCTCCAGAGCTAATCGCAACCTTTCTTCGGGAGGTTTAGCCAGTAGGCCGGAGTCATGCGTTGGCATCTCGCTGGCCTCAATTCCCATGATGCGCTGGAGGACAAGCAACTTCAGGACATCAGAAAATCCATATTTGAACAACACCCGCAGGATCTCGGTGTAGCGAGGGACCTGGGCGGAAAACTCCAGTGCTGAGTGGATATGGGAAATCATCGACATTCGATGAATCCGTTTTTCACGGATTCAGAGCCCAGCTTCAACTTTCCCGACATTTCCGCCATAGGGTTAAGGCCCCAGACGCTTGCTCCGCCTCGCGAGAGATTGAACGATTCGCCCGCCTCCTACAAATAAGGCCAACACCCCATACCAGCTATTCTCGGAGCATGCGTTAATGGCCGTCTCGAATTCATCGAGAAACAAACACACAAACATGAAAGCATACCTCACCATCACCACCATGGCCGCCGCACTTGCGGTTGCCACACTCGCACATCAACGCGCCAGCGCTGCGGATCCAATGACCCCTGCGGTAGCCCAGCCCGACATCGTGGCAGCAGCCGCAAGCAAGTCGGAGTTGAGCACGCTTGTCACTGCGATCAAGGCTGCGGAACTCGTCAGTGTCCTCCAAGGGCAGGGGCCGTTCACTGTCTTCGCTCCGACAAATGCGGCGTTC
Source organism: Terrimicrobiaceae bacterium (assembly GCA_044353785.1). GTDB lineage: Bacteria > Verrucomicrobiota > Verrucomicrobiia > Chthoniobacterales > Terrimicrobiaceae > UBA967. The sequence goes on from JBILBH010000014.1 coordinate 46,658, forward strand.
AAAAAACTCCCCGAAGGCCAACTCGAAGACCTGCTCAAACCAGCGAACCGCGAAAAACTCGCGGCTATTCTCAAAGGGCATGTCATTAAAGGCCGAGTCAAAGCGGCGGACGTCAAAGCCGGCGAAGTGAAAACACTCGACGGCAAGGAAGTCGAGATCGCCGTGCAAAATGGGAAAGTGTCCTATGGCGATGCTACGGTTATTGCCACGGACATCAGCGCCGCCAACGGCGTCATCCACGAGATCGATACCGTTGTGATCGAGGACTAAAATCAACCTTCGGTTTGACCTAAAAAAACAACAAACCAAAGAGAAGCCATTTCGCTGCAAGGCGAAATGGCTTTTTCGTTTGTCTTGGAGGTGGAAAAGGCTCGGCCCGCTCAGTGCTGTTGGCCCTAAAACGGATTTTTTAGACAGGATTTACAGGATTTGCAGGACATACAGGAGGATTAAGGGAATGTTGGAGATTGCACAAAGCATGGAATGTTTACGGAATTGTAAATAACTCATTCTCTGTGTTCTTTGATTCGCTCGTTCCCACTCGGCTCACCCTCCGGGCCAACCTTCGGTTGCTCTATCTCGCCCCTGCCCCGGCGCTCGATTGTGGTTAAATCTGCTGAATCTGCGCTTAGTAATATCCGGGATTTCTCGAATCGTAATATCCTGCCCGATAGCCTTGCTGGTACCGATCGCTTTGAGCATTTCGATTGTAGTGCCTTTGGTTGTAGTTGCCAGATTGGCCCGAGTAGTTGGAGTTGGTGACGCGCATGAGTTCATCATAGGCAGCGCATCCGGTGAGCATGGCGGCGGCGAGGAGTGTGAAAATCAGTTTCATGGTTCACTCTTTACTCTTGCAGCATCAGCTTCGCCATGGAGGTGAAGACCTGCTGGGAATCACCAATCCCTTGATCGGGAATTTTTTGCGCAAGGGGGGCTCTAGCCGCGCGAATATCCCGCTGCCCCAGAGGGCTCAAGCATTTCGCCGTGAGACCAACAACAAAACCACCCCGCCGACAATGGCAGTGACGCCAAGAATGGGCAGGAGCGGGATGGTGTGTGTGCGTTCAGCCGTGATTTGCAACGGCCCAATGTCGATCGCCTTTTCCGTGGTGGTGTAGGTGATGCCTTGGTAGGTCAAGGCCACCACGCCGAGAATGATTATCAGGATAGATGCAAGGAGGAGATTTTTCATAAGATTTCAGGCGCTCGAAGTGGCAGGCTGAATGTCAACGGGAACAGCAGCGGCATTTCTGCGCAAGGAAATAGCCGGTGACCACGCCTACGAGCATTCCCGTAACGAGCGTCTTGTAGGTATGGTGGTGTAAAAGATCATCTGCCGCCTTGGCTCCATCGCATGTTTTCTCCACAGCTCGGTTGTAGATGGATTTCACTTGCTTGGCGGTTTGATCGGCTTGTTCGAGTATGTCTTCAGGTTTCATAATGTGTGTTTTCGTTTGTTAGGGTCGTTCCGAAATTTGGGTTTGGCCATGAGACGAACACCCCATGGAAGGCTCGATGCCGGTGGGCCATGGTGAAGGCCAAGAAATATGAGGATGAGGAATTCCCAAGTCCTCGTTTTAAAAAAAAGAAAGTAAATATACCTATGTTAATGACTATAGCGATCTTACTGATTCTGCTCTACGCTCTAGGCTTGATTACGAGTTACACCATGGGAGGATTAATTCATATCCTTCTGGTGGTGGCTCTTGTCATCGTGCTTGTCCGAATAATCCAAGGACGCCGAGTGCTCTAGAGTAAGCCATCCTAGAGACGCCGCTTCGCGGCTGAGGCGTGGGACGCCAAGGGCCTGGCGTCCCTACCTTGTGGGTTACAAAGTGCGCTGGCGCGCGGCAGCGCGATCGTTTGCATGGGTAGGGATACGCGTTTGTGACTACGGCGTGAAAATCTGCCGCGCCGCTGGGGTCCGAAGTGGCAAAGCGCGGCCGCGTTTTTATCCAATTGAGACGCCGCTTCGTGGCTGAAGCTTGAGAAAAGCACGGCGATGGCTCTGGTGGGAACACGTGCGGGTTGACATGCATCCCAATTCTGAGAAGATTTACGCGTTTCGTGCAGAGTTCGATGCCACTGGGTTATTGAGAGCTGCTGCCACCGTGAGGCGCGCGATCCTTCCGCCGCCATGACCACACACCATATCCGCACAAAGAATCTCTTATTTATAGGCAGCCATGTCCCCCGTCGCTGCGGTATTGCGACCTTCACCTCAGATATCTGCATGGCGGTGGCGACGGAATACCCGGAAACAAAGTGCATCGTCGGGGCGGTGAACGACCGCAGGGAAGTGTATGATTACCCAGACCGGGTGCGCTTCGTGATCGAAGAACAGGAGGTGGCTTCCTACCTGCGAGCGGGGGAGTTTATAAACATCAATAATGTTGAGGTGCTCTCTGTGCAGCATGAATTCGGCATCTATGGTGGACCGGCCGGATCTCACCTGCTTGAGCTTTTGCGAAGCGTTCGCATGCCGATCGTCACGACCTTGCACACGGTCCTGCAAGACCCGGACTCGCAACAGCGCGCGGTCATGCTGGAGTTGGACCGCCTGTCGAGTCGGTTCATCGTCATGGCGGAACGTGGACGCGCCATGCTGGAGAGCGTTTACCAAGTCGCTCCTGAGAAAATCGACCTCATTCCGCATGGAGTCATTGACATGCCGTTCATGGATTCAAATTTCTTCAAGGAGGAGCTGGGTGTGGAAGGCAAGACGGTGATGCTCACCTTCGGGTTGCTTTCGCCCAACAAGGGAATCGAGCACGGAATCGCCGCGATGCCGGCCATCTTGGAGCAGCATCCGGACGTGGTGTATGTCGTCCTGGGAGCCACCCACCCGAACTTGCTGGCAGCCGAGGGCGAGCGCTACCGCAACAAGCTGGAACGACAAGCGGCCAAGCTCGGAGTCTCGGACCAAGTGATTTTTCACAACCGTTTTGTCGCCATCGAAGAACTCAAGGCGTTCATCGGCGGGGCCGACCTCTATCTCACGCCGTATTTGAACGAGGCTCAGATCACGTCAGGCACGCTCGCATACACCTTCGGAGCAGGTAAAGTCATCATTTCAACGGCATACTGGCACGCCAAGGAAATGCTCGCCGGCGATTGTGGATTGCTCGTGCCTTTCGCCGATCACAAAGCGATCAGCTCAAGCGTGAACGAAGTCCTTTCCCAGCCCACTCGCATGACAAAGATGCGGAAGAGGGCGTGGAAGCAAGGTCGCGCGATGATCTGGCCCGAAGTGGCGCGGCGTTACATGCAAAGCTTCGACCGAGCGCGCGTAGCCGCCAGCGCACCCGCTCTCTCCTGGGAAAACCGGCCGATCCGGAAGTTCTCAGCTCCAGAAATCAAGCTCGATCACCTTTTCACAATGAGTGATCACACTGGGATTTTCCAGCACGCCATCTACAACCTCCCCAATTACGAAGAGGCCTACTGCACCGATGACAACGCTAGGGCATTTATTTTCACGATAGTCCTGCAAGAACTGCGCGGGCAGGACAAGGCCGTCGAGCGACTTGCAGGCAGGTATCTGGCTTTCCTCTGGCACGCCTTCGATAACAAGACCCGGCGGTTCCGGAATTTCATGAGCTTTTCTCGAGAATGGCTCGAGTTGCATGGGTCGGAGGATAGCCATGCACGGGCCCTCTGGGCTGTCGCGACGGCGCTTGGACGTTCAAAAAACTCCGGCCACCGCTCGCTCTGTGCGTTGCTTTTTCAACGCGGTCTCCCCTGTGTCGCTGATTTCACTTCGCCAAGGGCATGGGCCTTTTCCTTGATTGCTATCCATGAATACTTTCGCACGCTCTCCGGTGACTGTGTGGTGGCCGGAATGCGAGACAAGCTCACGACTCTTCTGGTCGAACTCTATCGCGCCAACGCGACAAAAGACTGGCCCTGGTTTGAACGCATCGCCACCTATGACAATGCCAAGCTCTCCCATGCCCTTATCCTCAGCGGACACTGGACCTCGCAAGGAGAAATCCTCGACATCGGACTCACTTCGCTCCGGTGGTTGGTGGAAATCCAAACGGCACCAGACGGTCATTTTGCACCCATCGGTTGCAATGGATTCTGGCGCAGAGAGGGCGTGCGTGCACACTTCGATCAGCAGCCCCTGGAGGCACATGCCATGATCTCGGCCTGTGTGGAAGCGTTTCTGATCACGCGTGAAGCGCAGTGGAGCGAGTCTGCGCGCTGCTGCTTCGAGTGGTTCCTTGGGCGCAACGACCTGGGGCTTCCCATCTACGATGCCTCCACAGGAGGCTGTCGTGACGCTCTGTTACAAGACCATCTCAATGAAAACCAAGGCGCGGAATCAAGCCTTGCCTTCTACCTTTCACAAATTGAGATGCTTCGCCTGGAAGAGGCCGATCCCGAACTCCACTAACCCGCAAAATTAACTAGCTGCACCCTCAAATGTAGGGTCAGTCCCGAATGGCGCTAACTTAAGATCGGTTTGGGATTTTTCCTTGGATTTTTGACGGGGCGGTTTCTTCTGGGGACATGGCCCATGGATTTTCGGGGTTTTGTGAGAAGTTGAA
>JBILBH010000062.1:0-13945 GCA_044353785.1 Terrimicrobiaceae bacterium
GCGTGAATCTCGAACTCGACACTCTTGGCATGCCGCCGGACATTATGGCCTACATCTTGGAAGTGATTGAAAAGCCAAACGGCATTTTCATTGTCACTGGTCCCACCGGTTCTGGAAAAACTACCACTCTTTATTCCTGCCTGCGCAAGATTAATACGATCGATTCCAAGCTCCTTACTGCCGAGGACCCGGTGGAATACGAAATTGACGGCATCATTCAGGTGCCGATCAACGACGCCGTGGGCCTCACTTTCTCCCGTGTTCTTCGCGCCTTTCTTCGTCAGGATCCGGACCGCATTCTCGTCGGTGAAACGCGTGACGCCGAAACCGCGCAGATCGCGATTCAGGCTTCGCTCACCGGTCACCTTGTATTCACCACGCTCCACACGAACGACTCGACCGGCGCGGTGACCCGTCTGATGGACATGGGTATCGAGCCGTTCTTGATTTCCGCCTCGCTGGAGTGCGTTCTCGCGCAGCGTCTCATCCGGAAAATCTGCACCGCCTGCCGCACGGCCTACGAACCCAGTGAGCAGGTTCTTGCCTCGCTCGGCCTCAGTATCCACGATATCGGCGACACGAATTTCTATTACGGCAAGGGCTGCGAGGCCTGTAACCAGACGGGCTACAAAGGCCGCAAGGGCATCTACGAACTTCTGAAAATCTCGGACCCTATCCGTGAGATGATCAATGAACGTGCCCCGGGCATTCTCATTCGCCAAAAAGCCATCGAACTGGGTATGACCACGCTGCGCGAGGACGGGCTACGCTCGATCTATGATGGTCTGACGACGATCGAGGAAGTTGTGAAATACACCTGAGGCTCGCATGGGGTCTTCACCCGCCTGCGCTGGATTTCAGGAATATCCGGCTATGTTTTTTGCATGAATCCGCCACTCGCACTCGTTGAAGAAATTGTTTTGCTTTCGTTGGATGACACAACCGGCGCGCACTTGTCGCTCATGCCGCAGGCCATCGGATATGGATTGGCAGGAGCTGTATTGGCCGATTTGGAAATGGCCGGGCGCATTGCGACGCGAACGAAGTGCGTCGAGGTCCTCAACGCCGCACCGACCGGGAATCTGCTCCTCGATCCGTGGCTCCAAAAAATTTCCGCCCAGGAAAAATGCCATTCCATTTCTTATTGGCTCCTTGCTTTGTCCGATGAAAAGCACAACATCGAGAATGCGGCTTTGGATCACCTCATCGAGCGTGGCATTCTGAAGCGGCAGGACAAAAAAATCCTCTGGGTCATCGGCCTGCGGCGGTATCCCACGGTTCACAACGAAGAGAGGGTCGAGGTGAAAACGCGCTTGGCCCAGTTGATTCAGAGCGAAGAAAGGCCATCGCATTTCGACGCCACGCTCATCAGCCTGCTTCAGGGGTGCTATTTGATCTCCGAGGTTTTCAGTGCTGAGCTTTTGGACGGACGCTCCGCACGCATTGCTTCGATTGCCGATGCCGATCCCGTGGGGCGCGAAGTCGCAGTCGCAACTCGCGAAGCGATCGATGCGCTTATGCTGGCGCAATCCTCGACCACGACGCCATTTTGATTTGGGCTTCCCACGAGGCGGGTGGGGGTGTTGAGTTTGATGCTATCCATGATCGCCGAAGCCGATGTCATTTCCCTAACCAACGAACGCTTTCCAAAAACCGGAAACGGCAATGCAGCGGTGACTCCGCTGGAAAAAGGTGGATCGGAGCGCAACTTTTACCGCATTCGATTCGGCGACGAATCGATGATCTTTGTGAAATACTCCGGCCACAAAGAGGAAAACCGCCATTATGTGGACATAGCCCGCTTTCTCAGTGGTGCCGGGGTGCCAGTGCCTGAAATATACCGACACGACCCGGAGGATGGGCTGATCTGGATGCAGGACCTTGGTGAACAGGATCTTTGGAGCTTCCGAAGTGCCTCCTGGACGCCTCGCCGCGCTCTCTACGAATCCACACTCGATGGCGTCTTGCGCATGCACTCGCAGGCGACCGAACTGGTCTCTGGTGGGGATCTGCGCTTGGAGCGCGTCTTTGATGCCGACCTCTATCTTTGGGAACAGGGGTATTTTTTTGAGAACTGCCTGGGAAATTATTTCCAAACACCCGAGTCCGAAGTCGCCGAGTTGGCGGCTCTTCCCGCCCTGCGCGGCGCCGCTGAGGCTCTCGCCGCCCGTCCGCGCGTTCTCGTGCACCGCGATTTCCAGTCGCAGAATGTCATGATCAACGAAGGCACGGCATGGCTCATCGATTTCCAAGGCATGCGCTACGGGCTCGCCCAATACGACCTCGCTTCCCTGCTCTACGATCCCTATGTGGCACTCACCTCAGACGAGCGGCTCGAGCTTCTGGCCTTCTATAAAAACCGTCTCGAGCAAAACGGCGTGCCCCTTGACTCCGATTTCGATGAGGTCTTCCGCTGGTGCGCCCTGCAGCGACTCATGCAAGCTCTCGGTGCCTACGGATTCCTCGGACTCAAAAAAAACCGCCCCGATTTCCTCGCTCACACACCCGTCGCTCTGCGCTCGCTTCTCGAAGTCGCCTCCACACTTGATGGGCTCGCGCCGTTGGTTAAAAAACTCAAATCCCTGTCATGACAAAAAGCCCTGAAACTGTCGTCATTCGACGCATCACTCCCTCATTGGACAATGCCCGTTTTGCGATCAAGCGCCCGGTGGGCGGCGAGATCGCGGTCGAGGCGGATATTTTCAAAGAGGGGCACGACGAAGTGACGGCGCTCCTGAAGTGGCGTCGCGTGGGTGACAAGGTGTGGAACGAAACGCCGATGTGTCCGCTTCCGAACGACCGATGGATGGCCACTCTCTGCGTCACTGCCGAGGGGGAGTGGGAATACACGGTCGAGGCGTGGGGAGATGAGTTTTATTCCTGGCAGCACGAGTTGGAAAAAAAATTCGCCGCCGGGCTTCATGAGCTGCAGAGCGAGATTCTGGAGGGAGCCGCCTTCATCGAATCGGCAGCTGTGCGTGCTGGAAAGACTCCCGACGGAGAGGCATTGAATAAATCTGCAGCCGCCATGCGGGTGGCTGATGCGCAGCAGGCCCATGAACTCGCGCATGATCCCTCGCTGTGCGCCCTCATGCGGGTGTATGCGGACCGCTCGCTGGCAACGGTTGCAGAGCCTTTTCATCCGGTGTGGGTCGATCGCGAGCGGGCCGCCTTTGCAGCTTGGTATGAGTTTTTTCCCCGCTCGGCGGAGGGCAAGGCGGACTCGGGCTCGACATTCCGTCAGTGCCTGTCCCGCATCGACGACGCCAAGGCGATGGGCTTCGATGTCATTTATTTCCCGCCGATCCATCCGATTGGCACCAGCAACCGCAAAGGGCGGAACAACTCTCTCAAATGCGAACCCGGCGAACCCGGTGTTCCTTACGCCATCGGCAACAACAAACAGGGCGTTAATGGCGGGGGACACAAGGATGTCGCGCCCGAGCTCGGCACGCTCGAGGACTTCGATTGGCTCGTGGCCGAAATCCGCAAGCGCGGCATGGAGATTGCACTGGATTTTGCCATCAATTGCTCGCCCGACCATCCCTATGTGCACGCGCACCCCGAGTGGTTTTTCAAGCGGCCCGATGGCTCGATCAAGTATGCCGAAAACCCGCCCAAGAAATACGAGGATGTCTATCCGCTGAATTTCCACAACGCAAACTGGCGCGAACTCTGGGACGAACTCCGCGATGTCATCCTCTTCTGGTGCGAGCACGGCGTGGGCATATTCCGCGTCGATAATCCCCACACAAAACCCGTCGCTTTTTGGGAATGGGTGATCGCCGAGGTGGAAGCCAAATTCCCCGGCACGGTCTTCCTCAGCGAGGCATTCACCCGTCCGAAAATGATGCAGGAGCTGGCCAAGGTTGGCTTCACGCAGAGCTACACCTATTTCACTTGGAGAAACACCAAACACGAACTCACGGAGTATCTCACCGAGCTCACCACGCCGCCGATGCGAGACTTTTTTCGGGCGAACTTCTTTGCGAACACGCCTGATATCCTGCCTGAGTATCTGCAACATGGCGGGCGGCCCGCCTTTTTGATTCGAGCCGTTCTGGCGTCGATGACTGTGCCTGTTTACGGCATCTACAGTGGATTCGAGCTTTGTGAAAACGCGCCGGTTCCGGGCAAGGAGGAGTATATCGACTCCGAGAAATACCAGTTCAAGGGCCGCGATTGGAACGCGCCGGGGAACATCAAGGACTTCATCACGCGCCTCAACCACATCCGCCGCGACAGCCGCGCCCTGCGGGAATACGATAACCTCCGCATCCACACGGCTGAGAACGATCAGATCCTCTGCTTCAGCAAATCCACCGCCGCCCTCGACAACCTCCTCCTCGTCGTGGTGACCGTCGATGCTTGGAATCCGCAGAGCGCCTTCGTTCATGTGCCGCTTGAGGAATTCGGCATCGGCGCGGATGAGGAATATGTGATGGAGGATCTGCTCACAGGCGAAAAATTCCACTGGCGGGGTGTCCGCAATTTCATCGCGCTCGACCCGCACCATCGTCCGGCGCATGTCTTCCGCGTGCGGCGCGCCATCGGTCGCGAGGCGGGCGAGACCGTTTATCTTTGATGCCACCGGGGGGAGGGCTTGACTTGCCCGCCTCCGAACTCTGAAAATAAAACCCTCATGACCGCGACAGAAATTTTTGGCCGTTTGAACGGCTTCCAAGCCGGTGAAGTCTTGAACTGGCTCGCTGAAAACGACCGCAACGCCTACAAGAGCGCTGCCGCAATGCTGGCCACGCGCCGCAAGCTCCGCGCCGTCTTTGTGGAGCGCAAGCCCAAGGACGAACGCAACCAGTGGATCAAGGATTCCTTGTCCCGCCCAGCGAATGCCGACCTCGCCCTCGAGATTCTCCAAGTGTGGACGCTCGGCTGCAACGAGCGCATGGTCTGTGATTTTCTCGATCAGCTCGGGATCGCCCACAACGGCAAAGGCCTCATCGATGACCTGCCATCCGAGCCGGACGCCGACAAGGTCACACAGGCTGTCGAATTGCTGATTTCAAAATACCCTGGGCATTCGGTGTTTGTGTATCTGCATCTCTTCAGCAGTATGGATTCCGAAGGGTGGCAGACGCTGAGAGGGCTCCTTGAGACGCGCTCCGAGCTGTCTGCCGAGAAGGCACTTTCTCCTTCATGACCGCTTTCACCCACTCGCTCGACGGGGCCTTGGAGACCTTTCAATCGCTCCGCTCGCTCGAACCAAAAATCACAGAGGCTGCCGATCTCGTTCTCGCTTGCCTGAAATCCGGCGGAAAACTTCTCATTTGCGGCAACGGCGGCAGCGCGGCCGATAGCGGTCATATCGCCACCGAGTTCACCTGCCGCTTTCAAGGCGACCGCCGCCCGTATCCTGCCATCGCTCTCAGCTCCGACGGCGGGCTCCTCACCGCCATAGGCAACGACTACGCTTTCCAAGACATCTTCGCCCGCCAAGTCCGCGCCTTCGGCAAAGCGGGGGATGTTTTCATTGGTCTCTCAACCAGCGGCAAGTCGCGCAATGTGCTCTCTGCCATAGAAGAAGCGAAGCGTATTGGTATGCGGAGCATCGTTCTTCTCGGGAAAGGCGGTGGATTCACCAAAGGCGCTGCCGACATCGAAATCCATGTCGTCGGCACCGTCACAGCCCGCATCCAGGAAGCCCACAAATTCCTCCTCCACACCATCTGCGAACTCGTCGAGCCGGGCCTTGAAAAGGAATAACCTCGACGGTGAAATGCAGAGTTAAAAGGAACATCCTTCCTCTCAGGTCGAACCGTTCTATCAAGATGCGCTGGCCGCCTAGACCCCTGAGGTGCGGCTTGAGACGCTCGAGTTGAACGGGGCTATTCCGATTGCTGAGGAATGAATTGGGGGGGCTACTCGCTGAGAGCGAGAATGTATTCTAAGGCCTCCGCGACATCGCTCATGACAAAATCCGCGTCGGTTTTGGTTTGCGCTGCACCGTAGCCGGTTCGAACGAGAATGGTTCGGCAACCGGCATTGCGGCCGCACGCCACATCTATGGGTTTGTCGCCGATCATCCAGCTGCTGGAGAGGTCGATGGAGAGGTCGATGGCGGCTTCGAGGAGCATGCCGGGTTGGGGTTTCCGGCGTTCAGTGGGTTGGTCCGGGTGGTCCGCGCAGAAATAAATGGCATCAATGCCGCCGTCGAGTTGGCGGAGGAGTTCCGCATTCACAGAGTGGTATTGCTCGGAAGTAATGTAGCCTCTCGAGAGTCCACTCTGATTCGTGACGATGACGGTCAGCCAGCCTTCTTCGCGGAGTTTGGCCAGTTTTTCACCGGCTCCTGAGATGGCGCGCACGGTGGCGGGGTCGTTGCAATAGTTGACCTCCTCCATGAGCGTGCCATCGCGGTCCAGGAACACGGCGCGGCGCTTAGGCATTTTTGGAGAAAGCGTATAGGAGTTCCTCTGCGGTGAGGGTGGCTGTGCCGAGCTTGGCCACGACGACGCCGCTGGCGTGATTGGAAATCTCGGCCGCTTCGCTTGGCGTTGCTCCTGCGCAGACTGCAAGCGTGTGGAGCGCAATCGCCGTATCGCCTGCACCAGAGACATCGAAGACCTCGCGGGCGCGCGTCGGGGTGTGATAAGGCGCCTCGCCGTGCTGGAATAAAATCATACCATGTTCACCTAAGGTCACCAGCAAGGCCGGGAGATGCCAATTTTTTAAAAGAATGCCGCCGACCTCGAGAAGGGGCGCGTCGGAGAGGGGACTCGGACTGGCGCCATTGTCGGGAATGCCTGCCATGGCGAAGGCCTCGGAGCGGTTGGGCTTGAGAAGATCGACGCCGCGCCAGTCGAGTGGGTTCGTGGGATTCGGGTCGGCTGCGATGTATTTGCCGACGCTGCGTGCCATTTCAGTGACGCGGTCTTTTAATGCCTGCCCGAGGAAGCCTTTTCCGTAGTCCTCGAAAATCACGGCATCCACCGCCGGAAGCAGGTCGGCAATGACGGCGCACGAGCGTTCGAGCACTTCGGCGGAAACATTCGCGCGGCGCTCCCGGTCAACCCTGACAACTTGCTGTTGGCGGGCGACGATGCGGGTTTTTACGATGGTCGAGCGTCCGGCGTCGGCTATAAGAGCATCGGTGGAGATTAATTCCTCCGCAAGCAACTCCCGGAGCCGACCGGCGTGAATGTCCTCTCCCACGAGTCCGCAGAGGTGGACGCCCGCGCAAAAGGGCCTCAGATTGCGGGCTACATTGGCCGCGCCGCCGGGGTAGGAGGTTTCTTTTTCCACCTCCACGACCGGCACAGGAGCTTCTGGCGAGATGCGGGAAACGCGCCCCCACACAAATTCGTCGAGCATCACATCGCCCACGACGAGGAGCTTGCGCGAGGAGGCGGCCGTAAGAAGATGTTGTAATCTATCCCGATTCATTCCAATTTGTCTGTGTGTGTTCTAAACCGAGCTCACACGCACAACAAAGCCGAAATTTTGAAAATGCCGAACATTCTGAACGCGGTGCTGGTCGCCGGTCTTCTCGCCGCCGCCACGACCGCGCTTCACGCGCAAAAACCGCCCGAGGCGGTGGACCTCTCCTCATTTCCCGCCCAGTCGATCGACGATGTCGTGGTTCCCGTGCCGAGCGAGGTTTTTGTCGTCCTCGACAAGCTGGGAAATCCCAACTGGCGCTCGGAATTGCGGGACTCACTGGGACGGCAGAGCGGAAATCGGGCCCAAGTCGCCCTCCTTCTCGGCACAGTCATCGCCGAGGGCTTTGTCGCTGTTGAAGCCGAGGATTCCGAGAAGGTGAAGGATATCGGCCGCCGTGTCTTGACGCTTTCCAAGGCCATCAATGTCGAGAAAGCCGTGCTTGAGCGCAGCAAAAGCATTACCGACAAGGCGCAGGTGAAGGATTGGCTCGCTGTTCGCAAGGAATTCGATGGAGCGCTCAGCGATGTGAAGGACGCCATGCTGGAACTCGGAGACGACGATCTTGCCCAGCTCGTGAGCGTGGGTGGTTGGATTCGTGGCACGGAGGTCCTGACTTCGATCATTCGCAAAAACTACACCACCGACTCGGCTGAGCTTCTCCACCAACCCGCGCTGGTGAATTTTTTCACCAAAAAACTCGACAATCTCTCGAACAAACGCCTTGCCGAGGATGATCTGGTGGACCGCATCCGCAAATTGCTCGCCGCCATCGCACCTCTCATCGGAGATGGCGAGGGTGATGCCATTCCCTCCGAGAATGTCACCCGCATTCACAAGATGACTCGCGACACTGTCGCCGCCATCGCTTCCAAGGGAGCCTGAGACAACCGTGAAAAAAGCTCTCTCAATATTTCTCACTCTCTTGATGGCCGCCACAGCTTGGGCCTATGTGGATGACGCCCTGTCCTTCGCCTACGAGGCCGCATCTCCCTATGTGAAGAAAGGCTTCAGTGTCCGCGAAGACGCATGGGGAGGGGATCTCGGCGTGAAGGATCAGCAGGCCGTCCAGGCGCAGCTTTTCAAGGGCAACGAATATTGGTTCTGCCTCGGCACCGATGTGAAAGGCGCCGTCCTCTCGGTGAATGTCTACGACTCCAAGGGCAATCTCATCAATGTCGAAACCACCCGCGCCGGGCGTCTCTCCGCCGTGCGTGTGGAACCTCAGCGCACCGGCACCTATTACGCTATCGTGACCATTCACAAGTCTCCAGAAGAGCGCACGGGCTGGGCGTTGGTTTACGCCTACAAGTAGTTCTCGATGGAAACCCTCACGCTGGAATTCGAAAACGCCCGCACCGCGCAGGCCGTTTACGGTGGCGACCCCAAGCTCCTGCACGAGCTGGAGCGCCGTCTGGAAGTCCGCACCACTGCTCGTGACGGATGGATTCGCGTCGAAGGCGAAAAGGTGGCCGTAGAGCTTGCCCGCAATGCTTTCGAGCAGCTGCACAGCGCAGTGAAGAAGGGCATCACGATCCACCGCCAGGAGTTCGACCATGCCTTGGAAGCCTCGACAGGTGATGGCTCCGCCGAATCCCTGACCAGCCTCATCGATACTCGCATCCAGTGTTCACCCCGCAAGCCGCCGGTCGTCCCGCGCACCGCAGGGCAAAAAACCTATGTCCAAGCGATCCAGTCGCACGACATCACTTTCGGAGTCGGACCTGCCGGAACAGGCAAAACCTACCTTGCTGTGGCATCTGCCGTTGCCGCCCTCAAGCAGGAGAAGGTGAAACGACTCATCCTCACGCGTCCAGCCGTCGAAGCCGGCGAGGCTCTGGGTTTCCTTCCCGGTGATCTGCAGGAAAAAATTCTTCCCTATCTCAGGCCCCTCTACGACGCGCTGCACGATCTCCTCGAGCCGGATGAGCTGCAGAAGCTCATGGACAAAAACATCATCGAAATCGCCCCGCTGGCCTACATGCGCGGACGCACCTTGAGCGGATCTTTCGTCATCCTCGACGAGGCCCAAAATACCACCGCCGAGCAAATGCTTATGTTCCTCACCCGCCTCGGCCTGGGCTCCCGCTGCGTGGTGACGGGGGATGTCACCCAGATTGATCTTCCGCGAAACAAACTCAGCGGTCTTGTGGAAGCCGTTGCCGCCCTTCGCGATGTCGATGGGATCTGGATGCACTTTTTCACCGAGAAGGATGTCGTGCGGCACCCGCTCGTCCAAGCCGTGATCCTCGCCTACAAGAACCACCGCGGATCGAGGGAAAGCAGAATCTAAGATGTTCGGAATCTTCAAACGCTGGCGACTCGTCTGGAAGGGGCTTTCCTCTAGCAAGCGTCGTCGTCAGGTCGAGGAGAGCGATTTTCTTTCGGCCCTTCAAAATGGCTGGCTGATCCGTGCCGTCCTGCTCGCCTCGTTTGTTTTCGGCCTCGCGGCGCTCATTTTTACAGGCCAGCAGGATGAGCCTGCCAAAAAGTTCCTCCTCTGCCTGCTCATTTTTGCAACAGCCGTCGCGCAACTCTGGATCAACCATCTCCAGACATTTCTCCAAAACTCCCGGCTCTGCCTCGTGCTGGGAACGCTGCTCACTCAGTTGGCCGTCATTAAAATCCTGCTCAGTCAGGCCGCTTCGGGAGCCCTCGACCTGCAACTCGCACCGCTTTTGATTCCCTACGCCTTCGCGCCACTTGTTCTGTCGGTTCTGCTGGGCCGGAATCACGGCCTCTACGCGGCCGTTTTTTCCAGCCTTTGGGGCTCGCTCCTTGTCGGACGTATCGATCCGGTCTTTTTGGTCATTTCACTCATTACCGGTTTCATAGGTGTTTTCGTAACACTCCAAGTTCGCCGTCGCAGCCGCCTCGTGCGGGCCGGCGTCTATGTGGGCCTCGCCACTTGGATTCTTGCCGCTGCGTTCGGTCAGATCGGCCCGGTGGTTTGGGAGGTTCCTTCACAGACTGACTGGGCCATGATCGGTTGGCAGAGCTTGGCGGCCTTCGCTACGGGTATCGCCACGGCCATCGTGGTCAGCGGCATCCTGCCCATGCTGGAGCATCTTTTTAAAATCACCACCGACATCTCATGGCTGGAGATGAGTGATCTAAACCATCCGCTCCTCAAGCGACTAAGTATTGAGGCTCCAGGAACTTACCATCACAGCCTCGCTGTTGCGAACCTTTCGGAGGCCGCCGCTGAAGTCGTCGGCGCGAATCCCACGATCTGCCGCGTTGCATCGTATTTCCACGACATCGGCAAGGTCATCAAGCCCCACTACTTCACTGAAAACATTCCTCACGGGGCGAATCCCCACGACGACCTCACCCCCACGATGAGTGCTCTCATCATCATCTCCCATGTGAAAGAGGGCGTCGATCTGGCCCTCAAGAATAAACTCAACGCGGAGATCATCGATGTGATCAGCCAGCACCATGGCACCTCGTTGGTCTCCTACTTCTACCAACGCGCGCTCCAGCAGCAGGAGGATGCCCGCCTTGGCGGGAAAATCATGAACATGCGCGAGGAGGATATTCCTGAGGTGAGCGAGGAGAATTTCCGCTACCCCGGCCCGCGCCCTCAGACGAAGGAGGCAGCCATCGTCAGCCTCGCTGACTCGATCGAGAGTGCCTCGCGCAGCCTCGACCGCCCCACGCCCCAGCGCATCGACGACCTCATTCGCAACATCATCAAAGCCCGCCTCGATGAAGGACAACTTGACGAGGCTCCGCTGACCATCGCGGAAATCTGGAAGATCGCCGACAGCTTCCGCTTCTCGCTCGTCAACATGCTCCACGCCCGCATCGCGTATCCGAATCGCGAGGAACGCATCGCCCCCGAAAAACGCGAACAAAAATCCGCCGCGTGAGTCCGCTGTTGCTGAAGACATCGATTTCCCACAACGCCCGCTCCATTGCCTATGATCGAAGTCTT
This sequence comes from Terrimicrobiaceae bacterium, assembly GCA_044353785.1. Taxonomy (GTDB): domain Bacteria; phylum Verrucomicrobiota; class Verrucomicrobiia; order Chthoniobacterales; family Terrimicrobiaceae; genus UBA967. Next base: position 11,336 of record JBILBH010000062.1, read on the forward strand.
CTTGAGCGTCTGGTAGCTGCAGCCTTCTCCCATTGCCTCACCCTTGCAAAAAAAAACAATGCTGAACTGGTTGGCCTGCCAGGCGTAGAGATCAGTATTCTCGGATCTCGCGCCATGGCAAAAGTGCATCGCGCTTTTCTGGACATTCACGGTGCGACGGATGTCATCACTTTCCCCTACGGCGAGATTTTGGTCTGTGCGCCGGTCGCCGCCGCTCGCGGTCCAGATTTTGGCCACAGCACAACCGAGGAACTTGCCCTCTACATCATCCACGGTCTGCTGCACCTCTCTGGCTTCGACGACATTTTGGAGCCAGATGCCGAAAAAATGGCCGCTACCCAGCAGGAAATTCTTAAAATCGTTCTCTCTGAAATTCGCTAACCTTTCCTCGAGCTGGACTCTCTGCTAACCCTTGCTTCAAACGCTTCTTCATGAAAACACCATTCGATTCGATTCCCGAAGTCATTGCCGACATCCGTCGAGGACGCATGGTGATTGTTACTGATGACGCCGACCGTGAGAACGAGGGCGATCTCCTCATGGCCGCAGCGAAGGTCACGCCGGCAGCCATCAATTTCATGGCCCAGTTCGGCCGCGGGCTCATCTGCGCCCCTGTAACTGAAGAACGCGCCGCCAGTCTCGGTTTGCAGCGGATGGTCGCCCAGAACCGCGAATTTTTTAAAACCGATTTCACCGTTTCGGTGGATGCCGCCAAGGGCGTGACCACAGGCATCAGCGTGAAAGACCGCGCAGCAACAATCCGCCTGCTGGCCAACCCCAAGGCGCAGCCCTCGGATCTCGTCCAACCCGGACATGTTTTCCCTCTGCAAGCCAAGCCAGGAGGGGTTTTACGCCGTGCGGGCCACACAGAAGCCGCCATCGATCTCGCGCGCCTCGCGGGGCTCGATGCCTCGGGAGTCATTTGCGAAATCATGAAAGACGACGGCTCCATGGCCCGCCTGCCCGATCTCGTCCGCTTTAAAAAGAAACACGGGCTCAAAATGTGTTCCATCCAAGATCTCATCGCCCACCGCCGCAAAGGCGAGAAGCTCGTAGAACACGAGGAGACGATCCACATGCCCACCGACTACGGGGATTTTAACCTCCACCTCTACCGCTCCCTCGTTGATGGTATGCACCACATCGCGCTCGTCAAAGGCGAAATTTTTGCCACTAAGCCTGCACTGGTGCGGGTTCACAGTGAATGCCTGACCGGCGATGTCTTTGCCTCCCGCCGCTGCGATTGCGGATCCCAGCTCCACCAAGCCATGCAGCGCATTGAAAAAGAAGGAGCCGGTGTCTTGCTCTATATGCGGCAGGAAGGCCGTGGCATCGGCCTCGGACCAAAAATCCGCGCCTACAAATTGCAGGAGCAGGGACTCGATACTGTCGAAGCCAATGAACGCCTTGGCTTCCCCATGGATCTCCGCGATTACGGCCTCGGCGCCCAGATTCTTGCCGACCTCGGCATTCACAAAATCCGCCTTCTCACGAACAACCCCCGCAAAGTCGTTGGCCTCGAAGCCTACGACCTCCAAATCGTCGAGCAACTCCCCATCCGCTCCGTGGCAAACCCCCACAACGCCCGCTACCTCGAGACGAAAAAGAAAAAAATGGGCCACAAGCTCTGAGTTTCCTTTTCTTCTTGGCTCAGACACCTTGTCTTTCTCGAGGGAGGGATGTCTGCAAACCTGCTGCCAGAGCGTCTCTGGACACGAGTTTAAAAATTTTCAAAAAAATGTCTAAAGACTCTGCATGTCTCCGCCGATTGATAACCTAACGGAGATTATCTCCCCCAGTGAGGTCGAACACTGAACCAAAGCGGCCCGCCAGCGAGACGGACTTCGCATCATAGAAAGACAAAGGATATGTCAATCGTAATCAACACCAACTCAGCAGCCACTTCAGCTGCCTACAACCTCAGCAACACCAATGTGAACTTGCAGCGGAGTCTCAACAGGCTCTCCAGCGGCTCACGCATCAACTCATCCTTCGACGATGCTGGCGGACTCGCCGTGTCGATGAAGATGAGTGCATCTATCCGCCGCACCGACGCCACACTGGCAAACGTCAATAACTCCATCTCGTTTTTGCAAACGCAAGACGGAGTTCTCAAAACAGCAGATAAAATCCTCAATCGTATGTCGGAACTCGCCACTCTTGCTCAAGATGTGACGAAATCCACTGACGACCTCGCCCTCTACAACACCGAGCTTTCCCAATTGAAGGGTCAATTGAACCTCATGGTTGGTGAGGAGTTTAATGGCATCAGCTTATTTGATGCCGGTGCATCGGCAGGCTCCGCAGGCCTCGACGTCGCAAGCACACTAACAGTCGTCACTTCCCATGATGGAGATCAGACTGTTGGTATCACCCAAGTTGACCTGGAGTTCATCAGCGCCTCGGTCGGAACCGCCTCTGGCGACGGAATGGACATCAGCACCAACGGGGGAGCCCAAACAGCAGTCGATACCATCCAAACAGCGATTCAAAACCTGGCCACTCTCCGCGCCAACAATGGTGCCGAGCAGTCCCGTTTGACATTTGCTGCTGACATGTTGGCAGTGAACAAGACGAACCTTGAGGCCGCGAACAGCCGCATTATCGATG
>JBILBH010000063.1:0-13632 GCA_044353785.1 Terrimicrobiaceae bacterium
GGCCTCAAGCAACAGCGGCCAGAAGCGGGCGTAGCCAATGATGCGGTTCAAAAGGGTGGGTTGCTCGGCTGTGGCGGCAACGAAGGCCCGATACTCGGTGTCAGGGAGCGAGGGATCCTCCGGCTGGCCAAATGTGTCGGCGACCATGGCGGTCCAGAGGCCCCAGCGCGAGAGGATGTCTCGCATTTCCCCGCTCGAAATGACACGGGCGAGCGCGGCGTTCATTTCGGCCACGAGGGCGGAGTTACCCTTGGCGATAGCGATGCCGTAGCTGATCTGGCCGAAGGGCGGACCGGTGAACTTCAGGTTGGGATTTGCAAAGGCGTAGTATTTCGCGATGGGGTAGTCGAGGAGCACACCGAAGAGGCGGCCATTCACGACATCCGCGTAGGCGTTGACCTCCTCGTCGTAAATTTTCACCACCACACCGGGCGTATTGCTGAGCATGTTGAACGAAGCGGTCTGACTGAGGGTGCCGACTGCCTTGCCTTGAAGTTGCTCGAGGCTCGTGACCGGCTCGGTGCCTTTCCTCACGACGAACTGCTCGTAGGTCACAGAGTAGGGATTTGTGAAAAGAACCTCCTGCGCCTTGTCGGGCGTGATCTCGATGCCGCAGATGACGCAATCGTAGAGCCCACGGCCGAGGCCGGGAATGAGGCCATCCCAGTCATTGGGCACGAAAACAGGGTCGCGACCCATCTCGCGGGCGATGGCTTGGATAACCTCATACTCGAAGCCGGTCAGTTTATTGCCGGGACCGTAGAAAGCGTAGGGCGCGTTGCTGTCCGTCGCCGCCGCCCAGCGCAGCATCTTGGTCTCGGCCTGGGCAGAGGGCTGCAGAATGACGGCCAATGCCAGCAGCAGAAATAGGGTGATTTTTTTCATCAGATGAACCTCCTGAGGAACCGGCGTGTGCGCTCGTCTTTAGGGTTATCGAAAATTTCGTCTTCGTCAGAGATTTCAACGATGTGCCCGCCCTCCATGTAGATAATGTAGTCGCTGGCATCACGGGCGAAGCGCATCTCATGCGTCACGACGATCTGCGTCATCCCCTCGGCATCCAGCGCTTTCATGACATGCAAGACCTCGTCAACCAACTCGGGATCAAGCGCGCTGGTTGGCTCATCGTAGAGCATGACCTTCGGCTGCATGGCGAGCGCCCGGGCAATTGCGGCGCGCTGCTGCTGACCGCCGGAGAGGTTAGCGGGATACCTGTCCACATGGGCGCCAAGGCCGACCTTTTCAAGCAGGGCGCGACCGGTTTTTTCGGCGTCCTCGCGAGGAATGCCCCGGACGATAATGGGAGCCATCATGGTGTTTTGTAAAAGCGTGCGGTGGGGGAAGAGATTAAATTGCTGGAAAACCATGCCGACCCGCTGGCGAAGGATGTGGGCATTTTTCTCAAAATGCGCATCCAACTTCGCGCCGGGCATCCGGGAAATGCAGGCACCGGCGGCACTGATCACGCCGCAATCCAGCGTTTCCAGACCATTGATGCAGCGCAACATCGTGCTTTTGCCGCATCCCGAGGGCCCGATGACCGAGACCAAATCGCCCTCCTCGATGGAAAAGCTCACGCCTTTGAGAATCGGCGTTTGATCGAAACTTTTGTGGAGATCCTGAATAGAGACAAGCGAGGTAGAGGAATCCATTGGTGGCGATGTCCTATGACGCAAACTGGCGGGATACAAGGAATGAAATGTGACCTATTCGTTCCAATCGGCAATTGCTTCCATTTCAGGAATACAGCCTTTCCATTCCCTGCCGCACTCCTTTAGCGTCGGAGCATGAAATACGCGTTTCTCGGAGCAGGAAAAATGGCATCCGCCATCATTCAAGGAATGTTGCGCGGCAAGGTATGCACTGTGAAAGACATCATCGCCTCATGTCCAGAGATGTCGATTCTGCAGAGCCTTCAGGGTGCCACGTCGGTGAGCATAACAACCTCAAACGAAGAGGCCGCAAGTGCAGCTCCCGTGGTGATCCTCTGCGTGAAACCTCAAGAGGCAGCGATTGCCATCCAACAAGCTGGTGCCGCCCTTGATGGCAAGCTCCTGATCTCGATTGCGGCGGGGCTGAGTGTGGCGACTTTAGAAAAAATGGCCCCGAAGTGCCGCATCGTCAGAGCCATGCCGAATACGCCCGCCCTCGTCGGCTGTGGTGCGACGGCTTACACAGGCGGGGCCAACGCCACACAGAGCGACAAAGCTTGCGCCGAAGCGATCTTCGCCAGCGTGGGCATTGTTTCTTATGTGCAGGAAAAACTCCTCGATGCCGTCACTGGCCTGAGCGGGAGCGGCCCGGCGTATGTTTTTCTGGTCATCGAAGCCCTTACCGATGGTGGAGTTTCTTGCGGACTTCCCACGGACTTGGCACGCCAACTAGCCATCCAAACCTTGCTGGGAGCGGCCGAACTCGCAAAGGAAACCGGTGAACACCCTGCGATCTTGCGCGAAATGGTGACCAGCCCTGGAGGAACCACGGCTGCAGCTCTTGGCGAACTGGAACAGCATGGTGTCCGCTCCGCGTTTATCCAAGCCGTGCGAGCCGCTGACCGGCGTTCGAAGGAACTCTCCGGCCAATGATTCGCTGCGCTGCCGTTCACTCGCTCTTGGCGGCATGCGCACTTTTATTCGCGCACAGCCTGCCTGCCAGCGAACCTGAGAAAAACTTCACCCCTCGCACGCTAGCAGCGGCTATTGCGGAGGGAAATGTGGCTTTTGAACGGAAGGACTACAGCGCCGCACGAAACGCATATACCCGCGTTCTGACACTGGAACCGGACAATCTCATGGGCCTTGTGAATCTGGGCATGGTGGAATTTTATTCAGGCCATCCCGAAAAGGCGGAGAATTTGCTCAAGAAAGCCGTTCGCCAGCGCCTCGAGTCCGCTCCAGCCTGGCTCACACTTGGCATGATCTACATGGACCGCAATGAACCGGATGCCGCTCTGGCTGCTCTCTCGCAAGCCATGGTGCAAGATCCTAAAAACGCCCGGACCCACAACTTCCTTGGCGTTGTGATGGGCCGTCGGGGTTGGAACGAGGGAGCCCAGCACGAACTCCGCCGCGCGGTCGAACTCGACCCCTCCTATGCGGATGCCCACTACAACCTCGCCGTTTTTTACCTGGAGGAAAAACCGCCAGCCATTGAGCTTGCCCGGCGGCATTATCAAAAAGCCCTTGAACTCGGGGTTGAAAAAAATCCCGAAATGGAAAAATTATTCAGCACACCGCCAAAAAAACCTTAGCTTCACGATATGACCGCCCGCCTGCTTCCAGCATTTCTCTGCCTCCTTTCCATCATTCCCCTCCACGCCCAGACCGCCCCGGAGATCACGGCCAAGTCGGCGATCCTGGTGGATGCGAACACCGGCAAGGTCCTCTTCTCAAAAAACGACACCACACAGCGCGCCGTCGCAAGCACTCAGAAGCTCCTCACCGCCCTCATCGTCGCCGAGGCTGGCAACTTGGACAAGCGAGTCGAAATCGAACCCACGGACACAAACTGCGAGCCAACCAAAATCTATGTCAAACCCGGCCAGAGCTACACAAGGCTTCAGCTGCTCAACGCCCTGCTGGTGAAAAGCGGCAACGATGTTGCCCGCACCCTCGCCCGCGACAATGCCGGAAGTGTGAGCGCTTTTGCCGATAAGATGACCCAGCGCGTCCGCAACCTCGGCGGCACCAACTCGAATTTCGAGAATCCCAACGGTCTCCCCGCGAAAGGCCAGTATTCGACCGCTCGCGACATGGCCCGCGTCGCCCGCATGGCCTACCGCAATCCTACACTTCGCGAGATCATGAGGACAAAGAACTACAACTTCCGATTCAGCTCGGGAAATGTCGTGCCTCTTCGCAATACAAACCGCGTCCTACGCACCTACTCGTTCTGCAATGGCATGAAAACCGGCTACACCAACCTGGCCGGCCATTGCCTCATTTCGAGCGGTTCTTACAACGGGCGGGATGTCATAGCCGTCGTCCTCGGGAGCACAAAATCCCGCATCGCCGACGAGTCGGCCAAACTTCTCGCCTACGGGCTGAACATCCCGTCATCCAGACTTGGCTCGCTGCGCATCTCGCAAAACTAAAACCGGCGTGGCCCGCTCCTACACACTGCAAGCTCCTCCGTCCTCCCCAAGCGGCATCGACTATCCCTCGGAGCTCAACGAGCAGCAACTCGCCGCCGTGACATCCCCCGGCGGCCCGGCGCTGGTTATTGCCGGCGCCGGCAGTGGAAAGACACGCACCCTGACCTACCGCGTGGCTTGGATTCTTGAGCAAGGCATTCCCGCCCGCTCCATCCTTCTTCTCACTTTCACGAACAAAGCCGCACGTGAAATGACCGAGCGGGTGCATACCCTCATCCCCGGCGCTGCCGATGGACTCTGGAGCGGCACATTCCACTCGATCGGCAACCGCATCCTCCGCAGACATGCCGAGGCTGTGGGTTTCCGCCAAGGATTCAGCATCATGGACCGCGAGGATGCCGAGGACATGATCGCATCCGTCGTAACTCAGGAGGGCATTGTTTCCACCGACAAGCGGTTCCCGAAAGCCGGCGTGCTCTCCGACATTTTCAGCTACTCGACCAACACCGGCTTCGCCATATCCAAAGTGCTGGTGGAGAAATACCGATACTTCATCCCACTCGCCCAAGATATCGAACGCGTCCAGACCGCCTATGAATCGCGAAAAAAAGAGGCAAACTCGATGGACTTCGACGACCTCTTGGCCAAGACGCTTGAGCTTTTCCTGATCCAGCCCGACATCGCTGCGCAATACCAGCACCAGTTCCAGCACATCCTCGTCGACGAGTATCAGGACACCAACCGCCTCCAGTCGGAACTGATCGACCTCCTCGCCGCACACCATGGGAATGTGATGGTCGTAGGCGACGACGCCCAAAGCATCTACTCGTGGCGCGGGGCGAACTTCGAAAACATCCTGCGATTTCCAGAGACCCACCCTGGAGCGCAGGTCTTTAAAATTGAAACGAATTACCGCAGCGTGCCCGGCGTTCTGGATGTTGCCAACGCCGCCATTCTCACGAACGAGAATCAATTTCCTAAAAACCTCGCGCCCGTGCGCAAACCCCATCCGGTCAAGCCCGCGCTTGTTGCCTTGCCGAACAACAACCAACAGGCAGCCTTCGTTGCACAGCGCATCATGGAACTCTCCGACGAGGGCGTGCCGCTCGAGCAGATCGCCGTTCTCTACCGTGCCCACTACCATTCGATGGAGATGCAACTCGAGTTCACCCGACGCGGCATTCCTTTCAGCATCACCAGCGGGCTTCGCTTTTTCGAGCAGGCCCACATCAAGGATGTCGCCGCATTCCTGAAATTTACCGTCAACCCGCGCGATGAGACGGCCTTTAAACGCATGATCCGCATGCAACCAGGCATCGGCAACAAAACCGCCGAGACGCTTTGGCAAAAGACTTCGACGATCCTCGATGGAAAAACCCATTTCAAAGATCTCGCGAGCCTCAAAGTTCCTACCAAAGCGCAGAAATCGTGGGATCAATTCATCCACACCCTGATCGAACTCGCGCCCGCCGAGGGCCCGATGAAGCCAGCCGAGATGATCTCGCGCGTCCTCTTCGCCGTTTACGAGGACTACATGAAGGAGAAATTTCCCAACTACGACGCCCGCCACGAAGACCTCATCACACTGCAGGAGTTCGCTGGACAATTTGAAACGACAGCCGACTTCCTTTCTCAACTCGCCCTGCTGGGCAGCTTGGAAACGGCCAGTGCCTTTTCCGAAGCGGCTGAAAACGAGAAAGTGACCCTCTCCACACTCCACCAAGCCAAGGGCCTCGAGTGGAAAGTGGTCTTTCTCATCTGGCTCGCCGATGGCATGTTTCCAAGCAGTCGCAGCATCGAAGACCCTCGCGCACTTGAGGAGGAGCGCCGTCTTTTCTATGTCGGCGTGACCCGCTGCATGGACGAACTCTACCTCACCTACCCCGAGATGCGCCTCGGCGCCGGCTACGACCAATCGTTCCACTCTCCTTCCCGCTTCCTCCGCGAAGTGCCGGAATCCCTTTTGGAATGCTGGGAAGTCACCCAGGCTCCTCGTGCCTTCCCCTCGGCAAACACCGAAGATGGCGAAATCCCATTTTAAAATCCCATTTTAAAAAGCTCGCCCTCAGCTCTCGCCTTACCCGCTGTTCTCTGTGCGCTCTGTGGTCAATCCTTCGGACGCCATTTGACCCCGCGTATCGGTTTGCAGGCACGGACCATTCCACATAAGCTGCGCCTTTTTCCAAAATGAGCACGCAGCGCAAGCAGTATCCGTTTTCTGAATTCGAACCCCGCTGGCAACAGCACTGGCTGGAGGCTGGAGCCTTCCGCGCAGCCAATCCGGGCGATGCCGACTTCGACGCCTCCAAGCCGAAATACTACATTCTCGACATGTTCCCCTACCCCAGCGGCGACGGGCTTCATGTGGGCCATGTCGAGGGCTACACAGCCACGGACATCCTCGCGCGGTTTCATCGGATGCAGGGCTTCAATGTACTCCATCCCATGGGCTGGGATGCCTTCGGATTGCCTGCGGAACAATACGCCATCAAGACTGGCCAACACCCGCGTGTCACCACGGCCCGCAATATCGACAACTTCCGCCGCCAACTCCAGGCCGTGGGTTTCAGCTACGACTGGAACCGCGAGGTCAGCACCACCGACCCGGGCTATTTCCGCTGGACGCAGTGGATTTTCCTCCAACTCTACAACGCCTGGTTCAACCCCACAACGCGCAAGGCCGAACCGATCTCGACCTACACCGGCGAGGATCCCGACTCCGTCCGCCTCGCCTATGTCGCGGAAATGCCGGTCAACTGGTGCCCGCAACTCGGCACCGTTTTGGCCAACGAGGAAGTCGTCGATGGCAAGAGCGAAGTCGGAGGCTTTCCCGTCGAACGCCGTCCGCTCCGCCAATGGATGCTGCGCATCACCGCCTTCGCGGAGAGGCTTCTGGATGGCCTCGACGGTCTCGACTGGCCCGAAGGCATCAAACTTCTCCAGCGAAACTGGATCGGCCGCAGCGAGGGGGCCTTGGTCAAATTTCAAATCGAAAACGCACAGTGCGACGTGGAGGTCTTCACGACCCGCCCGGACACGCTCTTTGGTGCGACCTACATGATCCTGGCACCGGAGCATCCGCTCGTGACTGCCATCACCACTGCCGACCAGCGCGAAGCTGTCGAAAAGTATAAAACCTCGGTCTCCTCGAAAAGCGACCTCGACCGCACCGAACTCAACAAGGAAAAAAGCGGCGTCTTCACCGGTGCCTTCGCCATCAACCCCGTCAATGGCGACAAAATCCCCGTCTGGATCGCCGACTATGTCCTCATGGGCTACGGCACTGGAGCCATCATGGCCGTCCCCGCCCACGACGAGCGCGACCACGAATTCGCCACCAAATTCCAACTTCCCATCCGCGAGGTGGTGCGCGGCGGCTCAGCAAGTGACGCCTCCTCCTGCTTTGCGGGCGAAGGTGTGGCAGTGAACTCGGGTTTTCTCGACGGCCTACCGACCGCTGAGGCCAAGCAAAAGATCACTTCTTGGCTGGAGGAGAAGGCTCTCGGACGCGGCACGGTGAACTACAAGCTCCGCGACTGGCTTTTCTCCCGCCAGCGCTACTGGGGCGAGCCATTCCCCATCGTGTGGGAAGGCGGACGCCATCGCGCACTGACCCATGACGAACTCCCCGTCATCCAACCCGACATGGAGGATTTCAAACCCACTGGCACGCCGGAACCGCCACTCAGTAAGGCTCTCGAGTGGTTGAAATACTCGGATTCCGCGCAGCGTGAGACCAATACCATGCCCCAATGGGCGGGTTCGTGCTGGTATTACCTGCGCTTCTGCGATGCCACAAATTCCGAGCGCTTCATCGGCAAGGATGCCGACGAATACTGGATGGCGCGCAATGCCAAACCCGGGGGCGTGGACCTCTATGTTGGCGGCACCGAACACGCCGTGCTCCATCTTCTCTACGCCCGCTTCTGGCACAAGGTCCTCCATGATCTCGGCCATGTGGCAACGCCTGAACCGTTCCAGCGTTTGGTCAACCAAGGCATGATCCTCGGACCCGACGGCCAAAAAATGTCCAAGAGCCGGGGTAATGTCATCACGCCCGACAGCGTGATCTCCGAATACGGCGCCGACTCCCTCCGCCTCTACGAAATGTTCATGGGGCCGCTCGAGCAGATGAAACCTTGGAGTATGAAAGGCGTCGAAGGCGTTTACCGCTTCCTCGCCCGCGTCTGGCGCTTGGCCATGGAGGAAAACCAAGAAGGCGAATGGATCCTCTCCAGCGACCTCGCCGAGATTTCGCTCACCTCACAGCAACTCCGCGTCGCCCACGCGACCATCAAGAAGGTGACCTCCGACATCCGCCTGCTCGCCTTCAACACGGCAATCTCGCAAATGATGGTTTTCACCAACGAATTCGTGAACGCCAAGCCGCGTCCGCTGGAGGCGCTTCGCATCCTCCTTCCGCTCCTGAGCCCCTTCGCGCCGCACCTCGCCGAGGAACTTTGGAACCGCCTCGGCTTTACCGGCCTCGCCTCCAAGCAACCTTGGCCTGTGCATGACGAATCCCTCCTCGTCCAAAACGAAGTCGAACTCGCCGTGCAGGTGAACGGCAAAGTCCGCGAGCGCCTCGTCCTTTCCAAGGAAGCCACCAAGGAGGAAATCGAAAAAGCCGCCCTCGCCAGCGCAAAAATCCAGGAAGCCACCGCAGGACAAACCATCGTCAAAGTCGTCGTGGTCCTTGGAAAACTCGTGAACATCGTCGCAAAATAGAAAACCGGCCAAGGCGTCGACGCCCGCGAAAAACAGGATTTTCCCCTTGTCAAAGCGGCACCGGCGCTTAGGTTCTTTCATCCTGACACGGCGCCTTCGTCTAGCGGTTAGGACACAGCCCTCTCACGGCTGGTGCACGGGTTCGATTCCCGTAGGCGTCGCCATTTCTTTATTCCCGTTTTACCACTCCTCCCCGCATAAAGCTCCTTCTGCGGGCGGGCCTGGAGATTTTTAAAATTTCGAGAGGCTCGGTTCTTTTTGATTTTTTTATCACAAAAGGATCGGACTCTCGCGCAGATCGCAAGCCACGATCTTTAGCAAAAATTTCTCCAAGGTTACGAATTTGTAACATGCGTCACATTGCAATCACTGGGCTGCACAATATTTCAATATAGTGCACTTGGTGTGAGAATCAGTGCAACAGGAACAGGCGGAGGCAGCGCCTCCGCCTGTTTCATAATGCTTCCCCTTTGATAGATTCTTCGCGACTTGTCTTTTTGCTGAGGAAGCGGTCACCCAAAATCATGTGAGCAAGCCCACTTTCTTTGTGACGAGATCGTAACATTACCCCTGTTGCGGATTCGAGACCGGACTGATCACCTACCGCGCTCAATGATTCGGAGTTCTCACACCATCCGCTTCAGGCGCTTGATCCTTCACTGGGTTTTAGGTGTCTCAGTCGTCCTGTCCGGCCACCTGGCCGCGCAGGACACGAATCATTCTATCGATGAGGAGCCGCCTCCAGTCATGGATCCCGAGCCTCCGCAGACTTTTCTCATCCGCGAATTCCGCGTGGTGGGCTCGAAGACGCTCCCCACTGCTGCGGTGGACAAGGCGGTTTACAAACATCTTGGCCCCGGTCGAACGCCAGAGAATGTCGAAAATGCCCGCATGGCGCTCGAGAAAGCCTACCATGATGAAGGCTACCAGACGGTTTCCGTCTCCGTGCCGCCTCAGGGCATTAACACAGGCGTCATCGTTCTACAGGTCACCGAGGCGACTGTCGGCCGCTTGCGCGTGAGGGGTTCCCGGTTTTTCGATATCGAGAAGATCAAAAAAATGGCCCCCGCGCTCGCAGAGGGCACGGTGCCGAATTTTAATGATGTGCAACGCGATATCATCGCCCTCAACCAGACTGCTGACCTGCAAGTCACTCCCTCCCTTGCCGTTGGAAAAACCCCGGGAACAGTCGATGTGGAGCTGACTGTGAAAGACAAGTTCCCGCTGCACGGCAGCGTGGAGTTGAACAACCGCTACAGTGCGAACACGACACCTTTGCGCCTCGACGCCTCGGTGCGCTATGACAACCTCTGGCAGATGGGTCACACCATCGGCGCGGGATTCCAAATCGCCCCCCAACGCCCAAGCGATGCCCTCATTTTCTCCGGTTACTACATCGCCCGCACCCCATCCATCGACTGGGTTGCGCTCATGCTCCAAGCCACGCGCCAGAACAGCGAGGTCTCCACACTCGGCGGCACCGACTCGCTTGGAAACGGCGAAATCTACGGCGGACGATTCCTTTTCAACCTGCCAGCGAAGACCGGCTTCTACCACTCGGCCAGCATGGGAGTCGACTACAAGGACTTCGCTCAAGACCTCGTCGTGGGCAACCAGACCATCTCCAGTCCCCTCAACTACTGGCCATTCTCAATCAACTACAATGCCAGCTCGATCGGCAAACACTACGAGACCGAGTTCGGTGCCGGCGTGACCTTCAGCTTTCGCGGAACGGGCACGCAGGAGGCGATTGATTTCGACAACCGCCGCTACAACGCGAATGCAAACTTTTTCTACCTGCGCGGCAACCTCGCCCACACGCAGAAGCTGCCATGGGATTTCCAACTCTTCGGGGAGGTGCAGGGTCAGGCAACGGCAAATCCGCTCGTGGATACCGAGCAATACAGCCTCGGCGGGCAGTCCACCGTGCGTGGCTACCTGGAAGCTGTGGTCACAGGTGACAACGCCATTGCTGGCACTCTGGAATTCCGCACCCCGTCTCTTCTCGGCTGGCTCCCGAAGGGAAATGAGTGGAGGCTTTTCGTCTTCATCGACGCCGGCTACGCGATGCTCAACGATCCCCTCCCCGAGCAGACCTCGACCTTTAACCTCTGGAGCTACGGCTTCGGCACAAGCATTCGCCTCGTGGACCACATCAATGGCGATTTCTTTATCGGCATTCCACAGGTTACCCAAGCGCCATCCGAAGCCTACCAACCACTCTTCTCCTTCAGCATCTCCGCAGAACTGTAACCGCACGATATGAAAACAACCGCATTCATCCGAACAACTCTTCTCGCCGCCACGGCCTTTGTTTCCGTCACAGCGAATTCCCACGCTTGGTGGAACAAAGATTGGACCGCGCGCAAATCCATCACCATCGATACCAGCAAGACAGGGTTCGAAATCAGCGACCCGGTCGGCACCGCCACGATCCTTCTGCGTCTCCACCAAGGAAACTTCGATTTCTCCACCGCCAAAGAAGACGGCACCGACATCCGCTTCGTGACCGAGGATGACAAGACGCCTCTCGATTCCCGCATTGAAAAATGGGACGCCCTCATGAACGAAGGTTTCGTCTGGGTCAAAGTCCCCGACATCAAACCAGGCGCACAGACCAAAATCTGGCTCTACAGCGGCAATGCAGAGATCACCGCCGAAGAAGCCGCTGATCCGCTCGCAGCCTATGATTCCGATACCATACTCGCTTACAACTTCACCGCAGCGACACCGAAGGACGCCACAAAAAACGCCAACAATGCAACATCCGGCGGCACGCTCTCCGAGGGCGCGCTCATCGGCCCTGGCATGCGCCTCCTCGGCAACACCGCCGCCAAAATTCCCGGCTCGGAATCCCTCCGCGCCGATGCCGACCAACCCTTCACTCTTACGGCATGGTTGAAGCAATCCACGCTCAATGAAAAAGGCGTCCTCTTCGATTGGGGCGATGACTCCGCCAGCTTCCAGATTGCTTTCGAAACCGGCGCACCCGTTGTTGTCATCAAATCCGCCTCCGGCACTTCAAAATCCACCCCGGCCGACCCGGTCGCGCCAAATGTATGGGCCCATATCGCCGTTGTCTCGGATGGCACAGCCACCCGCCTCTATGTGAATGGCAAAGAATATTCCTCCGTCGCGGCAGGTCTCCCCGCCATCGTGGGCGAGGCCACGCTCGGCGCTGATGCGGATGGCAAAAACGGCCTCATTGGCGAGATTGACGAGTTCAGCCTCTCGAAAACCGCCCGTCCCGCAGGCTGGGTGCAACTCGCCTACACCGGCCAAGCCGGCAACGAAGCCAGCACCAAGCTCATCGCCCACGGCGAGGGCGAAGGCGGCGCGAGCAGCGGTGGCCATGGAGGAGCCATGGAGCATGTCATGCTCTTCGGCGACATCGCCAAGAACATGATGTTCGACGGCTGGATCGCCATCGGAGTCTGCGTGATCATGATGGCCGCCGGCTGGACCGTTGCCTTTGTCAAATTTGTCAACCTCGGCAAAATCAAAAAAGGCAACGATGAATTCCAGCGCCTCTGGAAGGATGTCGCCACCGACCTCACGGCCATGGATCTCGACAACCCCGAGTCCTCAAAAACTTTCGGCGGCAAGATTGGCAAAAAAGGCCTCACGCTGCTCGCCGACTCACCCCTCTACCACATCTACCATGTCGGATCGGAGGAAATCCGCCACCGTCTGGGCTTTGGAAAAAACAAGGGCCAAGGCCTCTCCGCTCGCTCCATCCAGGCCATCCGCGCATCATTGGATGCCGCACTGGTGCACGAGCAGCACCGCTTGGGTAACGGCCTTGTTTACCTCACCACCAGCATCGCCGGCGGACCCTATGTCGGTCTGCTCGGAACTGTCGTGGGTGTTATGATCACCTTCGCCATCATCGCAAAATCCGGCGAGGTGGATGTGAACTCGATCGCACCCGGTATCGCCAGCGCGCTCCTCGCCACCACAGTCGGCCTGCTGGTCGCGATTCCGGCGCTTTTCATGTATAGCTTCCTGAATACCAGTATCAAACACACCGTCTCAGCTATGCAGGTGTTCATCGACGAGTTCGTCGCCAAGGTCGCCGAGTTTTACCCGACTCCACTCGATGCCGCCCTCACGGTGCCCATCCGCCAAATCCGCACCCCAGAGGAGGCAGCCCGCTACGAGGAAACCAAAGGTGATGAGAACGCCGCCATCATGGACGGCCTCATCAAACGCAAATAACCCACCATGGACGCCGGCGACGACAAATCCTTCGACGACATCAATGTGACCCCGATGGTAGACCTCTACCTCGTGCTTTTGTTGATTTTTATCATCATGACCACAGCAGGAGTCCAAGGCGTGAAAATCGACCTCCCGAAAGGCAGCAAGGCCCCCGCCCTCGGCGGACCCAAAGGAAAATCCATCACCATCAATAACGAGGGCAAACTCTTCCTCGACACCGTGCCGGTGACGGTTGCCGAGCTCGAAGCCAAGCTCAGCGAGCATAAATCCAAGGTGCCCGAGTTCCCCGTCGTGGTCCGCGGCGACCGCGCCACACAATACATGATGGTCATGGAAGTCCTCGACGTGCTGGGACGCCTCGACATCAAGCAAATCGGCCTCGCCACGCAAGCACCCAAGTAACCCAAGACCATGCCCGACGAAGAAGAAGACGAGCCGAGTTTCTTTGCGAAGCACAAAATCAAGATCATCCTTGGTGGCGTTCTCATCGTTGCGTTGGGCGTTTACTTCATTGGCGCACCCAAATCGGCCCCAAAGAAAAAATCCTCCGGCCCGGTCATGATTTCCCTGCCCCCGCCTCCGCCCCCACC
>JBILBH010000002.1:0-180697 GCA_044353785.1 Terrimicrobiaceae bacterium
ACGTTTTTGGATTGGAGCCAGCAAAGGCGGCAACGAGGCCATGCACGCCTTGTAGCATCGGGAAAAATAGAATCAAGTTATTTCTGGACGATGCCTTAGCTCCACCACCCAGCAATGCCACACCGCCGCCGGAGTCGATGGCAGCCGAAAATAAGCCGCCACAAGCAGCAAAAAAGACAAATATAAAACGATTAGCGCGGCGCATCGCGCGGGATACCACATAAACTGACGTATCGAGTCAAGCATGGGCTTGAGATGGCGGAACTTCGCCTCGCAAAAATCGGACGACACGGAGGTCGTCCCTCAACGGCGCGATTGGAGGGTGCTACTCTGTCGGCGCCGTGTTTTTCCGCGCAAAGGCGGAATGTTTGCCGATGCGGTAGGTGTTCTGTTAAGTGTGAACTCCATTTTTATGAAAACGAAAAACCTCCTTGAAATTCTTGCCACGCCCAGTCCTTCGGGATGGGAGAAAGATGGACAGCGGCTTTGGATCAAAAATGTGACTCCGCATGCGGACCGGGTTGAGTCGGATCCGCACGGGAATGCGTGGGCTGTGCTGGAGGGGTCGGACGCGAAGGCTCCGAGGGTGATGCTGGAGGCGCATGCGGATGAGATTGGATTTATTGTGAGGCATATTGATGAGAAGGGCTTTCTTGCCTTTGGGCCGATCGGGGGCTCCGACCGCACGCTGGCCTCGGCGCGGCGGATCAGGCTTTTTGGATCGAAGGGAGTTGTGCAGGGCGTGATCGGCCATACGGCCATTCACTTGCGGGATACTTCGAAGGATAAACCCGCTGAGTGGAAGGAACTCTTCATCGATGTTGGAGCGTCTTCGGCGAAGGATGTGGAAAAGCTCGGTATCCGTGTCGGAACGCCGGCTGTCTTTGTCGATGACGCGATCGAGTTTTCCGATGGACTCATCGTCGGGCGCGCGTTGGACAACCGGATCGGGGGGGTCATCCTGGCGAATATTCTTGCCGACCTCCACGCGGACAAAAAACGGCCTCACGCTTCGACCTATGCTGTCAATGCCGTGCAGGAGGAAATCGGTTGCCGGGGCGCCCAGATGGCGGCGCATCGGATCAGGCCATCCGTCGCGATTGTGTTTGATGTCACGCACGCGACGGACACGCCGGGCATCAATGTGAAGGAACACGGTCTTGTCGAACTCGGCAAAGGCCCGACCATTTCCCACGGGGCGGCAAACCACCCGCTCGTCATGCAGCGACTTATCGAAGTCGCCGAGAAGCACAAAATCCCACTCCAGCACGAAGCCGTATCGCGCAGCACGAGCACGGATGCCGATGTGATCTACACAAGCCGCGATGGCGTCGCTTGCGGGCTCATTTCGGTGCCACTCCGCTACATGCACTCCCCGGTGGAAATGATCTCGCTCGCAGATGCCAAAAATGCCGCGAAGCTTGCGGCGGCATTCATCCGGAGTATCCAAGAATCGGATACCTTTCGGATGCTGGATTGAGTCGCCATTTGACGGGAAACCGAAACGGGGCCACAGAGAGAGATGATGTTCTGGGAACACCATACGGAGCCACTGGCTTCCGAGCGGGTTTTTATTGGCCGGGTTTTTCAGCAATTTCTGCTTGGCCTGATGCTGGTATTTTTTGCGCTGTGCGTGGGGATGGCGGGCTACATGCTGATTGGCAAACTGAACTGGGTGGATGCCTTTCTTGAGAGCTGCATGTTGCTGAGCGGCGCGGGACCGCTCTACACCGAGCGCGACTCCTCCAATGCGCTGAAGATTTTCTCCTCCCTTTACTGTCTCTTCGGAACACTTGTGGTGGTGTTGACTGTTGGCCTTCTCGCCACACCGGTCGTGCACCGGATTTTACACCGCGTTCACTTCAGCCACTCCAAGCAGCCCTAAGCACTCACAGTGCTGCCTGCATTTCGGCGGCAATGGCGCGGAGGGATTCCAGCGGCGATGAAGCCCCGGTGATCGGGCGTCCGATTACGAGATAGTCTGCTCCGGCGCGCACGGCATCACCCGGAGTCATGATGCGTTTCTGGTCACCGACATCGCTTCCCACCGGACGCACGCCGGGAGTGACGATGACGAGGCTGCTGCCAAATTTTTCGCGCAGCGGGCGGATTTCGAGGGGGCTGGCCACGATGCCGCGCAGTCCGCATTGAAGGCCCATTTCTGCGAGGTGGAGGACCTGCTCCTCGGCAATGCGCGGCACGCCGACGGCGCGAAGGGACTCATCGTCCATGCTGGTGAGCACACTCACGCCAAGGACGAGGGTTTGGGATTCCTTTGCTGCCGCGACGGACTCAGAAACCATCTGCGGACCGCCGCAAAGGTGAATGGTTGTCATATCCACACCCAAGCGAACGGCGGAATGCACGGCCTCGCGGGCGGTGTTGGGAATGTCGTGAAATTTGAGATCGAGAAAAATCCGGGCGCCGGTGGATTGAAGTTTCGACACGATCGAGGGTCCCTCGGCAGTAAAAAGCTGGAGTCCGATTTTAAAAAGGCAGCCCTCGCCGGCTAGGGGTTCGACAAGGCGGAGGGCCGAGGATGCGTCGGGAGCGTCCACGGCAACGATGATTTTTTCTTTGGCGGATGCAGTCATTCGCGGATAGTTCGACGCGCATGACAATTGACGCCCCAGCCAAAGTCAACCTCACGCTCCGCGTGCTAGGACGACGCGAAGACGGATTCCACGAGATCGAAACCCTCATGGTACCGATCAGTCTAGTCGACCGGCTGGAAATCAGATTGCGAACCGACCGCGACATTTACCTCACCTGCACCGACCCGAGCGTGCCGTCGGACGCTTCGAACCTCGCCCACAAAGCGGCTGTGGCTTTTGCCAAACACACCGGGCTGAAGTTCGGCATTGAGATTCATATTGAAAAAAACATTCCGCATGGTGCCGGTCTTGGCGGCGGCAGCAGTGATGCGGCAGCGGTGCTTGTGGCGCTCGACCGTGTGCTGGCGACAAACATTCCCCCGGAGGAACTCGAATGCATCGCCTCGACTCTCGGATCGGACATCCCATTTTTCATTCGCAGCCAGCCGGCCATCTGCCGCGGCCGGGGCGAGAACATCGAACCTTTCAAGGGATTACCCGCTGGGGATATCCTTCTGGTGAAGCCGCCATTTCCGATTCCCACTCCGTGGGCGTATCAGGCTTTGGCCGGCTCGGAAAAAACTGCAGCAACTTTTCAGCAGTTCCATGGTTCCATCCCCTTAATGAACGACCTTGAAGCGCCCGTGTTCTCTAAATATCTGCTTTTACCAGTGCTGAAGGCCGCGCTGAGGGAACATCCCAGTGTTTCAGCAGCAATGATGTCCGGCTCGGGTTCGACGATTTTCGCCATCCTTCGCGATGGAGGCGGAGGGATTGAGGAGTGGATCCGCAGCGAGTTCGGGGAATCTTTTCAAACCTTCCGCGCGCGCCTGATCACGGGTGGCGGAAAAATTTTCTAATGCCCCCCGACGAAGCCGAACTCATGCAGCGCACGGCGGCGGGTGATGAACGCGCTTTTGAGGAGCTGATCGAGAGGCACCAGTCGCGGGTCATCGGCACGATTGCCAAAATGCTGGGAGACGCAAGCACCGCCGAGGACTTGGCGCAGCAGGTTTTCATCCGCGTGTGGCAGAGTGCGCCGCGTTACATGGCGACTGCGAAATTCACCACCTGGTTGCTGACGATCACGCGCAACTTGGTTTTCAACGAAACACGGCGACGCGGGCGGGCCCGGCTTTTGCCAATGGAGCATGAAGATGGATCACCGCGCGAGATTCACGATACCGCATCGCTTGAGCCGGGACGCGAGCTTCAGGAAAAGGAATTGCAAGACGCCATCGAAGCAGCCATCGCGACGCTACCCGAGCAACAGCGACTGGCACTCATTCTGCGGCGCTACGAGGATACGCCCTACGAGGAGATTGCCGCCGTTTTGGAAACGACGGTTCCATCCGTAAAAAGCCTCCTCTTCCGGGCACGCGAGGATCTGCGCGCCAAGCTGGAGAAATTTCTGGTGGCTTAGCTGCGGCCGATACTGGTGTAGCGGAAGCCGGCCGCGCGAACGGTCTCAGGAGCCAGGATATTGCGTCCGTCGAAGATGAGCGGCGTGTGCATGACCTTGTGCAGCTCGGAGAGATCGACCGTGGTGAATTCCTTCCACTCGGTGGCGATGATGAGGGCCTCGGCTCCCTTGGCGGCTTCAAGAGGCGAGTTGGCCACTCGGGCTCCGTCGATAAGCTTGAACTCAAGCGCCTTCTCGGTGCCCTTGGGATCGTAAACCGTGACATCGGCGCCTTCCGAGACAAGGTCGCTCACGACATCGATCGCCACAGAAGAACGGACATCGTCTGTATCCGGCTTGAAGGTGAGGCCCCAGACGGCGATTTTTTTATCCTTAAGCACCCAAAGGGCTTCGCGAATCTTGTCGAGGAAGCGCTCGCGCTGGCTGAAGTTGATTTTTTCGACCTCTTTGAGAAGCGTGAACGGGACGCCGAGATCTTCACTGATGGCGATGAAAGCGGCGATGTCCTTCGGGAAGCAGGATCCCCCATAGCCGATGCCGGCATTCAGGAAATTGCGTCCGATGCGGCGGTCCATACCAATGCCGTCGGCAACCTTCTCGACATCCGCTCCGCTGGCTTCGCAGATGCGGGCCACAGCGTTGATGTAGGAGATTTTGAGCGCGAGGAAGGAATTGGCGGCATGTTTGATCAACTCGGCAGAGTTGATATCCGTCACAAGCACGGGGGCCATGAATGGCTCGTAGATTTTCTGCATGAGAGCGACGGCCCGCTCGCTGTTGCCGCCGATGACGATGCGATCGGGCTTCATGAGATCGGGCACGGCGCAACCTTCGCGGAGGAACTCGGGATTACTCACCACATCAAACTCGGCGCCGGTTTTATTGTAACGGCGGATCGTGTCTGCGACTTTCTCACCGGTTTTAACCGGGACGGTGCTCTTGTCCACGATGACGCGGTATTGACCCTGCTTGAGGACTGCAGCGATCTCGCGGGCCACCTTCTCGATGTAGGACAGATCGACGCTGCCATCGGCTTGCGGCGGTGTGGGAACAGCGATGAACACCACATCGGAGTTATCCACGCCCTCCTCGGTGCTCGTAGTAAAATTGAGACGCTTTGCGGCCACATTGCGATGGATCAACTCCTCAAGGCCAGGCTCGTAGATGGGAACTTTTCCGGCGAGCAGTTGCTGGACTTTTTTCTCATTGTTGTCCACGCAAGTGACCGTGTGGCCGACTTCAGCGAAGCAGGCACCTGAGACCAATCCGACGTATCCTGAACCAATAATACAGAGTTTCATGTGTTGTTTTTGTGTATAGAAAATCAATCAACCGCACCCGCAGGCTGATCCGTCGGGCCGGGACTGAAGCCGAAGGGCAGGCTGATCTGAGGCGCGTCCTTCAGTGTCATCATCAAAAGAAAGCCGACTTCTCGATCCCCGCCTTCGTTGTCGCGGACTTCAGCGCCGATCGATGCCACCCAACTGGTGAGATCGCGGTTGATGAAATAGCGCTGGTATTGCAAGACCTGAGAAACGAATTCGTATTGCTCGTAAAGGCTCACGCTCCAGTTGTCGTTGATGCGCCAATAGGCGTAGAAGTCGACTTGACTGTTGTCCGAGAAATTGGGATTCCCATCGATATAACGGTGACCGACCGAGAAGCGGAAATCACGCGTCGGCATGAAGCTCAGGTTGGTATTCACCTCGGTGAAGCCTTCCGTAACCATTGGAAGCTGAGACGCCACGGAGAGGGCGCTCCATGGGACAGGATTGAATTGAACGACATTGAAGAAGTTTGAGATCGGCGCATCCGAGTAAGGATTGTCAAAATTCACATCAACGAACGAATTCAGTGAAAACCACTGATAGGTTGCGTTGTTGCGCCGAGTCTGCAGACGCTGACCAACACCAAGGCGTGTGATATTCCAAGTATCCAGCGAGTCGATGGCAGTGAATTGCGGAAAATCAATCGGCAGGAGCTGCGTCGACTGAACGACCCGGTCGAACTGGTAGATGTCTTCAGGGCTCTCCCCCATATTGTAAACGCCCGAGTAATTCAAATACGGCTCGACAACATGCCTCAAACCATCGAGGCCAAGCCAACGGCTCTGCACCTGCTCGAAGGCGCGGGACACTTTCGTGGAAACAGTGAGTCCGTAGTTCGCGATGGGACGGAAGACGCCGCCCTTGGTGTCCAGTGTCGGAGAGGGATTGTTGAGGGGGTTGCTGTTGTCGGTTTGCTCCAGAGTGGTGACTTCGCCTGTGATAGGATCGATGGCCGTATTTCCCGTGGAAGGGCTGGCAAACGAACCGCTCTGGCTATAATAGGTGCCTCGGATACCAACCTTCGGAGTGACGGTAAGCCAGCCAAGCAAGTTCGATGGGAGGGACCATTGGTGAAATGTATCGAAGCGGGTGGCTGAGTAGTCGGGAAATTCGGTTTCTCCGAAGGAAGGGTTATTCGAAAACGCCCTCCGCAGTGAGGCCACTCCGGTCTCGCCGTCGTATTGGACTGGAAGCCCGAAGAATGGTTGCTGCTTGAAATCAAAAACAAACTCGGGCTTTCGTTCCGTCACATCCTGAAAATCGTTCACCTGCCAGCGACCGAGGAGCGTGAGGGTATAAACTTCATCCCATTTTGTCAGAGAGAGGGAGTTGTCAGGCTGGGGGTCGGTAGCGAATTCCTTGCGGTAGAAGTCCTCGAGAAAATCGACATCGCTCAGCACATTGATGTCGGCTGTTCCGTAGATGTCATCAGCCAGGAAAAGCCGTTGCTGGAAGGCGACGCGGTAACGGTTAGTGGTCTTGGTTTCCGCCGGTTCGCCTGGGGCCTCGACTGAAGTCACATTCTGCGTCTCGAAAACATAGTCACTGCGAAGCTTGCCGAAATTTCGATCTGCCGGACCATACTGCATGTTGAGGTCGATGCCGGCGGAAGGCCCAAACTCCGTGCGTTCTTCAAAGCGGACCTTACCATCAAGACCCGGCGCAATCGGAAAGCCATAACCCAAGAGCAAATAAGCGCCCCAGCGCGAGTCGTAACCTGGGAGGATTTCAAAGCCCGTGCTGTCAAGATTTGCGTAGATGTAGGGGAACCAGAAAATCGGCGTCTGGCCGACATAGAGGGTCGAATTCGTCATGATGACGCGACTATCGGGGTAGAATCGCATCGAGCGGGGGCGGACATGAAAATCAGGCTGCGAAGAGTCGTGCGTGGTCACGGAGGCATCTCGAATCCGGAATTCCTTGGGTGAGACGGCTCGGAAATTGAAAGCCCGGAAAAACGCGGGATATTGAGATCCTGAGAATTCGAGTGCCCGCATTTGCTTGCTCTCGAGGTTGAATAAAGCCCGCTGACCACTCAGCACCTGATCGGGAGTGTAAATGCGAATATTGCCTACAAGCAGGACATCGCGTGTGTCCGGGTTGTATTCCGCATAGTCGCAGAAGATGCTGTATTTCCCGTAGTGAATCTGGACATTGTCCTCCGCGATGGCGACGCCTTGGTTGAAGCGCGTATTGCCATCCGCCGTGATCTCCACAGGCGAGTCACCGAAACTGCCGAACTGGGCATGAACGGGGACAAGGGCAGCCAGCAGACAAAGACTGAGAACGAACTTCCTCATTGGGGAGGCGACAGTAAATATCCGCTTTGGTGATATCAAGGGCGGAGTTAGTCGCCGTAGCCAATCGGATTTTTCACATGCCAAGCCCAGGCGCTTTCCACGATCGGCACGATGTTTTGGAAGCGCGGAGTCCAGCCAAGTTCGGCGCGGATTTTTTCCGAGGCGGCAATGAGGCGAGGCGGGTCGCCAGCGCGGCGTGGTTTTTCCACGGCCTTGATGTCACGGCCAGTGATTTTTTTGCAGGTTTCAATGACCTCGCGGACTGAGGTGCCTCCGCCTGTGCCGAGATTGTAGAAATCGCTTTTTTCAGACTGCACCGCGAGGATGTGTGCCTCGGCGAGATCAAGGATGTGAATGTAATCGCGGATGCAGGTGCCGTCAGGCGTCGGGTAATCGGTGCCGAAAATATCCACCGACTCGCGCTGACCAAGAGCGACTTTGAGGATGTTGGGGATCAGGTGCGTCTCAATGCGATGGTCTTCGCCAAACTTCTCGGAGGCACCAGCCGCGTTGAAATAGCGGAGGGCGACGAAGGAAAGTTTATGAATCTCGCGATACCAGCGAAGGATCGACTCGAACATGAGCTTCGACTCGCCGTAAGGGTTGATCGGGCGCTGCGGCAACGTCTCATCGATCGGCATGCGCTCGGGAATTCCGAAGGTGGCACATGTGGAGGAGAAGACGAATTTTTTGACCCCGAATTCCACAGCCATGTCGAGAAGATTGATACCGCAAGAGACATTGTTGCGGAAATATTTAGACGGGTTTACCATCGACTCGCCAACAAGAGCATTGGCAGCAAAATGCATCACAGCGTCAGGCTTGGCTTCGCCAAAGGCATGGCGCAGAACGGAACGGTCAGCGAGGTCGCCTTGGTAAAAATCCGCCCTGGGATCCACCGCTTTGGCATGCCCCTCGGTGAGGTTGTCAAAAACAGAGACTTCGAATCCCCGGTTGATGAGTTCCTCCACGCAGATGCTGCCGATGTAACCAGCGCCGCCCGTTACGAGTATTTTTTTCATATTCGATTATTAGGATTAAATTTTTTCCACTCCAGCGACAAACAAATCCCTCGCCCACTCAACGCGGAGAACGGCGGTAGATCCAGATGCTTTGGAGTATGGCAAAACTCAGAAGAGTGATCATGACAAACGATCCACCGTAACTGACGAGCGGGAGCGGCAAGCCGGTAATAGGTGTGAGCGATATCGTCATGCCGAGATTCATGAAGGTATGGGTGAAAAGCAACATCGTAATTCCCACGGCGAGCAGGCGTCCGAGGTCGTCCTCTGCATTGATGGCGATTCCCAGCATGACGAGAAAAAGCAACACCAGTGCGGAAATGAGAAGAACGCCCCCAAAAAATCCATGCTGCTCGCCCATGACGGAGAAGATGAAATCATTGTGAACAATTGTGTGCGGCAGAAACCCAAGGGCGTTGAGCGAATTCGGCGACTTGTAGCCCTTGCCGGCCAATCCACCGGAACCAATCGCGACGAGGGATTGTGTGATATTCCATCCATCCCCGAGAGGGTCGGCTTCGGGGTCGAGAAATGTGGTGATGCGCGAGTATTGGTAGGGTTTGAGGCCAAAATGGACCACGAGAGGAATGAGTGCCAGGCCGATGACAAGCATCAGAATGAGCCAGCGTTTCGGTATGTGCCCGACAAACATCATGGCCAGCAGGACAGGCACCCAGACGATGCAGGACCCGAGATCCGGCTGGATGAGAATCATGAGCCACGGCGCGCCGACTATTGCTCCACAGCAGAGGATGCGGAGAAACGCCGGCATGGTTCGTGTGTTTGAGAGAAAGAGGCTGAGAGTAAAAATGCCGGCAATGATTGCGAGCTGCGAAGGCTGGAAACTCATAGGCCCGAGATCAAGCCAACTGCGGGCCCCGTAGCGTTTTTCCCCGATGAACATCGTGGCCACGAGGCCAAGAATACTGGCCACATAAAGAGGAATGGCACCGAATCTCACCCAGCGGTAATCGATGAGTGAGACGATAAAAAACATCGGCATGCAGATCACGATCCAGATGAGCTGCGACTTGGCAAAATCCTGATCCCTCATCCATGTCGCGCTGTGAATGGCATAAATCCCGTAAGCCAAGAGACCCATCATGAGACCGAAGAGCGGCCAGTTCATTCGCAGGAAATGTCGGAGCAGAGGATGCATCAGGTAATGGACGGCACAGCCGAGAGGAGTGTCTTGGTGTATTCGTTTTGAGGATCGTTGTAGATCGCTTCGGCGCTTGCGGACTCCACAAGCTTTCCATGGTGCATGACGAGCACATGGTCGCTGATGTGTTCCACCACGGCGAGGTCATGCGCGATGAAGAGGTAAGCGATACCAAACTGCTCCTGCAAATCCTGCAAAAGATTGACGATCTGGGCTTGGACGCTCACATCCAACGCACTCACAGGTTCGTCGCATACGATGAAGCGCGGTTCGACCGCGAGCGCTCTGGCGATACCGATACGCTGGCGCTGGCCGCCGCTGAACTCGTGGGGATACCGCCGCATCATGTCGGCCTTGAGCCCGACCAAGCCCAAGAGATCGGCCACACGCGAGGCGCGGTCCGAGCGGTTCATTTGCGGAAAATGAATTTCCAATGCCTCGCCAATGATCTCGCCAATCGTGAATCGCGGGTTCAACGACCCGAAGGGATCCTGAAAAATCATCTGCATCTCACGGCGAAGCGGACGAAAATCCCGCTCCGATAGAGGCAGGATATCGTGCCCCTTGTAAAGAACGCGACCTGATGTGGAGAGAATGAGTTTGAGAATTGTGCGGCCAACTGTGGTTTTTCCGCTACCGCTCTCCCCGACCAATCCTACGGTGCGTCCAGGCTCGATAGTGAAAGAAACATCATCCACCGCCCGGATGTCGCCGACCTTGCGGCGCATCACGCCTCCCATTACGGGAAACCAAGTTCGTAAATTCTGAACCTCCAGCAAAGGCATGACAGAAGATGGCACGGGCAGTGAGGATTTGTCACCTGCCATCATGCGGAGATCAAAGGCATGTTCCTAAAAAAAGAAATCTCTCCGCAAGGGGTGGCCTCACGGAGAGAAGATTGAGAAACGCGTGCAGCGGATTATTTGACCAGTCCAGCGGCCGCCAGGGTTTTGTAGGCCCCATTTTTCGAGAGCGTCTTAAAAGCACGCGCGGTGGCTTTGACGGTCACAAATTTTTTGAGTTCGGGAACCCAGACGCGTTTGGTTTTGAGATTCGGCTCGAAGTAGCGAGGCGTGACGGCAGTGACGTGCATGCCGATACCGCCTTTTTTCTTCGCGAGACCGCGACGATGGATTTTGGATCCGCGAACGGGCTTGGCCCCAGTGATGCTGCACTTTCTAGACATAAGATGGACAGCCGAAAGTAGGGAAACTTTCACGGGAGTCAACACTTTCGTTAAAATTTTTGGGATTTTTATTAGCAGCTAGAGATCCCTCTTGGTGCGCTCGAGTTTCAGAGCATTCACAATGACGCAGACGGAACTCAAGCTCATCGCAGCGCCGGCCAGAATGGGAGTGAGCAAAAGACCAAAGAACGGATAAAGAACACCGGCAGCGATGGGTATCCCGAGCGCATTATAGAGAAAGGCAAAGCAAAGATTCTGGCGGATATTCCGCATGGTTTCGCGACTTAGGCGAATGGCGCGGGCGATGCCTCGCAGGTCGCCTTTCACGAGGGTGATACCAGCGCTTTGGATTGCGACATCGGTTCCATCGCCCATCGCGATTCCGACGTGGGCCACGCTGAGAGCCGGAGCATCGTTAATACCATCCCCTGCCATGGCGACGTGCTCTCCGTCGGCGCGAAGTTTTTTTATGAACGCCGCTTTAGCGAGGGGTTCGACGCCAGCGGCGAACGAATCGAGCCCGAGTTGGCGCGAGATAGCTGCGGCTGTTCGTTGGTTGTCGCCCGTGAGCATGTTAATTTTAACCCCCAGCTCATGGAGATCGTCCAATGCGGCAACCGTGGTCGATTTGACGGGGTCGGAAACGGCCATCAGCCCGCAGGCCATTCCATCCACCGCGACAAAGAGAACCGATTTGCCACCTTCTTGAAGCCTGGCCGCCTGGGCTTCGAGTGACTCGAGGTCTTTGATGTTTTCGTTCTGCAAGAAGCCTAACTTGCCGACGGCGACCCTGTGCCCCGCGACATCGCCGACCACGCCACCTCCAGGTACGACGAGGAAGTTAGAGACAGGCAAAAGAGAAATGCTCTGCGCGGCCTGAAGAACAGCACCCGCGAGTGGATGCTCGCTACTGCGCTCGAGGGATGCCACGAGTTCTAGCATTTCCTTTGAATCCATGCTGCCCACAGGAAGAATGTCAGCAATCTCGGGCCTGCCCTCGGTGAGTGTTCCGGTTTTATCCACGACGAGCGTTGTGATTTTTTCCAACTCTTGGAGTGTGGTGGCGTCCCTCACGAGCACTCCCTCACGCGCACCTCGCCCGACCGCGACCATGATGGACATCGGAGTGGCGAGACCCAGAGCGCACGGGCAGGCAATAATGAGAACGGCCACGGCATTCACGATGGCGTGCGCGAGTCTGGGTTCCGGGCCGATCCAGATCCAAGCGAGGAATGTGACAATCGAAACGCCCAACACCACAGGAACGAAAATTTCCGCCACCTTGTCGGCGAGGCCTTGAATCGGGGCGCGTGTGCGCTGGGCAGCGGCGACCATTTGCACGATGCGGCCGAGCAGCGTCTCGCCACCAACCCGCTCCGCCCGGATGACGAATGTCCCCAACCCGTTCATTGTGCCTGCTGAGACCTTGTCGCCTGCATTTTTTTCAACTGGCAGCGACTCGCCGGTGATCATCGACTCATCAACGCTCGAACGGCCATCGATCAGGACGCCATCGACAGGCACGCTTTCACCCGGCAAGACGCGCAATCGGTCGCCGACCTGCACCTGCGCGAGCGGAATTTCCACATCACCAGTCTCCGTGAGCCTACAAGCGATGGGGGGGGCGAGATGCAGCAACGCCCGAATCGCACCCCCGGTTCTACCACGCGCGCGAAGTTCGAGCACCTGCCCGAGGAGGACGAGTGAGATGATGACGGCAGCGGATTCAAAGTAAACAGGCACCTTACCGCCATGGCGCAACGAATGGGGAAAAAATTCCGGAGCCAGCATAGCAGCGGCACTCAGGAGAAACGCAGCCCCAACCCCAAGGGATATGAGGGTGAACATATTCCAATGCCCGCCTGCAACCGACCTCCAGCCACGCAGAAAAAATGGGGCTCCGCACCAGCACACCACCGGCGAGGCGAGAAGGAACTGTAGCCACCGCGAGAGTGTGCTGTCACCAAGGGAGGCCAGCCCGGGAACAAGATGCGCCATGGCCAAGATAAAAACCGGCAGACCAAAAAGGACGGAGACCACGAAACGCCGAGTCATATCCTGGAGCTCCCCGCTTACAGAATCCGCCACAGTGGCTTCGAGCGGTTCCAGTGCCATGCCGCACTTCGGACAATCTCCTGGTCCTTCCTTCCGCACTTCGGGGTGCATCGGACAGGTGAAAATGGCATTCAAGGGGATCTGCTTGGGCTCAGCTGGGGGCTTCAAAAACCTTTGTCTGCAATGCTCACAACAAAAATAAAACACCTCATCCCCGCGCTCGCCGCGAAGTCCGGTGGATTCCTCCACCTCCATGCCACAGACCGGATCGATTGCCATTCCGCCAAACCTTGGTGAACCTGCGCGCAAAAGCGAGGCTGGGATTAACCTGCACAGCTTTGCAGCATCGTCCGTTTCTGAAGCTCTGCATGGCGCTTTTTGAGCGAAACCTCCACGGCGGTTTGAAGCTCTTTTCGAGTGAATGGTTTCAAGATGTATTCAAAAGGTCCTGCGAAAACAGAGCGCTTCATCGTTTTTTCATCCGCGTGCGCTGTGAGAAAAACGACCGGCGCACCGGTGCGTCCCCGAATCGCCACAGCGGCGGTGATGCCATCGAGCACGCCTTTCAAAGTGATGTCCATGAAGACGACATCCGGCTTCAAGTCGCCAGCGGCGCGCACGACATCCTCGGCCGTGTCCGTGATCCCCACCACATCGTAGCCGAGCGAGAGCAGTTCACTTTTCAAGGCAGCGGCGGTGATCGCCTCATCTTCGGCGATTAATATGCGTGTCGTTTCCATAGTAAGAATTTCGCCCCGCCGCAGTGGTTTTCAAGGCAGGCTCAAGAGAAAACCCCACCACCACACGGGTTCCACCACCTGGGGTGCTGGTGAATTCCGCTTCACCACGAATCTGTCTGGCAAGGGCCTGCGCAAGGTTCATACCCATGCGGCCGCTTTTCAAGGTGTCGAAGTTCACCGGGAGGCCGACTCCATTATCACTCACGATCATGGTATTTTTTGCACCGGCGTGGAGTTCCACACTGATGATACCGGTCTTGCGGCCTATGAATGCGTGTTTGAGCGAATTCAGAAGCAACTCGGTGGAGAGCAGTCCAAGTGCCTGCGAAGTATCCACATCCAGCTCCAGCGGCTCGATTTTTTTCTCCAGAATGAGCTGACATCCCGTCGGCGCGTGCGAATGCAAAAGCGTTTCCGCGATTTCGGCGAGGTTCTTTCCAAATTCGATCCGCTGCAGATTTCCCGAAGTATAGAGTTGCTCGTGCAGGCGGGCCATGAATTGAATCCTCTCCCTGCACTCGGCAAAAATCTCGGCCGCCTCGGCATCTTTCAATTTTGATGCCTGAAGCAAGAGTAGGCTGGATATGATTTGCAGGTTGTTTTTCACCCGGTGGTGAATCTCCTTCAAAAGATTCTCCTTCTCCTCGAGGTTGGCGCGGATTTTTTTATCGGCCTCGCGGTGCCGGTAAAGTCCGCGCAGAATCACGGTCAGCGCCAACACCACGATGGCAACCGCCAACACACCGCTGGCAACCATCGCATGCATAAGCCGCTCGGATTCATTTTTTCTCTCCAAAATCCGCCTCTGGAGTACTTGATGCTGCTGGGACACGAATTCCTGAAACGCCGCCGTGATTTGCTGCATAACAAGATCGCCCCTGCGATGGATCGGATTCTGCCCCCCCGATCCACTCTCATAGGCCATGTGGGACTCGTTCAGCAGATCCAGCCAACGCCGGACCAACCCCCCGATGCGATCGAGCTCGCGGAGCATTTTTTCATCACCCGTAGCCGTGCCGAGCAGATTCGCAAAGCGCTCGTCCATGATCGCAGCGGATTTTTTCAGGTATTCATCACGCTTCGCCGAGTTGCCGGTAATGACATAGCTGCGCAGCGCGGACTCGGCTCCCCGAAGCTCGAGTTGCACATCTTTTGCCAGATCAAGCTGACCGTGTTTCGCATCGACCCAGACAATCGAGTCGAGAAGGTTGCGGCTTGTGACATGGGAGAACCAACTGTCCGCCGCAAAAAGAAGCATGAGGACGGCAAAAGCTGTCGCAGCAACGGCCTCCAGTCTTTTTTTGGGAATCTTCGGCGCAAATTCTCTCATCAGGATGTTTGGTGTCTCCACAAAACATCCGCCATGCTGGGGCGATGGCAAATCCCCCCCGCTGCTCAGCCCGTCTTCAGAAGCCGCGCAAGGGTGCGGAAGGGTAAACTCAGAACCTTTAAGAGAACCCCGACCAGTGCGGCTACGGAGTTCATCGGAATCCGGGCAACACGGGGAGCCGGCTGCAGAGCGCTTCGCACAAGCGAGCTTCGCAGGCAGGCAATCGAGACACCGATGATCAGCACGATGCCTATGAACTTCTGCCATGTCGTCACATGCACCGGGCCCGGCGAGCGGTTCGCCATTGCGGCAATTGCGAGTGCATTATACACGCTCAGGAGGCCCTTGATAATGATCAGTGAAACGATAAACGGTAGCGCCTCGATAAGCGCCACCGAAGTGGAGGCCACCGTGCCAGCGCAAACTTTCAAACAGACACGATCATACGGTGTGGTTCTGCGAAAAGCTTCTGGACTTCCACTCCCGCAATGGAGGAGCGACAGAGAGGAAGCCAGCGCCATGCGGCACATCCCGCAGGAATTTCGAAAAGATCGGTGGGATCCGTCTGATCGGACAGATCCGGGCGATCCCACCCCAAAGTGCCCGCAGTGCGGTTCGCTCATGGCCCTTCGCACCGCGGAAAGCGGCAAGAATGCCGGTCAGCAATTTGAGGGGTGCGCGAAATATCCCGACTGCAAAAGCAAGCAACCTGTGTAAGCAGGCTTAAGTTTCGAGAAGCGGCGGGCAGCTGCAGAAAACATGGCGGTCGCCGTGGACATTGTCGACGCGGGCGACGCTCGGCCAGAACTTGTGCTGACGGAGCCATGGCGCGGGCCAAGCAGCTTGGGAGCGGGGATACGGTCGCGTCCACTCATCGCTGGTCACACAGGCAGCCGTGTGCGGGGCATTTTTGAGCGGGTTGTTTGCTCGGTCGAGCTTGCCGGATTCGACGGCAACAAGCTCAGCATGGATCGTGAGCATGGCATCACAGAAGCGGTCGAGTTCTGAGAGGGACTCGCTCTCTGTTGGTTCGACCATGAGTGTTCCAGCGACCGGCCAGCTCATCGTGGGTGCGTGGAATCCAAAATCCATGAGACGCTTGGCGACATCTTCGACTTCGATACCGGCTCGTTGTTTCCACTCGCGGAAATCGAGAATGCACTCGTGCGCAACGCGTCCGGATGTGCCTTTGTAGAGGATCGGAAAATGCGCGCCGAGTCGTGCGGCGATGTAGTTCGCGTTGAGGATCGAGACAACTGTGGCATCGCGAAGGGCTTGGGGGCCCATCATGGCGATATACATCCAGGAAATGACCAGAATGCTCGCGCTGCCGAGGTTCGACTGCGAGACGGGGCCGACAGCGTTGCCTTTTTTAAGCGGGTCTCCGGGCAGGAAGGGCGCGAGGTGCTTGGCCACACCGATAGGACCAACTCCGGGACCGCCGCCGCCATGCGGGATACAAAACGTTTTGTGGAGATTCAGATGGCACACATCGGCTCCGAAATCACCCGGACGGCACAATCCAACCTGTGCGTTCATGTTGGCGCCATCCATGTAAACCTGACCGCCAGCTGCGTGGATGATCTCGCAAATGTCGCGGATGCCTTCTTCGAAAACGCCGTGGGTCGAAGGATAGGTCACCATAACCGCAGCGAGATGATCGCGGTGGAGATCGGCTTTCGCCCGGAGATCTGCGAGGTCAATGTTGCCACTGGCATCGCAAGCAACGGTAACGACTTGCATTCCAACCATGACCGCGCTGGCGGGGTTGGTGCCGTGCGCTGAGGTCGGGATGAGGCAAACCGTGCGGTGCGTGTCACCACGCGATTGGTGGTAGGCACGAATAGCCAGGAGACCGGCGTATTCGCCTTGCGAACCGGCATTTGGCTGGAGCGAAACGGCGTCAAATCCCGTGATCTCGGCGAGCCATTCCTCAAGCTGGCGTGCCATTTTTTGATAGCCCAGCGATTGCTCGGCAGGGGCGCTTGGATGCAGGGCGGAGACAGACTCCCATGTCACCGGCAGCATCTCGGAAGTCGCATTGAGCTTCATCGTGCAGGATCCGAGAGGAATCATCGATGTCGTCAAAGAAAGATCCTTAGCCTCCAAGCGGCGGATGTAGCGGAGCATCTCGCTTTCGGTGTGGTGGGTATTGAAAACCGGATGCGTGAGAAACGGAGAGGTGCGGCGAGGTGTTTCAGCAGGGTATTCCACGAAGGCGGCTCCGAAAATTTTCAGGAGCGGGTCGATGCTGGCCGTGGTTTCATCGAGCGAGATGGTTACGGTCGAATCGTTGAGCAGGCGGAGGTTGATTCCCTCAGCTGCGGCGCGCGCAACAAAGCCAGGAGCAGACTCATTTTTTAGACTGACGCTGATGGTGTCGAAAAACGCGGCGTGATGGACGGTGTGGCCTGCTTTTTTGAGAGACTCCGCGAGATTGGCCGTGTGGCGATGAACCCGCTCGGCGATTGCGCGCAAGCCTTCGGGGCCATGGTACACGGCATACATCGAAGCCATGACGGCCAGAAGAACCTGCGCGGTGCAGATGTTGCTAGTCGCCTTGTCGCGGCGGATGTGCTGCTCGCGAGTCTGGAGTGTGAGGCGCAAGGCGGGGTTGCCGGCGGCATCTTTCGACACGCCCACGAGACGGCCGGGAAGGCGGCGTTTATGTTCATCTCGCGTGGCCAGGAAGGCGGCATGCGGGCCTCCGAATCCAGGCGCAACGCCGAAACGCTGGGTGGATCCGATCACGACATCCGCTCCGCATTCACCCGGAGGCTTGAGAAGTGTGAGCGCCAGAAGATCGGTGGCGACAATCGCCATAGCCCCTAACTCGTGCGTGCGGGCAACGAGTTTTTCCAGATCGCAAATCGAGCCGTCGGTGGCGGGATATTGGAAAAGCGCGGCAAAAACAGGCTCTTGAGGGCCCTGCTCGGCGGAACCTGTGAGGATGCGGATACGGAGCGGCTCGGCGCGGGTTTGTAAAACGGCGAGCGTCTGCGGATGGGCATGGTCTGCCACAAAGATCGCGTCACCGCCTCTGATATCTTGGCACAGGGCCATAGCCTCGGCGGCGGCTGTGGATTCGTCGAGAAGGGAGGCGTTGGAAATCTGCATCCCTGTGAGGTCGCAGACCATCGTTTGGAAATTCAGAAGCGCCTCGAGACGACCTTGGGCGATCTCAGCCTGATAAGGCGTGTAAGCGGTGTACCAACCAGGATTTTCCAAAATGTTTCGACGAATGACCGCAGGCGTGTGCGTACCGTAAATTCCCATGCCGAGATGGCTCGTGGCGATTTTGTTCTCCGCCATGATGGAGCGCAATTCAGTCAAAGCCTCCTCCTCCGATCGGGCGGAGGGGAGATTCAAATCACGCTGCAAGCGAATCGCCGAAGGCACAGTCTCGTCGATCAGCGCATCCAGCGACGGCGCACCGATCGCGGTGCACATGGTTTCAATTTCAGTGGATGAGGGGCCGATATGGCGGTTGGCGAATGCGGTCATTTGAAAAAGTATAACGATTGGCAGTTAGCGCGGATTGATTTTTCTTTCGCGCCGCTTCCACAGATTAAGTCCTCCCAAAGCCTCAACGAGTCGGCAAGCGATGGATTCGAGATTGGGCACAGTTTTGATTCAGGGCTTCTTGAAGGGCTTCCGCTTGGTTGAGAGCGATATCGTTTTGGCGGATTGTTAGGGTTGGAGTGAGTCGGAGATTGTCGTCGATCATGGAATATCGATGCCATAAGCCTCGGCGCGCTGGACGGCCGTCATGTGCTTGGTTGCCTCGAGAAAATCCGCAAACTCCGCGATGGTCATGCTCCGATCTGGTCCCTGTAGGCGGCGGCGTCTTTGAGAGAGGCCAGTTCGGCAGCGTCAGCGATGCGGATTTTAAAAATCCAGCCCGCACCGAAGGGATCGGTATTGAGCAGCGAAGGATCTGCTTCAATAGCCTCATTGCGTTCGACGACCTCACCCGCGACTGGTGCGTAGATGTCGCTGGCGGCTTTCACGGATTCCACGACAGCGGCGACATCACCGGCTTTCACGGATTTCCCCATCGCGGGAGGTTCGGCAAAAACAATGTCGGTGAGTTCGGCTTGGGCGTGGTCGGTAATGCCAACGGTTCCAGTGTCGCCCTCGACGAGAATCCACTCGTGTGAGGTCGCGTAGCGCAGGTTTTCAGGAATATTCATGGTTTTTTGTAAAAGGGTTTTTTAACGACTTGAGCGCGGAAGCGGCGATCGCGAACTTCGATGTCGATCATCTGGCCGATGTCGCAGTAGGCAGGCGGCAGGTAGGCCATGGCAATGCCGTAACCGAGACTTGGAGAAAGGGCGCCGCTGGTGGTTTCTGTGACGGGTTCGCCATTCACATAAACCTTGTAGTGCGGACGCAAAGGAGGAGCCTTGTCGAGCACGCGCAGGGCGCAGAGTTTATGGGGAAGGATGGATGCTTTTTGAGCGAGGAGTGCGTCGCGACCAATGAAGGCGGGCTTTTTCAGATCCACGAAAAATCCGAGCCCGGCTTCGAGCGGGGTGCGGTCCGGCGAGAGATCGGAACCATTGAGCGGATAGCACATTTCGAGGCGCAGTGTGTCGCGGGCACCGAGCCCGCAGGGCGTTGCGCCCGCATCGATGGCGGATTGCCATGCGGCAGCGGCTTCGGTAGCGGGCATAACCCACTCGAATCCCGCTTCGCCGGTGTAGCCGGTGGTTGCGATGAAGGAACGGCCGGGTTCGATTTCCTCGACCCGATTGCGTTCTGAGGGCATGGATCGCTGGAAGAGCTTTTCAAAAACAGTCGCCGCTTGCGGGCCCTGAATCGCCAGCGCGGCAAAGTCATTGCTTCGATCCTCGAAAATCACTTCCGGCACCCCATGTTTTCTGAACCAAACAGCATCCTCGGGGATTTTGGCGGCGTTGACGATGAGAAGGTATTTTTCCTCTGCGAGTCGGTAAGCGATGAGGTCGTCGATGACCCCGCCGCGTTCATTGAGGAGGATCGTGTATTGGGCATGGCCGACAGGGAGCGCGGTGAGATTGTTGGTGAGCAATCCATCGAGCCAGGCCGTGGCACCAACGCCGCTCACAAAAAACTCGCCCATGTGGGAGATGTCAAATACGCCGCAGGCCTCGCGGACGGCTTTGTGTTCTTGAAGGATTCCGGCGTATTGGACGGGCATTTCCCAGCCCGCGAATTCGACCATGCGGCCGCCGGTGGCAAGGTGATGGTCGAAGAGTGGAGTTCGCATAAGGCTGAGAAACTATGAGCAAAGCGATGCCCTGCGCGAAGGACTTTTTTTACGCATTTTGCATGACTTCGACACTGGAGCGACAGCCAAAGCGGTGGAGCAAAAAACACGCCGATCCAATGCAAAGCCCGAGCGCCCCGGCACACATCCTCTCCATGGAATCGGTGATAAATCGATCCGGCTGAGGAAGTATCGTTGCTGTTACTACAAACATCGCGGCAGCTTGTCGAAAAACAGCGGCATGGGCAGGCTGACGCATGGCGAACCACTCAAACGCCCCGATGAACGCTGACAGACCCAATAAAAAAAAGGCCAGGTCATTTCCCGAGCTGTTGACCGGAATCAAGAAAACCAACGCCACAACGATGCCGAGCAATCCGCCAAGGAATTTTTTAGTTATGGTTCCACTGGTTAATGTGATGGCGAGAGCCGTTGTGAACGATGACACCGTAGTGACATTTAACTGAACCGGCAGAAGCGTGCAGGCTGCCAGGAGGCCGCAAGTGGCAGCAGCGCCGATCACGAGAGGAGCACCGGGCGGGGGGCTCTGGCTTTTGACAGGCACAGGCTCCCAATAAAACAGCGAGCCAACGAGCGCCGCAGCCA
Organism: Terrimicrobiaceae bacterium; assembly: GCA_044353785.1. Classification (GTDB taxonomy): domain Bacteria; phylum Verrucomicrobiota; class Verrucomicrobiia; order Chthoniobacterales; family Terrimicrobiaceae; genus UBA967. Next base: position 20,998 of record JBILBH010000002.1, read on the forward strand.
GTGTGGCTGTGATGAGAGAAAACAGGTGGGCGAAACCGAAAACGATATCACGGGCGGGAAAAACAAAGGCCTCTGCAAACATCGCGACAAGGCCAATGCCAAAGAGAATGCCGCAGGCCACTCCATAACGCCGAAGGGCAAAGACCGTCCCCCAGCCGGTCAGCGCAAAGAAGAGCGGGAGAGAAATCCATTGTTCATTGGGAGCGAGTGTGAGGATGGCGAGCCCGGTCAATGTGCCTGCCACGGCGGACAGGATACGACGGAACAGCTCCATGGCACTCAGGCAGGGTATGCCGCCAAGGAGTTGGGCAAGGAGCACGGCGAGAAAGGACTGCGGAACATGGAAAATCCCGACGACAAGCGCCGCGAGGGCTGCAGCGAGAGCCTGGCGCAAGGCGCCGCGAGCGGCCTCAGTCATTGCGCGCAGGGGGTATGAAGCCTTGCTGCTCGACGGATTGAAGTTTCTCGAGGCGCCCGGCATCCGAGTCGCTGCGCGCATCCACGATCACCGCCGCGCGCCCGCCCATGCGAAAATCGCCCTCGCCTTCGAGTAGGATTCTCACCGGGAAGCGCTGGGCAAGCTGGACGAAGTCAAATGTCGGTTGGACCTGCGAGAAAACGCCTTCGCCGCCGGGCGTTCCCCTCGAGGCGGTGCCGAGCGGATAGACCGCCTTCGGGATTCCTTGAACGATTCCAGAGACCACCTTGCCGCGCTGCGCCATGAGATAGACGCGTGCGGACTGTCCAGGCTGGATGCGGCGGAGATCGGTTTCACGGAAATTCGCCAGCACGAACCAGACCGAGGAATCGACGAGAGAAAAAATCTGTTCACCGGCGGAGGCGTAGGTGCCTGGGGCGATCTGCAGGTTGGTCACATGGCCATCACATGGCGCGTAGATTTTGCAGTAGGAAACCTTCAGCTCGCAATCGCGCAGGGCGGCGGCAGCCTGCTCCACGCGGGTGTTGCGTCCATCGAATTCCCCGAGCTTGTTACGCGCCCGCTTGACGGCGGCCTCGGCTTCGCCCACGAGCGCACGGGCGCTTTCGGCATCCATCTGCGCCCGCTGAACACGGTCGGGTGAGGTGAAATTCCCTGCCAGAAGGGGCTGGAGGCGCCGATAGTAGGAGTCGGCGTAGTCCGCCTTGGCCCGCCGCTCGCGCAGAGTCGCCTCGGCAGCGGCGATTTCGTCGCGGAGCGCCTTCACATCAAGACCGATCAAATCGAGATGGGCCTTGGCCTGCGCGGCGGCGGCCTCGTAGGGACGGGCATCCAATTCGAAAAGCAAGTCGCCGCGTTTCACAGCCTGGTTGTCATAGACATGAATGCGGGTTATCGATCCTCCAAGCTGCGGGGCAACGCCGACGACATTGGCGCGCACCTCGGCATCCTGGGTGCGGGGGAAGGCTTGCAGGTTCCGCCAGACAGCAGTCAGCACCAGCGCAGCGACAGCAAGAATTACAAAGCGGAGCATCCACACGAGAAGGGCGGGTTTTTGTGGATCGGAATTCATCGCGCGGAGAAAAAGAGAAGCCAGACGCCGCCGGTGAGGGCTGCAAAGACGCAGGGATACATTATAGCGGGTGGGCGCAAGACGGCTGCGAGACCTATGCGGGATAAACACTCCCCAAGCAACCAGGTGCCCAAGGCTCCTGCGATCATGCAAGCCAGCCATGCCGGAAAGTATGCGCCGGCGACATCCAGAAGCGGATCGCCTGAGGACTTGATCAAAGCCAGCACTGTGGGCAGTTTGGCCGCTCCAATGTTCATGCTCCTCGATAGCCGAAGGTGGCACATCTCGACAACGCCAATGATTGCATTGGCGTGTGCCTTGCTGTTTTCAGGACTGGCATTTGCCGGGAATTCCACAATCCGCGAGACGCCGGTTTTCAAAGACTCGAAAACCTACGACCTCGGAGATTTGGTCGAACTCGGCATGGCAAACAATCCCGGAACCCGCGCGGCATGGTTTCGTGCGGAGGCTGCCTACGCAGGCTCACGCGAGGCACGGGCGCTGTATTTTCCGAAAATCGGAGCGGCCTTCGAGGGCGGAGTGGACAAGTGGTATACACCAGCAATCCCCGCTCCGAATGTATTCACCCGCCAACAGGCCACGACAGTGCTTTCGATCGAATACCTTCTCCTCGACTTCGGAAGGCGCGCGGCGGATGTATCGCGAGCGTTGGCGCTTTTTGAAGCAGCGGGATTTGTTTTTGAAAGAAAGCTTCAGGAGGTTGTCTTTGAGATTCAACGCTGCTACTTCGCGCACGAGGCGGCTCTTTGGAAGGAACGCGCGGCCGCCTCTCTCCTTGAGTTCGCCAAGACAGCCGAGCAAACGATCGAGATGGAAGTGCGGAACGGGCTTTCGGCGAGGCCAGAACTCCTGAGGGCGCGGAAAAATGTGCTGGATGCGCAATATGAACTCGAAGCCGCCCGCGCCTTGGTGCGGAACACGCTGGGCGAACTATGCATCGCGATCGGCATCCCAGCCAACTCGCGTCTCACACTCGCCTCAAACGACCTGCCTGTGAGTTCGGGCGACCTCCGCGAGAGTGCGGGAAAACTCATCGAGGCCGCTCTGACATCACGCCCTGATCTCGCTGCCCGCGCGGCAGATGTCCGTGCGAGCGAGGCGGCCAGGCATCGTGCGGAGGCGGATTTTTTTCCCGAGGTGAAGCTGGAGGGGAAGTACGCCTACTCGGCATTCCGGTATGAGGCGGAGACTGGCAAGGACGAGGGCACCAATGCGGCAGGCATCAATGGCTACGGGGGCTTCATCATGGCGAAGTGGGATATTTTCGATGGTTTTGAGCGTGTGGAGAACGTCCGCAAGCGGCGTGAGGAGGAAAAGGCGGCCCGCGAAGAGTTCGAGAGCTCACGACTCGCCGCGACACGGGATGTCTGGACGAGCTACCACGACACGCTCAGCGCGGCCCGCCGGGTGGATTTTGCCGAGGGTTTTGTGGCCTCCGCCCAAGAAAACCTCAACGCCACCGAGGCCGCCTACAAAGCCGGTTTGAGCCAGATTTCCGAACTCACCGAGGCGGCAGGGCAGCTCGCTGCCGCGCGTTCGGCTCGGGCCAGTGCTATTTCGGACTACTCGAGCAACCTCGCCGCTCTGGCACTCGCCGTCGGCACGACGGCGAATTAAGGCTCGGCTAGTCGACGATATCCTCGAGAGGGATCACCTGTCCTTTGGCGAGGTTGCTGGTGGCGCAACCGCGTTTGGAGGAGGCGATGAAGTCGAAGAATTCCTGAGCCTCGCCCCCCCACTCCGACTCGCGGGCTTTTTCCAAAGCCGCCTTGACCGGCATATCTGAGCGGAAGACGAGTTTGAATGCGCGGCGGATTTCCGCGCGGGTCTCGGCTTTGAAGCCCGCGCGGCGCAGGCCAATGATGTTGATGCCCGAGAGCAAATTGAAAAGTTGAGCCATCGAAAATGGGGGGATGTCTTTGTTGAACTGCGACCCTCCGGCAATCATGGCGCGCTTTCCAACCCGAACGAATTGATGGAAGACAGCGCCTCCGCCCAGAACGGCTCCGTCGCCCACCTGCACATAGCCGCCCAGAAGGCAGTTGTTCACGATCACGACTTCGTTGCCGACCTGCACATTGTGGCCGAGGTGGCAGCCGACCATGAGGAAACACTTGTCGCCGACGCGTGTCACAGTGCCTTCCTTCGTGCCGCGATGGATCGTCACATATTCACGAATGCGGTTGTTATTGCCGATGACGACCGCGCTTTTGATCTCGGGCGAGTGGGCATAGTCCTGCGGTGGGGCGCCGATGATGGCACCATAGCCCACGGTGTTGCCTTCGCCCAGTGTGGTGTCGCCCTCGAGGACGGCGTGGGCTTGGATTACGCAACCCGCCCCGATCACGACGCCGGATCCGATGATTGCACCGGGACCGACTTCGACATTATCGCCCAAACGGGCTTCGGGTGAAATGATAGCTGTGGGATGGATTTTCATATAAGGCCTGCTTCCTTGAAACTGAAATATGGCACGCGACCACCATCCGGCGAGCCCAGGATGACATGATCGATGAGATTGATTTGGAGAAGGTGCGCACCCTCCTTCAAGCTGCGGGTGATTCGATAGTCCGCCGGGCTAGGCGAGGGATCGCCGCTCGGGTGGTTGTGCACGACGGCCACGGCGAACGCGCTGTGTATAATGGCGTGGCGGAAAATTTCCCTCGGATGCGCAATGCATTCGTTAACCGAGCCGAGGCTGATTTCCTCCATGCGGATCAGGCGGAGCTTTGTATCCAGCAGGAGGACCCGCAGCGACTCCTGTCGCATAGCCATGAATTCGCGGCCGAAGAAATCGAAAATCCGCTCCGCTGTGTCGAGAACCGGCGAGAGGGTCTTGCCGCGCGCGAGGCGTTTGCCGATTTCAAAAGCGGCCGCCATTTCGAGAGATTTGGCGGGGCCGATGCCCTTGGCGTGGCGGCGGATTTCCTTGGGCGTGCAGCGGGAGAGTTGTGCAAAGCCGCCGCAGTCGCGCAGCAGGTCACGGGCGACGGCGAGCGCATTTTTTCCGGGAAGGCCGGTGCGGATGAAAATCGCCAGCAACTCGGCATCCGAGAGCGCCTCGAAACCATGGCGCTCGGCTTTCTCGCGCGGACGCTCGTCCATCGGCATTTCCTGAAGGCGTGTCGATTCCACGAGTGCAGGCTAATCAGCTTCGAACTGAAAAATCCAGCTTCAGTGAATTTCCACCGGGCATTTCGGCATGGCCCTCAGGAAGGCGCGTCCATACGGCTTCGAGACGATCCGGCTGTCGAGAATCACGATTGTTCCTGTGTCGGACTTGCTGCGAATGAGGCGACCCACGCCCTGGCGGAGTTTGAGGATCGCCTCGGGGAGCGAGTAGTTTTCAAACGCCCGCCCGCCTTCGGCCTCGATAGCCTCCAAGCGCGCTTCGGTAAGCGGATGGTCGGGGGTTGTGAAGGGCAGCCGGGTGATGATCACGCTTGAGAGCGCCTCGCCGGGCACATCGACGCCGGTCCAAAAACTGGACACGCCAAAGAGGATGCTGTGCGGGTTCTCCTTGAACTCGACCACCATCCGTTGCGTAGGCATCCCCCCACCCTGCACGAGGAGTTGCCAGCCTCTCTTTTCGAAGATGGGCTCCACCAACTCCGCGACCGAGCGCATCGTTTGGTAGCTGGTAAAGAGCACGAACGCGCGCGCTTCGCTTTTCTCAGTGAAGTGGGCGATCCATTTGGCGAGCGAGGTCTCGTAGTCCGGCGCCTTCGGCTCGGGCATCTTCTCGACGAGGTGCAGGCTCATTTGTTTCTTGTAGTCAAACGGACTCCCGATCTGGAGCGCCGGCACATCCTCAGCCCCCACACGGTTTCGAAAATACGACAAGTCCGGAGCACCGGTGGAGAGTGTCGCGCTGGTCAGCACGGTGCACGCCCCCTCGCGGAAGATGAGACGCCGCAAGGCGTCGGCGAGATTCACCGGAGCGGTACGCAGGGTGCAGAACTCTTCCGTGCGGCCGTATTGCTCCACCCAATAAACATGGTCAGGCTCCTCGAGCGCGAGAAAGTCGGTGATCGCCGAGCGGGCCGAGCGCAGCTTGCGGGCCGCCTCCTGGAGTTCAGAGGTGTAGGTTTCATCCTCGCATTTTCCCGCTTCGATCCCGATCAACTCACCGAGACGTGCCAATGCGCCGCATACCTCGCCGCCCTCGGCAAGGCCTGCTTCGCGAACACGGAACTCCCTTCCTTTTTTGAAGGTGCATTGTTTGGTGACCTGCTGGAAAAAGCTGTCCGCAACGGGCAGGACATCGCTCACCGCTCGGCATGCGGGGCCGTTTTTGAGCATTTGGAAAAGCCCTTTTTTGCTGCGGGGATTGTAGAGGCGCTGAATGACGCGGCGCAGGCCGAGTTGAGACACCTCCATGCCGATGTGGCGAGCGGCGACCTCTTCCATCGTGTGGGCCTCGTCGAAAATCACAAAGTCATTCGCAAAAAGAAGCCCGCCGGTGCGATTCTCGGCATCCTCCACACCATTCAGCAGCGTGAAGAACAGGGCGTGGTTGAGAACGACCATTTTGGCGTTTGCCACGCGGCGGCGCAGGTTTTGATAAAAACATCCGCTTCCCGGGCCGCATATCTTCGGCGTGCAAAGATGCTGCTCGCTGCGAACCTCCTCCCACACGGCGGGATCCGGTTGCTCGAGAAAATCGCTCAACGAACCGTCTTTCGTCTGCATGCTCCACTCGCGAATGCGCTCCAGCTCGGCATGCTGGGGCGTGGTGAACAATTCTTTCGACTGATTCAAAGTACGGGCGAGGCGCGTGGTGCAAAGATAATTCTGCCGTCCCTTCAGCAACACCGCCTCGAACTCGTCGGGGACGATTTTTTGCACGAGCGGAATGTCCTTGAACATGAGCTGCTCCTGGAGCGCGATCGTATGGGTGCTGATCACCGCCTTGCGCTTCGTCCGGATCGCGTGGAGCGCTGCAGGGACAAGGTAAGCGAGGGATTTTCCAACGCCCGTGCCTGCCTCGATCACCATGTGTCCACTGTTCTCGATCGTCCGCGCCACGGCCCCCGCCATGCGCTGCTGCTCCGCCCGGTATTCGAAAGATGCCGCGCCCGAGAGAATGCCGGTCTCCGAAAAAATCCCTTCCACCTCGCGTTGAAACGGCGAGACCGTGCCAACCTCAAAGTCCTCCCGGATCGAAATCATCGCGACATCTTAGAAACCCACGAACCAGAATCAAGACCTCCTCGGCACGCTGGCGCTTGTCCGAGGGCTATTTTCCAACAGAACGAGTGGTGATCGCGGGAGGCGGGAGATCTTCGGGAAGCCCGAGCGGCTCCACAGCCTCTTCTTCGTCATCCTGTTGAAGCAAGGGCTGGCCTTCCGCATTCATGAGTCGCGCCGTGACAAAAACGATCAGGTTTTTCTTGATTTTTTGATCCACATTCGACCGGAAGAGACGCCCTGCCAGCGGGATATCGCCAAGAATTGGCACTTTATCGTTCACTTTCTGCACATCCTCACGAATGAGTCCACCAAGGGCAACCGTCTGACCGTCCCAGATGCTCACGCTTGTGGTTACCTTGCGGACGGAGAAGATCGGTTGGTTCATGACATTCGGAGTGATGACGAAGGTTGATATTCCGGAAGGTATACCTGCTAACACGAGTGCAGGGTTATAAGTGGGTCCAATCACAGGAGATCCGTAATTAACAAATCCGTCAAATTCTACGACCTCAGGAGATAAAGAAAGGTCTATCGTATAGTTGTCGGCTCCAACTTGTGGTTCCACTTCTAGACTGACACCGAGATCTCTTTTCTCAAAAGCAGAGGGTGTTGCTGGCGTTACAATACCCCCAGTTACAAATAATCCAACCTCGGGAGGGGCAGATGATGATGTCCCTGTGGTAGAGGGAGGCACTTGTGGCGGCGAAAACTCTGTAGGATATGGGAATTCTCGTATCACTTTAATCGTTGCCTTGATACCGCTCTTGGTAGTGACTTTCGGAGCGGACATCAAGTCTACTCCTTTTTGTTGGCTGAGAGCACGAATCACCATTTGAAACTGAGGGTTTGTAAAAACACCAGCTATTCCAAAAACGCCCGGGGAAGCCGCATTCGTTCCCTGCGGGATTCCTTCGAGCAAGGCATTCAGGCTATTAGCCGTTATTGCAGAGTTGTAGCTTGTTCCGATGCCGTTTCGATTGCCAGCGGTCATTGGATTAGTTCCAACATTACCAAACGGGTAGTTCTCATAGTATTGAGAAGAGAGCGCCTGAGCGCCACCCCGTGTTCCGCCATCTCCATAAACGCCACCACCGATCGAAAACGGACCCAACATCCAATCAAATCCCAATTCGTTCAGATTATTCTGCGAAATTTCCACAAATTTCGATTCGATCTCCACTTGCGTCGGAGCCACTCCAGTCGCACCTTCCACAATGGTATCGATCAAATCCACAGCAGCTTGAGTATTTCGAACAATGAGTTTGCTACCGGATGCAATGTATTGAGCAAATGCCCCTGTTGGAAATGGCACACCCTGATCAGTAAAATATTGAGTGGCATTGCGCCGACCTGTAATTCGAGAATTGGAATCACCCGTCGGCTGATTTCCTGGCATTGGCCCAGAAGCTGTGCTTTCCCCGGCCGAAGCTGGGATGAACCCAGGCGGCACGCGGTATTCTTTTGTCACCAACTCCTCCGTGTTCTCCGTGATGGGGATGATGGAAACAGCAAATGGCTCAATTTTGTATTTCAAGCCGGAAAGTTCTGTCAAATACCGCACGGCCTCAATGAGCGGAACATTTTTTAGAGCGATGGAAATTTTTGTATCCGCGGTGACACCAGATTCCGGCGCCGGTGTCTCGGTAGCCTGTCCATCGGCCGGAGTTGGAGGTGCAGCAGGAGAAGCCAGTTTAAGAACGATATTGACGCCTTTTTTCTTGGGATCATCCGTGCTGCTATCGAGTTGGCGGCTTTTTTGTTTGAGGAAATCCACCACTTCCCGAATCGAGGCTTGATCAAGATCGATCCGGTCGACGATGATCTTGTTGAGTTTATTATTGATGGCATCCTTCGAATTGGCGGCGGTATTTGTGCCAAAGGAAGAACCTCCAGTATCCCGTCCGGTTGGTGTGAGTTTCCGAACAGGTCGTTCCCATGCCCGATCAGTCAGCCAGAGCATGCGGCTTCGGGTTTCGTTGTAGGTGGCGTCGTAGTAAGTTTTGCGCTGTTTGTTGACTTTCTCCATGCCATTCCGCGCGGCGATGCTGTAAGGATCCAAATTCAATACCTGTTCGTAGCGCTTCAGGGCCAGATCATTGCGGCCTGTTGCGTAGTATCCCTCAGCCTGATTCAGGAGGGTGGTCACCTCCGCCCGCTTTGAAGCAAAACCTGGCGTAACAGTGCGGTTATAATAGCCCGGCTGCTCCAAGTTGGCAAGCATTTGCATGGCAGGCTTGTAGGTTGGGTTAAACTCTGGCGAGAGGATTGTCTTGGCCGTGTTTTCCGCATCCTGATAACGACCGTTACTGATGAGCCAATTGGCGTAATCTATTCCGGTTTTGCTGAACTCCGAAATGAGGGCTGCGCGCTGTTTTCCTGTGCTGGGACCGGAGCGAGTTATCTGGAGAGCTTGCAGGTAGTTTGAGTAAGCACCCTCAAGGTTTTTGTCAGCCAAGTCACGACGGGCGGTGGTGATAAATTGCTCGGCCTGCTTGGATTCTTCTTGGCGATTCAGGATCTCGCGTTCGGAGATGGCTACGAGGTCGCTTTCAGCGCGCAAGGGGGCCAGATGAAGTGCGAATGCAAGCACCGAACTGAAACCCACAAGGGCATAGCGAACTCCAAAAGACAAATGGCCTGGTTTAAATAAAAAAGTCATTGGTTAGGCTTTATTGGGGAAGCGGCGTTGAGAGGACATCCGTTGGAATCGCATCACTTAACATAGCGTTGACGTCGACCTCGGGAATAAGCTGCTCATCCTCATCCGCCTCAATAATCGGTTGGCCTGCGGGATCTAGAAGGCCAGCGGTCACAAACATGAGGAGGTTGCGTTTGATGTGTTGATCGACATTGGTCCGGAAAAGTCTTCCTGCCAAGGGTATATCTCCCAAGAGAGGAACTTTGTCTTGGACTTTCTGCACATCTTCACGCATGAGCCCGCCCATGACGACGGTTTGTCCATCGTAAACAGATACTTGCGTTTCCACTTCGCGAATGGAGAAAACAGGTTGGTTGATTGTGTTCGGCGTGGCTTCGAAGGTCTGTGATGGCAGCAGAATGTCAGGTCCGATGACGCCAATTAACGGGCTATCAAGGCCTTGCTGAACGGTGGCATTTATTGGGCTTCCATAGTTGATAAAACCATCGAACTCAACGACTCGAGGCGCCAAGCGCAGCTCAATCGTGTAGGAGTCGGGGCCTACAGTCGGCTCAACCTCCAAGGTGATACCTGTATTTTTCGTTTCCCAAGCGCTGGGTGAGTTGGGGACAACTGGCGCGTATGTCGAGCCTGTCGTGGCGGAGAGCTGGGGAGGATCAAATTGCGTAGGGTATCGAAATTCCCTAACGAGTTCGATTTTCGCGGTGCTCCCGCTTTTGGTAGTCACTTTGGGAGCACTGACGAGATCGATTCCTTTCTTTTGGCTTAAAGCTCGAAGAACAACTTGGAATTGGGGGTTCGTAAAGACGCCGGCGACGCTGAGGATGCCCGGAGCTGGGCCGGCCGGCGAGCCAAGGAGAATGGCATCCACTGCATTCAGACTGATTCCAGTTGTGCCACCGCGATTTCCTGCTGTCATCGGCCCAGATGTGCCCGAGTTTGCTCCAACAGGAAGGCTCGTTCCCGGATTGACGAGCGGGTATCCATTGTTATTAATTGTCCTGCCTAAGCCAATTGTGCCTCCACTCCCATAAACGCCTGAACCTCCGGCAAGGGCAAACTGACCCAGCAGCCAATCGAATCCAAGTTCGTTGAGGTTATTTTGAGTGACTTCGAGAAACTTCGCTTCGATTTCAACCTGTGTCGGCTTTGTAGCAACAGATGTATCTACAAGGGCATCAATAAGCTCCAAATTTGCTTGGGTGTTTTTAACAATAAGGCGACTGGTCAGTGAGATGTAGTTCGCGCTGGCGCCGGGTGGAAATTCGACGCCTTGATTTGCGAGAAAATCCTTGGCTATGGAGCGAGCGGCAATCACGGATTGAGAACCGGCAGCTAGACCGCTAATTTGTGGTGGCGCGCTACCGGGTGTTGCCGTGATGAAACCAGGCGGCACTTTGTATTCTTTGGTGATCAAGACATCCGTGTTTTCCGTGGCTGGAACCACGACAACGGCGTGTGTTTCGATTTTGATTTTGAGATTTGCCGCCTCAGTCACATAGCGAAGAGCTTCACGGAGTGGGACATCCGATAGCGAGAGCGTGATCGGATAGGCTGCATCGGGCGAGTCGGGTGGCAACTTCAGCACGATATTGATGCCTTTGTTATCAGTATCGCCCTCATCCAAGTCGGAAGCGCGTTTTTTGATAAAATCGAGGGCTTCTTTAATGGAGGAATCCGTAAAGTCGATGCGAGGAATAATAATCGTATCGAGCTTGTTGTTGATGGCTTGGCTCCCGCGGCTGTCCATTTGAGGCTGCTCGACGATGGAGGTGGGACCATCGGTGAATTTTCGCAAAGGAAGCCCCCAGGCTTTATCAACATCGGCAAGCATGGCGCTTCGCGTCTCACTGTAAGCGGCATCGGCATACTGCTGGCGGGCGACATTGATTTTTTCCATCAAACGGCGGGCGGCGATGTTGTATTTGTCGATATTGAGGGCCTGCTCACAGCGTTTAAAAGCGATATCGTAGCGTCCAGTTGCGTAGTAGCCTTCGCACTCTTGAATGAGGCGCTTGACTTCCTCGATGTTCGCAACATGACGCGGGGTGATGGTGCCGCGATCATTGAATCCTTGCGGGTCCATGAGCTGGGAACGAAGACTTTTGGCAGGGCCATAATTGGGATCGTAGCGGTTTTCCAAAACCACTTCGACGGTCGTGCGGGCGTCCGCGTAACGACCTTCGGATACACGCTGACGAGCGAGCAGGACGGCTGCGTTGCAGAATCCGCTGAGAGCCTGCTTGCGAATGTCGGAGGAAGCTTCCCCCCCCTGCGGGAGAGTATCAATGGCGCTTTTGAAAAGCGCGTAGGCGGACTCGTAATCACTGTCAGCTACAGCGGCGTTTCCCTTTTGCAACAGTTCCGTGCAATAAGAGCGCTTTTGCTCAAGCACTTGAATTTGTGACTCAACCGCACCCTGAACACCTGGGTATTGAGCATGCACGAATGCGGATGTCACGCCGACGAGGAGAAAAACTGGAAACCAGATTGGGAATTTAGTCATTTCAGGTTAGAGAGATGAACTGTCGATCAATAAGACAGAGAAAATGTCTCCGGAAGAGATGTCTCGTATTTGAGCTTTTGAAGATGTGATGTCAACAAGTTTGAGCTTGCGGGTCGTATCGGGCTTGATGGTGAATTCCTCGCCTTTCTTGAGAGTGAAGTCGGCGTCCCCGGGCGCAAGGAGGTTGCGAAAGGTTCCGTAAGAGGTCGGATCGTTTGCTTCTTTATTAAAGACCAAAATGATCGAGTCGCCGGTCCCTGTGTTCTGCACGACGAGTTCGGACAGATTCACCGTGACACCACGCTCATTCGGGCCTTCCTTAAACTCGTATTTGAGAATTTTGTAGGGAGCACCTTCTATTTGATCCCCGATTTTGCGGTATTGGCTGCGAGCGCTTCCTTTCAAGTCTTTGAGGTTGATTTGAAATTCCTTGCCTTCTCCCGACGGGTCGCCCTTGAACTCTAAGCGAAAAGGCACGGGCTTGAAGGCAACAAGTTTGAGCTTGTTGAAGGATGCAGGAGCGTCTTTGGGATCGTTCGGGTTGGTTTTTTTCTCGAATTCCTCAAGGTTTGAGAACCCGTCACCATCGGCGTCCTTTTCCTTGATGTTCATGTCGGTGTAATCCAGTCCGTTTGCGAGCAACCAATCGTTTGTGATCGGTGGGTGAAGTTGGTCACTTCCTTCCGCGAGAGGGTCGATGAGTTTGCCATCCTTGAGAAGGTAGCGGCGGGAAACGAGCAAGGAACCACGCTCTGGATTTTCCGCAGGGAGATCGGAGTTGGACTTCCACTTCGCTGGAGAATCGGCGAGCACGGCAGCTTGGCGAACGACATCAAAGTTCAACGGAGGAATTGCATTTTCCTTTGGCACTGTCAGGGCGGCCTGAATCTGAAGCGGCTCCATACGATGCATAACGATCCAACCGGAGTTGGATACCAGCAGTAAAGTGGCGACTGCGAGAAGGAGGAGGTCGTATTGTTGTTTAACCCAATTCATAGTCTTTATTTGGGTGGAGGCGTGACTTCCGACTGGGCTGGCGCCTTGGTTTCCCAGTCCGGGAAGTCGAGAATTTCAATAGTCAAGCTGGCCGTGACGGATTCGCGGCCGAGGATGGCTTGAATGGTATCGGCGTTCTTTTCCGAAGCGCTTGGAACCGGCAGGCCGGGGGATGTCGAGGCCCCACCCGGTTGGGTGCGCAGCGGAGGCTGTGGGCTGGTGTTATCCAGTGTGAGTGAGCGGATGAGGAGAAATTCATCCGCAGCTTGGATCATGTTGAAAGCCGTGAGCAGTTTTTCTTGGGGCGCAGTGAAGGTGATGGTGAATGTCTTGGTGGAAATGGCTGGTGCCTTGGGCTCGGGTGTGGCACCTGGCTTGGCGGGTTGCGCAGGCGTGGTTGATGGCGGGCGGGCTACGATTTCCTGTCGCTTGAGAGAGCCGATGGAGCCAATTTTCAGGGTGACGAGTTCATCCGCGATCCGGCGCATGATGCCGAACTCGCGGTTGAGTTCGCCGACTTCCTGCTGGGATGGCGGAGCGGCCTGATATTCGTCGAATCCGTAGAAAAAATTGTCTGGCAAAGTGACACCCTTCTCAATGGCGGTTTTCCTCAATTCATCGACCGCTTTGCGAAGATCATCCTGAAATTCCTGCGGGTTGATCGGCGTGAGGGGCGCCTCCATCGAGGCCAGTGCGGTGCGATACTTGCCGAGCTCGGCGCGGTATTCTTCCAGACTTTCCTTGATGGCCTTGAGGCTCTGCTCGGTCGGGAAGGGTTTTTGATTTTGAAATTGTTTGAGCTTTTGAAGCTGCGCATCAAGGTTAGCCTGCGCCTCGTCGCGGCGCGCTGCGGCATCCACCGCCAGATACGAAGTGGTACCCGTGCCTATGACGGCCACGACCAGAAGCACCAAAGCTATGGGGTTTTGTTTGAACCAGTTCATGGCAAGATGAGAGGCTGCTTGAGCGGCAGGACCAAGGTGTAGCCATAGGCCCAAGCCTCGCCAGTGGGAGTCGTGCGGCGCGTGATGATTTTCGATGGGTCATCACCGATTGCGAACACGGAAGAAGGTTTTAGATTCTCAAAAAATTTATCGATGACCCCGGCCCCCTCCGCGTTGGGAGGGTTGTCCAAATAGAGGCCATTGATTTCGATGGCTGTGATCGCTTTGGGACCTGAAACGGGTGTCGCTGGCTTGGGAGGAGCCTTCGCGCCGGGAGCAGGTGTCGGCTCGGGAGCGATGATAACGCCTTCCACGGGCTTCATCTGCGTAACCCAGATGAAGCGTTGTGGAATGGTGGCCGCAAGTTCGTCGAGAATGGAGGCCCAGACGGAACGCTCGGCGGCGACGGCAAGGAATGGAGCTGCTTCCGCGACGAGTTTGTCTCGTTCTGCCAGTGCGGAAGAGATTCCTTTGGAAAGGCCATCAAGGCGGGCGACTTCAGCCGTTTGCTTTTCCACTCTTTCACTGATGCGAAGAGCGGATTCATCGAGATCGAGCCAGCAGAGAGTTGGAGTGAGAATGAAAAACAAAGCCGCTGTGGCCAAAGCGGGAACTCGTTTCGCAAAAAGCTGCGCCTGCCGTATGCTAGGGGGAGTGAGGTTGATCTCGACGGGGCAATTCTTAAGAGAACGAAGCGCAGAACCGACCAACTCGCCAAGGCCCGAAGCACAATGGGCAACCCCGTGAGGGATGGCATCCGGCGCAGCTTGGACATTCCGGAGCGGGTTGAAATACTCCACCGGTGCCTGAAGTTTCTCGGAGAAAAACTCGGTCATATAGGGAAGGCCGGTGCCACCGCCGCAAATGAGGACCCGCATCGGCGTGGTGCCGCCATGAGTGGTGCGGTAGAAATTGATCGAACGCGCGATCTCAGCATGAAGACGGGTCATGGTGTTCCGGGTAACCTTGGCGAGACGGGCTTCGGTCGGATCTTCGGATTCGGCATAAGCTCCGCCGAGTCCCACGGAGGCCTTGTCGATTTTGAGTTTTTCGGCGAGCGTTATTTCCTGGGTAAATTCCTTCGAGATGGCCGCAGTAATGGTATTTCCTCCAATCGGGATGCTCCGGCTGAAGAGGCGGCTGTCTTCGATGAAGACGAGGTTCGTCGTGCGGGCGCCAAGGTCCAGCAGGAGAGAGCAGCCTTTGGCATCGGCGTAATTGTAACGAAAGGAGTTGAAGAGAGCAGTCGGCGCGAAGTCGATTTGGCCCGAAACAATACCACCCTTACCCATGGCCTCGACGACTTCGTTGAGTTGATCCGCTTTCATGGCCACTATCGCGACATCCCAAGTTTCTCCACGGCGATCGCCCATGATCTGGTAATCCCAGACGACCTCATCGATCGGAAATGGCACATTCTGCTGGGCCTCAAATCCGATGATCGACTCGACATCGTTGGCCGTGGTGCCGGGCAGTTTCACAAAACGCGAGAAGACGGTTTGCGATGGCAGGCAAAGATGGGTTTTGGCGTTTTTCGGAGCCTTCAGCGCGGCGCGGAGTTCTGCCGCGACAGATTCGATCTGGCTGTTGCGCGTAGCGTCTGCTGAGGGATCGACAATGAGGTCGGAAGTTTTAAGCGCAACCAGCTTCAATCCGCCTTTAGGCAATTCCTGAAACTCGGCCATGCTAACGGTCTGCATGCCGAGGTTAAGAGCGAAAATGCGTGCTGGACGGGCCATTGTCGGGTCGGATCAGTTAGCTGCTTTGGATTTCGAGGGCAGGTAGTAATCCCAAGCAAGCGGTGCAAATGGCGTCTGGCTCTTTTCCAGAACGCGGCCGGTCACTTTGGTCATGCCGGCATCGGATTCCCACCAACCCTTGCCCTGCCTGGCAACTTCGGCGCTTTTGAACGACGAAATGGCAGCCACACCGGCTGCATTCGAAATGGTGACGCCCACATCAAGGACGGCTTGCTGAATGGTGGCCGGAGCCTTGCCGTCAAAAAAACGGGCAAGCGTCTGGGGAGCCACGAAGGCGGCGATATGAAGTCCCTTGCCGTAGGGCACATCGGAAATCGTGGTGCTGCCTGTGAGAAGCGTGGATTGCTTGTCCCCGCTGATCGCGGCGTTGTTAAGAAGGATGTAGAAATTCACCGTCAGGTCATCAGAAAACTTCGGCGCCTCCTTCGAGACCTCATCCCGCTCGAAATTCACATCCACCTCAAGCCATGGAGTCGGCCGTGCCGCTCCAGGTTGCTGCTTGCGATAGGATCCTGCTGAAATTTGCGGCGTTTCAACAAGCGTGGGCTCGATTTTTTTGATGCTGAATTCCGGCTTGACCTGAGCCTGTACCGACAGGCCGCTCAGAGCGAGGAACAGGACAGGGAGGATTGTCGAGGGGAACCAAATTTTTGTCATAGTGGGATTGTTATTCGTATGCGTGAATTAAGTAAATCTCAAACGCGGCTACGGAAAAATTCAATGGTCTCGCGAATGCCTTTATCGAAGTCGACCTTCGGCTCCCAGCCGAGAATCGTCTTGGCACGGGTGATATCAGGCTGCCGCACTTTGGGGTCATCCACTGGAAGCGGCTTGTACTCGATCTGGCAAGCTGCACCAGTGATACGCAGGATTTCCTCGGCGAATTGACGGATCGTCATCTCGCGCGGATTTCCAATGTTCACAGGCTCGTGGAAATCACTCATCATCAAACGGAAAATTCCATCAATGAGATCCGAAACATAGCAGAAACTACGGGTCTGAGATCCATCGCCAAAGATGGTAAGTGGCTGACCGGTAAGGGCCTGACCTATGAAGGCCGGGACAACGCGACCATCATCGAGGCGCATCCGTGGACCGTAAGTATTGAAAATACGGACGATGTGCGTGTTCATGCCGTGGTAGCGGTGGTAAGCCATGGTGATGGCTTCCGCAAAACGCTTGGCTTCATCGTAAACACCGCGTGGCCCGATAGGGTTCACATTGCCCCAGTAGTCTTCGGTCTGCGGATGGATGAGCGGATCGCCATAGCACTCGGAAGTTGAGGCGAGGATGAATGCGGCGCCTTTAGCCTTGGCCAGACCGAGCGCGTTGTGCGTTCCGAGGGATCCGACTTTGAGCGTCGGAATCGGGATGCGCAGGTAGTCGATCGGGCTGGCTGGACTCGCAAAATGCCAAACATAATCGACTTGACCCGGGATGTAGATGAAGTCGGTGACATCGTGGCAGATGAATTTGTAGTTCTTGTTCCCGGCGAGATGCTCGATGTTCGCGACATTGCCAGTGATGAGGCTATCGATCGCGATGACGCGATGGCCCTCGGCGAGCAAGCGGTCGGTGAGGTGGGAGCCCAAAAAGCCCGCACCGCCTGTGATGACGCTGATGGGTTGTGAGGAGGTCTCGGCCATAGGAATGGGAAGTTGTTAGTTCGAGTAGGAGGCTTGAGTGCCTTTGAGGTTGCGCTTTTTGATCCAAGGCATGAGGCCGCGCAGACGCTCACCGGTCTTCTCGATGCCGTGTTTTTCGCCTTCCTTGAGGAGTGCGTTGTAGCGCTTGTAGCCGCCCTCGTATTCTTTGATCCATTCCTTGGCAAACTTGCCGGTCTGGATGTCTTTGAGCGCTGCTTTCATACGCTTCTTCACAGATGAGTCGATGATCTTCGGTCCGACAGCGACATCGCCCCATTTGGCAGTTTCGCTGATCGAGAAACGCATGCCGGCGATGCCGGATTCGTTCATGAGATCGACGATGAGCTTCAGCTCGTGGAGGCACTCGAAGTAGGCCATCTCGGGAGAGTAGCCTGCCTCGACGAGAGTTTCGAATCCAGCCTGAACGAGAGCGGAAGCCCCGCCGCAGAGAACGGTCTGCTCGCCGAAAAGATCGGTCTCGGTCTCTTCTTTGAATGAGGTCTCAATCACACCGCCGCGTGTGCCGCCAATGCCCTTGGCCCAAGTGAGAGCGATTTTTTTCGCATCCTTGCCGGGGTTTTGATAAACAGCGATAAGTGTTGGAACGCCTTTGCCCTCGGTGTATTGACGGCGAACGATGTGACCTGGGCCTTTCGGAGCGACCATGATCACATTGACATTCTTCGGCGGAACGATTGTCTTATAATGAATGCTGAAGCCGTGGCTGAAAACGAGTGTCTTGCCGGGCGCGAGATTCGGCTCGATGTCGGCCTTGTAAGCGGCAGGTTGCTTGGTATCAGGAATGGCAACCATGATCACATCCGCGCGGCGCACGGCCTCGGCGGTGTCAAAAACCTCGAAACCTTGGGCGGCAGCGACGGCTCGGCTCTTGGACTTGGGATAAAGACCGATGATGACCTTGCATCCGCTCTCTTTGAGGTTCAGAGCGTGGGCGTGGCCTTGGGAACCGAAGCCGAGGACTGCGAGGGTTTTTCCTTTGAAAAATTTGAGGTCGGCGTCTTTGTCGGTGAGGATTTTGGCTGGCATGGTTGTTTGGTTGTGTAGTGTAGGGTTGAGTGTCGAATAGGGTTAGTTTGTGCGGGCGAGGGCGACCTTGCCTGTGCGGGTCAGGTCGCTTATGCCGAAGCTTTCCATGAGGCTGAGAAATTTGTTGATCTTGTTCTCCGTGCCGGTGACTTCGATGGCAAGCTTCTCGGGTTGGACATCGATGATCTTCGCACGGAAAATGTCGCAGATTTGCATCACCTCGGCGCGTGTCTTGGAGGTGGCACTGACGCGCAGCAGCACGAGCTCGCGGTCCACATACTCCTCGTCGCGGAAATCTTGGACATCGATCACATCCACGAGCTTTTCCAGCTGCTTGGTGACCTGCTCGAGAACCTTATCGTCGCCGCGCACCACAATCGTCATGCGGGAGGCCGAAGCATCCAGTGTGGGGCCGACATTGAGAGTGTCGATATTGAACCCGCGGCCGCTGAACATCCCCGCCACGCGGGTCAGCACGCCGAATTTGTTCTCAACGAGAATCGATATGGTATGACGCATGAAATGTGAAAAGAGCGGAGATACTGGGGCAGCGCGGCGCAGGCGTCAATCCTTTCCACGAATCCGGGCAGGCTCCGCCGATTAAAAAAAGTCGACGCCTTTTGTGGGATCGAATTTGTGAACAACGATGTCGATTGGAACAACCATCCCCTCGCTGTTTAAAATCACATTCCCGGAATGGAAATCAGCCACCTCGATACCAAGATCGGCATTTGCCCAGACCTCGTATTTTGAAAAATGGCCTTCCGATGGGAAAAATCCAAGCGATTCCAAAAAATGGATGAGTTGCTCCGGCGTTGCGTGCAATGCACCTGCCGGATTCTGCTCGATGAAGTCCTGCGCGTGGATCAATCCCAAGCTCCCGTTTTCATTTTCAAATTTTCCGACGATCGTTGCGGAATCATCGAATGCCTCGTTGCTCGCAGCAATTCGTCGGAGGTATTCGAGGGGAGTGGCCTTGCCAGGCCCTTTGTCAATCGAGTGTCCAAAACGACCGTAGGCAGTGGCTTTGAAAACCATGCCGTCTTGAAACCAGACGAAATGTTCGGAAGCTATCGTGTCCGGAGGTCCAAACTTCCCAAGATTTCTCCAAGGTATGCTTTTCTCGTCGCGGATGGCTTGCTCTTCGGCATTCCAGGCGGATGTGCCGGGTTGTGCCGCTTGAATTGCGCGACTGCTTGCTCCCACGATACGGGCGATTTTTTGTGAGGCTGTAATGGTGGTTCCTCCATTGCGCCTCGGGATAATCCATGAGCTGCCCCGAGTCAACCCATGGCCATTGGAAATCTGTTTGGAGCGCCCATGATGCGGGTCGGAAAACGCAAAAAAGCCCGGAGCTTGAGGCTCCGGGCTTTTCAAAGGAACGGCGTATCAGGCAAAGACCCCGGCCGATTTTTCCGCGCGTTTGCGCGCGTTGGCGTCGAGGATTTTTTTGCGGAGACGGAGCGATTTCGGAGTGACCTCCACATACTCATCGGGGGCGATGTATTCGAGCGAGCGCTCGAGACTCATCACGATCGGTGGTGCAAGCGAAATGCCCTTGCCGTCGCCTTGGCTTCGCATGTTGGTCAATTTTTTCGCCTTGCAGGGGTTCACCGGCATGTCGTCGGGTCGGGCGTTTTCACCGATGATCATTCCCTCGTAGATTTCCTCTTGTGGCCCGATGAAGAGGCGACCGCGCTCTTGGATACTGTCGAGCGCATAGGCCATGCTGGTGCCGCCTTCCATCGAAACAAGCACACCATTGTTGCGGCTTGGAATCTCGCCTTTGTGCGGGCCGTATTCCTTGAAGAGGTGGCTGGCGATGCCGTGGCCCTTGGTAAGGTTCACGAGATCGGTTTCAAAACCGATGATGCCGCGTGTCGGCGTGATGGCTTGGACCAAGACGCTGTGTGGATTGTGCTCCATATTGACGATCTCTGCTTTGCGGCCGGCGAGGTTTTGCAGAATGTCGCCAAGATTTTCCGGCGGAACGTCAACATAGAGGGTCTCCATCGGCTCGAGCACGGAACCGTCCTCTGCACGCTTGAAGATAACTTCCGGGCGCGAAACGAGAAGCTCGAAGCCCTCGCGGCGCATTTGCTCGACGAGCACGGCGATTTGCATTTCGCCACGGGCCTTCACATCAAAGTGGCCCGCGACATCGGTGTCGGCGACTGTGATGGAAACATTGCCTCGCGTCTCGCGGATGAGGCGGTCGCGAATCTGGCGGGCGGTGAGAAGCTTTCCTTCACGGCCAGCCAGCGGCGAATCATTCACGCAGATTTTCATGGAGATCGTCGGTGGATCGATCTCGACGAATGGCAGGGCCTCGCGGTCTTCGTTGTCCACGAGCGTCTCACCGATGAAAATCTCCTCAAACCCGCTGATGCCGACAATATCTCCGGAGGAAGCTTCTTGGACTTGAACTTTTTCCAAGCCCTCGTGGGAGAAAATCGCCGTGATCTTGGCCCTTTCCTTCTGACCACCCTTGTGAATGCAGACGATCGTTTGACCCATCTCAACCTTGCCACTGATGATGCGTCCGTAGGCGATACGGCCGAGGTAGTCGCTATAGTCGAGGTTCGACACGAGCATGCGGAAAAAGTCCACATCGGGCTTCGGCGGCGGCGGGATGTGTTTTACGATCGCTTCGTAGAGAGGCTCCATGTTGTCGCTGGAATCCGTGACTTCATTTTTGGCGAAGCCCTGCTTGGCGCTGGCGTAGATATGAGGGAAGTCGAGCTGCTCATCGCTGGCGCCGAGTTCCATGAAAAGCTCGAACACCATATCGAGAACCTTGTGCGGGCGGGCATTCTCGCGATCGATTTTGTTGATGACCACAATTGGCTTGAGACCATTTTCCATCGCCTTGCGCAGAACGAATTTCGTTTGCGCTTGTGGACCATCGTGGGAGTCCACCACAAGAAGCACACCGTCCACCATCTTCATGATGCGTTCAACCTCTCCGCCGAAGTCGGCGTGGCCGGGAGTGTCCACGATGTTGACATGGTAATCCTTCCAGCGGAAAGCGGCATTCTTGGCACGGATCGTAATGCCTTTTTCTTTTTCCAAATCCATCGAGTCCATCATGCGCTCGTCGGTTTTCTGGTTGGCGCGAAAGGTTCCCGCCTGTTTGAGAAGCTGGTCAACGAGTGTTGTTTTGCCGTGATCGACGTGGGCGATGATGGCGATATTGCGAATGTTTTCCATAAATAGTAGTCCGCCCGGCTATGAGCGGGCACGGAATATGGGGAGGACGGCGGGCGCTGTCAACAAACCCCGCGCAACGGAAACGACTTATTTCGCAGCGGAGAGGATTTCGCGGATCCTCAGCGTCAGCTCGGCCAGGGTGAAAGGTTTCCTGAGCACATCCCCCGCCGGAAGCTGAAATCCCAGCGCGGCTATGGTGTGGTCGGAATGCCCCGAGGTGTGAAGAACACGCAAATCTGGTGATGATCGCTGGAGCAGCCGGACCATCTCCCGCCCGCTGAGCAGAGGGAGCGCGACATCCGCGATGACGAGCACCGGTGGCTGGTCTTTGCTCTGCGCGAAGACACCGAGGCCATCGATTCCGTTGGAGGCTTGCAGAACCTCATAACCAAGCTCCTCAAGTTGGCAGGCCATCATGTCCCGAAGGATGTGATTGTCTTCGGCAAGCAGGATTTTTTCAGAACCACGCGGCATTTCGGCACGAACGGGAATCTGGCTTGGCGAAACCCCGGCACCTTCCGCTGCAGGCAACAGAATGATGAATTCCGTTCCCCGGCCGGGCTGGCTTTTCACGCTGATCTCTCCCTCCATGGAATGTATCAATCGCCGAGAGGTCGCGAGTCCGAGTCCGGTGCCGCTCCCCTCCGGCTTGGTCGTAAAAAACGGCTCGAACACTCTCGCCTTCACTTCGCTGGCCATTCCAGCGCCGTTGTCCCGCACCTTCAAAAAAACAAGCTCCTGCCCGTCTTTTTGGATCCTCCCTGTTTCAATTCGGATCGTGCCGTGCGAGCTAATAGCGTCGCGGGCGTTAAGAATAAGATTGATGAGCACTTGCTCGAGATCGCTGCGATCCACTGTGATATGCAGCAGGTCGTCGGTGGGGGAGACTAAAAGTTCGACATTTTCGGGAAGCAGGCGCGCCAGCATGGACTCGGCATTTTGAACAATGCTGTTCAAATCCAGCACAGCGGCATCCCGTCCTCTATCGCGGCTAAAAACCAAGAGCTGCCGGGTGAGCGAGGCGGCTTGGGCACAGGCGTATTCGATTTGCGACGCGTGTTTGTGCAGGCGCGTTCCCTCGGCGAGTCCCGCCAGAAGCAGGCCGCTGTTGGCCATGATGATTGTGAGAATATTGTTGTAGTCGTGGGCCATGCCTCCAGCGAGTTCTCCGAAAATTTCGAGCTTCTGGGCGCGGGTGAGTTGGTCGCCGAGGGATTTCGTGTCGCGCCGGAGCGCAGCCTCGTCCAACGCCCGTCGCACGGCTGGCGTTAAGCGAGAGAGGCGGTCTTTCAAAATGTAGTCGGTCGCGCCGTTGTGAAGGGAATCCACCGCCACCTCTTCGCCGATGACCCCCGAAACGATCAAAAATGGCACATCGGGTTTCACCTGCTGGGCGAGCCGAAGGGCCTCCATTCCATCGGCGCCGGGCAACGAAAAATCGGCCAGCACGAGATCGACGCCGCCGCGTTCGAGCGCTTGCAAAAACCCCGCCTCCGTATCCACCCGGTCGATGTGGCAATCCAGGCCATCCTCTTCCAGCCTCCGCAAGATCAACTCGGCATCGAGCGGGTCGTCCTCCAGATGAAGAATCCGGCACTTCATCGATGGGGACGCAGCGAGCGCGCCGGGGGGGTATTCAGGCCGGTCCAGAAGTGGCCGATGGCCTGAAGGGTTTCGACAAAACATGAGAAGTCCACAGGCTTCACCACATAGGCGTTTGCACCATTTTCATAGCAAAGAGAAACGTCCCGCCGCTCGCCCGAGGAGGTGAAAACCACCACTGGAATGCAGCGTGTGCGGGCATCGCTTTTTATGGCGCGCAGGACCTCGATACCTCCGAGTCCAGGCATCTTGAGATCTAGCAGCACCAGCGCGGGTTGCGATGCCCCTCGGCCCCTCCATGCGCGGAGGCGGAGCAGATAGTCCAGCGCATCTTCGCCAGTGTGCACGACCTCGATGCGGCGTCTCGGATGACCGGCCTGCATGGCCGAGAGCGCCAACTCGACATCGGCGGGGTCATCCTCCGCAAGCAGTATGTGAGCCGTATCAGGAGTCATTTTGAGCCCTGCGGGGGAGGGTAAAATAAAATGTTGCTCCGGAATCCACCTTGCCGAGAGCCCACACGCGACCGCCGTGACGGCGGATGATGCGTTGCACATTGGCCAGTCCGATGCCGGTCCCCTCGAACTCATCAGTGTTGGGCAGCCTCTCAAAGACGCCGAAAATTTTCTGTGCATAGCGGGGATTGAAACCCACTCCGTTGTCACGGATGTAGATTGTATCCTCATCCTCCCGGCCCGGCTCGGTGCCGATTTCAATGACTGCCCGGTTGCGTTTCGATGTAAACTTGATGGCATTGGAAAGCAGGTTCACCAGCGCCTGGCGCATGAGCGAGCGGTCCACTGTCACCATGGGCAGGTCTTGGATTTTCCAGCTGATGATTCGATCCTTCGTTTCATGGCGCAGGTCATCCAACGCCTCCATGACGAGCATGAGCATGTCCACCGTCACCTTTTGCACCTCGGAACGGCTGATTCGGGAGAACGCGAGCAGGTCTTCTATCAACTCGGCCATGCGCCGCGCTGCTCCTCCGATGGTAAAGAGATGCCGTCGCTGGGCATCCGTGAGTTCGGCAGCGGCTTCTTTTTCAAGGATCTCGACAAAGCCCATGATGTGCCGCAATGGCGCTCGGAGATCGTGCGAAACCGAGTAGGTGAACGCCTCCAACTCGCGGTTTGTGCTTTCGAGTTCGCAGGTGCGCGCGGTGACACGCTGCTCGAGCATTTCATTCATGCGCCGCACTTGATCCTCGGCCAAGCGGTGCTGGGTGACATCGCGGAGGTTGCATTGAATGAACTCGCGCCCGCCGGAATGGAAGAGATTGCAAACGGCTTCGACTTGAATGTGCAACCCATCGCGGTTCTCCAGACTGAGGTTCTCCCGACGAAGCACAGGGTCCGACCGAAGCTCGTCGAAAAACGATCCATCGTTACGAAAAAGCGCGTGCAGGGGAGCGATGTTCTCAGGATTTGCCGCGATGAGGCGCGACCTCGAAAGGCCGGTCAGAAGACACATGGCAGGGTTCACATCCACAATCCGCCGCGCGTGGAAATCCAACACAAAAATCCCATCCTGCGATGTCTCAAAAAGCCTTCTGTAAGACACCTCGGGCTTCTCGGTTGGAGGCAGTGGCATGTCCCTCAGAATTTCCTTGGAGCTGTTTTTCCTGACTGGCGGTGCTTTGGTCATAAATTTACCGCATACTTAAAATCAGTGTCCCCTTTGAACAATGGGGGCAACGCCCCATCACAGCGAACCACAGCAAACAGAACCCCCGGCAGAATCGCCTGCCGGAGGTTCTATTCTTCCATGGAAGATGAAGGAGAACACGGCCACACATCGTCGAAAATCACCGCAGGGACATTGGGGTGATCGCCTGCCGGAACAGCAGGGGATGCCTAACCCTTGCGACCAAGCTCCCAGAGCTTGAAATATTTCAAGTAAACATAGAACGCCTCCATGCAGGCGACGAGGAGGCCTGGCAGGCCTTCGCGATAACCGCGGCGGAGGAGGAAAAACTTAAAAAAACGCGCCTTCGGTTTGACAAGAAGATCGACAAGGCTCGCTCGCTTTCCCTTCGCGCGAAGAGCCAGGGCGGCAGCCGTGGAATGAGCATTCAAGCGGGCCAAATGATCGAAAACATCCCGGTAAGTGTAATGCCGAAGCTCGCCCCGCATGCGTCCGACAGCGCCCTGAACGCGGGCGTGCTCGTGGGGCTCCTCGCCATGCCAGGTGACCCGCTCGCGGCGCGCCAGGCGCAATCGACGCTCCGGATGCCACCCACCTTTGCGCCACCAGCGGCCCAAGTAAAAAACAACGCGAAGAAGCTCGAACCCCTCCTGAGTCACTTCACCAAGCGAATCCTTCGCCAGCATGGACTGAATCTCATCGCGCAACTCGGGGGATACCTCCTCGTCGGCATCCAGATTGAGAATCCATGACCTGGAGCAAAGCGAGAGCGCGTACGATTTTTGCTCCACATAGCCATTCCACTCGCGATGAGCGATGAGACAATTATGCCTCTTGCAGATTTCCAAGGTGGCATCGACGGAACCGGAATCCACAACGACGATTTCATCGCACCACGACAAACTCGCGAGACAGCACTCGATGGAGGCAGCCTCGTTCTTGCAAACGATGAATGCAGAGACGCCGGTCATAAAGGCGATGAACTCGATGGCCACGCCTGGAGACGCGCAGCAGTTTTTCGAAAAGAGAGAAGCTCGGCAGCCCGCTGCTGAGAGGCTTCCACCTGTTCCTGCCAAGCCTTGTCGTTTGTGAGAAGCAGTCGAGCGGACTCCACCAGATCCTCCCTCGAGGCAGGAGAACTCAAGCCAGGGAACGCAAGGCGCTCAACTGTCCCATTGCCTCCAATACAGGGAATCCGGCACAGCAACGCGGCGGATGCGCTCCCGCCCGCGCCGGCGTCGGAATCGAACTGCCACACGATGCGGTGCAGCGACATGACGCGCAGCAGGTCGGCATAATCGACCGGCGCCTCAACAATAAAGAAGAGCGGGTTGTTTTTTCGCAGGCTTTTCAAAATCATTCCGCCGCGACGCCCCTCGGAATTGACCACCGCGAGCGGGCATTCCAATTCGCGCGAGAGGCGGTCGGCTGCCATCAGGGCCGCCATGTGATTTGCCCCGCCGGAGAGAAAAGCATTCGTTCCTAAAAAAATGCCACGGCGTTTGCCTGCGGGCTGACTGAAATCCCAGGTCGGCACATCGACAGCACAAGGATGGGGAATGAACTGGATATGCACCGCTCCAGCATTCTCATAAACACTCACGCTCTCCGGAGTGGCGGCAATGGCGCCATCAGCAGAGCGGCAAATTTCGCGGAAGAGTTCAAAGCGGGTTACATCGCCGAGCAAGACCGCCATGTCGCTGGCTCGCGATTCGCAGCAGGACACACGCACACGCACACCCCGCTTGCGCAGAACTTTCAGGCCCCCCAAAACCTTTCGCAGATTTTTTTTGTCCAGAATCAAGAGCACATCATCGGCATCCGGTGAAAGCATTCGAGGACTGCGATGGAAGGAACCGTTGCGACAGGCTGCGTAGGCAAAGATACCCTCAGGAGGCGGACCGGCATCATCCGGACCTCCCGGTCCATTGGCAAAAGACCTGTTGCGCAACTGCGCGCCGGGTTGAACAACGGCGAAACTCATGCAGATTTCACTTTTTCCCAGATGCGGTCGAGTTCCCCGAGCGGCGTCTCCTCAACCTTGCGGCCAACTGAATGGAGTTCGCGCTCGATGGCTTGAAAGCGTGACACAAAACGATTTGTGGAACCTGCGAGGGCCGTCTCGGCATCTACTCCCAACTTGCGTGCGAGGTTCACAGCGGTGAAGAGCAAGTCGCCGACCTCGGCTTCAAGGGATACGGCATCACTCGCCGCTATGGCCTCGCGGACTTCGGCGACCTCCTCAGTAAACTTGCCAAAGACAGGTTCGATATCCGGCCAGTCAAAGCCGACACGCGCCGCTTTTTTTTGAACGGTCTGGGCCTTGAGCAAAGCCGGAAGGGCGCCAGCGATATTGTCAAGAACGCCGGAAGCGCCGCCCTTTTCATCGCGCTTGATTTGTTCCCACTGCCGCAGGACCGCTTCGGAATCCTCCGCAAGCTTGTCTCCGAAGACATGCGGATGGCGGCGTATCATTTTTTCGCAGACCGTCGCGGCGACCTTCTCGAGCGAGAAAGCGCCTCTCTCGACTCCCATTTGAGCGTGCATGACAACATGAAGCAGCAGATCGCCAAGCTCCTCGCGCAGGTTGTCATCATCCGAGCGCTCGATCGCGTCGATGACCTCGTAGCATTCTTCGATCAATAAGGGCCGCAAAGACTCGTGCGTCTGCTCGCGATCCCAAGGGCAGCCATCTGGGGCGCGGAGGCGGGCGACAATTTCCTGCAAGCGGGCGATCCCTTCTAAATCTTCCATAGCGAGGTGTTTGAGTTGCCGAATTCGTTGACCTCTTCACTGCTCGAGCGAAGCATAAAAATCATCAGGAGCGAAATCGCAAGAATTGTTCCAATGTAAACTCCAAAGCCCAGCCATGACGGCAACTGCTGCACTGCCATGGCATGGTAGAAGTCCGAGAAAGAGCGGATCGGCTCTTTTGTGTGAATGAAAATCTTCAGGGTCCAAGCCAGCATCACAAATCCAAAGATGAACGTATAATTGCGCTTCAATCGCCGCGCGACCGCCTCGAGTTTGCTGATCTTGAAAGAAGGCAAGATGAGATCTTCGCAGACAAGGCGCCGCCACTCACCATCCAGAATTTTCGGACTCTGCGAAATCATAGGCACAAGGAAGTGCGCTTCCAACATGCGGACGCGCCCACGGAAGGCATCGTAGAAGCGATAACGCCGCGCCTCAATCCACAACATGATCCAGACAAGGGCCAGATTGAAAAAGAAAATGATGTGCGGGACATCGCGGATCGAAAACGCAAACCCAATAATCGTCGTGCTCGTAGTGATAGCCCAAGTCGTGGTGACATCCAGCCTCTGACGCCAGATCATGATGCGGCCGAGTTCACCCCGGTAAAAATGTGAGAGGGCATTGACATAGCAAGGATCCTTGAGATTCGGATCGGTTTGGCGGACGGGCGGAGAATCTTTGGATTCGGACATTTTTTATGATCCCCCATCCTTGGCGATCAGGTGGGCACGCGCCTTCTCAAGACGCTCGCGTTCGCGTGGCGTGAGGCTGCCAATGCCGTGCCGGGAGATTTTTTCCAGAATGGGATCAATCGCATCGAGCGCGTCCTCGCTCACAGGCTCTGGGTTTCGAAGGGGTGCAGAGCGAGGCGGATTCTGTTTTTTTTGCGGACGCTCGGGGAGCCGGAATGTGAAGCGTCCCTGCTGAAAACCGATGAAGAGACAGGCGGCAACGCAATCCACAACCAGCACGGCAAGCGCCTCGTAGTTTGAGAGAGCCAGGCATTGAAGCGAGTTGATGGCCAATATCGCGAGCGCGATCCATTTAGCTTGGATGGTGAAAAGGATTTCAGCCGTTGGGTAGATCAAGGCAAATGCCACAAACACGCCGAAGTGCAGCGCGCTCGATCCGTCGTAAATCGTCCGCCAGCCCACAAAATCGCAAACCGTCAGGAAAATAGACGGCGCCAGCAGCAGAGTGAGATAGAGTTTTATAAAAGCTGCGCGCCCGAGGTAACTTTCGATCTCCCGGCCGAACACAACCAGCAGATACAGCTCGAATAAAAACACCCAGTAGGGAGGCGTGTGGACAAACGCATAAGTGCAAATCTGCCAGAGTGACCAGTCGCGCACCACCGCATCACTCGAAAACATCAGCGACTGCAACAGCGCCTCGGAACCGGCCGCCATCGCCAGAGCGCTCAAAATGAGGGCGACACCATGCAATCCGGCCACAACCGTACTCACATAGACAGGGAAATTCCCCAGCCAAGTGAGAGGCCCGTCGTTGTCTGGACTGCGTTGCGCAATCATTTCAAACAAGAAACTATGCCCTATTGGAAAGCCCCACAAGCGGGAAGTCGCACAGTCTTTTTCCTATTGCGAAGCGCTGGAGACGGCGGCAAAGTGCCGCGCATGGGCACATTTGTGATATTGCTGATTGTTCTGGCCATAGTAGCGGGATTTTTCCTGCTTTTTGTCATAGGCCAATACAACCAGCTCGTGACGCTGCGGAACCGGTTCAAAAATGCCTTCTCCCAGATCGATGTTCAGCTCAAACGCCGCCACGACCTCATTCCGAACCTCGTCGAAACCGCCAAGGGCTACCTCCAGCACGAGAGCAAAACCCTCGAAGCCGTGACCCAAGCTCGCAATATCGCCCAGACCGCCACCGGTCGCGCCGCCGCAAATCCGGGCGACCCGCAGGCGATGCGCGAACTCGCAGGCGCGGAGGCAGGCCTCACCGGCGCTCTCGGACGCCTCATGGCGGTCGCCGAGGCTTATCCCGACCTTAAGGCGAACCAGAACATGCTCCAACTCACCGAGGAGCTGACCTCCACCGAAAACAAAGTCGCCTTCGCCCGGCAGGCCTACAACGACTCTGTGATGGCCTACAATACGAGGCGCGAACTTTTTCCGACAAACATCATCGCCGGCATCTTCCAATTCGGGCCGGCCGAATTGTTCCAAGTCGAAAACCCCGCCGAGCGCGAGGCGCCGAAGGTTTCGTTCACATGATGCCGGTCACCCCGTCGCGCTCCGCTTTTCTGGAAAAAGCGGCCACCGACCGCGTCGTGCCCGTCATGTGCGAGATCGTGGCGGATGGCGACACGCCGGTCTCTGCCTTCGCCAAGCTGTGCGGCGAGGCCCCATCCTTTCTCCTCGAATCCGCCGAGCAAAAAGACCAGACCGGCCGCTTTTCCTTTCTGGGATTCGGGGCGAGGGCGACCTTCAGCGCTACAGGAAAAACCCTCACGCTCACCGAGGGCGACACCTCGCGCACCTTCGAGACCGACCGCGACCCGCTCGATGAACTCGAAATGTGGATGACACCCTACCGCACAGAGTTTGAGCCCTCGTTGCCACTTTTCCACGGCGGCGCCGTCGGCTACCTGAGCTACGATTGCATCCGCTGGTTCGAGCCCACCATCCCCCCCGCGCCAAAGGATGAACTCGGAATTCCTGACATGTTTTTCATGGTCACAGAGGTCGTTGTGGCCTTCGATCACCGCCAACGCCGAATTCGGATTGTCGCGAATGCCTTTCCCGAAAAAGAAAATCCCGCCGCCGCCTACGAAACCGCCTGCGAGCGGATTCGCGGCATTCTGGAGTCGCTCTCCAAGCCCCTCGCCTTCGAGCCGATCTTCACGGAATCCACCCCCGCCGCCGCGCCATCCACTTCGAATACGACCCGTGAAGAATACCACGCCATGGTCCACCGCGCGCACGAATACATCCGCTCGGGGGATATCTTCCAGATCGTGCTCGCCCAGCGCTTCGAAACCGAATTCCACGACGACGCCCTCGATCTCTACCGCGCCCTGCGTTTTGTGAATCCCTCGCCCTACATGTTCTGCCTGCGCTGTCCCGGTGGATACTCCCTCGTGGGCAGTTCGCCCGAGGTCCATGTGCGCCTCACCGGCGACCTCGTGGAAATCCGCCCCATCGCCGGCACCCGCCGCCGTGGAGCAACGATCGAGGAGGATAATGCCAACGCCGCCGATCTCATGGCCGATCCGAAGGAGCGCGCTGAGCACCTCATGCTCGTCGACCTCGCCCGCAACGATGTCGGCCGCATCGCGGAATACGGCTCCGTAAAAGTCACCGACTTCATGACCATCGAGCGCTACAGCCATGTCATGCACATCGTCTCCCATGTCTCCGGCAAACTCGCCGGAGGCCGCAGCGCCTTCGATGTCATGCGCGCGACATTCCCCGCCGGAACCGTCTCCGGAGCGCCCAAGGTTCGCGCCATGCAAATCCTCAACGAACTCGAAAAGAGCAAACGCTGCTCCTACTCCGGCGCCGTCGGCTACTTCGGCTTCGACGGCAACCACGACTCCTGCATCGCCCTCCGCACTGTCCTGCTCAAGGACGGCAAAGCCTTCGTCCAATCCGGGGGTGGCGTCGTTGCCGACTCCACCCCCGAGGGCGAATACCAAGAGACCGTCAACAAAGCCATGGCCGGCATGCGCGCCATCGACCGCGCCAGAAAATCAAAATGAAAATTAACCACAGAGGACACAGAGAACACGGAGATGATTCAATAACCTCTATTTCCTTTTCTTCACCCACCCTCCGGCTCTGCGCTCTCTGTGTCCTCTGTGGTCAATCCCTCTTACCGCTCGCATGATCCTCGTCATCGATAACTACGATTCCTTCACCTACAACCTCGTCCAGTATTTCGGCGAGCTCGGCGCCGACCTGCTCGTGAAGCGAAACGACGAGATCACCCTCGCCGACATCACGAAGCTCGCCCCCGAAAAAATCGTTGTCTCCCCCGGCCCCTGCTCACCCACCGAGGCCGGCATCAGTTGCGACACCATCCGCGAATTCAGCGGAAAAATCCCCATCCTCGGAGTCTGCCTCGGCCACCAGAGCATCGGCCAGGTCTTCGGCGGCGAAGTCATCCGCGCCCCCCGCCTCATGCACGGCAAAACCTCGCCCATCCTCCACACCGGCGAGAATGTCTTCACCGGCCTCCCCAGCCCCTTCGAAGCCACCCGCTACCACTCGCTCATCGTCAAACGAGAAACCCTTCCCCCCTGCCTCAAAATCACCGCCGAAACCGCCGAAGGCGAAATCATGGGCCTCGCCCACCGCGAATTACCCGTCTACGGCGTCCAATTCCACCCCGAATCCATCCTCACCCAACACGGCAAACAGATGCTGAAGAATTTTTTGGAGATGTAGTCGGAGAAAAGCAGCGCCCTTTACCATGCCAAACACCCTGCATCCCAAGGCGGCCTCTTTTGTGAGGCAAAATTTATTCTCGGGCGTTGAAAAATTCACCGATCTTGAAGCACGCATTTCCGCACTTCCGGATGAAAAATCACGCGGGGATGCGTTTGAGGTTTTCGCTGAGGCGTATTTGGCGACCCAGCGGAAGCACGATGCTGCGAATGTGTGGCCGCTGACTGCCGTTCCGACTCAAATCCTCAAGACGCTTGGGCTCGCGACCAGAGATTGCGGCGTTGACGGCGTATTCAAGACGCTGCTCGGAAACTTCAACGCATATCAAGTGAAGTTCCGCACGAACCGGCCTGTGTTGACTTGGCGTGAACTATCCACATTCATGGGCTTAGCCGACAGTCCGCAAATCCGCAGCCGGGTTCTCCTTACAAATTGTGATGAGTTGCCGTCGGTGCTCAACGAGCGGCAGGGCTTTTTCTGCATCCGTGGCTCTGACTTGGACCGCCTCGATGCGGACGACTTACGCGCCATCGAAGCATGGGTGGCTGACGCAGCATTCATTGCGCCAAAGAAGCAACCGCAACCGCACCAAATCGACGCGCTGGCCGCGCTGCTACCAGCGCTGGAAACCCACGACCGCGTTTCTGCCATCATGGCATGTGGCACGGGCAAAACCCTAGTCGCACTCTGGGTCGCCGAGCGGAGGCAAGCATCTCGGATTTTAGTTCTCCTTCCCTCGCTTGCCCTCCTGCGCCAAGTCCTTCATGAGTGGCTGCGCGAATCGAGTCTGCCCAGTCTCGCGTATCTCTGCATCTGTTCCGACTCTACGGTGAAGGACGGCTTGGATTCAATTGCCACGGCGCAGTCCGACCTCGACTTCCAAGTCTCCACCGATGCTGCGAGCGTGCGTGACTTCCTCGACGCTCCTTTCTCCGGCGCGAAAGTTGTCTTCTCCACCTATCAGTCGGCGCGAGTCGTCGGCGCAGCATTAAAACCGGGTGAGGCGTTTGACTTGGCCGTGTTCGACGAAGCCCACAAGACCGCTGGCCGATCAGGCCGTAACTTCGCCTTCGCTCTCGAAGATGCTAACCTACCCATCCACAAGCGACTATTCCTCACGGCCACGCCGCGCCACTACAACCCGCACCAGCAGAACCGCGATGGCGAGGTGCAGCTTGTGTTTTCCATGGACCGCCCGGACGTTTACGGAACGCAGGCTTTTTGCCTGACGTTTGCGGAGGCGGCGAGGCGCGGCATCATCTGCGGCTACAAAGT
The DNA here is from genome assembly GCA_044353785.1 of Terrimicrobiaceae bacterium. Taxonomy (GTDB): domain Bacteria; phylum Verrucomicrobiota; class Verrucomicrobiia; order Chthoniobacterales; family Terrimicrobiaceae; genus UBA967. Next base: position 54,184 of record JBILBH010000002.1, read on the forward strand.
TATCATTTCCGTCATCACTTCAGAGATGGTAACCAACGAACTTCTCAAGCGCGGCGACGTTCTGGTAAATGGCGATGCCGTCCGTGCCCGACAAGTTGCCAACCAGATTGCGCTTCGTGACGCTATCGAGAAATACGACGCGAGGAAGGCTTTTACTTTTCACAAAACGGTTGCATCTGCCGAGTCGTTCGTCGCCGATGGTAACGAAGGCATTCGCACTCACCTGCCGGAGTTCGAGACCTTCCACGTCAACGGCACAATGCTGACCGCTCGTCGCGAACATGAGATGCGAGACTTCCGGGCGGCAGCCCGCGCTGTTATGTCGAATGCCCGCTGCCTCACTGAAGGCGTGGACGTTCCCGCAGTGGACATGGTCGCGTTTCTTTCGCCGAGGCGCAGCCGGGTGGACATCGTGCAAGCCACCGGCCGGGCCATGCGTCGCTCGCCGGGCAAGACGACTGGCTATGTGCTCGTCCCTCTTTTCGTTGAACAGGCCGCCAACGAGAGCGTTGAAGCCGCCGTCAGCCGGTCTGACTTCGACGAGATTTGGGATGTTCTGCACTCGCTCCAAGAGCAGGATGATGTTCTTGCTGAACTTATTCGAAACATGGGCGAGCAGAAAGGACGCGGGAAAGAATTCGACGATAGTGGATTTGCGGATCGGGTGGATATTGTAGGATTCCAAGTCGGACTGGAGGACCTTCGGACCGCAGTCGCCACACGATGCTTTGAAAGCCTCTTCTCGTCGTGGGACACATACTTCGGCAAGCTGGCGGCCTTCAAAGAGCGGTTTGGCCACTGCAATGTTGAGTCAGGTTGGGAGGAAGACCCTTCGTTCGCCGGATGGGTCATGGCCCAACGCAACAGAAGAAACAAAGGAGTATTGTCAGACGAGCAGATTGCGCGAATGGACCAGTTGGGCTTCGTATGGAATTACCAGGACCAAAAAGCCAACGAAACTTGGATGAAGTGGTATCGCGAACTCGAAAACTACTCGAAAGAGCACGGCAATCCTCATGTTCCGCGCACTCACACGAACACAAAGCTGGCAAGCTGGGTTTGGATCCAGCGAATGCGCCGCGAAAGAATAACTATGAACAGGCCAAGGCTGACATTAGAACAGGTCGCCCTGCTCGACAAACTTGGCTTCCGCTGGGATGCGCGTGGAGAAATGTGGGCGGAGAGCTTTGAGAAGTTGAAGCAGTTCAAAGAAAAGCACAGGCACTGTGAGGTCTATCTGGAAGCTGATGCCGACGATGACTTACTTAAGTGGGTCAGCAAGCAGCGTTCACTGCTGCTTCGCGGGAAGATTGATGCAGAACGAAAAGCGAAACTTGACGCGCTTGGATTCTCTTGGAACGGAGAAATAGATCGCCGGTGGGATGAAATGTATCAGCGGTTGAAGAATTACCAGACGCAACATGGTGACGCTAATGTCCCTCACCTATGGAAAGCCGACATTAGACTTGCCTCGTGGGTCTCCCACCAACGCCAGCGGCGAAAGAAAGCGATGATTACAGACGAACAAGTGCGTCTGCTTGATGAACTCGGATTCACTTGGCAGCTCCGCGAGCGCGGTAACTGGGAGGACCGATACCAAGAACTGCTCGAGTTTAGGGAAAAGCATGGACACTGTAATGTGTTTCGCGCCTATGAAAAGAAGCCAAAGCTCGCCGCATTCGTGAATTCGATGCGAACCAAAAAGGCGTCTGGGCAACTTAGCGAGGAAAGAAAGAGGTTATTGGAGGCAATTGGGTTTCAGTGGGAAGTGCGTGACGAAATTAACGAGGATATTTGGGTTGCGCGATTTCAACAGTTGCTCACCTTCAAAGCAGCCCATGGGCATTGTGACGTTCCCTCCAAGTGGTCGGAAGATCCACCGCTTGGAAACTGGGTGTGGCGTCAACGCGGCTACAAGCGAAAAGGCACCATTGAGCCAGATCGAGCTAAGCGTCTTGATGAAATAGGGTTCAATTGGAGACTTGACGATGGCCAGCCATGTTGGACTGACTTCTATGAACAGCTGAAAAACTTCAAGTCTCTTTTTGGGCATTGTAAGGTGCCTGGGACCTGTAGCAACAACCCAAAATTGGGAGTATGGGCAAGATACCAACGCCAGCGTCTCAAGTCTGGAAAACTTTCTACCGAGAAGGCAAAATTACTGGTGGAAATTGGCTTTGAATAGGTGGCCGTCATTCTTCATCATTTTCACCGGCACGCCCATCGAGAAGGCGGACGCAAACTGAGCGCATTCTCGAAAAGGCGAAAATGGCCCCTTATGAGTCGACAGAGTTTGATGGTTTCCGAGATATTCATTGGGGATTTTCCAATGCCGAGGATGCTATTGAATTTGCGGAAGGCTTGTTGGAGTTTGCTGCACTGGAGGATGTCACGAAGTTGACTGTCCTTGGCGAAAGTATCGGACGAAAGGTTTACAAAGACACGATGGTGCATTTGCAGAAGTAAGTGCCACACGCGAAATGCCGGCTAGGGCCTGAGCGAACATATCGCTTGAGTGATATTCAAAAATATCGTTTTCGGTAATTTTTTGATACCACTTTTTGATTGAAAGTGTATTTTTTGATACATGAGGCGATCTGTCGAAATGGCGATGGAGCAATGGAGGGTAAGGCCCCAGCGGAAACCCCTTGTGGTGCTGGGAGCTCGTCAGGTTGGGAAGACCTATGCGCTGGATCAGTTTGGACGGCGCTCGTTTTCAGCCAGTCACATCATCAACTTTGAGCAGAATCCGCTGTTCGGCGATGTCTTCAAGGGATCGTTGGAGCCGCCCCGCATTTTGCAGGAACTGGCTCTTGTGCAGGGGCGCCCAATCGATGCCTCTGTGGATTTTCTTTTTTTTGATGAAATCCAGGAATGCCCGCGTGCGTTGACCTCGCTGAAATATTTCGCGGAGCAGATGCCGGCCCTCGCGATCTGTGCGGCCGGATCGCTTCTCGGGGTTCATTTGGGCGATGTTTCTTATCCGGTTGGCAAAGTCGAGGAGCTGAAAATGGTGCCAATGACTTTCGAGGAGTTCCTGCTCGCGGGGCCCGATCCCGCCTTGACTGCGCATTTCGAAAGCCTCTCCGCAACGAATCTGCCGAGCGAGGCTGTACATGGTTTGCTGTGGAGGGAATTTACGCTGTATCTCGCCGTGGGCGGCATGCCAGAGGTGGTTGCCGCTTTCCAATCCCTGCGTTCCGACTTGTGGAGCGCCTGCGAGGAGGTCCGAAAAATCCAAGAGCGGCTCACAACGAACCACCTTGCCGATATGGCCAAGCATTGCGGCAAGCAAAATGCCATGCACCTCGAGAGGCTGTGGCAAAACATCCCCGCACAGTTGAGCAGTGACCAGACTGGATCCGCGCCGAAGTTCGCTTTCAAGGAGGCCATCCCCGGTTTGCGTGGCTACGACCGAATGGCCGGCGTGATCGACTGGCTACAGGCTGCCGGGCTCATTCTCCGGCATCCGATCGTCAACAGTGGCCACCTCCCCTTCGCTGCCCACTCGAAGGAGAATTTTTTCAAACTGTTCGTCTTCGATACCGGTCTGCTGGGAGCCTTGAGCCGACTGCCCATGACGAACATCTTACGTCAGGACTATGGTTCCTACAAAGGCTACTACGCTGAAAATTTCGCTGCGCAGGAATTCCACGCCCTCGGTTGGCAGACCGCTTGTTGGCGGGAAGGACAGGCTGAAGTGGAGTTTCTTTGCGAGCACGAAGGCCGGGCGATTCCTGTGGAGGTGAAATCGGGCCAAGTCACCCAGTCCAAAAGCCTCGCCTCCTTTCAGGCCAAATACCAACCTCCATTCTCCTTCCTCCTCAGCGGCAAAGTCCCACGCGGACAGGCCGGTGGAGCCAAACGCCACCTCCCTCTTTACATGGCTTCTAAATTGTGATCATAGACCCTTTGACCGGAGATGCATTTTTTAGAGTCTGTAGCCCTATGATTTCGCACCTTGCGGATGTTCCATTTTTTCGTGATGAGCTGGCTACTTTACATGCTGCGGAGTGGAAACATCTTTACGCGGATTGGGATGAGCGGAGTGCTCTTGCAGAGTTTTTGAATCAAAAAGCGGATGGCTCTTTGCCAGCGACGCTTGTTTTGCATGAGGGGATGGAATTGGTGGGATCGGTGAGCGTAGTTTTCGGCGACTGTCCGGCGCGGCTGGATTTGGATCCATGGCTGGCAAGTCTCTATGTTGTTCCGCAGAGGCGGGGGCTGGGACACAGCTTGGAGCTTGTGCAAGCTTGTATCGAGCTTGCGGCTGCTGCGGGAGCGAAGCGGTTGCATGTTTTCACGGAGTACGCAGAGAAGCTCTTTCAGCGCTGCGGTTTTGAAATGCTGGAGCGCACGATGCTGCAGGATGTGCCAATCAGCGTGTTGTTCAGGACACTGCCTTAGCCGGAATCGCTGCGAAAAAAGTCGCCAGAAATCGGACGACACGGCAACCCTCCCTTCAATCAATGCATCACCAAGGGCCCGGCACGCTGCGTTGACTCATCGAGCGGAGCGGCATAGCCTTTTGTCAGGTGAAAAAAAAACGCCAGAGCATGGAAAGGCTTCTGAAAAAAGTCCCCGGCCTCAGCGAGCACGAAAGAATCCTGTTCGCCCGAAGCCTCTCCGCCACACCCGACGAAAGATGGGCGATGCACCAAGCCCATCTGCGCTCGCTCGGCTTGTTGACGCGCTCGCAGAGGAAGGCATTCGGTTTCAATTCGCCGGAATGACGGCAGCCATTCTACAAGGGGTTCCCGCCACCACCTTGGATACCGACATCTGGCTGGAACTCCCAGAGCGCCGCTATGTCAAAGCCCTCGATATCGCAAAAAAACTTGGTGCTGAGATCCTCGCTCGCACCGTTGTAGCTCTCGACGACGACACATTGGTGAATTTTCTCTATCGCATCGATGGCCTGAAAACCTTCGCCGACGAGTATGAACGCGCCGAGGTGCTGGATTGGCTTGGACGACAAATCCGCGTCCTACCGCTGCAAAGAATTATCGCCAGCAAGAAATACATTCGCCGCCCAAAGGACATCGCCCATCTTCCACTCCTAAACCAAACGCTGAAATTGAAAAAGCAATCCGCCGAATAGCTACCGGATCCCCCCAAGAAACGCCTCTGTCTCCTTGGCGTTGTCATGCATCTCCGCGACGAAGCGGGCGCACCCAGTCTGCATCCGCTCTAATTCTCCCGCATCGGCTATCATGCTCCGCGCATCGGCCTTGAGCTTCTCAAAATCCCCTGCGGCATAGCACCCCAGCCCGAATCGCTCGAAAATCCCATCCGGATTCACCGCCAGCGAAAGCAAAGCCGTCCGCCCCAGCCCCGCCTGGATGAAGCTGTTCGGCCACCCCTCCCACTCCGAGGTGTTCACAAAAACCCGCGCCGCATCGTAGTGGCTTTGGATTTCGTGATAGGGGACTTTTTCGATGAAGCGCAAGTTAGGCAGACTCGCCGCCCGCTTGGCCACGCTTTCCCAGAGACCCACATCTTCACGCGGACACACCATTTCAAAAGAGCTGCCTGGCAAGGCCTCCACCAGATCGAGAAAAAGGTGCGGCCGCTTCACTGGCTGACATCGCGAGACCCAAAGGAAATCCACAGTCTTCGCACCGGCATGCTCAAACGCTCTGGGCAGGATAAGATTTCGATACATCCCACAGCTCCAGCCCCTCTTCGCAAAAAGCGCACGCTGGCGCTCGGTCATGGCGTAGCGGAGATCGCACTGCGCCACACCCCACTCGAACAACCCGCCGCGCACCGGATTCTCCCGCCGAAAGTCGCCCGTCAGTTCACTGTCCAAGCCGCAAATAAACCCTGCGCGATATCCGAAAGCCCCCCGCATAGCGACGACTAGGGCCATCCAAGCCGTCCATCCCAAAAGAAACACCCAGTCTGGACGCTCCTCCCGGATCACAGAAAACACCTTGGGTATCGAAGCCAACATGGCGACAGGATTGCCGCTATGAAATTGCCCACCGGAGCGGATTTTAACTCCTTCAATAACGACACCATCCTGCTGCCCGGTATCGCCACCAACGATCACAACCTCGACTCCCCGCCTCGCCAATTCACGCGCGAGCAAAGCAACCTGCAACTCTGCCCCACCTGAGACCCGGGATGTGCTGCGCTCCAAAACGAGATGCGCATAGCTGGACAGAAAGAGAATTTTCATAGACTCCCGCTCCCCTCCACGACCAACGCCAAATTCCACCCGCTCTGGAACATTTTCCGTTCACCCAGCGGCATGGAACTCCAGCGTTTGGCCAAAGCAATAACCTCGATTTCAAAAAAATCCACGCAGCACGCCTTGGGAGGAAGGCTCTGCTTGTCTGAGCTGCATTGGCGTGCTTGCAAAAATCGCACCGGTCCTGACAAGCCTGCCCCTCCAATTCCTTGCGAAAAAAAAGCCGCCCCTCGATTTAACAGAGTAAACATTGGCAAAGTCCAAAAAACAGCATCCGTGGGCATCAATGGGCGAAAGGGCTAATCTCACTAACAGTCCATCGCTTTTTTGTATCCAGCACCCCCGCAAAGGGCGCGAAGTTCCTGAAAAATTCCGCCCGCTCGCTGTCATCGCGCAGCGCCTTCAAAAGCACCTCTATCTCCTCCTCCAACTCCCGCGCCGCCAAGATCATTCGCTCCCACTCGCGCAGCTTGCCCGGCTGCCTGGACCCGTTCGCGATCCAGCGCGCAATATTGTCCAAGCCTGTTTGTAACCACGCCGCATCCTGCTCGATCTTATCCGCTATCAAGTGAAACATCTTCAACCTCGCGGCCTGGGCCGGTCTCGGATCATAAGGCATGGCAGAAAATTCCCACATCCTTTGCGCGGTAGCTATACGATTTTCATAAAATCGAGTATGAGCCGCGTGCTCTCAATATCCGCCGCAAAAGCTGCGACCCGATCAACCCGTCGATGCAGGCAAATGGCAATACAGCCACCAACGCAGGATTTCTGGCAGGAGCAAAAGCCAAAGATCTCACGACGCAAGCTAACCCCTCACGATTCCTCGAATGCCGGAAAAAACACCTCGCCGCATTCTCCCAATGTTGGGAGATAACATTCCTCCTGTGTGCTGCCCCCACGGATGAAAAGGCTTTGTCGTGCTTGGCCAGAAACCTCTCTGTGGAGAGAAGAGTGAAATCCTCATTCGACGGAGAGTTTTCATGAATCACTGCGAGCGTTTCAGGCAGCACATGAATGCGGTGCTTTTGGGCAATGCGCAGCATCCAATCCCAATCCTCCAGGACGCGCAGCGACTCGTCCTGAAATCCGACCGACTCGAGCACACTCCGCCTTACCAACGGCGTGCTGGCTCCGTGAAATGGCTGCCCCGACTGCAACCGCACGCTCCAGTCCGGCGGATTTTCCACAATCACCTCGCGGCAACTCCCGTCCCGCAATTGGTAGACATGCGAGGTTGCACAAGCCGCCACATTGGGATGATTTTCAAGGTAGGCTAACTGGATCGCCAACTTTCCGGCCGACCACTCATCATCCGAATCCAGAAAAGCAATAAACTCACCCGTCGAAAGCTGCAGAGCCGCATTCCTCGCAGCAGCAGCGCCGGAGTTCACTTGAAGCCGGGCCAGTCGAGCCGAAGGAAGCTCCCGCATTACAACCTCCCATGTCTCATCAGTCGAGGCATCGTCTCCGACGATCAGCTCAAAATCCCCCACCCCTTGTTCCCTTACGCTCGAAAGCGCCCTTCGAATACAATGGGCTCGATTGAAAACTGGAAGGATGATGCTGAGCTGCGGCATGGTTTACGAACTTTTGTGGTGTATGAACAAGTTGCCCCGCAGCCTTAAAAAAAGCACTTTTTTTGAATCACAGCCGAGCGCAACATTACTAAGCTATTTTTAGGATGTCGGGAATCCTTCAGAGACATCGCATCCGGTTTGGCGATGAATTTTAAAGGGCAGGATTTTTCCGGAGCGAGGAGGTGGGGCATGCGGCGCCAAGTCTCTTGGAAATCGTCCCGTTCGAGATTAAAGCGGTCTTTTTACAGCATCCTTTTGTGACCGAGATGGAATTCAAGAAGCGTCGTCCGCCGACCGGTGTGGGAGACGGCTTTCTCAATCACATCGGTGTGGCCGAAGACGAAGAGGCTCCTCTTGGCGCGGCTGATTGCCGTGTAGAGGAGTTGGCGTGTGGTGAGAGGGCTGTCGGATTTTGAGGGTAATACGACGACGACATTTTCGTATTCACTGCCTTGTGAGCGGTGGATGGTCATGCTCCAGGCCGGGCTGTGCTCCGGGAGTTTTGACAAGGAGACGGGGAGGCGGTTTTCGAAATGCACTTCGCGTGCCTCGCCGGCGGTGTGGATGATGCCGACTTCGCCGTTGCGCAGACCGGACTCAGGGTCGTTTCGGTCTATGATGACGGGGCGATTGAGGATATTTTTTCCAGGGGCCTTCTCGAGGAGGATTTTTTCGATTTCCGAGCCGAGCGATTGGTGACCGGCAGTCGGCATGCGGTGCGAAGTGAGGATGCGGACTTTGGTCAAGGCCTCCAGAGCCTCCTTGGGCGTAGGCGCGAAGGCAACGCTCTGCATGGCTTCAAAAACAGCTGGCGGGAGGTTTTTCAGAACCTGCGCAGTGCCAGTGGCGTCTTTCCAGAAAAGCCCTCTCTCGCAGGCGGGGTCGGTGTTTTCAGTGAAGAGGGCTGCAACGTTGTGCGCGTCTTTTTTCTCGATGGTTTGCGCCAGGGCAGAGATGGCGGGTCGGTCGGCAAAGCGAAGGGACTCGGTGAGGTGGACGCAGGCGGACTTTAGCGCCTCGGAACGGGCTATTTCAGAAAGGACATTACCCCGGCCGACGCTTTCGAGTTGGTTGGGATCGCCAAGGAGAATGAAGCGGGCATCGGCGGGTAGCGCCTCGAGAAGCGCCTGCCAGAGAAGGGTGTCGATCATGGAACATTCGTCCACGATGAGGATTTTGGACGGCAGTGGACGCCCGGCGTGATAAGTGCAGGCGTTTTTACCGGGATGGTGGCCGAGCAAGGAGTGGATCGTGCGGCTGGTGGCAGCTACGGTGCTTAGTTTCTCCTGAAGATCGGGAGCGAGGGATTGGCGGGCATCCTCGACCGCCTGCTTCATGCGGTCGGCGGCCTTGCCCGTGGGAGCGGTGAGTTGGATGCGATTCAAATCTTCGCCGGCATCGATGAGAAGGGCGAGGATGCGTGCGAGCGTGTAAGTTTTTCCTGTGCCGGGCCCGCCGGTGATGATGGCCAGATTATTCTCAAGAGCGCGCTGGGCAGCGTCGCGCTGGCGGCCTTCAGTAGGAAAGTAAAACTGCAGTTTATCGAAAGGACAGGGTGTAGTGGCCTCAGAGTTGAGGCTTAATAGACGGGAGGCGATTTTTTTCTCGGCCTCGAATAACCAGCGGGTTTGCAAATAAGTGGAGCCATCCATCTCCACAAGAAGGAGGGGCGTGGATTTGTCGCCGTCCGGCTTGGCGACCGCGCGCCCCCAGTCGGATGGTGGCGACTCGAGCTTACACGCGGTAGATCCCTCCTTGTGCGCTTTGGAAAGCATCTCCACGGCATCATTGGCCGCATCGGGCATGGCCCATTTGTCTTTCAGCCACTGCGTTTCAGCTCTCATGCTTTTGGTCTGTTAAAAAGTTGGTTGAGGCCATTCAAGAGGCCCGGTGTTGGTTGGATATGAAGAACACCATTCGGCGTGCCGCTTTTGACTCCTCGCAAGTAAATGAGCCACGCTCCACGGATATCGGCCTGCAGACCGAGGTAGCGACTCAGCGCGACGAGGTAAAGGTGGGTTTGGAGCCAATAGTGGCTGGCGCAGGCGGCCTTGCGGAGGGATTCCGAGTCGTAAGCGGCGAGCTGATTGCTCTTCCAATCAATGACTCCGTAAAGGGGGCCATGGACTGCAATCTTGTCGATGAATCCCTGCAGAAAACCTTCCAGCGCATCCGAGCCGAGCGACTCAAGGCTGGCGGCATAGTCGGGATCGCCATGCTCGCGAAAAACCTCCGCAATTTTTGAAATGCTAAATCCAGGCTTGGCTGGCAGATGAAACTGCCACTCGGAGGTCTTCGGCAGGCGGCAGGCTTCCTCGACGGAGCAATCCATTCCCGGCAGGACAGCCTTGCGGAGATGCGCCAGCATATCGGCCGATGCTGGCGTGATGTTCTCGCAGCCCTTCCCGAGCGAGTAACCCAAGAAATGTTTTTCGAGAACGGTAGCATCTGGCACGGAAGCAAAATCCCATGTCTCCAAAAAGTCGTGGACTGCGGTGCCCAAAGCCGCACCACCGCGCAAAACGGCGAAACCGTTGGGTGTGGACTGCGCTGGACCGGACGCCATGGACTCTTCGCCCGACGGCTGGGACGCATCGCCCTTGGCGTTCTTCTCGCGGGTGAGCTGGGAGAAGGATGTCACACGCCAAAAAGTCTGAGGCACTTGGACGGATTCGGCATGATCTTTGATAACGATCGCCGGAGGCTCATAAATGGCATTCTGTGATGGGGGCAAGCCCTCCTTCACAATGCACAGGTCGCCGAGTTGTTGGACGATGGACTGAAGAGCGGCCTGATGCGTGGTGCCGCGGTCTGAAAATGCACCTCTTTCCCACGCAGAAAATTCGATACGCCGATCGGGCCGCAACAGCCAATCGAGAGCAGACGGGCTCCCCCCCTTGCCCGGAACGGCTCCCGCGCAGATCCAAAGTTTCACCTGCGCCCGGGTTAGTGCGACATAGGTTAAGCGCAACCGCTCTTCGAGAAGAGACTCCTTGATTTCAGCGAGCACCTCGGGTTTGCAAAGATTTGTATCCACCATCGAGAATTGGCCATTCCGATTCAGCATTTGGTAGGTTTTGAAAGCCTTCGAGGTCCAAAGAAATGGGCAGAAAACGAGGGGGAACTCGCGTCCCTTCGCCGAGTGCATCGTTGTGATTTTTACCGCCAAGCTATCGCTCTCAAGTTGGAGCAGCCTTTCCTCTGGCGGCGTGTCCAACGCACTGGCGCGTGCGATTTCCTGCTCCAGCCAAATCAACAAGCGGTTTGCCTTGCCTCCGGAGACGGCAGCAAATCCGGAAAGGATATCCGAGAGATGCCGAAAGTTTGTGATGCGCCTTTCACCATCCTTCGAGCCGGCAAGGCGCTTGGATAGACCCTCTTGGTCATCGATGAGCGCGAGGACATTTGAAATTCCGCTGCGGCTCCATTCCAGTTTCCAATTTTGGAATTTGGATATCGTGTCATCTGAATCAGTCTCATCGATTAATCGAATCTCCTTGTCGCTCTTGCCGAGAAGTCTTGTAGCCAAAGCCGCTCGGCGGATTTTTGCTTGGAGAGGAGCGTTCACAGCCATGAGGAGTGTCAAAAGCTCTCGGGCCTCTTCGGAGGCCATCACATCCTCGCCAGATTTTCGAATGGCAGGAATCCCCCTTGCCTTAAGTGCTTCGTGGATCGCGACCGCCTCATCGTTTTGCGAAACGAGGATGGCGAAATCGGCAGGGACCACGCGACGGGGGGTTTGAGATTCTCCTTCGATGATTCCAGTGGATAAACCATCCAACCCCAGCAGGCGGGCGATCTCGGATGCCACCGCTTCCGAGATTTGCGAGTCGCGATTTTCCTTTTTCGAAAAATCCCCGCTTTGGCTTTCGGGAACCACCCAAGACTCGAGGCGGGCAAAAGGAGCCTCCCCAGCAGTAAACTCTTGAAGCCAAGTGTCGTGCTGCATGCCCGACGAGGAGGGCATAAAATCGAGATTCCCTTTATGAAAGGATCGCGGATGGTCAAACAGGGCATTTACGCAGTCCACCAGCAGCTGAGGGCTTCGATACGTCTCCGTGAGGGTGAAAATCTTTGCGCCGGGGCGGTTTTTTGCGGCGAGATAGGTGTTCACATCCGCTCCGCGGAACGCGTAGATAGCCTGCTTTGGGTCGCCGATCAAAACCAGCGAGTGGTTTGGCGAATCGAGGAAGATTTTTTCAAAGATCCGGAACTGTGCGCCGTCGGTGTCTTGGGACTCGTCGACAAGAGCCAACTGGAATCGCTCTCGGATTCGCTTCCGCAACAAGTCTGCATGGGTTCCGCGAAGGGCCTCATCCAAAGTTTTGACCATCCCGTTGAAAGTCGTGAGGCGCTTGCTATGAAGATTTGCAGCGACTTTTTCCGCAATGATCTCCGCAAGGTCTTTTCTCCAGGAAAGCGTCAGAATTTTGAAGTCCCGGCGAATCTCCTTGGCGATTTTAACGGCTTGAAGCTCGGCGACGCGGGTGTGGATATTATCCCGCTTTCTTATAGCTCCTGAATCCGACTTATCCAATTCAGCAACCCATTTGACGGCGTCGAACCAATCGGCCAGATCATCGGGATCTTCAAGAGTTTCAAGCACCGCCGCACGGAACTCAGGCGTTCTTCCCGCTGTGTTCCAAGTCACTTGATGGAAAAGCGCCGTCAACTCGCTCACATCCGCGGATTGAAAGCGACCTGCAGGATTGCTCAGTTGAGCCAACATCTCCTCGAACGGGGACGGATCCGGCTCTATTCGAATCTCAGGCATCTCAAGCGCCTTCGAAACAAAGCTCAAATCCTCCTCGAACTTCCAACCAAGCATCCCGGCGATGCAGACGAGTGTTTCGTCGATGGCGACTCTAGATTTCCAAATGTCGTACAGGGATTCACGGACGAGGTCCTTCCAATCGACAAGCACGTCGGGCATCACCGGAAGGCCGCAAAGTTCGCCCTCGGTCTGAATGACAGACTGGCAGAAAGAGTGGATGGTCGAAATGCTAAGCAGGTCGAGTTCACGGATCGCTTGCTGGATTTTTTCTGCTCCTCCGGGCGTCTTGGCCATGCAAGCCCGCAAGGCGACCATTGTATCATTTTCGGCGGGTGCTTCGGAGATAAGGTCGGCGAAAACCTTTCGCGTTCGGTCAGCCAGCTCCCCAGCGGCATCGTTAGTATATGTTACCAAGAGGATTTCACCGACACGCAATTCAGGCTTTTCCAAAAGGAGGCGAGGAACGAGGTGGCTGATGGAAAATGTTTTACCGGTTCCCGCGCTCGCCTCGATGACCGTCAGGCCGGGCGTGATGACTGAAGTGATGGGATTGAACGGGGTCATTTTTTCTTTGCGTCTTTCCATTCTGCCAAGGGTTGACTGATTGCTTGCGCCCATTCCATCCACTCTTTCTCGTCGGCAAAGGGATCGGCATCCCTCCACGCAAGCTTTGCGGCGGAAGAGAGGCCTTCCCCGGGAGCTTGAGTGTCACCATATCCATCCTTGAACCAGGCTGCTCTGGCTTTGATGAAATCTCCGGGGAGCGTGTTTTTATGGCCGAGTAAGCTATGCGAGACCTCCATTGCAAAGGGAAGCGGTCGATGCTGCCCCTTCGTGTAACCACTCAGGACGGCATGAAGTATGCTTTCTGCGTCTCTGGGATCAATAGGCGGAAGATTCCGTGCACTCACTGGGTCCCCCTCATAAAAAATCTTGAGACCTCCGTTCCGGTTCGATGCAGCAGCGACAAGAGCGGTCAGCCAGTGCGGCAGATAGTGCTTGGCTTTCTCCATTTTTCCGCACTCCCCCACAATCACCGTGTCGTTCGCAAGCTGAACAGGACACACAATCCGGCAACCTGAAATTTCCACCTCCAGTATGCACTCGGTCGGTTTTGCTTTTTTGATCTCATTGGCAATCGCCTCCATTTTTTTAAAGGCCTGCCAATCGCTCTCAGCCAAGAAGCCCGGCGGCAGTCCACGATTGGCGGCGGCAAGGGCTTTAGAGCGGGATTCATTGGGAGTTCCACGAAGCTGATCTTTCAAAACAGCATCCTTGAGTTTCCACTTTTGCAGGCCATCGAGATTGATGGGGGAAAAGTCGAGTGTGGCGTCACCCCCCTCTTCCAAAGGAAGGTCGATTTTTTGAGCTTTGATGTATCCACGCGCCGGGGATTTCCAAAAGGCGGCCAGTTGAGCAACGGTGATTTCGACCGGTGGCGTTTCTTGGTCTTTGGAAGGAGCTTTGAAAAACGGAAGAGGCGCTTTGCAGGTGTTATTTGCGGCTATTGCGATCTCGCGAACTTTGTCTCCCAATGGCTTTCCAAGCTTGCTGCCAGGCTCAAAGTATTTTGCGGAAAATGGCTGGAGCGGGTGTTCGAGGATGAGGTCTTTGCGTTCCGCACCGAGTTTCTGTGCAGCGGCGAGGAGTTCGTCCACGCAGGTGGAAAAGGGTTGGCTTTTGTTGGTGCGGATGTTTTGCGTTGAGGCCGTGATGATGAGGCGCTCGGTGGGTGCGAGAACGGCGTCCAGGAACATCTGGCGTTCGTCGACACGCGCGTTGCGATCCCATATTTTGGGTTGGGCGCGAAGGAGGTCCCATGAGGGCGAGGTCGCGCGCGACGGGAAGTTATCATTCTGCATTCCGACCAAAGCTAGGACACGGCAGGGGGTGTTGTGGAGTTGCTTGAGACGGCCGAATGGCGTTGCTCCGGAGATCGGCGCGCGACGATTGGTCTCGGCAATTTCGGACTCCATCCAATCAAGGATCACAGCCGCGTCGACGGGAGTTGTGACAGCCAAGCCGGAGAGAAATCGAAGGATTTTGTCGGCCTCGCCCATACGAGCGTCCTCACCAGCGAGCAAAGCAGCAGCGGCTTGCTTGAGGCGCTCCGCCCAGTGGCCAGGGGTTGCGGCGTTTTGCCATTCAATAAGCGTGGAGCGGAGAGTGGTGAGCCATTCGAGAAATGTTTCCATCTCTGAAAAATTCGACCCCATGCTATCCGCGACGGGGAGCTGAAATCCGCCCTCGGCTGATGGCTCAGGCTCCTGGGGTCCGAAGAAAACGCCAGCCACGAGACGGTTGATGGAAAAGCCCCAGTCGCCGGGCTGCTCATCGCCCATCGCGAATCCTTGCGTGATCCCGCTGTCGCGGAATTTGGCTGCGAGGGCTTCCAGTTTTTCCTCGTCATCTCCCGCCCCGAGCGCTTCGCGGACAGCGCGGAGTTGCATGAGGTCGAGGACCTCGCTGGCGCGGCCACGAGCGCCACGCGCCAACTCAAGTAATGACAACAGCCCCTCAAGAGTCTCGTCACCTTCTCTTGCGGGTGATTCCGTGAGGCGCACCGGCAGTGGATTTTCCTTCGTATGAAAAACGGCCGATACCAACGGGGCGTAATTTTCGAGCGAAGGGACGGCAAGGAGAACCTCTTCAGGTTTGAGATTCTTGATTTCGGCAAATGATCGCAGCAACTCGTCGCGGAGAACCTCCAACTCGCGTCGCGGGCCATAGCAGGCGTGGATGCGCAAGCTCTTATCCGCTACCAGACCGTCTACTGTGGCATAGTCCTGATTAACCCTCACTCCATCTTGGATGCAGCGGAGAAGACTGGGATTCTCGAGCTGCTCGGCAGCTTCAGCTTGAAGCATCGCAGAGTCAGGCCAATTGGCGTATTCGTCGCCCTTCTCGCCAAGCAAAACGAAGGCCCCCACGGCATGGCGCGACATCGAGACAAGAAGCGGATTGTTCTGCGCCTCGGCATCCATTTCAAAACTCTCGGAATCGGAGGAAGGCACCCGGATATGCCGCTGCCGGATATCAGCCAAGTAGCCAAGGCAGGGCAGGATAACATGGGCATCGACAGGCACTCCGGCCTCACTGAGGACTCCCAAAATTTCTAGAAGTAGAGGATCCAGCGAACCGCTGCCAATCACGGTGACCCCAGTCGCCAAGGCCGCCGCCAGCTGAGGAACAACTTCAGGGCTACGCAAACGCTCGGGCAACAGACCGGGATCGTTGCCAAATTTCTGATAAAGCTTTTCCCACAGTGCCCGCTGCCAAACTTCATCAGCGCGATCATCGTGATTTTTCAGAAAAAATTGGCCCTGCATCCACCGGGATAGCATCTCCGGGCGGAAATGGGCGTATTGATCCAAGCGATCCGCCACCGCGCACGACATCGCAAAGCGATCCCTCACAGATGAATGTGAAACGAAACCCGGAATACCCTGACCATGCTCGAAAACAGACCACTCAAGACGTCTTTTCGTCCACTCACCGGCTTTTGCGATTCCAGCAATTTCAAAAACTTCTTTTATAAAATCTTGTGGAATATAAAACTCCAATCCCATGCAAATGCCTAGCTTGCGGGCCAGTTGAACTTGAAGCCAATTCCGAAAATAAACCGAAGGCACCACGACTTTCAGTCGCCTCAATGGCGACGCCGAAAGTTTGCCGGAAATTTGCGAAACTAACTCTTCCAACAACTTATCTGCACTTGTGTAGGGAAAGACGGAGAGCATGAGGAAATTTTTACTTCATTTTGGATTTCATACAATAGGAATTCGCTGATTTTGATTGATTTTTGTTTATTGTTCACTACTTACCTCCCAATACCTCTGCATCCCATGATTTTGCCAAAACCCATCTATGCCGCCGGATGGGTGTCAACGCATTTCATCCACTTTTCGCGCGGGCCCAGGAGGTAGTTGTTGGCTTAGTCGGCAAGGAGCGTGTGCGGAGGGGTGTAAACTTATTCCTCGCCGCCCAAGAAATAATGACTAGGGAAAATTGACAAAAACCCTCGCTCGCCGGAGCAACGAGTGTATTGGTTTCCCTATGCACCTCACTGAAGCCGTTCGATACCTCGACGACCTGCTGCGCACGCGGGAAGTCGGAGATTTTCCGCAGGCCATGAACGGCCTACAGGTCGAGAACTCGGGCAGTCTCACACGAATCGGCGCGGCGGTAGATGCCACAGAGGCCGTGATCCGCGAAGCGACACAGGCGGGGGTGGATTTTTTGATCGTGCACCACGGTCTCTTCTGGGGCGGGACGCAGAGGGTCACCGGCGCGGCCTACCGGAAAATGCGCCTGCTTGTAGAGGCCGACATGGCGGTTTACAGCGCCCACCTGCCTTTGGATATCCATCCGGAGATCGGAAACAACGCCTTGCTTGCAGCAGCCCTTGGACTCGATAAAGGCCTGCCGTTTTTTCCAACCGCCGGACAAAATGTGGGATTGAAATTCGAAGCCGAGGTGAGCCGCGAGGTCTTGAGGGACTATTTGGAGCGGGCCGTGGGTGGGGCTGTGCATCTTGCGCCGGGTGGTCCCGTGCTGGCACGACACATCGGAGTGGTGACAGGCGGCGCTGGCGGGGATGTCGCGAAAGCCGCCGAAGGAGGCGTCGACACATTCATCACGGGCGAGGGGCCGCATTGGTCCTACACGGCAGCGGAGGAACTGGGCGTGAATCTTTTCTATGCCGGCCACTACGCCACGGAGACCTTCGGCGTGAAGGCCGCAGCGGAGAGATTGGCGCGGAAACTGGCGTTGCCTTGGCAGTTCATCGACCACCCGACAGGATTGTAATCAATCCTCGGACTCGGCGTTGGTGAGGATTTTGAAGGCTTTCTTCACATCGCTTACACGCAGGATGAGCAGGCCCTTCTTGGCGCTGGGCATAGATGCGAGATAGGCGTATTCGATGTTGACCTTCGATTTCGAAAGAAGGCGCGCCACGCGGGAGAGGCTGCCGGGGCGGTTGTCATTCTCGATCATGAGCACCTCGCTATCGAGCACAAGCGTGCCGTGGGCTTCCAAGAGAGCAATGGCACGGCGCGTGTCGCTCACCACCATGCGCACGGCGGCATGATCCACCGTATCCGAGACGGTAAGACCGTAGATGTTGATATTCGCCTCGGCGAGTGCGTCGCAGATGTCCGCAAGCGTTCCAGGACGGTTGGCGATGAAGATGGCAAGTTGCTCGACGATGCGGACATTTTTCATAGGCTTTCACTTTCGCTATGCAGGCCGCCCGAGTCGATTGGAAAAAGGCGGGGCTTGCCAGCTCCATGCTGCGGGGCGATGGATGGGACATGCCGAATCCCAAAAAAAGCGGACGGAACAAGCCTTTGCCAAGTCCTTCCCACGGCAAGAAAGCCGATTCCCGCAAATCGCCGCGCCACGGCGCAGCCAAACCGCATGCCGTGAAGCCATCAAAACGCAGCGGCACATTCCAAAAATCCACTGGTGAACCCTCACAGAAACTCCGCGCCTCGATCCTGCGTCAAATCTCACAACGCCCGCTGGACGCCGCCGGCCTCGCCACCGCGCTGGACCTCCCGCCTGCTTGGAAAGGCAAACTCCTGCAACTTCTGAAGGAAATGGAAATCGCCGGCGACATCGCCCGCATCCGCAGGGACCGATACATCATTCCCAAGGAAGCCGATCTTTTTACAGGCATTCTCCAGATGCACGCCAATGGCGGAGCGCATGTTCTCAATGAAAAGCAGGGAGAGCCGGACCTCTACATCCGGGCCGAGAATTGCTTCACCGCCATGCACGGCGATCGCGTCGTGGCGCGCATCTCCAACCAACCCGAAGAACCCGGCTTTTTTTCCCGACCCGAGAAACGCCGCGAAGGCAAGGTCATCCGCGTCCTCACCCGCGCCAATGAAACCATCGTCGGCACACTCCAGCGCACGAAAAACTTTTTCTATGTCGTCGCGGACGATCCGCGATTCGTCCAAAATCTCTATGTCAAACCACCCGCCCCGCCACTTCTGGCAAAGGTCGGCGACAAGGTGGTGGCGAAGCTCGACTCCTGGCCATCGCGCCATGTAAACCCCGAGGGACACCTCATCGAAATCCTCGGCCCGACTGGTGCGCCGGGCGTCGATATGCTCTCGATCATCCGCAAGCACAAGCTGCCACTGGAATTTCCCCACGATGTCCTCCGCGAAGCGGAACGCACCTCGCCGGAAGTCGATCCCACAGATGCCGCCCGGCGCGAGGATTTGCGGGATCGCTTTATTTTCACCATCGACCCAGATGACGCAAAGGACTTCGACGACGCCATCAATGTCGAGCGTATCCCCGGCGGCTGGCGAGTCGGTATTCACATCGCCGATGTGTCGCATTATGTGAAGCCCAAGTCGGCCCTCGACCGCGAGGCGCAAATGCGGGGAAACAGCGTTTATCTGGCCGACAGGGTCATCCCGATGCTCCCCGAAGCCCTCAGCAACGGCATCTGCAGCCTCAAGCCGCAGGTCGACCGCATGGCATTCTCCGTCTTTGCTGAGATCCACCAGAGCGGGAAAATCCAATCTGTCCGCTTCGCCAAGACGGTGATTCGCAGCGCCGCGCGGCTGACCTACAAACAGGCATTTGCCATTCTCGAGAAGCAGCCGAAAAAGGGCGACCTTCTCTCCGAGCGGGTTCACACGGCATGGGAGCTCTCCTGCCTCCTGCGAAAAAAACGATTCGCCGCCGGATCCCTCGATTTGGAGTTTCCAGAAATCAAAGTATGGCTCGACGAAAGCGGCCGCCCCGTGCGCCTCGAGCGCGTGGAGAACGACATTTCCCATCAACTCATCGAGGAGCTCATGCTTCTTGCGAACGAACTCGTCGCCCGCGAACTCAAGCACCGGAAGCAACCCGCCGTTTATCGCATCCACGAGAAGCCGGACCCTGATAAACTCGCCGAATTCCGGGAATTCGCCGCGTCGCAAGGCATAAGCGCCGGCGACCTCACCCACCGGCCCGAGCTTCAAAAACTCCTCGCCTCACTCCATGGTAAACCTTTCGCCTCAGCCGTGAAGATCGCCCTGCTGAAGAGCCTCAAGCGCGCACGCTATTTTCCCGAGCCTCTCGGCCACTACGGCCTCTCCAAGCCCGACTACACACACTTCACCAGCCCTATCCGGCGCTACAGCGACCTCATCGTGCACCGCGCCCTCGAGCGCCAACTTGGCCTCACCAAAAGCGGACCGGATTCCTCCGCTCTCGGTGCCATGGCCGAACATATCTCCACCACCGAACGCTCCGCCGCCGATGCCGAAAAGGAATCCGTGCGCCTCAAAAAACTCGAGTTCTTCCAACTCCAGACCACCGAAGGCAAACGCCAAAGTTTCCGTGCCATGATCATGGATGTCCGGAATTTCGGCTTCTTCGTCGAACTGCCCGAGTTTCTCCTCACCGGTCTCGTCCATGTCTCCTCACTCGAAGGCGACTTCTACATCCACGAACCCTCACGCGGACGCTTGTGCGGACGAAAAACCAAGAAAGTCTATCAGGTTGGCGACTTTTTGGAGGTCGCAGTCGACCGCGTGGATATGTTCAAACAGCAGGTGGATTTCAAACCCGCCTGACCTCCACACCTCATCAGAAAAAAGGTCTAGCGAGATTTTGAAATTCCCTCTTGCCCCAACTCCGCATGCCGACTAAAACCTGACTTATTAATTCCTCCATTTCCATGGGAAAAATTCTCATCATTGTCTCAATTGTTCTCGCTGCAGCATCCGCTGGAGTGGGCTTTGTAAATCGAAACCACCTCCTTAAAGCAAAGGAGGACCTAGTGGCATCCCAGCAGGAGATCGTCACAGTCAGAAACAACCTCGAGGGAGAGATCAAAAAATATGTCGAAGCAGACAAGACCATTTCCGATCTCACCTCCCAGAAGCAAAGCCTCGAATCCGACCTTGCCAAACAAAAAAGCGAAGTCACTGCGAAAACAACCCAGTTTACCGAGAATCAATCAAAACTCACGAAAGCCGAAGGTGACTTGGCCGCGGCGAATGCAGATATCCTCACCAAGGGGGAGAAAATCACCCAGCTCGAATCTCAACTCGCCGCAGCGGCCACTGCCCAGCAAACACCTGTCTCGACCGAGGATGACAAAGCCCGCATCTCAGAACTTGAAATCCTGAATACCAAACTGGACGAGGAAAATAAAAATCTCGAAGCCAAACTCACCACCATCCAAAGAGCCGCCCGCGACAAAGAATCTAAGCAAGGCCTTACACGCATGACTGGCCGCGTTCTCGCAGTCAATGAGGCTTGGAATTTCGTCGTCCTCAGCCTCGGCAATAAAAGTGGCATCGAAAGCAATATGGAATTTCTCGTAAAACGTGGAGCCACACTCATCGGCAAAGTCCGAATCACCACGGTCGAGCCTTCAAGTTCCATTGCAGACATTATCCCAACGAGCCTCACTCGCGGACTCAGCATACAACCAGGCGACGACATCATTTACCAAACAGCTCAAAATGAGAGCGCTACTTTTTAGTCTTCTCCTCCTCTCGGCAGCCATCTTGACCGGTTGCGCCACGGACGAGCCACGATCCGCCGCCCACGCCGAAGGCTCTCTCCCTTGGAACCGCCCAGCCTCCTGGGAAGGCGCCGGAGCCCTCGGCTCCGCCATGCAAGGCACCCGCTAACAGAGAAGCTTGGATTGCCTGCTTGGCAGGGACATTGTGCCGCAAAGTCCCCATTTTCATTCGCGAGGCGGCGTTTTTGGGGGAAAGAGTCATCGTCTCGCATGACCCACTTTTCATTCGCGAATCTGCGTTTTGAGTAAAGGTGTTGTTCGAATGGTTTTGGATGAGTAGCTGTCCGGCAATGGTTCGGCGTCCGTCGCGGAAGAATTTCGGCCATGCGAGACGATGGCCCAGTTCTTCGTTAGACGCCGCGGAGGCCGGTGAGGAGGAGTTCGGCGTTGGAGCGGGTGTGTTGGAGGTTGGTGACGAGGATTTCCATGGCCTCGGCGGCGGGGAGTTCGGAGAGTTGGCGGCGGAGCAGGAGGATGCGCTCGTATTCGTCGGGGTGGAGGAGGAGTTCGTCGCGGCGGGTGCCGGATTTGACGATTTGAATGGCTGGAAAAATCCGCATTTCAGCGATGGAGCGGTCGAGGTGGAGCTCCATGTTGCCGGTGCCTTTGAACTCTTCGAAGATGAGGTCGTCCATGCGGCTTTTGGTTTCGATGAGGGCCGTGCCGAGGATGGTGAGGCTACCGCCTTCTTCAGTGTTGCGAGCCGCTCCGAAGAATTTGCGGGGTTTGGCAAGGGCCTTGGCATCAACACCGCCGCTCATAGTGCGGCCTTTTCCGGGTTGGAGATTGTTATAGGCGCGAGCCATGCGGGTGATGGAGTCGAGGAGGATAATGACGTCGCGTCCGAGTTCCACGAGGCGCTGGGCGCGGTTGGCTACGCTCTCGCAAATCTGCACATGGCGGGCTACGGATTCATCAAATGTTGAGGCGTAAATTTCGCAATCAAGAGCGCGTCGCATGTCGGTGACTTCCTCCGGGCGCTCATCGACCAAGAGAAGAATGAGGGCGGCCTTGGGATGGTTGATGCGGATGCTGCGGGCGAGGGTTTGAAGAAGAATAGTTTTCCCAGCACGGGGGGGGGCGGCGATGAGTCCGCGCTGCCCCATGCCGAGCGGGGCGACAAGGTCCACGGCGCGGGCGGCGAGCTCGGAATCCGTCGGTGTTTCAAGAAAGACGCGACGGTTTGGAAAGAGGGGTGTGAGTTTATCGAACTCGAGGGGGGGCTGCCACTCGCTGGAGAGGATGTCTTCGATGGATAAAATTTCATCCACGACGAGGCCATGTTCACGGTCGCGGGGCAGGCGGACCTTGACTTTGAGCATCAGGCCAGACTGGAGGGAGTATTTTTTGATGAGGGTGTGGGGAACGAGGAGGTCATCAACCCCTGGGCGGAGATCGTAGGCTGTGAAACGAAGATTGGAGCCCTCCTGCGCGCGCTCGAAGAGGCCTGTGGCCGTCACGGCACCTCCGTTTTGCAGACTGTGCCGGACCTGGTCCACCACGAGATGGCGGCGTGTGAGGTCGGTTCGGATGCGGAGGCCGGCTGCGACGGAACGCTCAATCAATGCGGTGAGCGGAAGCTTTTGAAGCTCATTCATCACGATTGGCTCCGGGACGGGCGCAGGCGGTGTTTGGGTCGAAGACATGAAATCCTATCAGGAGATTGGCGTGTGGGCCGATATGGCGGGAGACTCGCCCGCGACGGGTAGGAAGCGGCAAGTCGCGAGTCCTGGTGTTCTAGCACCGGATGAAGGAAGTGAGACCGATTCCTCAGGCGAGTTCAGACCCCGCAGGCCGAATCAGTTTTTTGGCGGGAAGTAGGATGGCGCCTGAGGATCCGCTTTTTCGCTATGAGTGGCCTTCATCTCAGCTTGAGCCTCTTTTTTTTCCATCTTCTCAGCGTAACCGGGAATGGTTTGCGAAGCGGGGTGACGCTCGCATCCGGATTGAATGGCGACGAGGGCGAAAGCAACGAGCAGTGTGGTGGCTAGGGATTTCATGGTTCGATAATTTCGAGTGTCGCAGTCATGTTGCGCTTGTCGGCGGAAGCGTTGAGGAGTGTGCGCAGGGCACGGATCGTGTGGCCGCTCTTGCCGATGATTTTCGGAATGTCGGATGCCTTGGCTGCAACAAGAAAGCTGACTGTCAAGGGCGTCTCTGTCTTCTTAATGACGACGTCCTCGGGAAATTCCACCAGCGATCCGATGACGTAGCGCAGGAACTCCTCCATGGCGGGGCTGTTTAGGCCGCGACTTTTTTGCGGGCCTTGTTGACCATGCTGCCGACAGTCTGGCTCGGGCGAGCGCCACATTGGATCCAATATTCGGCGCGGTCCAGCTTGATGTTGAAATTTTCACCCTCTTGCTTGGGATCGTATTTACCGATGATTTCGATAAATTTGCCATCGCGCGGGCTGCGCTGGTCGGCGACAACGATGCTGTAATACGGGTGGTTTTTGCCGCCTTCGCGGCGGAGTCGGATTGCTACTGCCATAGTGTGTTTGTGTTGTTGGAAATTCGTTTTTTGGTGTTCGGGCTGCTTATCGGAGGCTCAGAAGGGTAGTCCGGCACCGGCGCGGCCCATGAGTTTTTTCATGGCGCCCATATTTTTCATCATCTTACGCATCTGGTTGAAGCGCAGAATTAAATTATTGACCTCGCTGACGGAAACGCCGCTGCCCCGGGCGATCCGCTGGCGGCGGCGTGCGTTCAGGATATCTGGACGCGTGCGCTCCTGCGGAGTCATCGAGAGGATAATCGCCTCGACCCGTTTCAGTTGGTTCTCATCAACCGAGGAACCTTTGATCTTATCCATTCCGGGGATCATGCCAAGGATATTTTCAAGGGGGCCCATGCGTTTGAGCATTTTGAATTGTTGGAGGAAATCGGTGAGGTCGAACGAGGCGGTGCGGAGTTTCTGCTCCATGCGGCGGGCATCGTCTTCGGAGATGGCCTCGGCGGCTTTTTCGACAAGGCTCACAACATCGCCCATGCCAAGAATGCGGCCTGCGAGGCGGTCGGGGTGGAAGACTTCAAACTGCTCAAGTTTTTCGCCCACGCCGGCGAATTTGATGGGTTGTCCGGTGACCGATCGGAGCGAGAGGGCGGCGCCGCCACGGGCATCGCCATCAAGTTTGGTAAGAATGATGCCGGTGAGGCCGAGGGCGGCGTGGAAGCGCTCGGCGACGCTTACGGCCTGCTGTCCGGTGGCAGCATCGCAGACGATGAGGATTTCCTGGGGTTGGAGAAAATCACGGAGCTGCTTGAGTTCCTCGATGAGTGGCTCGTCGAGCTCCTGGCGTCCGGCGGTGTCGAAGATTTGTACATTGCCGCCTGTCGCGGCGCACCAGTCGAGCGACTGATTGGCGACTTTGAGCACATCGGTCTCACCTTTTTCGGGGCGAAAAACAGGGACATCGATTTGCCCGCCGAGGACGGCGAGTTGGTCGATGGCGGCGGGGCGGTGGAGATCGCAAGCGATGAGGAGGGGCGAGCGGCCTTGGGATTTCAAGAGGCGGGCCAGCTTGGCGGACGAGGTGGTTTTTCCCGCGCCGTTGAGGCCGACGATGAGGATGCGGGCGGGCTTATCGAGATTGAGCTCGGCGGCATTGCCACCGAGCAGAGCGCAGAGTTCCTCGTGGAAGATTTTAACGATCTGCTGGCCAGGGGTCACGCTGCGGAGCACCGCTTCACCGAGGGCCTTCTCCTTGACCTTGGCTATGAAATCCTTCGCAACCTGGAAGTGGACGTCGGCATCGAGCAGGGCGAGCCGAACCTCTCGGAGCGCGTCCGTGACATTCGATTCGCTGATCTTGCCCTGGCCGCGGAGGTTTTTGAAAACATCCTGAAGTTTATCCGAGAGTCTGCCGAACATGGAGCGAGGCGCGAAAGCGGCTTAGGCGTTTCCGTGGCGGTTGCGCCACTTGAGACGGTAGGTGCCCATGTTGTCCACGATGCGGTCGCGGATTTTAAAAACCAGTTTGCGGGCGTGATTCGCGCGGCGGCGGTCGATGAGGCCGGATTCGACGAGGTTATTCATAGCGTCGAGGGCGTCGTTTGCGGCCTTGAGCGCCCGCTTGAGGTAGGCGATGGTCATTCCGATTTCCGAGGTGTCGTGACCACACAGACCCGCTGCCAGCTTGGCTCCGCAGATGGCAGACCGTGTGGCAAAGCGGACAGCTTCGGGGTGCTCGCGGAGGTCTTCGCGGGCATCGAGAAGGCGGTTGATCCAGCGGTGCAGGCGAAGGGTGTCCTCGTAAACGGCGGAGTGGGTGAACTCCTCGAATTCATCGTCATATTCCTGCTCCTCCTCGTCGGTGAGGTATTCCACCGCTTCGCTCAGAAAGTTCTCAAATTGTTCCTGCGCCTGCTCGGCTTCTTCGAAGATGCTCCAGCCCATTTCCTCAGCAACGATTTCATCGCAGTCCGGGTGATCCATGTATTTCTCAAGGAGCTGAAAATATTTTTCCGTGTTCTGATCCTGCTGCTGGAGGAAGCGCTCCCATTTGTATTCATCCCAGGCCTCCTCGTTCGGAAATTGGTTTTCGTCGGACATCACTAAACCGCTAAATCAAGACAGTGGTCTCGGCAACGGATTTTTCAACCTGCAGGCGGAGCTGTCCACAGGCTGCTGCGATGTCATGTCCTTTCTCGCGGCGGAGGGTGGCTTCGGTTCCGGCTTGTTGGAGGATTTTAAGAAAGGCCTCTTGGCGAGCGTCGTCCGGGCGCTCCCATTCCAGCCCCTCGACGGTATTGTAGGGGATGAGGTTGACCTTGGCGTTGACGCGGCGGGCCTGGCGGGCGAGGAGGCGGGCCTGCTCGGGGGAGTCGTTGATGTCGCGGATGAGAATGAACTCGAAAGTGAGGCGTTGTTTTTTCAGACGCACATAATCCTCACAAGCCGCGAGGAGTTCCTCGACGGGGTATTTTTTATTCACGGGCATGATGCGGCCACGGACATCATCCGTTGCCCCATGGAAGGAAATGGCGAGACGCACTTGGAGTGGCTGCTCGCCGAGGTCGCGGATGCGCGGCACGAGGCCAGAGGTCGAAACCGTCATGTGGCGGGCGCCGACGCCGACGCCCCAAGGCGCGTTGAGAATGCCAATGGCGCGGAGGAGATTGTCGTAGTTTGCCATCGGCTCGCCCATGCCCATGAAGACGATGTTGTTGATCTTCTCTCCGCTTTCGGCTTCGACCTGGAGAAATTGATCCACGATCTCGCCGGCAGTGAGATTTCGTTTCCAACCCTCAAGCCCGCTGGCGCAGAATTTGCAGCCGTAGGCACAGCCTACCTGGCTGGAAATGCAGATCGTACGGCGGTCCGAGGCCTCGCCGTAAAGAGCCGGGGAGGCCGGGATGAGAACGCTCTCGATGAGTTGTCCATCGGCAAGACGAAAAAGAAATTTCCGGGTCGTGTCGCGCGCACCGGTTTCACGGACTTTCACCAGACGGGCGGCGGGGAACTCCGCCTCCAACCTCTCACGGAGGATGGCGGGGAGGTTCAACATCTCCCGCCAATCACGAACGCGGCGCTGGTAAATCCACTCGAGCACTTGGGCGGCGCGATAGGCAGGCTGGCCCCACGCGGCCAGGCGCTCTTCCCAGTCGATTTTCGTCAGCGAAAGCGCCTCCATGTCATTCCCGGCGCGACCAGCGGTCACGATCCGCGAAGAGGATGCACTCGCCATCAATCGGCAAGGGGGTGAAGACCGGCAAGGCGAACCCCTGCACATTCGGCGGGCGGGTGATCATGAACACCCAGTCAGTGTAGGGGCCTTTGTAAATATCACTGAAGAGCGGTCGGTTACCGGTTACAGGTGTGAGGTAGAGCCCGGTGATCGTTGTGCCAAGAACACGAAAATCGCTGATACGATTGAAGTCTTTGATGGTCTTTGGGAGGAGGAGGGATTTGCGCTGAGCATACCAGGCGGTTGCCCAAGGCATGTCGGTGGCTATCGCTTCATCCTTGCCATACCACTCTCCCAGAACAGCAATGAATGGGGGCACATAGGGCGGCCACTGGACGGCCATGTCTTTTCCCGCAAAAAGCGTGGCCAGCATTGGCACGGCACAGAGAAAAACCAAAACACCCACGAAAACATTGCGCAACACCGGGATTGAAATTTCGAGCCGGTTCCAGAGCACAATTAAAAATGCCAGTCCGAAGAAAACAAAAAGCGGGATGAACAGAATATGGAATTGGTTTGAGGAAACCACGCCCTCAACTCCGCAGAGGCCCATGCCAACAAAGGCTCCGAGCCACATCAGCACAACGCACAAGCGGAAGGCGGAAGTCGCCGGGGTTTTGAAACGGTGGAGAAGACCGATGAAAAAGGCGACCGCAACAATGTTCATTCCCAGAAACGGGAAGATTTTTTCCGACTGGGCGAAGACGGCATTTTTCAAGCGATTGAAGGGGTGGATGCCCGAGAGCGGCGGGGTCTCGGTGATCGAACGCAGATAGCCTTTCTCGGCGGTATTCACGGGAGCCACCAACTCGTAGCCGGCAAGGCCCAGCGGATTCCCGCAGACGGCGTAGTTTCGAGCCGCCCAAGGCAGCGTCACGAGGAGGAGAGCGGCCAGCCCCACCAGGCCGGCCATGCCGCGTGGATGGAAGTAAAAAAGCGTGAAGCCAAGCCAGCCCACAAAAATCCAGAATGTCGCCCCATGGGCCAGAACCATGAGTCCAAAAACAGCCCCGGCGGCGAAAAGAAACATCAGGGAGGAGACAAAATCGTCGCGCTTTTCCATCGCTTTAAGCGTGAGCCAGCAGGCGGAGGAAAGCAGGAGCAGAAGGAGCATCTGAGGCAAACCCGAAAGCGAAAACTGCCACATCAGATCGCTGAGAAGCACAATGGCACAGCCCAGCAAGCCGATGAACCTGTCAAAAAGACGGCAGGCCACATGGTACCAGATCCACAAGGAGAGGAAAAAAAGCAGGATGGCGGTGCCAGCAATCACCCTGTCGCCAACATAGACTAAGTCAGTCGGAGTGAGCTTCCAGGAGGACTCGACCATTTTGAGCGGGATGGAATTGATCAGCGGATTGAGCGGAGATTGAAAAAAATCCGGGAACTCGTCCTGAGGAATCTTTTTTCCTGCCGTCTCGAGCTGCCAGATCGCAAGCGGGCGAATGTATTGCGTGGAAAATCCATTCCCCATGGCGAGTTGGCGGGCGATTTGAGCCTGATCCATCGCTGTGGCGCTCGAGAGTCCCCGGAACTGCACGAAGAGGTAGAGGAGTGTCAGCGTAAGAATGAGGGCGCCAAACATGGCCACCCGGATGATTGGAACAAGTCCGCCTTGATCAAGGGAATGGACAACGTCCTGAAGACTTTTGCCTGAATTAGCCATTTTGGATGCGTATTGAATGTTTAAAGAGATTCAGTTCCTTAAGGCGGCGGTGAAGCGTGCGGCGGCTGATGCCAAGTTTTTTGGCTGCATCGCTGCGGTTGCCCCCGCAATCCTCAAGCGCGCGGAGGATAGTCGATATCTCGGTATCACGCAAATTCAATCCAACGGAATGAACCAACGGGGGCCTTTGATTCGCAGTCTCGCCTTTGGGAGAGCGAAGGGTCGCAGGCAAATCGCGGAGAGTGATTTGCGAACCCGAGGCCATCACGACGCCGTGCTCCACTGCAGTGCGCAATTCACGGACGTTTCCCGGCCAATCATATTCCAGAATCTTCTGCATGGCCTCTGGCGTGAGTTCGCGATGAGGCTTCCCATTTTCGAGGGCGGTTTCCCGCAAAAAGGCCTCCACTAAAAGAGGGATGTCAACCTTGCGGGCGCGTAGGGGCGGCATGGTGATGGGAACCACATGCAAGCGAAAGAAAAGGTCGTCGCGGAATTTCCCTTCAGCAACGAGTTTCGAGAGGTCCTTGTTGGTCGCGGCGATGAGGCGCACATCAGCGGAGAGAGTATCCCCTCCTCCGACGCGTTCGAAGGTTCTTTCGCCCAGGACGCGGAGAATTTTGACTTGTGTGGTGAGATCGATCTCGCCGATCTCATCGAGAAAAAGTGTGCCACCCTTGGCCTGTTCGAATCGGCCGATCCGGCGTTCAAAGGCTCCGGTGAAGGAGCCTTTTTCATGACCGAAAAGCTCGCTGGCCAAAAGCTCGGGCGTAAGCGAGGCACAGTGGACGGCAACAAATTTTTCCTTCGAGCGTGGGCTGAGTTCGTGGATGGCATGGGCAGCGAGTTCTTTGCCCGTACCGCTCTCACCCTGCACGAGCACAGTGGCGCGCGAGGGTGCGACCTGCTTGATGGTATCGAAGACCTCCACCATTGCAGCAGATCGGCCAATCATACCATCGACGCGGAACTGATTCTGAACCTTTGTGCGGAGTTCCTTGTTCTCACGACTGGTGTTGCGCTCGCGGAGGGCGCGTTTGATCAGGATTTCCAGCCGATCGATATTCACCGGCTTCGTAACAAAGTCGTAAGCACCACGCTTCATGGCCTCCACGGCCGTATCCACCGAACCGTAGGCGGTCATCATGATGCAAATCGGCGGGTTCGCTTTTTTAACAATCCGCTCGATAAGCGACATGCCATCATCCCCGCCGAGGCGCAGATCGGTGAGCACGACATCCACCGGCACGCTCTCAATCGTGGCCAGCGCACCATCGGCATCCGGCGCGACGTAGACCTCGAACTCGGCATCCAGCGCATTGCGGAGACCGTCGCGGGTATTTTTTTCGTCATCAACAATGAGCAGCGTTGCGGACATCCCCATGAGTAGAATGCAAACCCGACGCCGCATCAATGCTGCGCTCGGAGCGGCAATTCAAACAAAGGGCAGCAGAGGGAAGTTTCGTTTCAGAACCGGCTCGACGGGGGCTTTGAGCCATTGCGACAAAACGGTCGCGTAAACGCTGCGAAAGTCGACGCCATGAATCATGTCGCCATCGTGCAATTGCGTGAGGCTGGGAGCGACTCCGAAGATGCCTGGCTTCACTTTTCCGCCAACAACGAAAAGTGGAGCGGCGGCGCCATGGTCTGTGCCACCGCTGGCATTTTCCTGAACCCGGCGGCCAAACTCACTGAAGCTCATCAGAAGGACCCGATCAAAATTGCCTTGGGCCTTCAAATCCGCGCAAAAAGCGGAAAGCGAGGAGTCGAGTTCCGCCATGAGCCTTTCATGTGCGCCGACTTGGTTGCTGTGCGTATCGTAGCCACCTTGGGACACATAGTAAACCCGCGTGGCCATTCCCCCGGCGATGAGCCTAGCGACGAGATTGAGCGCGTCGGCAAGCCTGTTCGACGGATAGGAAGCTCCTGGCCGGGTGCGTTTGATGATCTCGGCCACCTTGTCGGAGCTCATGACGGCATCGAGTGAGGTTCGTTGGAGAAAATCCAGCGTATCACCGCTTGCATCTGCGTGTCCGGCGAGCATTCCAATACTGCCCCCATCCATCTGCCCGGACTCGAAATCATTCACCGAGCGGAAAAACTCGTCCGCCGCATTGCGGTCGGATGCACTTTTGAGGTCGAAGCGGAATTGCTCCGGCCGGGAGAATGAGATCCCGCGCGGCTCGGGTGCAGAAAAAGCCTGTGGTGTCTGGGATCCGATGCTGACGCCGATGGAGGGGTCTTCGCCTTTGCAGCAAGAGTCGAAGTAACGGCCCATCCATCCATACTTTTCCGTCACGCTACTATCGGATGCCGTTTGCCAAATCTCTGTCGATCGAAAATGCGAGCGGTTCGGATTCGGATAGCCCACGCCTTGCACTATCCCAAGGTGTCCCTCGTCGTAGAGCGACTTGAGCCCCTCGAGTTTCGGGTTCAATCCGAAATGTTCATTCAATCGTAGGGTCTTTCCGCCGGGGATCGCGATGGTCGGTCGGGCGCGGAAGTAGGCATCATCGGCAAGCGGCACGAGGGTGTTGAGCCCATCGTTGCCTCCAGCAAGTTGAAGCACGATGAGAATCGGGCTGTCCTTACCCGTGGCGGTCTGAATGGCGGAGTCGGCAGCCATGGCATCCAGAGTGAAAAATGTGCGCTCCAGAAAAGCAGGAATCGTCCATGAGACGGCACCACCGAGAAGGGAGGTGCGAAGGAATTGTCTTCGGGTGTGGAGGGTATGTTTCATGTCAATTGGAAGTCGGGGGTGCTCATCAACAAATGGACGATATCGCGGCGGGCGGCGGGCGCATTTCCATTTTTCTCCAAATGGTGAAAAGTCTTATCGCGCAACTCGGGGTTCATGGGACCTTGGAAGAGACGCCACGCGAGAAGGTCGCACGCCTGCTGCGGTGTTGCCGCAGGGGGAAGGATTTTTTCGATATCCGGCGCGGAATCCCCCCCTCCCCTCACGAGCGTGCCGGATAGGTTGTAACGCAAGAGCAGGGTGGAGGAGCTGATCCAAGCTCGGCCGCCGTCCCATCCCTTCACATTTGGCGGAGCGAAGAGTGTCTGGCCGAGTTGTTCAAGTGTGTTGTGGACCACCTTGAAATCCGGCAGGGGTCTTTCGAGAACTTTGCAGGTCTGGATGATCCACTGGACAGGGCTCTTGATCTGACGCCGCCGGTATTTTGGAGAGTAGAACTCGCGGCTGAGAAAAATCCTTTCGAGAAAGTCTCCTGTTTGAAGACCAGAGGCGCGGTATTCAGAGGCCAAAACTTCGTTCAATGAAGCAGCGGGTTTTTCGCCGACATAGAAATTCCAAATTTTCGCCGAGAGAAACTCCGCGCACTGCGGTCTGGATACAATAAGATCAACCGTCGCATCGCCATCGAACGCGCCGGTTTTGCCGAATATTTTTTTCACGCCCGTGTCGTGGTTTTTCCGGGAGAAGACGAAGGCTCCGGTTCGGGGATTGGTGCGATAGCCTGTGAAGGCCCGCGCGGCCTCTTGAATGTCCTCCTCGCTGTAATGTCCCTCGCCGAGGGTGAACAACTCCATGAGCTCGCGGGCGAAATTTTCATTCGGATATCCCACGTTGCTGGAGTTCAAGTCCAAGTAGCGAATCATGGCCGGATCCTTCGACATCTCTTTGGCAAAAGGTGCGAACGCGCCGAGGGCATGGGCGCGCAGAGTTTGATTCTGCTGCAAAACAAGGAAGGGATCTTTGACCTTTTGGATGCTTGTGGCCCAGTGGCCATGCCAAAAAAGCACACACTTTTCACGTGCCGGATAGAGCGTGGTGGCCATACGCTGAATCCACCAAAACCGGGCAACTTGAGTTTCTTGCCGTGCCTGTATCAGGATCGTTCTTTTCCTCTCAGCGGACTCTTTTGGAGTCATCGAGTCGTTTCGAGGACGCTGCAGCGACATCGGGCTGATCTCCGGAGCGGGATAGAGATCGTCATCCTCACCCGCATGCAAGAGACTGCGCACTGCGGCAGCGTGCCCCATCGCGTGGAGCTTTTGAATTTCCTGCGGCGAACCGCCAAAGGCCGCGCGATTCAACAGATGGGCAGCAGCCTGAAGCGTCCATTCGTTGGCAGGAAGAGGGGCGAGCATGATGGATGAAACACTCATCTCCCGCCAAAGTTGCGGGCAAACTTTTGGAGGTCTGAGTTAGGCGAGTTCAGCGATGCCCCATGCGCGGCGGAGGAAGGGCTGCGGATGGTCCCCAGACTCGCCAGTCGTTCCATTGCTGCGCGGCGAGCACGGTATTTTCGGAAGCGATGGTATTTTGATTGGCGATTTCCTGCTGGAGTTCGAGCTCGCGGTATTTCGAGTAGTCAGTCTGACTTCCGATGTAGGCGATGCTTTGATCCGGGCAGGCATAGAGATAATAAACCTCATCGCCTTTGAGTTTGCGTTGGACCTTATACGAGGGCATCGCCTCGAGCGAAAGTTGGCGCTCTGACGTATTGGCAGGCAAAACCTTGAACCCGGCAGCTGCCAAGAGTCTCTCAGTGTTCAAGCGATCAGCTTGCTCGATCGCTGCACAACCGGACACCAACACAGCAATGAGAAGAAGCAGACATTTCATAGAACTGAGTCCATCGAACAAAAAACAGCCAACATAAGCAAAATAAATGCGCGTCGGCAAAATTTACGCATCATTTCGATCTTGAGTTTCCGTTTTAAATAAGGAATAATTGAAACGCTTTCGACGCTATCATTGATGCAAAACGGCCCCTGCGACCCATTTCATTTCGGTCCAAGGTCCAAATGCATCGCGTCACTCATGTTCTTTGCAGTGTGCGTTAAGCACACACTTGCAAGGGGGTGCGCATCGTCGGATGCAGAACTGCCGTCCGTGCCGTTCCTGCGGGGAGGATTTCCCCGCGCGGCGGGTCGGCCATGCAACGCAATAATAGAAACCATGTCATCAGAATACTCACCCAGCGGAACACGCCGTTCGTCGCGCCGCGGGTCAGGCCGACGCTCCGATCGAGGCAACCGATCCAGCTCCGCCCAGCACGAAAACAAACCCAAAGCAAAAAAAACGCTCCTCGCACGAATCCTTGGATTCCTGACCGGTAAACAAGAGGAAACAAAAAGGCCCGCCCGCGAGGATCGCGCTCCCCGCAGCAGCGAAAGCTCCTCCTCCGAGCGCCCCGCGCGCGAGCGCAAGAGCCGCAGCGAACGCCCAACCGGCATGCGCACGCCGGAGGTTGTGGAAGTCACTTCGTCCCGTCTCTATGTGGGTAACCTGTCATTCGACGCCGGCGAGAGCGACCTGTTCGACCTCTTCAACGGGGTCGGATCAGTGCAAAATGTCGAAATCGTCGTCAATCGCCACAACATGCGTTCGAAGGGATTTGCCTTTGTGCAAATGCAATCGGTGGATGAGGCGAAACGCGCCGTTTCCGAGCTCCACGACAAGGAATTCATGAGCCGCAAACTCGTGGTGAGCGGAGCCAAAGCACTCGAAGAGCGCCGCTCGGAGCGCACCGCCCAGGCCGCTGAGTAAGTCTCAAACATCCTTCGCCCAACGGCCCCGTCCGATCATCGTGACGGGGCCCACAGGCGCAGGCAAATCCGCACTCGCCGTTGCGCTGGCTCTCCGCATTGGAGGAGAAATCATAGGTGCGGATGCCTTTCAAATCTACTCCGGGCTGCCGATTCTCACAGCACAGGCAACGGAAGATCAGCTCTCGCTTGTTCCCCACCATCTCGTTGGTTTTTTGGATCTCCGGCAGGGCTTCGACACCGCCATGTATGCAGAAGAGGCCTGGCGCTGTATTCGAGATATCCAGTCACGTGGTCGCGTGCCGATTTTAGCGGGAGGAACCGGGCTTTACTTGAAAGCCCTCACCCACGGCTTGGCCGAAATGCCGCGGGCGAATGCCGATTTGCGCGCCAGCATCACGGCCATGCCACTGGAGGATGCTCTGGCGGCTCTTTCTGAAAAAGACCCCGCTGCGCCGGCCACGATCGACACACGTAATCCGGCGAGAATTCGTCGCGCTCTCGAAATCGTGCTGCTCACTGGTCGCCCCTTGGCGGAATCCCGAAGCACTTGGAACGAAAATAAGGGGCTCTTTCGAGGCCTTGTAGTCACGCGCGATCGCGAGGACCTGCGAAGCCGCATTGCCGCGAATGTCCATGCCATGTTTGCCTCCGGCGTCGTTGAGGAAGTAAAAGCCTCAACGCATGCGGGGGCTGGCGCCGCACGCGCCATAGGCTTTCGGGATATCCAGCAGCTCATTCGAGGGGAAATTACCGAAAGCACCTGCAAATCCGCTATGGTGCTGGCGACACAGCGCTACGCGAAACGCCAATTGACCTGGGGGCGCACCCAATTTACTTTCCCTTCGTTGAATTTAAGCGGATCGACCACTCCCGAAGCTGCGCTTTCGACCGCCCTCGACATATTGGACTCCCAAAACCCATGACCCCCGAATCACAGCGAGAGCAATCAACGCCAAGAGCATGGCGAAGAGGTTTGTTCTTCGTTCTTTGCCTCTTCCTTGCGGGCTGCCAGACCCGAATGGTTATCGATCCCTCCCCCAATGGACGCGATGCTCAGGTTTACTCCAGCACGCCAACTTTGGTGGAGCACGGGATAGCATCCTGGTATGGCGGGCGTTGGGTCGGGCGCCTAACTGCGAATGGCGAGACCTACCGCGCCAGCGATGTCACGGCGGCACACAAGAAACTCCCGTTCCACACGCGAGTTAGAGTGGTGGATTTGAAAACCGGCAACTCGCTGATCGTGCGCATCAACAATCGTGGGCCCTATGTCAAAGGGCGCATCATCGACTTGAGCGTTGCCGCCGCTAAGCAATTAGGCACCTATGACCGGGGAATCGCACGAGTCCGAATCGAAGCCCTGCGTGAAATCCCTCTCCTCACCAAGTCAAATGTGCGAGCCATCAATCCCCCCAAGCCTCGAGCCAACAATCCGATGCTAAAAACCCCGCCAACAAGTCAAGAGCCTGGTGTTTTGAAAAGAAATTAATTAGGGGTGAGAGGGTGAGCGATGTGGGGAATGACGCCGCTCTCATCGATCTCCACTTCCCGCTCCATTCCAAGAAGCTCAAGCAGCACCTTCACACGAGCCTGTGCCGGAAGCACCTGTGTGACAAGCGCCCTGATTCCGCTGAATGGGCCATGCAGAACCTGCACCTCGTTGCCAACCTCGATCTGCGTGCGAATCTCAACGGTCTCCGCATCAACCACCACCGCGCGCAGAGCCTTAATTATATCCTCACTAACCACGGCCGCGATTCCGCCAAACTTCACGATATGAGAAACGCCATGGCAGGCCCCTAGATGCCGATGTTGATTCCTGTAATTGAAGCGCGCGAACAAATAACCCGGGAACATCGCTTCCGTGACCCGCACACGCCCGCTCCGCCGTGCCCGCTCAAAGCGAAGCATCGGACAAAAAACCTCCACGCCAATATCCCTCAAAATACTGCGCTTGGCCACGGATTCCTGACGAGGCTTGCACTTGATACAGAACCAATGGAACTCTTCATTTTCGAAATCATTCATTGAAGAGTGCCCTCAGGCTTACCAAAAACTTTGAGGAACTTCGATCCTGTCTCCAGGCTTAAGGCGAATATCCTTCTCTGGGTCTTTACGAACATCCCTGACATTCACGATGGTAACCTTGCCGTCACGCAAGAGGCGGACTTTTTTCTGATCTGCAAAATCCGTAAATCCGCCCGAAGCACTGATGGCACCAAGCAAAGTGAGGTCAGCCGTAAATGGAACTCTCTGAGGAGCTTTTACTTCTCCTCCAGTATTTACAAAACGAGCTGTATTTGGTATGGTTAAAGTGATAGACGGATTGGTGTAGATCTGTTGAGATCTATAAGCTGACTCGATGGATCGCTGCAGTTCCGATTGGGTCGTCTGGTCGGCCCGTATTTTCCCAACATGGGGAAGATTTACATAGCCATCTCCATCGATTGTATATGGACCAGAGACCTGCTGCACTTCCTCTGAAGGCACTCCTCCGATTCGTAGTTCAATAATATCGCCTGCCCTTAGAACAGCATCTTGAGCAATAACAAATTGATTATGAATGACAAATACTAAAACAAATGCCAAGAGAAAATTTTTAGTAGTCACCGCTTTTATCTTTTGGTGTTGCAGGTTGATCATTGGAGGTCTTCTGCGCTGTGTGTGTTTTTTCAGAGGAGTTCGGTGCTTTATGATAATAATTGTAGTAGCTCGTATAGTATTCGTAAGACTGGCCATGGCGCACATCGACGTTATTAAGAACAACACCAAGCGTTTTGCCCCCAACATTATCAACGGCTAATTTGACTCGTTGAATCATGCTTTTAGGGAATCTACGATGCTGAACAACAATGATAGTGAGATCGACTTCACTGGAAAGCACAGAGGCATCACTGACCCCTAGGATAGGCGGCGAGTCAAAGAAGACGATATCGAAGCGACTTTTCGCGTCTTGAATCATATCCAGCATACGCTGGGAGTTCAAAATACCCACAGCATCGCTTGGCAGTAAACCACTCGGCAGGAAATAAAGGTTGTCGAGCTTGGTAGGGATTACAACATCTTCCAATTCACAACTTTTTGTTAGATAGTCACTCAAACCAACACGATTCTCGACTCCGAAGATTCTGTGCTGCGAAGGTCTACGCAAATCAGCGTCCACTAGGAGAGTTGTATATCCCCCTTTGGCAAATGTGTAAGCCAGATTGTTCAGAGTTGTGGATTTCCCCTCACTTGGACCACCACTAACAATTGTGATCGAACTTGCAGATGGGGATTTGCGGTTGAATTCAATATTCGTGCGCATGATGCGATAAGCTTCCGAATCAGGATTATCGTCTTTACCATTTATCAACAGGCTTATGTTTTTTGGAATAACTGCCAATACAGGCACTTTAAGAAGAGACTCGACCTCTTCCAGTGTTTTCACACTTGTATCAAGATACTCAATGAAAAAAGCCAAGCCTACACCGAAACCCAAACCGACAACGATTCCAAGAATCATGTTTAGCAAAACCCGAGGGCGCGAAGGAAAATCAGCCGGTTCTGCTCGCTCCCAGATCACAGCCGGGTCTTGTGGCATCGTCCGCTGCATTGTTTCGGTGGAAAGTCGCATCTCGGCTGCCTCCAAAATTCGCTTGGCCTGAATGTAACTATTTTTGGCTTCATAATATCCCGAGGCGCGAGTTTTTGATGTCTGCTGCTTGTTTTGGGATTCTTTCAACCGCTCATCCAATTCCTTAATAGATTCTTCACCAATTCGAATATTGGCCTCCATACTGGCACGCAACGAGGCAATCTGTGATACCAACTGCTTGGACATCACATCTTTTTTAGCACGCATGGACTTAACAGTTGGATGATTGCTGCCAAGCCCACTATTCAGCAAACGGGCTTCTTCGGAAGCGACCTCTTGATACTGTGGAAGCATCTGTATGATAGTCGGATCCTGAACATCCAGCGTGCTTATGCTTCGCATGATTTGATCATCTGTTAGCTTGCTGATTTGCTCGTATTTAGCCCGGAGTGTTGAAACACGAAGGCGCTCGCTGCTGACTTGCTGCTCGACGGAAAGCAAAACCTCGTTTGCAGCCTGCATGGGGTCCACGACGCTGTCAGGATTGAGATCTTGGATTTCATTTTCCAGGCGAATACGCTGGGCCTCCGCACGGAGCTCGTCAACTCGGCGACTCTGTTTGGCCACTTCATCCTTCAATTGAATAAGCGAACGATTGACAGTGCCTTGCTGCTCGCCGATCCGGCGGCGCTGATACTCTTCCGCGATGCGGTTGGCGATTTCTGAAGCCTCGTTTTTATCTTGGTCTAAGACACTAATTTGAATAAGTTCAGTGTTCCTAATTTCCCGAACATCAATCATTTTTCGAAGACGGAACAGGGTTTGTTCTCTTCCGGCAACACCATAAAGTTTTTTCCACTTTTGCTCAAGACCGAGAGCTTCAATCACAGGGTAAAGAATTTCCTTGCGTTGAATGATCTCGAACTGAGTGGTAATGAAACGCGGGTCAAACCCCCTACCCCCCCCGCGGTCGCCAAACACCTGAAGGTAGGTGTCGTTCTGATTGATCTGCATGGTGACGCTGGACTCGTATTGCTTGGGAAGAAAATAGGTCACCACGCCGGTGGTAATAACCACCAAGAGGAATACGAGTATGATGAGCGGCAACCTTATTCGAATGACGCGCCAATAGTCAAGGAAGTGGAGTTGTAGTTCGTTGGATTCTTCCTTATTCATGAAAACAATTTCAAGCTATGATACAGAGCCAAGCTCACAAACCAAAATAGTAATGGATTGAGCTTGGGTTGAGACAACAACTTGACAACCGAAACAAATTTCAACCAATTTTATTGATTCGAACGATTTCGCAGCAATCAAATTGTTAGAAAAGCATGTTCAGTCCAACGAATGTCACGTTGCGCGTGTAACTCAGTTGCTGAGATGCAGGAGCGGCATCGACGGTGCGGGTGTAACCACCTTGAAGGATGAAATTTTTATTGATTTTGAAATTTGCTCCTACAGAAAATTCAATGATGTTTTCGTAAAAGTCAGTATCAGGGTTTTGTTTGTCGAATTCATTGTAGAAATTGTTTTGGTAGTTGAGTCCAACATTGAACGACAATTTTGGCGTAATTCCTTGAACCGCGTTGACCCCAATGCGAAATGTGTTGCGAGTAGCAGCACCATTCAAACCCGAGGCCTCTGTTCCATATCTGAGATTCAAACCAATGCTCGAATACTTTTGGTACTCATACATGCCATTCAACTCGGCAAAAGGTCCAATGTAGTTCGGATTCTCATTATCGGAATTATAGAATCGCAACTCGGCGCCACCGCGCGATGTGATTTTAAATTTGGGGCTGAAGACTTGGTCGATGCCAAGCAGGAAAAATTGCCCAAAGTTATCCAAGGGTGCACTGTAATAACTGACGGGGTTTGCGCGGTATTCAACGATTCCAGTCGTTTTTGGAAGCAGGAGCCACCTGAATGATTGACCGAGAGTTTGCTCAATACGGCCTTGGCTTTCATTCAACTGGTCATCGACATAGACGAATGGAGTAAAGTTGTATTTTGTATCAGTTGAAAACTTCTCAGACCACTGGTAAGCCCCTGCTATTGTTGTGGATGAAAACATGTAGTCGCCATTATCTCGGGCACTCGTTCCCGCTACCTCCAAGTCAGGTTGTGAGAGGTATGCTGTATTTGTCGAAAAATTTAATGTGAGACGCTGGCTCACTTTATAGGCACCTTGCAAGTTGAGAGCACCAGTGTAATCGAATTTATTTCCCGGACGGGTGTAATAATAAGTCACGCCTCCATTCAGGGCAGTTGACAACTGCAAGCGGGAATTTTCCAATTTGTATTCCACTCCACCCGCCAAATTGGTGTAGAAGCTTGAACTACGATTGGTTTCTGTGGTGAAGAGGTTGTCATCGTATCCTTCGCGAACTGCCGCAGACAAGATGTATGGTTTTTTCTCAAAAACTCCACCACTATCCTGCCCGTCAATTTCCTCTAAAGCTGCGGCGTTGTCGTCAACCGGTTGGCCCTCTAATTGGGGGAAATCAGCCGGAGCAGGAGATCCATAAAATTCTTCAGACGATTGCTGCGCGAAGATGAACATCGGAGAGCAAGCCAAGGCGATTGCAAAAGGCAGTGATCTTTTTAGCATTTTAAGAAGTGGATAAATTCAGGAACTGAACAAGTCTTGATAGCGATCAGGATGCGGGAGTGGGAGTGGGAATCGGCGTGGGAGTGGGAGTCGGCGTGGGACGGGGCGCGCCGCTTCCACCCGTGCCGCTTCCCGTAGATCCAGGGAGACTTTGTCCATCGGTTATTGAGCCTTGATCGCCGGTATTCAAAGGCTGATTATTTGTTGAGGCAGGAGCCTGCGCTCCGGTTTGAGCGGCTGCAGCCACCGCTGCGGCATCAGCTGAAGGAACTGCGGCGACAACAGCTGCCGAGATGGCAGTGGCAGCTGCAGGAACTGCGGAGGAAACGCTCTGGGCAATTGCTACCGCGGCCGCAGGAACCGCAGCCGAGACGCTGGCCGCAATTTGCGGAGCGGAAGCAGGCGCGACTGTGGCCACTGCTGCGGCCACTACTGCAGCTTGAGCGGGGACTGCTGTGGCCACTGCAGAGGCAACTGCTGCGGCTTGCGCAGGTGCTGCGCTTGCTGCGCTAGCAGCAATCTGAGCGGAGAGAGCGGGAGCGAATGCCGTGGCTGCGGCAGCGATCGCTGCGGCTTGCGTGGGATTCGCCTTACTCAATTGGGACACAGCGGCAACTAAGGCCTCAGCGTCTCCACTATTACCGTAGGCTTTAGCAAGAGCCTGCACGACTGCCCTGGCTTGAGCCGGAGTGAGCTTGTTCTTGCTCGCGATTGCCGTGGCAGCTTGCCCTTGACCTCCAGAGCTCTGAGCTATGGAAAGTGGCGCTGTGCCAAGAACCAGGAAAAGGACTACCGAAGAGAGGGTAAAGTTAGACTTCATAATCATAATATAAATAGCAGATGCAGGTTTATTTTGAGCGTGGGCGGATGGAAGGCAAGAAATTTCTCACCGGATATGTTACAAATCCGTAACATTGTACCGAAAAAGTCAGCAGCTACGACATCATGGAAAATGCGTCTTTTGCTTCGCGAGCTGCAACGCTTCCCTTCGCCCTGCGGAGAAAGTCGAGGAAGGGAGATGCAGTGCCAAACTATAAAATGCGATGGCTTCGTCTGTCTGACCCGAAAGTTCAAGATGGAGGGCGTAAAATTCATAAGGCGTCGCATAATAAGGCGCTTGAGCGATGGCTGCACGATGGAGAGGTGCGGCTTGCACAAAACTGCCTAGGTTGTCGTAGG
Organism: Terrimicrobiaceae bacterium; assembly: GCA_044353785.1. GTDB lineage: Bacteria > Verrucomicrobiota > Verrucomicrobiia > Chthoniobacterales > Terrimicrobiaceae > UBA967. The sequence goes on from JBILBH010000002.1 coordinate 95,524, forward strand.
CGTGGGCTAAGTTCATCAGATGCCAGGCATTGCCGGGTTCTCCTTGCTTGGCGATTGAGGACAATTCAACCGAACGCTGCAGCAGGCGGCGGCGCTCCAACTCGGGATATCCGGTGTATTTGCCAAGAGCAAGTGCGACCCGCGCTCCAGTGGCGGCAAGGGCGCTGTGCTTCGGGTTGGATTCGATTCCCGACTCCGCATATTCCAACGCCATTTCAGAATTACCGAGCGCAAGCGCTGAATCCGCGCGAATCCAGGCGAGCTCGGAGTTGAGACAATTCGACGAAGACAACCCAAGACCAATCGCCGCAGCAAAGGCAGTGGCAAAAGCCAAGCGTGATGCAAAAACCGAGATTCGCTCAGATGAAAACCTCCGTCCTGGCGAGGCAAGAATAGCCAGTGAAACACAGCCCAAGAGCGCGTTGGCTGGAACCTGCATGTTGAAATCAAAAAACGAGTGCACTGCAAACGCGGCAAGTGAGGACATGGCTCCCATCTGCATGGCGGCCTTCAGACTCGCAGGCGAACCACCGGCAGCAATTCGTTGGCGAAGATCGACGACCACCGACCTCCATCCCGAAGAGAAGTGCACGAGCAAAACGCAAAATCCCAGCCCGGCACCGATCAATCCGATCTCCGCAAGCGCTTGCAGCCAGTCGTTGTGGGCGAAGATATCATCCAGCGCATCCGAGCGGAGCCTGTATTGGCGCGCGAAGTTCGTGAAAGTGCCAAGACCGGTTCCAACAATCGGCTCGCCCTGCCATTGACGAAAAGCCGTTTTCCAAACAGTCGTGCGGTAGGTTTCCTCACCCGCTTTCAGAATGCGATATTGGGCGAGATCGCTCGACTCATAAGCCTGCCAAGCCGCCCCGAGAGCGACCAAAAGAGCGAAGGCCACTAGGCCAAACATCCGCCCACGACTGCCCCAAGCTCCGAGCAAAAGGCCGCGGGCGCTAATTATAACAAAGACAGCCAGCGCAGCACCGGCTCCGAGCACTCCCCCGCGACTCTGGGTGAGGATGCCCACACCGAAAAACATGGCCGCACCGTAAAGCAGGAGCAGGCGTGGCCAGAGGCTCACCCGCCCCCAGACGCCGATGGAGAGAGCGAAAGCGCCGGCGAAGTTCAAAAGCCAGGCGAGATGGTTGGCATTCCAGTAAAAACCCCTCGCCCGAAAGGCATGGCCTTCCATCCGTTCCGGACAAAGATCCGTGATCCAGCCGAGGTAAGGATGCGCATTGGGAAACAGATATTGAAAAATACCGAAAGCCGCTTGCGCAAAGGATCCAACCAGCAAAATTGAGAGGAGTGCGAGCCTTTCCCCTGAGCCCGTGACGACAAAAACCAGTAGGCAATACACAATCCAGGCCGCAAGAACCAAACGCAGAATCGCACCCTGCAGCCACAAGTCTGATTGGCCCGCCAGCGGAATCGCAATCCATCCCGTGAAAGCTGCGGCAAAGGAGATACACACCCACCGCGGAATTGCAAAATCCCGCTGCGTCAACCTCCAAGCACCGAAGAAGACGGCAAGACAAAGCACGGCATAAGCCGGGAGGGGCAGAAAGGGATAAGGTCCCCGGCCCACAAAATACTGGGCAACCAGAAGCGCAAGGCCGCAGAGGATGGCTGTCAGATAATTCACTGAACCCATCCATAAACCAGAATCCCCCGCCGCAGAAATAGTGATTTGCGATTCAGGCACCGTTTTTTTGAATCGTCACCGATACTCCAGCCGTAGAGATTGTCCGCATGCATCCTATGACCATTCCGACACAAGCCGCGCGCCGCGTTTTTCCATCATTCCGACTCGCAAACCTGCTCCGAAGCACCTTTGAGCCGAAGACCGGACAGAAAATTTGCATTTTGATCGATCTCCCGGATGCGTCGCAGATCAAGAATTTCGCATTTTTAAAAATTCCCGAACTCACGATCCAAAAAAACGCCGTAAAATTCTTCCATGAGCCACTGCGCGACGAGACCCTCGCGGAACTCGGCCTCGGCGGAGGCGAGATGTATGCCTACAAAATCACAGGTGGCAGCAACCTCGACCTACCCGATGAAGCCCACACGCCAGACGGACGCACGGTCAGTTTGGAAAAAGATGTTTACCCGAACTACGACATCATTCTCTGCATCTCGACCTACTCCGCCACGGCACCCCTCACCGCCTTTGCCAAACAATACGGATTCCGTGGAGCCACGCTCCATGGCGTGAATCAAACCATCCTCCGCACAGGTCTCGCGGTGAGTTACGACGATGTGAGCGTTGACGCCGAAAAGATGCGCCTCGGCATGACAAACGCGGATTGGGTGGAGATCGATTTTCTCTTCAATGGAAAATCCCACACGCTCCGGCTCGAACTCGGCGGCCAAGAGGCACAGAAAAGCCACGGTCTCTGTCGCGGTGACGAGCCGGATGTGGCGAACCTCCCAGCAGGTGAAATTTACTATGTTCCCACCGGCGCTTCCGGGGAGTTTCCCATGCGCTACGAGGACGGCACGATTGGCCTCATGCATGTCGCCGGCGGCCGCATCCAGAAAGCCGAACTCCTCAGCGGCAATGCCTCGGTCGTCGAGGCCCACAACATGAAACTCGTCTCAGATCCCGTCACTGGCGAACTCGGAGAACTCGGCTTCGGCACACAGGTCCTCCCCGTTTCAGGCCGCGACATTCAGGACGAAAAAATCCGGGGAACCATCCATGTGGCCACAGGCCGCAGCGACCATCTGGGCGGTTCGTTGACTCCCGACAAATTCGCAGAGCACCTGAATGCCACGCACGACGACATTCTTTACGCGCCACACAAAACACCAGAAATCCTGGTAACCCAAGCCCGCATGCACCGCCACGGACAGACTGTCGTTTTGATCGAGAACTTCGAACCATCGGCCTACATCAACAGCCTGCTCGCCTGAGCAGGCTGTTGGCTCACCTGTTTTTTAAAAACCAGTCTGGGCATCCCGATTGCCGCTTTTGAGCCCGATGCGCGGTTTGTCGTTCGGCCCGTAGAGATTCGTGGCCGTCCCGGAGATTAAATTTTTCCCATACTCGAAGGCGTAGGCTTGGCAGAGGTTTCTGACCCCCCACCACCCTCGCGTCGCTATCGAACACATAATCCAGCCGCTAGGATTCAAAAAAACCACGCACAGCGGCGCGATCCATGGGGTTGAGTTCCTGTCTTGTGCGAGTGAGAATTTTATCAAAGCCCGCGCACAAGGCGTGGTCAGCCTGCACGCAGACCGGCTTCCAACGTGGGGTGTCTGAATACATAGCCCAAGCGCGCCGCGACGGCCGGACGCACCCGCGCGCTGTCAAGCATGACATGCGACAACTCGCCGAGTGCGAGTTTGAGAGCACATGAAGGCGCGGGCAGAAGGGCAGGACGCCGCACCACGCGCGCCAGCGTGCGGGTGAACTCGGCATTCCGCACCGGTTCGGGATTCACCGCATTCACTTCACCGCTCACCGATTGATTTTCCAGCGCCCACAGAATCATCCCCGCGACATCATCCACATGAATGCAACTCATCCACTGCCGCCCATTCCCAAGATTTCCACCCAAGCCAAGTTGAAAAACCGGCCGCACCAAGCCCATCGCGCCACCCGGGCCAGTCACAAAGCCAATACGCAGGCGCACCACGCGGCATCCGAGCGCCTCTGCAGGCATCGCTGCAGCCTCCCAAGCCTGACACACCTCTGCCAAAAAGCCCCGCCCCACCGGAGCCAATTCATCGACCTCCCGCTCACCGGTGTCACCGTAAAAACCAATCGCCGAGGCATTGATCAGAACACCAACGCCCGCATGCAGGCTGCCCACCACCTTCTGCGTAGTTTCAACGCGGCTGCTCAGGATTTTCTTTTTCTTGGACGCTGTCCAAAGTCCCAAAATCGGCTCTCCCGCGAGATTCACCACCCCATCCAAGCCTGAAAAATCCAGAGCGCCCGAAGACTCGATCCGGCGAAATCCGGCTCGCGCACTTCGCGAAAATGGCACTACGCCATGACCCGCCCCTGCGGCCAGGCGCGAAAGCCGTTTGCCCACATAACCCGTTGCTCCAATGACTCCGATGTTCATGTTGGAAACAAGATGCTCCCCACAACTCTCAAGCGCCAGAAAGAATCCGCCGCGCCGCTTCGCGACCAGCCAGCCAAGAGGCTTCCACACGAGACTCCGTGAGTAAATCGCCCGCGAAATGCCATCCCTCCGGCATGGCTGGAATTTCGAATTTCTCCGCCATGCGCGCATACCGCCAGCGGTGTGGATGCATCGCCCGGAAGGCGGCTGCCGGAATTTCCCACAGCGCCTCCGTAAGGCTCCGAAGATTCGCCGCCCAGCTCGCAGGGTCATCCTCGAGACGCGCGCGGCTGAATCCCTCCGCAGCATGGACAACCATCACAGTGAAACCCGCGCCGACACGCCTTGGCTTGTGATTTTCGCAAGCCGACCACGCCAGCGCATCACCCGAACGGTCGCTGATGGCATATCGTGCCGCCGACGCACCTACCCACTCGCCCGCGTAGAGCAAAAGCAGCGCCAAGCAGGGAGCGTAAGGATTTTGAGACCCCTCCATTCCAGCCAGCTTCGCGGTCTGCGGCCATGGCGCCGTGCTGAGAATGACATCGAACTCCCCACCACCCACACGCCGATCTTTTACGGCTTCAATCGTCACGCCCGGCCTGACATCCAGCCCCTCCGCAAGTGCCCGCACGAGACGGCTGTTGCCCTGCGCATGAAAAAAACGCCCCTCGCTAGGCAACTCGCGACCGGCCTCATCCATAATCGGTGCGAGCATTTCCAGCAAATCCCCACCGCAAGCCGCTCGCACAGCTAAACAAAAATCTGCATCCCGCATCGTGAAATACTGCGCACCATGGTCCACCGAATGCCCCTCCCAACGCTTCGTCGCACACCGCCCGCCCAATCCGCGCGACTTGTCAAAGACCACCACCTGACAACCCGCATCCACCAACAAACGCGCCGCACCAATTCCAGCCATCCCGGCTCCGATAACAGCCACAGACTTTTGTTTCATGTCCGCAAGCCTAGCGGATCAGATCCAACCTGGCGCGGAATTAGTTTCACCACGATGCGATCGATCGGTTGCGACTGAAGCGATGGAGAAAAAATGCCGCCACTATGCCAAGCAGCCCCCAAGTGCCCGGCTCGGGCACGGCTTGAAGAGATCCATCCACAGATAAATCATTAACAGTTGGTGTGGAGAGGTCCCTCACTCTGACAGTTCCCGCTGATGTAGATGAACCTAAGCCCGTGGATATTGCGCCGTAAACCCAAAATCTAAACTCAACAACTTCAGTAGTTGCAAAATCCAGAAAATCCCAGCTTGCCCGTCCTATATAAATGCTATTTTGCAGGGTGAAAGACGACTGGAAAACAAATGAGCCACCGCCTATTTTGTAGCCCCAAAGAGCCGTGTTAGGAGCAGTAGACGAAGCTCCAAGAACATAAGAAATCGAACTATAGGTCGCTTCAAAACCCGGTTGTGCCTGCATGGAAAACGAAATGTAGTCATCAGATTCATTGAAGACATTTGTCGTATTCCAGCTTGTGCTGTTGAACATAGAAGATCCGCTTTCAGCAGTTAGACCAGAAGCTCTTGTCAAAGCATTGAGCCCTGTGGCAAGGGATAAATTTCCGCTAATTGTTGTTGCTGAAAAGGAAGTTGTAGAACTGCTTTCTGAAATTCCGTTTACATTGAAACCTAGAATAGTCTGCGCCTCAGCGGTTACCGTTAACAGAACTTGAATAAGAATAATACCGGCTAGGCAACCGACTGAATGTGAAGCGCGATGAGACCAGCTTCCGTGCCCCTTTGGCGCTGGGACTGTCTTGCGGAATTTGCGAACGGTGCCGAAAAATGTTTTGAGCGAGGTTTCCCAGGTGCCGGGCTGGAGGATTTCCATCTCGCCTGCTTGGGAGTATTTGTGTGCTGAAAGCGTAGTCATTTGTGAGGCAGGTTGGATTAGGAATTTCAGCTTTTCCTCCTCTCAAAAATCCGAAACCGTTTATTTGTGACACTTTCGTAACCCTCGACTCAACTCGAGTCCAGTGTGGCCGCCAAAAACCTTTTTGCCTTGGGGAAGCGACTGTGCGTTGATGGGGGCATGTCGAAGCATGAAATCGAAAACGCCCCGCACGACCGGATTCAGTATCGCGAGTATAAGATCATTTTGCAGGCGCAGCATTTTACTTCGGCGCAGGCATTCGTGGATTTCTGGCAAATCGTTCGCGGGACGGCGAAAAAGTTCGGGGTGAAGATCAAGGAGGCGGAGAATGCCTTTGAGAGCAATGTGCGCGAGGTTCTTTTCTACGATACGGAGGATTTTGCGCTTTATAAAAACCACTTCATCCTGCGTTTGCGCACGCATTACCAAGGCGGCTGGCCGCAGGGGATTCCGGAGCTCACATTCAAATTCCGGCATCCGGATTTCAAAGAGGCCGCTGCGGTGGATGTGCGACCGGCGACATCGGGCGGCATAGCCAAGATCAAATTCAAAGAGGAGCTGCTGCCACTACGGGAGACGCTGGGCGGTGCGCGTTCCATTTTTTCGCACAACTGCGTGCTGGCTAAGCCGCGCGAGGGCTTGGAAGTCGCCGTGAAGGATTTGGCTGGTGCGTTTCCGGCGATCCACCAAGTCGGCGCGGACCATGAGACTCCGCTCCGGCTCGTCAACGACATGGCCGTGGAGGAGGTGCAGGTGGATGTGGGAGAGTTGCACTTCGGCGGGGGCTTCAATGGCAAAACAACCATCGCCGTGTGGCGCACTCGAAAATACGAGCGGGCCTTCTGCGGTGAGTTTGCCTTCCAGTGCCGCTTTGACAGCGAAGATGAAATCCACAAGTCGAGCCTGAAGCGGGCAGAGGATTTCTACAAAACGCTCCAACTCGACGCCCACGAGTGGGTCTCCCTCGGCACCACCAAGACGGCGCTTGTTTACCAACTCGGACAAACTCCCCATGCCACCCGCAGCGAGTAATATGCCGGGCGCGCTGGAAATTTTCCGCGTTTTTGCCAAGATAGGCATCACCAGCTTTGGCGGCGGTCTTGTCGCCTACCTGCGCGATGCTCTGGTGACCGATAAAAAGTGGATGGACGAGGAGGAATTCCTCGCCGCCCTGGAAATCGGCCAGACACTGCCGGGTCTGAACTCCGTGAATGTGGCGATCATTGCCGGCCGCAAGCTGGCCGGGCCACGCGGAGCCATTGCCGCTGCGGCAGGACTCATTCTTCCCGGTGTGCTGCTCTTATTGGTGTTGGGCATTTTATATGACCGCTTCCGCCACAATCCGAATGTCGCCGCCGCGCTGGCGGGAGTCGCCGCAGCCGCTGTGGGTCTACTTCTGCAGGTCACCCTCAAAATCGGGGCGAAGCAATTCCTGAACCTCCGCGACCTGTGTTTCGTCTTGGGCACCTATTATCTCGTGGCCTTCCACCATGTGTCCCTGCCAGTGGTGCTGTTTCTCATAGCTCCCGTCGCCATCATTCTCTGCCATCCGAGACCGGCGAAGCCAAATCCATGAGCGACCTCGTAAAAATCCTGAATGTTTTCTGCCTCCTCTCGCTGCTCGCCGTGGGAGGCGGTAGCGCCGTGCTGCCGCAGATGGAACACGAGACCGTCACTCTTCACCACTGGGTCACAGGCGACCAATTCGCCACCATTTACAGTCTCGGCCAGATGGCTCCCGGCCCGAACATGTCGATGGTCGCCCTCATCGGCTGGCAGGCCGCCGGTGCAGCAGGCCTCCTCATCGCGCTCGTGGCATTCTACCTGCCATCAAGTTTCCTAACCTACGGCTGCAGCTACATCTGGGATCATTTCAAAGACAACCCCTGGCGCGCCTCAGTGCAACGCGGCATGGCCCCTATCACCATCGGCCTCATGCTCGCAGGCGTCCACGCCGTCGGAAAAACGGCCTGCATCAATCCCAGCCACAGCACGCACTTCAACACCATCACCTGCATAACCGCTCTCGCCGTCACAGGCATCCTCTTCGCCAAACGAATCAACCCCGCTTTGCTCATGCTCCTCGGAGGCATCGCAGGTTGGTTTTTGCTGAGAGGGCAATAAAAGCTCAAGCCAGCTGCGATTGAAAGGAAGGGCGACCGCCCGGAAAATCCCAAATTGATGAGCTTGCCGGAGGCGTATTATAAAATGGTTTATGCATAAGAGTACTTTTCCACTCCTCTGCTTCGCAATCCAGATCCTGCTTATCGGGTGGGTCTTCGCGAGCGCGGGAGAGTTTCAAAAGCCGCCGTCCAAAGAGGAAATCAACTCCATTTTTCAAGAAGGCTTGGCCAAATCGGCCGAACGCTTGGAGTCCAAGTTTGCACGGAATTACAAACCTTCGAGCATCGGATTTTCACTAAACTCCGAAACGACGAACTTCACTGCTTGGCTGGACCTCTGGCGCTGGTGCAAAATTTTTGCGGCCTTGAGCGAGGAGGAGGCCGCCAAGCACACTGGGAGCGGATTGGCCAAGGAACTCTTGGGCGAAACTTCAATTTCCAGAATGTTTTTTTCGACTCTCTCGGAAAAGGATTCGGTGCCCCGTGTGCTGGAAAATCTGGATTCCATCCGGGCGGCGCATCCGCAAGAATGGAAGGACTACGGCAGCCTGGCGATTGCGATTGCCGTGGTGAACGATGCCCCAGTTCCTCAAGGATGGCCGCACCATCAGGTGGCTCCGGCACTCGTTCCCGTCAGCATTCTGCCGGTTGACCAACAATTTTCGCGATGGGTCGCAGCCAATGAGGCGCGGCAACTGCTTTTGGACCCCCGCAAACTCTCCCCGTCCCAACTGAAATTTGTCGTGGATGCTTTTATCACAGACGACGAACTAGTCTGGGCCAGAAAAAATGTGCGCCTGACGCGATCCACATTTGAGAGGGCCTACTTTCAGATCAATTACAGCCATGAAAGGCTGCAGGCACAGCAATACGACTGGACCGGGGGCTCCTACACACTTGGCGCTATACGGAAGCAGGGCGGGATCTGCGTGGACCAGGCCTACTATGCCTCGATGGCTGGCAAAGCGCTCGGGTTGCCAACTTTGTTTTTCACGGGTCAAGGAAGCGATGGAGGACATGCTTGGTTCGGATATATGCGCAGCGACGACCGGTGGGAAATCGACTGCGGACGCTATTCCCAGCACAACTACGCCACCGGCGAGGCGCTGGATCCCCAGACTTGGCAACCGATCAGCGACCATGAGCTCGAACTCCTCGCCGCGCGCTTCCGCGACAAGCCGGAGTTCGCCGCTTCGATGAATACTCTGGCTGTGGCAGAAATTCTCGAAAAGTCAGGCGATAATCCGAGAGCGGGACAAGCCTATGAAAAAGCCATTCAGCTTTGCCCGCAGAATGCCGACGCTTGGTCGGCAGCCGCTGCCTTCCTGCAACGCCGTGGAGCCCCGGCAAAGGAACGCCTCCTTTTCCATGAACGCGCAAAGACGCAGTTCGTAAACCAAGCGGATTTGAAAGTCCTGCACCAACAAGCTCTCATAGCGATATATCAGGAACAGGGTGACGCTGACTCGGTGAAAAAAATCGAGCAGCAAATCCTCTCCCAAAACAAACGAAGACGCTCCGACCTGAGTGTCAATATGGCCGCCAACCAGCTCAATGCCATGGTGGCAGAAGGAAATATGGCCGAGGCGGAAAAACTCTTCCGCAGACAAGTCCACTCCCTGAGCCAAACCGGGGGGGGCAATTTCTACTACGATGTCGCCGAGCCATACATCCGGGTGCTCATTCAAAAAGGCGATAAAAACGAAGCCCGTCGGAACATCGACCTTATTCGCCGGAAACTGGCTCCCCAAGCGGGGGGGATTCTCGATGCCGCCATGAATGAATTGGAGTCGGCAGCAAAATAAAAAAACAACCCAGCCGTCCCAAGCTCACTCCCTCCCCCAAGTTTGTCAGCTCAATCCCTACGGCTGGGTTGTTCTTTATGAGAGCAAAATAAGCAACCCCCGTGCCAAGTCTGCGCCAACTGCGAAAATCGCGCTCGCAGAACGGAGCATTTCCAAAGCAAGTCACTGCCCTTGAGTTTTTTAAATTCTGTAAATTCTGTCTAAAATTATCCTCGGACACAAAACCGACAAACCAGAGTGCTGGTGAAAAAGCTCCACTTTGACAGGCCAGTGGTAAAAATACCGCACTCATCCGCATGGCCGCACTTTCCCGAATTCTGGATTTCACACTCAACCGCCCTGCGGTGCCCACGACACTTTTTGCAATCTGGCTTGCGATTCTTTATCATGTCTCGAACAGCGTGCCGAAAGAAATGCCGGCTATGGTTGTTCCCCAGCAGGACAAGATTCTGCACTTCGTCTTTTTTCTAGGAGGTGGAGTTGCTCTAGCGGCCACTCTGCGTCTTCTTGCGAAGCTGCAAGGCATCCGCCTGCTCCTGACCGTTGCGGTGGTAATGGGATTTCTCGGTGCGCTTGACGAATACAACCAGCAATTCATCCCTGGACGCTCGGGCTTGAGTCTTGAGGATTGGATCGCAGACATGAGCGGCGCGGTCGCCGGGGCGGGGTTGCTTCGAGTCCTCGCTGCCAAACTCCAGACGAGAGACATCAACGAAGCCTGAGCGTCAGGCGCTTTTTTTCTCGATGAGCGCGTAGGCGCTGTGGTTGTGGATGGACTCAAAGTTCTCCACCTCGACGCGATACCATAAAATGTTCTGATCAGCCTCGCAGCGAAGGGCGACATTCCTCACCAGGTCCTCGACGAAAACCGGATTCGCATAAGCCTGCTCGGTGACATATTTTTCATCCGGACGCTTCAGCAAGCTGAACAGCTCGGCGCTGGCGGACTCCTCGGCGAGGCGCACCATATCTTCGATCCACATCGGCTTTTTGCAGCGCACCGCGAGTGTCACATGCCCGCGCTGGTTGTGGGCACCCGCCGCGCTGATCGCCTTCGAGCAAGGGCAGAGGGTGGTGACGGGCACGATGGTGGTGACGACAAAATCCATCTTGCCGTTTTCAAGGGTCGCACTGAAGCGCACGGTGTAATCCATCAAGCCAACCGCACCGCTAACGGGCGCTTTCTTACCGAGGAAAAACGGGAACTCGATTTCAAGATGCGCGCAGCCACTCTCAAGGCGCCGGCACATTTTTTCCAGAATGTCGCGGATGTTTTCCACATGGATCACCGGACCATGCCCCGAAAGAACTTCGATGAAGCGGCTCATGTGGGTGCCCTTAAAATGGTGCGGCAGGTCGACCGTGAGCTGGATGGTGGCGACTGTGCTTTGAACCGCGTGTTCCTTATCGCGCACCTGAAGCGGGTAGCGAAGAGACTTCACTCCCACTCGATCGATCGGCATGCGCCGCTCGTCACGCTCGTTTTGGGTATCCTTCAACATGAGCTCCGTATTTTTACTGCTGTACACGCGACTCCAAGTCAAAAAAAACCGTGCGGGCTCGGGCTGGTTTGTTTTTAGTGACGAATATATGGCAACAAACCTTTTTGATCTCTCCGAGGAAGTCGCTGTGGTCATTGGCGCAACGGGCGTCCTTGGCGGCAGCATGGCAGTGGCCCTCGCCTCCGCCGGAGCCACTGTGGTAGTGGCCGGACGCAATGCCGAGCGCGGCGCCCAGCGTTCCGCCGAAATTCAAAAAAGCGGTGGACGCGCCGCATTCATCGAGTGTGATGCCACAGACCGCGAAAGCCTGGAGGAGCTTCTCAAGGTAACCTCTGAGCGCTTCGGCGTTCCATCCGTTCTTGTAAACGCCGCCGGTGGAAACGACCCGCGCGTCACAGTGACCGCTGAAAATCCCTTTTCCCAAATCGCCGCCGAGGATTGGACTTCGAGCTTCGATCTCAACCTCGTCGGCGGAGCGTTACTACCATGCCAGGTCATCGGCCAAGCCATGGTCGATGCTGGTCGAGGGAGCATCATCAATGTCGCCAGCGCCTCCGCACACATCCCGCTCTCCCGCGTGGTGGCCTACTCCGCAGCCAAGGCGGCTGTGCTCAACCTCACCAATTTCCTCGCCCGCGAGTGGGCGACCGCCGGCGTGCGCGTGAATTCCATTACGCCCGGCTTTTTTCCCGCCGAACAAAATCTCCGACTCCTCTTCAATCCCGACGGCTCGACGACTCCGCGAGCCGCAGCCATTCTCGGCCACACGCCCATGGCTCGATTTGGCGAAGCAGAGGAACTCTCCGGGGCCGTCATTTTTCTGGCGAGCCCAAATGCCAGCTCGTTCATCACCGGCACGGACATCCGCATAGATGGCGGCTTCCTCTCCCAAACGATCTGACCAGCTGGCAAAACCAAACTTTTCACCATTCCGTCACAAACTTTAGTCTCAGCATTTCTCATGGAACAAAAATTTCTCACGATCGGCCTCCCCTCAGGCAGCCTTATGGAGCCGACGATCGCGCTCTTTGCAAAGGCAGGCTACGCGATTTCCGGCTCCAGCCGTTCCTACCGTCCATCGGTGGATGACCCGGAGCTTCGCATCCGCCTCCTCCGCGCCCAGGAAATAAGCCGCTACATCGAGCATGGCTATCTGGACTGCGGCATCACCGGACACGACTGGGTCGAAGAAAATGGCTCTGAGGTCGAAGAGGTCGTCAAGCTCCCCTACAGCAAGGCCACCGCAAATCCGACCCGATGGGTTCTCGTCGTCCCCGAGGATTCTCCAGTCAAAACAACGCGCGACCTTGATGGCAAGCGCGTCGCGACCGAGGCCGTCGGCATCACCCGCCGCTTCTTCGAACGCGCCGGGGTAAAGGCTGAAGTCGAATTTTCCTGGGGTGCCACGGAAGTCAAAGTGCCCGATCTCGTCGATGCCATTGTGGACATCACAGAGACCGGATCTTCACTCCGCGCGAACAAGCTCCGCATCGTGGACACGCTCATGGAGTCGTATCCCGCGCTGTTCGCGAACAGCTCCGCATGGGCGAACGATTGGAAGAAGGAGAAGATAAGCCACCTCGCACTTCTCCTCAAAGGCGCCCTCGCCGCGAGAGATCTTGTGGGCTTGAAAATGAACCTTCCCGAGTCCGGCTTGAAAAAATTGCTTGAGGCATTGCCCGCATTACGGAATCCTACCGTTTCGCCTTTGGCCCAACCCGGATGGGTTGCCATCGAAACGGTGATCGAAGAGAAAATCGTGCGCGAGATCATTCCCAGCCTGAAAAATCTCGGCGCTGAAGGGATCATCGAGTATCCACTCAACAAAGTCGTATATTAGTTCAAGATTAGTTTACAACGCAGTCCCGAAATCCCATGGGTTCCATTAAAAAGAAGAGAAAGTCAAAAATCGCAAAACACAAACGCCGCAAGCGGATGAAAGAAAACCGCCACAAAAAGCGTTTGCGCTACAAGTCGTAGAATGGCTCCGCCGCCTCGTGCGGCGGACTTTCCATTCCCACGGGTTGCATAGGGGCTCAATCAAACCCCGCCTTCGATTCGCATGATAGCTTACCGTTTTCAGCGGTTCTACGCCTGTGCGTCTTTGTGCTCCAAAAAGACCGGCCTTTTAATAAGCCCGTGTCTTGTGAGTCTGGCCCTGTTGACTGCGTGCCAAACGAAGACGGCTGTCAGCAGAGAGGAGCGTCCCGTGGCACAGCCAGCTATCGCGCACAAGCCGCTCGAGATTGTAAAATCAACTTCCACCCGGAAGCCAAGCACTCCGCCCGCGCCCACCGAAAAAACCCACCCTGCCCTGCCGTCTCCGCGATCCCAAACCCTCGCGGAGCAGGTTTCCATACGACTGGGGTCATCTTTTGCTGTCAAGCCGGAGGGATCTGATGCGCTCCGGATCGAAAAAGCCACCGCCGGCGTAGCAGCACCTTCTCTTTTCGAGGAGGCCATCATTCTTGGAAAGTTGCGGGCCATTTTGAACTCGTCCGCACCAGCCGGAGCAAACGCGTCCGTGTCGTTTCAAGCTGGGAAAGCGGCGGTGAGTCTGCCGCAGTCCATTAACTCCGGCACCGCTTCCGTGCTCATTGCCAAGATGCTCTCGCTCGACGGGGTCAACGAACTGCGCGCAGATTTCGGAAGGTAGCACCCCGGCAAGTTCCATGGAATCTGGGCTGTTTGATTTGCGTTTGATTCATCAGCCCGCTGCTCCAAACTCCACCCAGCCACATGTCCGCCGAGAAACATTCCGTGATTCGCATCAAAGGTGCCCGCCAGCACAACCTGCGGAACCTTGATGTCGAAATTCCACGCCACCAGCTCGTGGTGGTGACCGGCATGAGCGGATCGGGCAAATCCTCGCTCGCCTTCGACACACTCTTCGCCGAGGGCCAGCGCAAGTATGTTGAGAGCCTCTCGGCTTATGCCCGGCAGTTTCTGGATCAAATGCAGAAGCCCGATGTGGACTACATTGAAGGCCTGTCGCCAGCCATCGCCATCGAGCAGCGCATCTCGGCCGCCAATCCCCGCTCGACCATCGCGACGACGACCGAAATCTATGACTATCTCCGCCTGCTCTATGCGGCGGTCGGCACTCCTCACGACCCACAAACAGGTCAGCGCGTTGCGCGCCAGACACCGCAGGAAATCGCTGATGCCATCCTCCGCTGGCCAGAGGGAACGAAGTTTCTCGTTCTCGCGCCGCTCGTCACAGGACAGCCAGGCGAATTCCGCGATGTCATGGAAAAAGCCCGCCGCGAGGGCTTTGTCAGGCTTCGCGTCGATGGCGAGGTCATCGAACTTGCGGACACAAAAAACATCCGCCTCGACAAAACCAAGCCCCACTTCATCGAAGCCGTGGTAGACCGCCTGAGCGTGCGGCCCGACCTCGGCCAGCGCTTGGCGGACTCGGTCGAGACCTCCTTGCGATTGGGCAGCGGGCATCTCTCCACAAGCCGCCAACAGCCAGGAGCGGCGCAGTGGCTCGAAGAAAAATTTTCCACCGATTTTTGCAATCCCTCGACGGGCTTCACCATGCCTCGACTCACGCCGAAGCATTTTTCCTTTAACAGTCACCTCGGCGCCTGCCCCGCATGCCAAGGCATCGGCACGGAGAGTTTTTTCGATCCCGACCTGGTGATTGATGCCGAGAAGACGATCGCCCAGGGAGCCGTTCGGCCTTGGAAGCAAGCCAACAAGCGCATGAAGGCCTACTACGCCTCGCTTCTCAATGGCCTCCTGGCCGACACGCCCGCTCCTTTGGAAAAAGCGTGGGGAGATTTGCCAGAAAATTTCCGCGACCTTGTTCTTCACGGCTCGGGAAAAAGAAACATCTCGATGGCGATTGGCGCCAACCGCACTTCGACCAAGCCGTTCGAGGGCGTCCTCGCCCAACTCGAAAATCTCTACGAAACGACCAAAAGCGAATTCTCCCGCAAACGCCTGCGGATGCTCCAAGGAAAACGCGTGTGCCGCGTCTGCGCGGGCGCCCGCCTCCGCCCGGAAATCCTCGCTGTGACAGTGGCAACAAAGTCCGGCGCGGAATTCGGCATTCAAGCGATCTGCAGCCTCACAATCCGCGAAGCGGCGGATGTCATGGCAGACCTCCAACTCTCCGAGACCGATACCGGCATCGTGAAGGATGTTCTTCGCGAGGTCCGTCAAAGGTTGCATTTCCTCAATGAAGTCGGCCTCGATTACCTGCAACTCAACCGCGAGAGCGGCTCGCTTTCGGGCGGCGAGGCGCAGCGCATCCGTCTTGCCACGCAGATCGGATCTGGGCTTTCCGGCGTCCTCTATGTCCTCGACGAGCCAAGCATCGGACTCCACCAACGCGATAATGACCGCCTCATCCAAACACTCCGCAACCTGCGCGACCTCGGAAATTCCGTCATCGTGGTGGAACATGACGAAGACACGATCCGTGCCGCAGACCATATTCTCGACATAGGCCCCGGAGCCGGCCCGCGAGGCGGTGAACTCGTCGCCCAAGGCACCCTGAATGATATCCTCCAAAGCGAACAATCCCTCACCGCACAATACCTCAAAGGCACAGTGCGCATTCCCGTTCCCAAACAGCGCACCGCCCCCCGCAAGACCGGAGCCGCAGAGGGAGAGATCGGCGATGGATGGCTTCGTGTGCAGGGCGCGACAGAGAACAACCTGAAAAAAATCGACGCCGCATTTCCTGTGGGATGCCTCACTTGCGTCACCGGCGTCTCCGGCAGTGGAAAGTCCACTCTCGTCAACGACATCCTCCGCGTGGCCCTCGAGCGGGACCTCCATCGTGCAAAGGCAAGGCCTGGAGCCCATGGCTCGATCACCGGCATCGAGCAATTCGACAAGGTCGTTGTCATCGATCAAAGCCCCGTGGGCCGCACCCCCCGCTCGAACCCGGCAACCTACACTGGCGCGCTCGGTCCCATCCGCGACCTTTTCAGCGAACTCCCGGCCTCGCGCGTGCGCGGCTATGACGCGGGGCGTTTCTCATTTAATAACAAAGGCGGTCGCTGCGAACACTGCCAGGGCGATGGATTCATCCGGATCGAAATGCACTTCCTCGCCGATGTCTATGTGGAGTGCGAAATCTGCCACGGCCGCCGCTACAACCGCGAGACGCTCGAGGTGACCTACAAAGGCAAAAACATAGCCGATGTGCTGGAAATGACAGTGGATGACGCCTCGCGCTTCTTCCGCCATGTGCCCACGCTGTGCGCGAAGCTGGAAACGATGCAGGATGTCGGCCTCGGCTATCTGCGGCTCGGTCAGTCCGCCACAACGCTCTCGGGCGGTGAAGCCCAGCGCCTCAAACTCTCCGCCGAACTTTCCAAACGCCCCACCGGGCGCACGATTTACCTTCTCGACGAGCCGACGACTGGCCTGCACTTCGCCGACATTCACAAACTCCTCGAGGTTCTGATGAAACTTCGCAACGCCCGGAACACCCTTATTGTCATCGAGCACAACCTCGAGGTCATCAAGTGCGCGGACTGGATAATCGACCTCGGACCCAATGGCGGCTCCGGCGGTGGCCGCATCGTTGCGGAAGGCACCCCCGAGCAAGTCGCCCGCAGCAATGACAGCGAAACCGCCCGCTACCTCGCAAAATATCTGAAATCATGAAACGCCTCTGGCCGCTTCTTCTTATCCCCGCACTCTCACACGCCGCTCCGCTTCATGAAGCCCGGGAGGCCCTCGACAACGGATTCCCGCAGATCGCCCTGATAAAAATTGAGCAGCAATTCCCCTCCATCGGATCACAGCAAGCCGGAGCCGACGCAAACCTGCTCTATGCCCGCGCCTTGATCGAAGCCGGCCAAACCGAGGCCGCCGCCACCCTCATCGAGACCGCCGCAATCCCCTCAGGCCCCGAGCGCGATTTCTGGCTCGCCCAAGCCCTCGCCGGAAATGGTGACTGGCTCAAAGCCTCCCAAGCCTATGCCAACGCCGCCCGGGTGTCGGATTTTGATTTTCAACAAGAAGCCGTCATCGGCCAGGCCCGCATGCTCAAAAGCCTCTCAAAACCCGAGGAGGCCGCTGCGGCTTTGGCTCTAGCTACCGACTGGCCCGCTTCGCCAATCAAATCTTCCGCCCTCCTCGACCTCGCGGAAATCCAACTCACCCAAAAAAACGCAACCGCCGCCCGCACCGTTCTCGAGGGTATTCCAGCCGAAAGCCCCGCCCATCAAGCCCGCAAAAGCATCCTTCTCGCACAAGCCGCCGCGCAAGAGGAAAATGACGAGCTTGTCCTAAGCCTCCTGATCTCCCTCGTGCCCGTCAATGCGGACATGGCCGTTACGGCCGTGACCCTCCAAGCCTCAGCCCTCCACAGCCTCTCAAAAAACGCCGAGGCCGAAACCCTTCTCGAAGAGTTTATCGCGACACATCCCAACCTACCCCGCCTCAAGGAGGTCTTTGTCGCGCTGGATGAGACCTACTCGGCTGCGACAAGCCCCTCCTCGAGCGAACTCAAGCGCTGGTCCAGCGATTCGGACCCCAATCTTCGCCAGAAACTTGCCACCTACTACCTCGCCCGTTTCGAATCCCGCCAGAAAAGTCCCGAAACCGCTCTACCCCTTCTCGAACGCCTCGCCTCCGACCCATCCACAAATCCCATGGCCGAGGAAACCCTCCTTGAACTCGCCGCCCTCCGCATTCGTCTGAATCGCAACGACGAGGCCCTCGCCCTCCTCCCTCCCACGGGTTCCGCGCCCCACACGGACTTTTTGCGCGGACTCGCACTCTCTCGCAAAGGTGATCATGCCTCAGCCTCAGCCGCTTTTTCATCCGCTGCGCAGAATACCGATCTGACCGAATCCGCCCTCTTCAATGCTGCCCTCTGCCAGCTTTTCTCCGGCAGCATGCCGAACAACGCGCTCCTCCAGTTGGAAAAAAACTTTCCCGCCAGCCAGCGCCTTTCCGCCTTCCGGATGCAGGAGGCATTCCACCTCGCGCGCCAAGGCAACCCCGATGCGCTTGGAAAGTTTGAATCCCTCGCCACCTCGCCCGTTCCCGGCATCGCCTCCCGCGCACGCCTCGCCCTGGCGGAGTGGAAATACCAGCAACTCGACTATGCCGGAGCGGAGGCCGAACTCCGCCGCATTTCCACTCAAGCAGACCCCTCGCGCGAAGCCGCGCTCAAGGTCTTTCTTGCCGACAACGGCGATCCCGCCAACGCGGAAAACGCCATCGCCGCCGCCAGCGCCTTTCTTGCCGCATATCAAAACACCGAGTCCGAAGCCTCCGTCCGCATGAAGCTCGGCGAGCTTCTCTACCGCCGGGGCGACTTCGCCACAGCCCAAGTCGAACTCGAAACCCTCGCCCGCAAATTCCCCGACTCGGACTACGACGAGCCCGCCCTCTTCCTCGCCGCCCAATCTGTGTCGCGCATCCCATCCGCCACCGCACCCGACGAGGCCATTCTGCTCTTTGAGGAAGTCGCCGCCGGCGATGGGGCCCTCGCCGGCCAGGCCCGACTGGAACAAGCCTCCCTCATCGCCGCCCAAGAAAAGCCCCTCGAGGCAAATCTCGTCCTCGACAAGATTCTTTCATCAAATCCCCCTCCCGATACCCGCGCCACGGCGCTGATCGAAAAAGGCAAAAACCTCTACTCCCTCGGCAACAGAGACCCGGCAAACTACCGCGCCGCCATCGATGTCTGGAAACAAGTCGCCGCCGAACACTCCGGCAATCCAGCCTGGCGCAACGAAGCCCTGACCCGCATCGGCACCGCTCTCGAAAAAACCGGCGACCTCAACTCGGCTGTCGCCACCTACTACGATGTCTTCAAACCCTCAGCCCAAGCCCCCACCGAGTTCTTCTGGTTCTACAAAGCCGGTTTCGCCGCCGCACGCATCCTCGAATCCACCCAAAAATGGCCCGAAGCCATCCGCGTTTACGAAACCCTCGCCGCAACAGAAGGCCCGCGCTCCCTGGAAGCCAAAAACCGCATCAAACAACTCCGCCTCGAACATTTCCTCTGGGACGGCGAATAGCCAATCATCCATCCTCAAGGAAACTCTCTATACCAGCCGAGCCAAGTCCTTTGGCAGCGGGCAGGTAAAGACCATCTCTTTGCCTGTCACAGGGTGCGGAAACCGCAGCGCGCTCGAGTGCAGGCCAAGGCGCTTTGCGGGATTGCTTTTCGCTCCGTATTTTTTGTCTCCGATAATCGGACACCCGGCCTCCGCAAGCTGCACGCGAATCTGGTGGCGGCGGCCAGTTTCCAAGGTCAACTGGACAAGTGATCGGCCGGGAGTTGATGCCAACACGCGGAAATGCGTCACAGCAAGGCGCGTATTTTCTCCGCGCGCGACGCTGAAGACTTTGTAGGGATTTGTCTCGTCCAAGTCGGATTCGAAAATACCTGAGCGCTCGGGCAGCCCCCCCTCCACGACCGCCTCGTAGCGCTTCTCAGCATCCTCCCAACGCGATTGCAGGATTTCCTTCGACTCCGGAGTCTTCGCAAAAACCATGAGCCCCGAAGTTTCTTTGTCGAGCCGGTGCACGATCCACACACGACCACGAGCCATCGGATTTCCACCACGCACATGGTCGGTGAGCTGATGATAGGCCGTCCGCTCCTGTTCCGCCTCGCTGGCGATGCTCAGAAGATTCGGCGGCTTGTCGATGACGATGATGTCTGCATCCTCAAAAAACACACGAATGCCCGAGCCGACCAGAGAGCGCGGCGAGGCATAGCGATCATTCCGCACCGCGACAACATCGCCCGGCTGCAAAGGATGGTTGAACTGCGAGATCGGACGCCCATTCACAGTGATCGCCTGAAATTTCAGCCAAGTGCGAATCTGCTTCTTCTTCAACTCAGGCCAAACCTCGAAACAATACGCCAGCAACTCGGCAGGACTCGAAACAGTGGAAGGCTTGGGCATCGGAAAGATCGTAGCAAAGCCGCATGCCTTGGGAAAAAGATTCGTGAGCCCGGGAGATGAGATGTGGCCGACAGCTGCTGTGCTCCACGAAGCGCGCTGTCGCGTGGATTTGAATTAGGAGAGGAGCCCCCCCGGGCGCGTTATGAGCTGCAGCCACCGTGGCCGCAGCCGCAGGAATGAGAGGATGTGGCGGCAGGCGCTGGTTCGAATTCCTCGGTGGAGTCGATGCGGATAGTTTCGATGGTGATTTGTTGGAGGGAGAGTTGGTCTTTAGCTTGGTTGAGGAATCCAAGCGTGAGGGGGTCGGGTTGATGGCGGGTGCGGAGTTGGATTTCCACAGGCTTGCCAATGAATTGGGGGAATGACTCGGCCATTTCGCCATCCAGGATGAACGAGGCGTAGGCGTTGAGTTTTTCCTGAAGCTGGAGGATGTGCGCTTCCTCGCCGGTCCACGGACGGGCCTCATACATGGCCAAAACGAGAGTATCGCGGCGTTTGTCGTGGGCGAAGGCGTCGAGGACGGCTGGGTGTTCGAGGCCCATCGGACGGCGCGGAGTGGCTGAGGTGGTCATTATCGAAAGTTTTAAGAATTAAGTTTTAAGCAACCCGCAGGCGCTGCGTGCTTCGAGGGAAAAAACCACGGAGAGCACGGAGTAGAGAAGGAGTCTTGCAGCAGATTGTGATCGGCGGAAAGCCGGAGAGAAACTTTGTTTCTGCTTCTAATAATTCTCCGTACTCTCCGCGCCCTGCGTGGCTAAATAAGATGCTTGCGGGTAACATTATAAAACTTTTTAGTTAGGAGGCGACTTTGGGGAACCACTGGTAGAGCATGAAGTAAATGAGGACGCCGGTGAGGGACACATAGAACCAGAGGGGAAATGTCCATCGGGCCCAGGCGCGGTGTTTTTCGAAGCGACCTTTGATAGCGTGCGTCATGGTCACTAAAATGAGAGGGACGATGACGATGGCCAAAATGATGTGGGAGATGAGCATTCCGTAGTAAAGGGGCTTCCAGAAGCCTTCGCCGCCGAAGGGGGTGTGCACACCTTGAACCAAAATTTTGTGGAGAACGTAGGTGATGAGGAAGACGCAGGAGACGCAGAAAGCGCCGACCATGCAGTTCCGGTGGGCGATTTTGCGCTCGGTTTTGATGAAGAGAAAACCGGCGGCGAGGAGGAGTGTGGAAATAGTATTGAGGCCGGCATTGAGAGCCGGGAGGTCGGATACGCTCATGGCACCTTGTTTAAGCGGTCGAGTTTGCGGCAGGTGTCGGCGATGTAGTAGGTGAGACCTGCGACGATAAGGCCGACGATGGCAAGCATGCCGACGACTCCCCAAGAGAGGGCGATACCTGCGGTGACGGTTTGGGGTTCATCCGGTCCACCGGCACCGGGCTGTCTGCAACCAACGCACGCGGCAGCTTCGGGGAGGCGGGTGAGAAAAAAGAAAACAATCAGAGCGGTGAGTTTTTTCATTTTTATAAAAAAAGTGTTCAGATTTTCTACGAGCCGGAGGTCAGGGAAGTTGGAATTTTTTGCTTCGGCAGTCGGAGTTTACTCGTTGCGGGGTTGCGTGGTCGTAGGTTTTTCGCGGAGGAGTTCGCCGATGTCCACCATGAGCTTCTGGACGGCTTCGGGATCAAGGCCGTCGTGGTATCCGCGCAGCCAGCCTTCGCGATCGACAAGCACGATACGGCTGGAGTGGGCAGGGGTGCCATCGGGTTCCTTGGCGAGGGGTTGCAGGAGTCCGGTGACGACGATTTTTTGGATGGCGTCGGGTGTGCCGGTCAGGAATTTCCAAGAGGCGGGGTCTGCGCCTAGCGGCTCGCTGAAGGTTTTAAGGATCTCGGGCGTGTCGTATTCCGGATCGACGGTGAAGGTCACGAGTTCCACATTGCCGCGCACTTTTTTGAGCTTGGTATTGAGGTCTTGCATCCGGAGCACGGTGATCGGGCAGGGGCCTTTGCAGCGGGTGAAGATGAAATTTGCGGCCCAGATTTTTCCCTTGAGATCCTCGAGGGTAATGGATTTTCCGGTTTGGTCGGTGAGTTGGAACACCGGAACTTGAGAGATTTTCTCAAGGTTCGACGGGAGTGAAGGGGGGCGGGTGGATTTCAGGTTCACATAAGCAAGCCCAATAAGACCCGCCGCTGCGAGAAATGCCACGACCCATCCGATGCGCGATATGCCGGGCCGCGCGGAATTATCAGACATAGTAAAGCAGGGCCAACACGAACAGCCACACGACATCCACAAAATGCCAGTAGAGGGCGACATTGTTGAGAGCGATATGATGTGACGGGGTGAAGCAGCGGGTAAAGAGTTGGCGGAGGAAGCACCAGACGATGAGCAGAACGCCGATCACGACATGGAGGCCGTGGAATCCGGTGATCAAGAAAAAGCTGGAACCGTAAACGCCGCCGGTGTTGAACCACAGGCCTTCGTGGTGGAGATGCCACCATTCGTAGCACTGCACCCCGACGAACAGGGAGCCGAGGGCGATCGTGACAAAGAGCCAACTCAGGCCAGATTTGCCTTTTTGAACGGCCACTTCCGCCATGTGGAATGTGCAACTGCTTGCGATGAGAAAGACGGTATTGATCGAGGTGAGCAGAACCGGGAGGTGGGCGATGTCCTTGCTCGGGGGCCAGGCGTGGCCAGCCTGCCAGGGGAAGCCGTTCTCTGCCCAGCGGAGGACGAAGTAGCCGCCGAGAAGCCCGGCGAAGAGCATGCCCTCGGATATCAGAAACATGATCATGCCGAATTTGGCCGTGGCTGGCGAAGCACCGTGATGCTCGTGGGAATCGTGTGTAAGGGCTGCTGTGGACATGGTTGGTTTGTTTTTTAAAAAGGGATCACGGACTGATCATTGGGCCGCGAAGGTTCATAAGTATCAGAACCAGGGCGCAGAGGGAAATAGCAAAAAGCCAAAGGAGAGCCATGACGATCGCGTTGCGAGAGGTTGGTTTTTTCATCTCTTTGTTGCAACGAGGAGGCCCAAGAGGAGCGGCAGGTAGATAATGGAGGCGAAGAAAAGATTCCGCGCCGCACTGCGGGTCCGCTGGGTGATGAAGCGCACCGCGAAGGCGGTGAAGGCAAGCCCTAGCGCCAGCGCGCCGAGAAAGTAAACCGTCGAATTGAAGCCGAGCATCGAGGGCAGCAGAGTCACCGGCACGAGAAAGAGGGTGTAAAGAAGAGCCTGCCGGGCGGTCATGCGGCCTTCCGGATCGTTGGCGGTGAGCATCACGAACCCGCCGTCGGCGTAGTCGTCCTTATACATCCAGGCGATAGCCAGAAAGTGAGGCATCTGCCAGAACCAGAGCGTGGCAAAGAGGAGACAGCCTTCGATATTGTAGTTCCCACGGGCGGCAACCCAGCCGATGAGCGGCGGGAGGGCTCCAGGAATCGCGCCAACGAGCGTGTTCAGCGAGCTGATGCGCTTCATCGGCGTGTAAACAAAAATATAGATCGCGATGGTGGCGAAGGCGAGGAAGGCGGCGCGATGGTTTGTGAAGAGTGCGAGGATGGCGATACCGCTCAGGGAAAAGAAAATGCCGAAGAGGAGGGCGTCCTGCGGTTGCATACGGCGGGCGGGAAGAGGGCGTCCGCGTGTGCGCTTCATGCGGCTGTCGATGTCGCGTTCCCACCATTGGTTCAGAGCAGCAGCTCCACCCGCGCAGAGCGCTGTGCCGAGAAGCGTGGCTGTGAGGAGAACCCAGTCGAACGGACCGCGCCAGCCGAGGAGGAAGCCGACGAGCGTTGTGATGAGGACGAGAAAGGAAAGGCGGGCCTTCACCAACTCAAGCACATCGTCGAGCAGAGCGTTTTTTCGTTCTTCTGGAAGGGCGGCAGCGCTCTTCATGCGATGCGCGCGAATTCAGAAGCAGGGGGGCGATCGGGAACAATAAAGCGGCCAGCCTCGGTGCCGCGCCAGAGACGGAAGGAAAACATAACGCCGACGATGAGTGAGAGGGCACCGAGCGCCATGTGCGCGGTGGCGACATCCGCTGCTTTGTCCGACCAGATCGTCCAGGCTCCCAGCACGACTTGTGCAATGATCATGACCAGCCAGATTGTGGCCCAGAGGCGGGCGGAGCGGGCAATCGGATTTGAAAACGCCCGCCACGCCACGGCGGTGACTGCGAGAAGAATAATGACGGCAACCGCCCGGTGCGCCATTTGAATCCAGATGTGCAGAGCGTTGGTGGGAACTCTGTCATCAGCCACGCGGGCTTCGTTGATCGAAGCAATCGCTGCGGCAGAGGTGTCAGGCAGGATCTTTCCGTAGGCGAGCGGAAAGTCGGGGATTGAGAGTCCGGCATGCTCATGGCGCATCGTGGCTCCGAGGCCGAGTTGGAGGAAGATGAGCGCGGTAGAGGCTACGGCCAGTTTCTTCAATGAGGTGTCCGGCAGGAAAAAGTCCCAACTGCCATGCGTAAAACGCGGGCTCGTTACGATGGTGAGGACGCCCAACAGGCAAAAGAACGACTGAGCCAGCATGGCGTGGAAGATGCCGATCTCGTCTTTGAAGAGTGTCACGCGGAGTCCCCCGAGCAGGCCTTGGATGCAGACGGCGAGGAAGGCGATGATGCCGAGATTTTTCACCCAGCGACGCGGCTCCACAGAGAGTAGCGCGGCGGCAAGGATCATGGTCATTAAGCCCACCCACGAGGCAATGAGGCGATGCCCGTGCTCATAGAAAATGCCTCCAACCCACCCGGAGATGGGGAAGAGGAACATATTGTAGCCGTAGGTAGTTGGCCAATCGGGAACTGTCATTCCGGCTCCCTTGGATGTAACGATCCCTCCGCTGCAGAGCAGGATAAAGGTCGAAACCAATGTAAGGACAGCCCAAATGTGAACTGCCACGCGACGGAAGCTTAAGGATGTGTTTGATCCATCCATGAACATGCCGGTTAGTGGGATTCCAAGCGGGCGTTTTCGGGCGCGCGCTCGGTTTGGGGGAGGTAATCCTTGTCCATGCCGGGAACACTATATTCGTAGGCACCATGGTAAACAATGGGAGTTTTATCGAAATTTCCATGCCCGGGAGGCGATGGAACTGTCCACTCGAGAGTGTTAGCATTCCAAGGATTGTTGGGAGCTTTTTTCCCATTGCGCAGGCTCATGACGACATTCCATAGAAAGACGAATGTGGTGAAGCCCAGACCAATCGCACCAATTGTGCAGAGTTGATTGAGAGGCTGGAGTTGACGCAGGTGCTCATAGACTGTGGGATCCGCGATACGGCGCATCATTCCGCCGAGGCCCAGATTGTGCATTGGGAAGAAGGCCAGATTGAAGAACACAAAGGTCAGGTAGAAATGCCACTTCCCGAGTGTCTCATTCAGCATGCGGCCGAACATTTTTGGGAAATAGAAGTAAATGGCTCCGAAGACCGCGAAGATACTTCCGCCGAAGAGCACATAGTGGAAGTGCGCGACGATGAAATAGGTGTGGTGCACGAAGAGATCCACCGGCGTGGAGGCCATGAAGATACCACTGAGGCCGCCGATGACGAACATCGACACGAAAGCGAGTGCGAAACACATCGCCGTGGTGAACTCGATCGACCCGCGCCAAATCGTGCCCATCCAGTTGAAGGTTTTGATAGCTGATGGAACGGCAATGACCATCGTGGAAACCGAAAAGGCGGCGCTGAGTGTCAGGTTCATGCCACTGACGAACATGTGGTGGCCCCAAACGACGAACCCGAGGAATCCGATGGCGATCATGGCGTAAACCATTGCCTTGTAGCCGAAGATCGGTTTGCGGGAGAAAACGGCGAGGATTTCCGAAGTGAGACCCATCGCAGGAAGAATCATGATGTAAACTTCGGGGTGGCCGAAGAACCAGAAGAGGTGCTGCCAGAGGAGAGGTTGACCACCACCTTGGGGCGAGAAGAAGCTGGTGCCCAAGTTGAGATCTGCGAAAAGCATGGCTGCGGCCGCGGAGAGGACGGGGACGGCCAACAAGAGGAGGATCGCAGTGATGAAGAGAGACCAGACTGGCAATGGCATGCGGAACATGGTCATGCCGGGTGCACGCATGTTCACAACAGTCGTTATGTAATTTGTGGCGCCAGCAATGGAAGAGAGACCGTTAATGAAAATAGCTGCTCCCCAGAGACTTTGTCCCATCGGCGTTCCATTGTAGGCAGCCACGGAGCTGAGTGGCGCATAGGCGGTCCAACCAGTTCCCGGAGCACCACCTGGCGCGAAAAAAGCCGCAAGTAGAATGACGCCAGAGAGAACATAGAGCCAGTAGCTCAACTCGTTCAAGAGCGGGAAGGCCATATCACCAGCGCCGATTTGGAGCGGGATGAGGTAGTTGCCGAAGGCTCCGATGAGGAGCGGCATGACGACGAAGAATACCATGACTGTTGCATGCATTGTCACAAGCATGTTGTAGCCGCCGGGAATGATGGAGCCATCCACCGCCACAGTCGCCGGAAGGAGTCGGCCGATGATCGGGAATTCCGCGCCGGGGAAGCCGAGTTGCCAGCGGACGCCAAGAGCGAGTGCGCCACCAAGGAATAGGAAGGCGAGAGCAGTCCAGAGGTATTGGAGCCCGATCATCTTGTGATCGTAGGTCCAGATGTATTTATGGAAAAAGCCGACGTCGTGATGGTCGGAATGCGCTTGGGAATTTGTCTCTTGGACGGGTGCGTCGATTGTGGTTGCTGACATTTTCAAAAATGAGGTTTGAGATCTACCAAGGTACTAAAAATTAAAAATCGCCCTCTGAACATGAAAAATTTTGGAATTGCTGTGTAGGCAAAACCTATTACGCCGCGATCGCTGGTGGCGTTGCCTTTTTCAGTGGAAAAGCTCGCAAAAATCTTCACAGGGTAGCGGGGTCGAAGTTCGGTCTGATTTCCGTATCGATCGGGTCGCTGTGTCCGGCTGCCAGGTGGTGTGCGGCGGCGAAGGCGATCATCAGCGCATTGTCGGTGAGCAGGCCGGGCGGCGGGAAATGGATTTCGAGCCCCTCGCCCGCAGCGCGTGCGATCGCACGGGAGCGGAGGGACGAATTCGCGCTCACGCCGCCGCTGAGACTGAGTCTGCGGCGGTTGTTTTGTCGGGCTGCTTTGAAGAGCTTTGAGAGGAGGACATCTGTGACGGCGGCTTGGAACGATGCGCAGATGTCGGGAAGGTCTGATGCCGTCGGCGCGCTGTTTTTTTCGAGAAAGATGCGGATGGCCGTCTTGAGTCCGCTGAAGCTAAAATCGAGATCGCCCGAGTCGATCATGCCGCGTGGAAAATCAAATCGAGCAGGATTGCCGCTGCGAGCAAGGCGGTCGATCTCGATGCCGCCGGGGTAGCCAAGCCCGAGGAGTTTCGCGACCTTGTCAAACGCCTCTCCGGCGGCGTCGTCGAGAGTGCGTCCGAGCAATCGATAATTGCCGAAGCCCTCCACATCGAGCAGCAGCGTGTGCCCACCGCTCACGACCATGGCGGTGTGGGGGGGGATGTTTTCGTAGCCGAAAAAGGGAGAGAGCAGGTGGCCTTCGATATGGTTGATGGCAAGGAATGGTTTTCCCGCTCCGATGCAGAGGCCCTTCGCGGTCGCGGCGCCGACGAGCAGTGCGGAGGCAAGGCCCGGGCCGGTTGTCGCCGCGATGGCGTCGAGATCGCAAATGGCGAGGCCGGCATTTTGCAGAGCGAGCTCGATGATCACTGGCGCGGAGACCAGATGGTTCCTCGAAGCCACCTCCGGAACGACCCCCCCGAACTCGGAGTGGATTTCCGCTTGGCTGAAAATCTCATGCGCGAGCACATCACCGAAGCCTCGCAGCACGGCGGCGGCTGTTTCATCACAGGAAGTCTCGATCGCGAGCAGCGTGGGCATTTATTTTTTCTGGTTCTTGGCGTGTTGAAGGGAGCCTTGGAGGGCATCCACGGCGCGATCGAGCTGGGGATCCCAAATCGCGGCCTCGGTGGTGGCGGGATCCTCGCGCTTGCGGCGCGAGCGGAGGAGGTCGGTTTCCTCCTCGTGAGTGAGTGTGGCACGGATGTGCGGACTCACGCCGTGCTCGTGGATGAGTTTGCGGCCGGGGGTGAAATATTTTGCCGTGGTGAGGCGGGCTGCGGAGCCGTCAGGCAGCGAGACGACGCTTTGAACAGAGCCCTTGCCGAAGGTTGTTTCACCGACGAGGAGGGCGCGGTCGAGGTCCTTGAGCGCACCGGCAACGATCTCCGAACCGCTGGCGCTTGCGTAGTTCGTGAGAACGACGACGGGATATTTGCGGTTTGGGCTCGCTGTGGCAGAAGTCCTGTATTCCCGCGAGGGCATCCGGCCTTCCGTGTAAACAACGAGCGTGTTTGGCGATAGGAACTGTCCGCACACATCGACCGCGCTGCCGAGGAGGCCGCCGGGATTGTGGCGCAGGTCGAGGATGAAGGCATCCATCCCCTTTGCCTCCAATTTATCCAGTGCGGCACCAAGTTCAGCGGCGGTGGGTTCGTTGAACTGCGTGATGCGCGCGTAGCCGATGCGCGGCTGTCCAGGATTCCGCTGCGGGAGGATGCGGGCGTCCTTGATGCTGGCCACCTTGATGACCTCGCGAGTGAGTTCGTAATCCTTCATCTCGCCGCTTGATGGGCGCCGGATCGTCAGGCTCACTTTTTCTCCGACATTGCCCCGGAGTTTTTCGACGGCCTCGTTGAGGGGCGTGTTGTCGGTATTCTCGCCGTTGATTTTGAGAATCTGGTCGCCCGGGAGGATGCCCGCCTTGAAGCCTGGGGTGTCCTCCATGGGATTGATCACCGTGAGGACGCCGGATTTTTGGGTTACGACCACACCGAGGCCTCCAAATTCGCTGCGGGTGTCCTCCTGCATGTTTTTGAAGCTTTTCGGCTCCATGAATTGGCTGTGCGGATCGAGATTATCGAGCATCCCCCGGAGTGCGCTGTAGGTGAGTTCCTTGTAGTCCACTTTCGACTCATCGACATAATCCTGTCGGATGAGTTGCATGGCGCGGGCCAGGAGTTGGAGTTGCTCGTAGGGGGAGTCTTCGACTTTTGAGGCGGATGCCGGAGTCGTGGCTTCGCGGGCTTCGGCGCTCAGGCTGAGCGCGAGGATGGCTGAAAGAAAGAGTCGGCGCATGGAGTTCAAAATAGCACGGCGCGGGGTATTGCCAAACGCATCAAAAAATCTCCCAGGCGTGTTTCTGAGGGAGGTAGTCCGGAAGTTGGGAGCGGTTCTCCCAGAGCTTGTGGAAGACAGGTGTCGCCGAGCCGGACATTGGCGGGACGATCCAGCTCCAGTCGGCCGAAACCGCGCGTCCGGCTTTCATTTCGCGGGCGGCAAATTCCATGAACTCGGAGGAGGCGCGGTGATGATCCACGATGCGCACGCCGGCTTGCTCATAGGAGAAAATGACGGCGGCATTGAGTTCCACGAGCGCACGGTCTTTCCAGATCGGGTCGTGTTCCGGGTTGATGCACATTGTTTCAGCGATAGCGGGAAGCATGTTGTAGCGGCCCTCATCGCCGAGGTCGCGCGAGCCGATCTCTGTTCCCATATACCAGCCATTAAACGGGGCGGCTGGAAAATCGATGCCGCCAATCCGGAGTTTCATGTCGGAGAGGATCGGAACGGCATACCACTTCAGACCCAGATCGGAAAACCCTGGCAGGGATGGATGCGTGAGGGGGATTTCCAAGGCCTGGGCATGCGGCGGTGGAAAAAGCACGGGGGCGCATCCGCGTTTTTGAATGATCAGCGGCAGGAGGTCGAATTGCGTGCCTGCGCCTTTCCAGCCGAGGGCGAGAGCCTCACGGGTGAGAGCCAGATTCTTGGGGTCGCCGAGGATCGATCCATCCGACTGCTCGTGGGCGGCGTAGCCGAGGAGTTGATGGTTCCAGATTCTGACTACCGGCCCATCGCTGGTCGCGGGAGCGAAGACCGTTAGGAGGGGCTGGATTTTCCCGCCGTTTGTGGCGGTCTCGAGATGCTCCAGCAGGGCTTGATACACCTCGGCCGGGTTGGAGATCTGACGAAGGTCCCGGACCTTGAGCGACGGCCAGAAGAGGCGACCAATGCAGCGGGCGTTGTTCCTCCACGCCATGCGGGCTCCATGCTCGAGTTCCTCGAATGAAGGCGTCCATGTGCCTGTCGAGGCGATTTCTTTTTTTACCTGCTGCAGACGTGCCGCCTGTGCCTGGGAATCGATTTTTTTCTCAAGAGCAAAAGCCTCGAGAAAATCCAGCGCCTCGCGTGTGGGGTCGTCGGCTACCACTCGATGACGGAACTGGCGAAGGTGAGCCCCCCGCCGAAAACCACGAGCATGATGGGATCGCCCTTCTGGAAGCGGCCGGTGCGCGCGGCTTCATCGAGAGCTATGGCAACGGCGGCGGCAGAGGTGTTGCCGTATTTGTCGAGATTGATGTGGAAGCGGTCCATCGTGAGATCCATGCGGTCGGCCATGGCTTCGATAATTCGGATATTCGCCTGGTGGGGGATTACGCATTTGATGTCCTGCGCCGTGAGCCCGCAACGGTCGAGCACGGTGTTCGCGGCGCGCATCATGGAGGTCACCGCTTGCTTGAAGGTCTCGCGACCATTCATCTGAAGCGTGTTGAGTTTGGCGTCCACATTGTCGCGGGTGATTGGCAGGGCGCATCCACCGCCGGGCATGTGGAGGATGTCACCATAGTTTCCATCGCTGCCCATGTAGGTTGTCACAACGCCCTTTGATCCAGGGCGGTGGCGCAGAATGGCGGCTCCGGCGCCATCACCGAAGAGCACGCAGGTGTTGCGATCTTCCCAATTCACGATGCTACTGAGTTTGTCCGCACCGATGACGAGCACGGTCTCGCAACCATGGTTTGAGATGAACTGGTTGGCGATTTCCACGCAGTAAAGAAAGCCGGAGCAGGCGGCGTTCACATCCATGCAGGTCGCGTTTTTTGCCCCGATCTGGCGTTGGACCTGGCAAGCGGTGGATGGAAAAAACATATCCGGCGTGATGGTGGCTACGAGGATCATGTCAATCTCCTCGGGTGTGACGCCGGCATTTTCCATCGCAGCTTGGGCGGCTTTTGCAGCCATGTGGCTGGTGAATTCATTTTCCGCTGCGATCCGTCGTTCGTAGATGCCGGTGCGTTCGACGATCCACTGGTGGTTTGTCTCCACTATGGCTTCAAGATCGGCATTGGTCATGACGCGCTCGGGCACATAGCTGCCTGTGCCGATTATAGAGGCGCTGCGGTTAGACCGGGGAGGTGTGTCGCGAAGAGAGTTTTTCATGGAGTGGTTTCATCGCCTCGACGATGCGGGAGTTGATTTGGAGTTCCACCGCCCGGCGGGCGGCGCGGATGGCATTGCGCAGGGCGAGGGATGACGAGTTGCCGTGGGCTTTGATGCAGATGCCGTTGACTCCGAGCAAGGGTGTGCCGCCGTATTCGTCGGTGCTGGTGCGTTTTTTTACGGCTTGGAAAGCTCCCTTGGAGAGCAGCGCGCCGAGCATGCGGATGGGGTTTTTGCTGATCTCGTCCTTGATCCAAAAGACCATGGATTTGGCGAGTCCCTCGACCGTTTTTAAGAAGATGTTTCCAGTGAATCCGTCGCAGACGACGACCTCAACGGGTTTCTTGAAGATGCCGTGCCCTTCGACATTGCCTGCAAACTGGATCGGAGCATCGGAGAGCATTTCGTAGCATTCGAGGCAGAAATCCGTGCCCTTGCTGGGCTCGGTGCCGATGTTCAGGAGACCAACCCGGGCTTCGGGGGTGCCAACGATAGCTTTGTAATAAACGCTGCCCATCACGGCGAAGCCCACGATGTGCTGCGGGCTCGGGTCGATATTCGCTCCACCGTCAATTAAAAGAAAAACTCCGCCGTCGGCTGGAATCAACACGCCAAGGGCTGCGCGATCGATGCCTGGCAGCGTGCGGAGCTTGATGGTTGAGGCGGCCACGAGGGCTCCGGTGTGTCCGGCGGAGACGACTGCGTCGGCTTCACCGCTTTTCACGAGATCCACCGCACGACTCACAGATGAATCTTTTTTCTTACGAACGCTGTCGAGCCCACTATCGGTCATGTCCACGACCTGTGAGGCGTGGTGGAACGAGAAGCGGGATTGGATATCCGCCGTGGAATGCTTGCCGAGTTCGGCCCGGATTTTTGCCTCGTCGCCGACGAAGATGATCTCCACATCCGGGAAATCACGCAGCGCTTGAACGGCTCCCTCCACGGGATTTTGCGGGGCGTGATCCCCTCCCATGGCGTCGAGGGCAATTTTCATCCGGGGAAAATCCGACCCTCGGAACTATTCTGCGCCGATGGTGAGAACCTGGCGTTTATTGTAATATCCGCAAGATGGGCAGGCTACATGGCCTGGAACGGATGCGCCGCATTGAGGGCACTTGGCCAGCTTCGGGGCTTGCCAGCGGTTCGCGGCCTTGCGTGTGCGAAGGCGCATTTTCGATGTTTTGCGTTTAGGAACTCCCATAATTTTACTTTAGTTTTGGTTTTAGCTTGTCCAGCGCGTCCCATGCCGGCACGGACTTTTCGACCGGCCGCCCAAGGGCAATCCGGGAGTCATCGCGACGCGCGGGGCATTGCTTTTCACCGCCGCTGTCGCACTTGGGGTGCGCGGGCAGGGCAAGGTGCATATCCTCCCTGACCTCGGGGGTCAAGTCAATCAACTCAGATTTCGGCAAATCAATTTGCATCGAAAAGGGATCGATGACCAGAGACTGCTCGAAATCTTCAAGGCAGTTGACGCATTGCATTTTTCCCTGAATAGACAGGCTGCCGGTGGCAAAAAGACCGCCCCCGCTGAGGCCGATGTCGAGCGAGTAGCTCAGAGGTGTGGTTGGTGTGAAGCCGCCCTGTTCGAGTTCCAAAGGGGCGGGGTTTTCCTCGCCCTCGATGTGCAGCGTGTCCCCTTCCGGAATGTGGTGAAGGTGCACTTTCATGGGAAAAAAATATCACCGTCAGCAAGAGCGGTCAATGCGGGCGAGGCTGCCGCTTGGGCCTATACGACCTTCCGCATGTAAGCCTGTTCTGACAATTGGTTGGCCTGATTAGTCATGAAAGCTTTGCGGTTTCAGTTTTTATTGATCACCAAGCTGCGGGGTTCGGTCATTTCTTCCATGGCGTAGCGGACGCCTTCGCGGCCGGAGCCGCTTTCCTTGACTCCGCCGTAGGGCATGTTTTCCACGCGGAAGGTCGGGACTTGATTGACCATCACTCCGCCGACTTCGAGTTCCTCGAAAGCCCGGATGGCATATTGAAGGGTGTTTGTGAAAACACCGGCCTGGAGTCCGAAGCGGGAGTCGTTGACCATGGCGAGGGCTTCCTCGTAGGTTCCGTAATGCTGGAGCGCGGCCAGCGGAGCGAAGGCTTCTTCGCGCAGCACGGGCGAATCGGATGGCACATTTTCTAGGAGCAGCGGACCAAGAACGGAGCGGCCCGATATGTGCAGCGGCGTGAGGAGAGAGGCCCCGGCATTGGTCGCCTCTTCGAGCCAACGGACGACCTTCTCGCGGGCGCCGACATTGATCATTGGACCGACCATGGTCGAGCGATCGGATGGATCGCCGGTGTGGATTTTTTCCTGAATGAACGAAACGAGGGCGCCACGGAATTGGGTGAAAATTTCGCGATGCACGAGGATGCGTTGGACGCTGATGCATGACTGGCCGGCGAATCCGTAGGCGGCGGCGGCGATTTTGGGGATCGCGGCGTGCCAGTCCGAGTCGGGCTCCACGATCACAGCGGCATTTCCGCCAAGTTCGAGGGCGCATTTCATTTTTGCGGCGTGGCCCTTGAGGTTCCAACCGACATCGACGCTGCCTGTGAAGCTGAGCATTTTCACTCTCGCATCCGCAAGCAGCGGAGGAATGAGCTCGTGTGCGAAGGGGAGGATATTGATCTGTCCTGCCGGAACGCCCGCCTCATGCAGAACCTCAGCAAGCAGAAGCGCCGAGAGCGGGGTTTTCATCGCAGGCTTGAGCAGCATCGTATTTCCGGTGGCGATGCAGGGAGCGACTTTGTGGGCGACGAGATTTAGCGGAAAATTGAAGGGCGTGATGCCGAGAATGACGCCGAGCGGGAAGCGGCGCACGATCCCAAAGTGGCCGAACCCCGTGGCACTCGCTTCCATATTGATGCCATGGCTGTCGTCGCCGAGTGCGAGCGCGGCGGCGAATCGAAAGGTCAGACAGGCCCGGTCGACTTCGGCTTCGGCAAAGGGCACTGGTTTTCCAGCTTCGGCGACGATCACATCGACAAACTCTTGGCGGCGCTCGCGGAGAAGTTGGCTGATCCTCTCGAGCATCGCAGCGCGGGCATCGCTCGGAAGCTTGCGCGTTTTTTGAAAAGCGGAGTGTGTGCTGGCGATCGCGGATTCGACATCCTGCGCACCGGCCGTGCAGATGTCGGCGAGTTTTTCACCGGACCACGGATTGTGAACCGCCTCGGAGGTTTGTGTCTCCACCCAGCAGCCGTCGAGGTAGAAGGGTTTCATGGTTTTTTAGATGCGTTCGACTTCGCGTTTTTCGACAAATGTTGGCAGGCCCTCGCGGGAGAAGCAGCTCATGAGTTCCTCAGGATCGAGGGCTTCGGGCATCATCACGCCACGCTCGGTGATTTTTCCGGTGGCGAGGAGTCTGGCAGTGATGGCGGGCGGTATGCCGGTTTGCACAAGCGTGAGTGAGTAGCCGTATTTCTCGTAGGTGTCGCGGTGACTGTCCATCGAATACACGAAATACTCCACGCGCTTGCGGTCCTTCGTTCCCCGCACCTCGGTGCCGACGCACGAGTAGCCCTCCACCGTCGCTCCAAGCTGGGCAGGCTTTGGCAGGTGGGCGCTCGCGACGCGCACGGGAGAGACCTCCACGCCATCGACGCGCACTTTTTTCCAGGTGTCGAGGTTCAGAAGTTGGAGGCTCTTCGAGATGTTCACCACCTTGTCGGGGATGCTGTATTTGAAGACCGAGTAGCGAACGCCTTTTTCCACAAACGGAGGATGTATGCCTAAACTCACGCCCTCCTCGTGGGCCACGGCGTAGGTTTTTTGAAGTCCGATCGGCTCGGGAAAACGAACCCACTCGATTTCGGTCTCCAGCGGCTTGCCGCTCACGACGCGGCCATCTTTCACATAATAGGGTGGCGCGCCGAGTTCCTCGAAAAATGTCTCCGGCGAGAAAAGCACAGCAAAGCGGTATCCGCGCACCTCGGCGTTGTCGGCATCCAGCACGCGGATGCTCGAGGCGGTATCCAAGCGGTCCATCGCCCAGCGTGCATAAACATTCACGGCACCGGGATCCATCCCCATGCACAGGATGCCGGCCAAGCCACGGTCAAGGAATGGTTGGTTGAATTTCTCGATTTCCGCCTCGAAGGAATTCTTGCCCGGCTTCTTCACGCCGGGGGCCGAGTAGATATCCGCCGCCATGTCGATGTAGTGCGATCCCGCCCGCAAGCAGGCTTCGAGCACGGAGTAGTTCGTCTGGCAGACGCAGGCGTTGCAGGTGACGGTTATCTCGTGCTCGCGCATGAGCGCCGCCAGCGCATCGGTATGCATGGCATTCGCCTGCACCACGAGAAACCGGCTCTTCGGAGTTTTTGCCGCGAGTTGGTTCGCGAAAACAGGATCCATGTCGGCGAGAATGATCCGATCAAAACAATCGTATTCGTGCAGTTTTTGGCCGATGACCGAACCCACACCGCCAATTCCAATAACCATTGCATTTGCCATAAAAATAAATGTTCAGCGGCGAGCATTCCGCGAATGACATTTTCATCGGCGGCATTCGCCGTTACAATGTAGGACACCTCAGGCTGATCCCGCGTTCAAAATCTCTCCACTTGAGCCGAGTTCGCAGGGCCGCCGAGGCCCTCGTCGGCAACAGAGTTGGGGAGCGGCCTATTAGTAAATCCAAAAATAAGCCGGAGTTGCACTTGGATTATTGGCCGTAGACCGATTCGATTTCTGTTTTTGTCGGGCGTCAGCTCGATTGAATTCAAGCGCTTCTGAATGGACTTCACACAATGAAGAAAGGAGTTCTACCATTGTTCTTTCCTGAGCGTTCACGCCGGGCACTTCCTCGATCCAGCCAATCTACCAATAAACGCGAGGCTGAGAAGTTGGCATACGCCGATATAGGCCTCACACTAATTTCCCAAAAGCGCAGTTTTCAAGTCCTGCTGGACGGGATTGGGTCCGAACCACATGCTCAGGAAGGCTTTTTGAAAATCGCGGCCTTGGATTGCGCCTTTTAGTTGACCATTGTCGTAGATTTGGGTCTCGTTTCCAACAAGTTGGATCATTTCCGATCCGCCTTGGGCGATGGGGCCGAACATCGCGACAAAGGCTGCCTTGTCTTTCTCGATACCGGGGTATGGGGATGTCATGCTGGCTTGAATCTGGCTTTGCCAGGCGTCGGTGACTTGGCCTTGGTTGACGGATTTCAGGAAGGTGAAGGTGAATTGCAGCGGTCCCGGCGAGGCGAGAACGGACTTCTCGGACTTGAGCGGGGCGGGAGTATAGAAGGCAGCGACGTAGGCTTTGATGGGAATAAAGGCGATACTCACGGTGCGAACGCCCGCGCCGTTCAGTGTGAGGGTTTGGCCGTTCACGGTGGCTTGCTGGGGGACATTGACGCCTTGGATTTCCAGGGCAAATGCGGCAGGGATCGAAAGGAGCAGAATGGCCAAGGCGGTGCAGGTTTTTTGTTTCATAGGTCAAGCGCTGGTAATTCCGAATCGCCTCGCGGTCAATCCCGCAAAAAAACCGAGCTCTGGAAGCATTGAAGCTCAGAGCGCGGTTTGAATGAGATCGCGTGCTCCTAAAACACGAGGCCGGTCAGGAATCCGAGGACTGTGGCATTCGCGACTTCCTGGGTTCCATTCGGGCGAGCGAAGTATTGGACGAAGGGCTGCACATAGGACCAGCCGTTGATTTGAAAACGGTATCCACCCTCGAGCACTGCGGTGTAGGACCTGGATGGCGAGTACACATCGCCCTGATACGCGCCGTAGGCGAGCGAGAGCATCGTGAGGTCTTTGTCCCGGGATGGAATGAGCCCTGTGTAGACCAATCCGCTCTGGAAGTAGAACGGGAACTGATTGGCCGTCGCGTAGCCAGGTGCCATCGAGATCAGGTTAAATGTGTGGAGCCCTTGCTTGGAGAGGGATGCCTTCTCGACATGAGCGACTTCTTTGAAGCTTTTTCCATCCGAGGCAGCCTGCGACTTGGGGGGAGCGGCGGCGCTTGAAGGTTCGCGGCAGAGCATTTGGTCGGCTTGGAAGTAAAATCCATAGCGTCCGGGCGCCTCGGTGCCGTTCCAGCTTTTGGTCTGGCCCTCGGGCGTTCCATAAAAGTAGCCGCCAAAAGCGTAGCGACCCTCGAGTTTTGATTCCCCGATCGTGGGGGTGTATCCCGCTTCGCCCATGTAGAAAAGGCCATTGAGAGCGGTATTGGGGCCATAGCCTTGGTAGGCCAGGCCGTGGTTGGTGGAGGCGGTCGCCTGCGGATAGGACATGAACAATCCGTTTTTGATGTAGACGGTGTCATGCAGCTTCACATTGAGCGTGCCGCCCCATGTTGAGAAACTGGAGCCGAAGGGAATGTTGCCGCCGATGCCTTTGGCGCTGTTCACGGCATTGTTCAGGAACAGCTTTGAGAGCGGTTGATCCACAAACTCCTTCTGGGGTTGCAGCCAACCGGCTCGCAGCACCACCATGTCTTTGATCGCGAGAAGCTCGCTGGTCCCGGCCTCAAGGCCGAAACTCATGACGCGAAATTGCGTGCCGCGCGAACATCGCATTCGCCTCCACGAATTGGTTAGCGTTCGATTCGGGAAACGCATCCCGGTAGCGGAAGTTTCCGAATGCGAGGAGGCCCTTGAGCGCATCGGCGTCGAGGAGTTTTCCAAAGTTCAGTTCGGAGCCGAAGTTGATTTGCTCATACCAGAATCCGCGTGAGCCGTTCTGGCTATCCACGACCCCGAAGAACGCGCCTTGGTAGCTTCCGCTGAAGGTCAGTCCGCGGTCCGCGAGCCAGGAGCGGGCGTCGAACACCGGATTCCCGCTGCCTGCGAGCAGGCTTTTTCCGTTCCACCATTTTTCCGTGGCGCTTTCGCCTTGGAACTCAGCGGGCGCGGAGCGGCGTCCAAACATAGAGCCGGTGGTTCCCGAGAGAACCTGTCCGGAGTTGACTTCAACCGGCCCTCTGGGAAGCGGGCGGGTGGGTTCGGATGTTTGAGCTTGGCTTGCGACGGGAAGAAATCCTGTCAACAAAACGGCACCAGTTAACACAGAGGGGACGATGCTTCGCCCCATGGAAAGATGGGTTTTCATGTTTGGTGTGAGGGCTTTCTCTTGCGCCGCCTTAAATAGGAGGAAACAAGATGAAAGCTACGAAGTTGTTACAATCGCATTGCGCCTTTCAGCTCAATAAGGAGAAGGCCTACTTCTGAATGAAGACATCCATTTGCTGCCCGACATAGACGGGGAAATCGGGGTTTTGGAACCGGAAAATGATCTGCAGCACGCGCGTGTCAACCCGCTCGGTGCTTTCACCGGAGAGGGATTTTTTGGGAAGGATGTAAGGTTCAATGCGCACAAACTCAAGCGGAACGGATTTGCTGCGCGAGCCTTTCAGGAAGGCGATGCCGGTGCAGCCTTCGCGGATGGTCGGCGCGTCGGATTCATCGACATCGACGCGCAGTTGAAGCTGCGAGACATCGCCGAGCAGGATAGCTGGCTCGGCGGCGTTGACCATTGTGTATTCGCCGGGACGGATATTGACTTGGAGCACGGTGCCGTCGCGCGGAGCGCGGATGGTGAGCAAGTCGAGGCGCACGCGGGCATCGGCGAGGCGGGCGCGGGCGAGATCGAGGTCCGCAAGCGTGCTCTGCAACTGGCGATCGGCGGCCTGCCAGGCGAAGAGATTGCGCTTCGTCTCGTCTTCGCTGGAGACATTTTTTTCCCGCAGGCGGGTGGAGCGGTCGAGCTGGTCCTTGCGGTCGGCGAGGATGGTTTTCGATGTATCGACTTGGGCATCGAGAACGGCGACTTGGGCCTCCTGCACCTTCACCGCCGAGCGGGCATCCCGGTCGTCCATCGTAAAGAGCACATCGCCTTGGGAAACCTTGGAGCCGACTTGCACGGCAACGCTCTGAATCAGTCCCGAGGTGGCCGGCGCGATGCGGACATTTTCATTCACGCTCTCGACGAGCCCGCGGCCGCCGATGGAATCGGAGTAGGGCGATTGCGGGGGCGGGATCAAGGGCTGAGACTCCGGGCCGCTCTGGCGCAGGCGCAGCACGAGGAGCGTCACGGCGATGATTCCGGCGAGGGCTATGTAGAAGGAAAGGCGCTTAGTCATGCTGGAGTTGGGTGTGGTCGTCGAAATGGCCGATCACATGTCCATCGTCCATCTGAACGATGCGGTCGGCAAATGGATAAATGCGGCTGTCGTGGGTGACGATGATGACGCAGCGATCGGGTTGGAGGGCGCTGGCTTTGAGGAGTTCGAGCGTCTTGTGTCCGCTCACGGAGTCGAGCGCGGCGGTTGGCTCGTCGCAGATGATCAATCGTGGCTGATGCACAAGCGCGCGGGAGATCGCCACGCGCTGCTGCTGGCCGCCGGAGAGTTGGTTCGGGTAGGATTTGAATTTTTCCCCAAGCCCGACCTGCTCGAGAACAACCCTCGCCCGCTTCTCCGCCTCGGAGGTTGATATCCCCTGCAGGATGAGGGGAATCGAGACATTCTCCACCGTGGTGAGTGTGGGAATGAGATTGAACTGCTGGAAAATGAAGCCGATGTTCTCGCGGCGGAAGCAGGTAATTTCCCCGTTCCTCATTTTTCCAAGGTCTTTGTCGAAGACTGTGATTCGACCCTCATCGAATTTGAGTGTTCCGCAGATCACACTGAGAAGCGTGGTTTTCCCGCAGCCCGAGGGGCCGACAATCATGAGAATCTCGCCGAAGCGTGCTTCGAGACTGGCACCCTTGAGGGCAAAAACACGCGAGTCGCCGCCGCTGAAGGTTTTCACCACATTCTCAACCCGGACGGCGATTTTCGGAGTTTCGCTCATCGGAAGACGACTGCGGGCTCGAGACGCATCACTTTTGCGAGGCCAATGAGGGCGGAGAAGGAGCAGATGAAAAGAATCACGCCCGCGACAAATGCCGGCACCTGCCAAGGCATGAAAAAGGGTGGCGCCTCTTTGGCGAGAACCGTGTTTCCAAACCACGCCGCCAACCCCACGCCGATTCCATAGCCGATGAATCCCACGGAAAAAGCCTGCGCCAACACCATGCCGGCGAGGGTGGTGTTGCGCGCGCCCATGGCTTTGAAGGCGGCCAGGAACCGCAGATTGTCGTGAACGAAAAGGTAGAATGTCTGCCCCGCTATCGCCACGCCGACAATCAGGCCGAGGATCACCACGGTTCCGAAGGAAATGGGGATGCCTGTGTTTTTAATATACCAGCGGATTGTCATCCAGAAGAGATCGTCGCGCTGGATAGCCCGCACGCCGTCGAGCTTGTCGATGCGCTCCGCGAGTTCTCGGTCGGTCACGCCTGGCAGCGGCGCGGCCAGCACATAGCTGAGTTGCTTGCGCGAGGGTTTCGCATATTGCAGCGCGCGGTCGTAGGTCGTGTAAATGTATGGCTGCCCGAGGAAACTCCGGCTCACTCGGCAAATGCCAACGACGCGGGCGGCTTTGTCATTGATCTCAAATGTCGTCCCAAGCTCGATCTTGATGCCCTTGCGGCGGAACTTTTCCACTGCGACCTGATCCACCACCACGGCATCCGGCAACCTCAAATCCTCGATGCGTCCAGCCGTCATATTCATCGGCCGTCCGGTCAGCGTGCCTGTATCCAGGCCGACGACCTGAACATTTTGAAAAGATCCGTCGCCAAGGCGGGCCTGCTCGATGCCGATGTAGAGGGGCACGGCCCACGCCACACCTTTCACGCTCCGCACACGATCGACCTCGATCTGCCGCATCGGAATGACCTCGTTCGCTTGCTCGACTTTGGCGTCCACCACCCACACCGGCGCTCCAATATTTCGCACCGTTGCCGTCGTCCACATCATCAATCCGCAAAAGACCGAAGACTGCTGACACATAAGCAGCGAGCAAAAGGCAAGGCCGCAGACCAGCATCGCGTATTTCGCCCGGTCGCGAAACAGCATCTTGAGCGCGACATTCAGCATCGCAGCGGAGATTCTTTATCCACTCAGCGGCGCGACCCCATGAAGAGACGCAGCACATACCAGAACATCATCGCCACAGCGGCGAAGAGCTGGATGGCGGCCGAGAGATCCGCATTCTCGGGGTAGTCGCGCATGATCGATGAGGTCGTGTAGAGGATCGATGCCCCGGCCAGCGCAACCATTCCCACCGAAAACCAAGTGCCGAGGTTGAATTGAAAAAGCACCGCGCACACGATCGCCGCCAAGCCGAGCAATCCACCCCAGACGAGGAATGTTCGCAGGAACGAAAAATCTTTCCGCGTTGTCACCACGACAGCCGTCAGAAGAAAAAAACCACCCAGCGTAGCCTGCGCAGCGCTGGCAATGACTCCCGGCGCCGTCTGATTTGCAATGTAAAGAAGCGGAACAGTGATCACCGCCTGCAGAAAAACATAGAGCACAAGCCCGAGATACTGAAGCGGCCGTGAAATCGCGGGATTCGCCAGAAAAGTCGCCAACCAGGAAAGCACCATGAACCCGCCAAGCACAATCAGCCACGACACGCTATCGAAAGCCTGCACAATCGTATTCGCGATCCCAGTCTGGAAAAACCAGACCTCGAGCCCCACAAAAAGGGCAATCGCCAAAGCTAAATGGCTGTATGTGCGAACAAGAAAAGACCCGCGAGCCTCCGCAGGAAGTTCACTAACAGGCATTGTGGTGGGTGAGTTCATAAGCGATTTGATTTGTTTGTCATATAATCCCCTCGCCCGGAAAAGCAACCTCAGAGAATGTCTTGCCTTCGCGTAGCCAGAAACTTTCTCTGTCTCGATGTGGCTTCAAGCGATTTATGCCGTCGTTGTGAATGTTTGACACGCGGTTGGCTGGAGGTGGGCGAATCAAGCGCGGCGAAGACACGGAGCGCCAATTTCTTCGCTTACTTTTTTAGTTGCAAGGCAATGATGAGATAGTTTTTCCTAAATTATCAAAGCGGACATTTTCTTTCATTTTCTCCATCTGCTGGTGAGGCAAATTTTTCGTGTAGTCAGAAGATTGTTTAAAAAAAGCATGTTGTGGAGCGACGCGTTTGTGATATTTTAATGTATCATGAACACGGTCAATATCGCTGATTTGCGCAATCACTTTCGCCGCGTTTCCGCTTGGCTTGAGAATGGTGAAACCGTGAGAATCCTGAAGAGAGGCAATCCTTACGCAATGCTTTCTCCTTTGACTCAAGAGACGAAGAGTCAACCGGTCCAAGTTGATTTTGCGGCCCAGCGGAAGTCTATTTGGCGAGGTCGGCGTTTTAGCGCGACGGAGGTGGCAGAGATGCGCGATGCCGAGTTGGCGGGGGAAGAGTGATATGCGTTGTTTTGCCGACACGTCTTTCCTTTGCGCCCTTTACCGCGAGCAGGATAATTCGGAGCTTGCAGATGCCTTTATGGAGAACTGTGAGGGCGAGGTTGTGGTGTCCTCGCAGGTCTTGTGGGAGTTTCGGCAATCTGCAAGGTTTCAAGTGTATCGATACCAGAGTGATAAAACGACAGGTTTTTCAAGGGCAGAGGCAGAGCGGATGATCGAGGTGCTCACGGAGAATGTGCAGAGCGGTGTCTTGACCATGGCATCTGTGGAATGGCCCGATGTGCATAGCATTGCCGAAACCGTCTCCGCCGCACACACCATGAAAGGCGGTCATCGCGCGATGGATATCATCCACCTATCTACAGCCAAATATTTTGGATTGAAACACTTCCTGACGTTTGACGGCAATCAAAAGAAACTGGCCGAAGCGGAAGGGCTCGTCGTGCCAGTGTGAGGCAGAAATGTTACAGGGGACGAAAACTGTATTA
Organism: Terrimicrobiaceae bacterium; assembly: GCA_044353785.1. GTDB lineage: Bacteria > Verrucomicrobiota > Verrucomicrobiia > Chthoniobacterales > Terrimicrobiaceae > UBA967. Next base: position 138,837 of record JBILBH010000002.1, read on the forward strand.
TAAATTGTTTATAATTATCAAATTATATTTTTTATACAAATTTTAATCGTGGATTTTGCGTGCAATAATCTGCGAAAACTTCAAGCCCCGAAGACCAGGCGGCAGATGAGGATTGAAGCGGCGACGCCAAAGAGGTCTGCGAGAAGGCCGGCGGGGACGGCGTGGCGCGTGCGGCGGATGGCCACGGAGCCGAAGTAAACGGCGAGGACATAGAATGTGGTCTCGCTGCTGCCGAGCACGGTGGCCCCCATACGGGTGATGAGGCTGTCCGGGCCGTGGGCCTGAACAAGCTCGGCAAAGAGACCATTCGCTCCGCTGCCGCTCAGCGGGCGTATGAGGACGAGCGGGAGGAGTTCGGTCGGGAACTGAACCGCATTCAAAGCAGGGCCGATGAAGCGTGTGATGACATCGATACCGCCTGCGGCGCGGAACATGGCCACGGAGGAGATGATGGCCACGAGATAGGGAATGATGCGGATCGCAACCTGAAACCCTTCTTTGGCACCCTCCACGAATTCTTCATACACCTTCACGCCGCTGAGTGAGCCGTAGAGGGGAAAGAAGGCGAGTAGGAAGGGAATCGCGAGGTAGGAGACGGCATCGACGAGATTCACCAAAGGGCCGCGTGTCGCGCCTTGGGCCTGGATGAATTGCCAGCCAAAAATCAGGAAGCATGCCGCAAATGCCAGCAGGATGAGAGTTCCCCACCATTTAGGTTTCTGGAAGGCCTCGGCATTTTCAATCGACTCAAACTCTGTCGCCGCCGTCGTGTTCTCGACTTTTGGCAGGGCATACATCGGCAGCCGCTCGAAAAATTTCACGGCAAGGATGGCGGCAATGGTCGAGCAGCAGGTGGCAAAGAATGTGGTTCCGATAATGGCAGTGGGGCTTGCGGATCCAGCAGCAGCCAAGATCGCCACGGTGGTGGCTGGTATCAGCTGAATCGAACTCGTGTTGATCGCCAAAAATGTGCACATGGCATTCGTGGCCGTGCCGGGCCTGGGATTGAGTTTTTCAAGGTCCTGCATGGCGCGCAGGCCGAGCGGGGTTGCCGCATTACTGAGACCCAGCATGTTGGCGGCCATATTCATGACCATGGATCCCATGGCCGGGTGGTTCGCGGGAACATCCGGAAAAATCCGGCACAGGATCGGGCGGAGTGCGCGGGCGAGGAGATTCACCAGACCGGATTTCTCGGCGATTTTCATCAAGCCGAGCCAGAGGGCCATGACTCCGGCAAGCGGCAGCGCAAGCGTCATCACAGCCGTCTTGCAGGCTTCAAATGCGGCGGCCGTTACCTCCTGCAGCTTCCCCTCAAAGCCCCCAAGCAGCATCGCCAGCAAAATCAAGCCCAGCCAGATGTAATTCAGCATTTCCCGCAGGTTGCCTTAAACAGCGGCCCTCAGGAAAGGGGGAAAATTGTTCGCCCGGAATTGATACCCAGACTCGTCGTACATAGAAAGCTCTCGAACCAAAAATTTGGACGATCGTCCAAATTTTTGGTTCGACCGGAAGATCAAACCCAGCCGAGCCAGCCGATGAGGGCGGCACCGCCGACGATGAGGATGGGGTTGGTTTTTGTGGTTGTGCAGAGCACGGTGCAGGCTGCGGTGAGGATCCAGGCGCGCCAGTCGTGGTCGGCTGCTTTGCTCATGACCCAGCCGCTGGCGAGCACGAGGCCGACTGTGAGGGGGGCGAATCCTCGCTCGATGGCGCTGCGAAGGGGCGAATCCGCCGAGCGGCTCCAGAGGCGGCTCACCAGATACACAAGGACGCCCGCAGGCAGTATCATGGCCACGGTTGCCAACACGGCTCCGGTGATGCCGGCGGCTTTGTAGCCGATGAGTGTGACGAGCAGAATGCTCGGTCCGGGGGCGGCCTGCGAGATGGCGAAGAGGTCGGCAAACTGGTTGCCATTCATCCAGGAGTAGCTGTCCACAGCCTTGCGGTGCATTTCCGGGATGACTGTGTTTCCACCGCCAATGGAGAGGAGTGACAGCGAGCTGAAGAGGATCAGCACATGAACGAGGTTGAGGCCTTCGTCTTTCATTTTACTTTGGATTTCGGCCATGCCCACAGGAGGGCGAGCGGCGCGGTGAGTGCGAGGACGCCAAAGAGCGGCCAGCGCAGGATGCCGTTCAGGAAAAATGTGGCAGTAAAAAGAATCCACGGGATCGAACCAAGGAGGCATTTGCGCCCAGTTTTGAAGGCCATGGAGAGGGTGAGGGCGATGGCTCCCGCAGCGGCGCCTTTCAGTGCATTCTGGAGTGCCGGGACATGGCTGTATTGAAAGTAGGCGGCTCCGAGCAGCAAGATGAGAACGGCTGGCAAAAAGGTGAGCCCGAAGACCGCTGCGATGGCGCCCGGCATGCCGAGAAATTTGGCTCCGACAAAAATGGCAACATTCACCTGATTCGCACCTGGCAGAATCCGGCACATCGTGAGGATGCTTAGAAACTCCTCTTCGCTCATCCATTTTTTCTCCACGACCACGACCTCGCGCGACCAAGCGGAGAGGCCGCCACCGAAAGATGCGAGGGAGATGTGGTTGAAGGTGATCGCCAACTCGATCAGCGAAGGCTTGGCTACAGCCACTTCACTCATGGTTCAAGTCCGGGTCGTGTGGAAAGTCCGTCTCGTGGTGCTGGGCGGGATCGAGCGGGTCTGGCGCGTCGTAGTGGTGCGACTCTTCCCAGTCGTAGTGGAAAGTCTCGATCAACTTCGTCACGACGCCTCGGTCGTCGATGGTGACCCCGAGTTCGCGGCGAAGATCAAAGGCGGAGCGATCAAGGTTCATCGAGCCGAGCAGGGCGCGTTTGCCATCGGCCACAAGCAGCTTCGCATGGACGCGGAGTTTTTTTTGCTTGTGGATTTTCACCCCCGCGCGGCGCATGACGCGGAGTGAAGCGAAGGTATCGAGGATGTCGCATTCACTGATGCCATGGCGTCCGCCGCAGAGCACGCGCACCTTCACGCCGCGCGAGGCGGCATCCACGATGCGGTCCAGCACGGCAGCATCGACAAATTTCGGGTGCTGAACGAGGAGCGATTCCTTGGCGGCGTCGATAAATTTGGCAATCGCCAGGCGTGATCCCGTATTGCTCCAGACGAGGCCGGAATCCACCGAAGGGGTCCAAGCCGTCCTGTTCCAGTCCGCATCGAAGCACTCGGTGATCTGGGCCGCTTTGGTGGTGTTTTCAAAGACGAGGCCGTAATCTCTGGTGCGGGTAAAATATTTTTCACAGAGGTTGTAGGTCGCCACCATGGCGCGCACGCCATCGGCCACCATGGATTTCTCATGGGTCACATAGAAATCGGGATTCGACCACTGAACGGCCACGCCCGCTTGCTCCAATGCCGCGAAAGTGCCGTCGTTCGCCCGGTCGCCACCAGACCGCTTGGCATTCAACATCACGCGCACAACCACGCCCGCACTGTGCGCTTCCACCACCGCTTGGAGAATCTCGGGGTGGGTGAAGGTGAATTGTTTTAAAATAAGACTGGTTCGCGCGGAGCGGATGAACTCGATGACAGGGACGGCCCCTTCATCCGGTTGGATAATTAATTTCATGTCAAAATCTCCTGAAAAAATCCGAATTGGAATTCGCATAGTGGCGAATTGCCGTAACCTCTTGAAGCGAAAAACAGCATTGGGGAATCGCCATCCACTTCGGCGACATAGCGCAGGTAGCGTCTTCCGATGCGGGCGCTTTAGAGGTCGTGCTGGGTTTCGAGCAATCCATCAAATCGCAGCCGCTTATCCTCATGGGTGAGGCGAAGACTGGCGCGGAGAGAAACCTTTCGGCGGGTTGCGCGATTTTCATCGCCTATGTTCCTGCCAAATATGAGCGCAGGCGTTTAACTGTTTTTCACTCAATTCAAAATTCAGCTCGAATCCGGCAACACCGTCGAATCCAAGTCCAACGCAAAACCCGCTTTCGGAGCTTTCAACAACTCCAGCATTAAACGACTTTTTTCAAACGCCGGATTCGGGTTTAATGCGGGATGAAGCCGTTGCCGATCCAGTTGGCAAAGCAACGGAGGAATTCGATTCATTGCAGATTGGCGGCATAACTTTCCGAGACCATGTAAATCGCATGGCATAAAGGTAAAGCCATAATTTTGGGGCTTAACAATTTATTTATACCTAAAGGTGGGGAGTTGACCCTATTGAGAGGCGAATGCGCAGCGGCAATGGTGGCATTGGTCAAAACAAACCACTATGCTAATAATCAATCCAACCAAAAACACGGGGCTTGAACTGCCAGTTTGGCAGAGAACGCGCCGCTACTCACTCACTGGTGCCGTCGCCTTAGCCAGCCTGATCCCTCAGTTGCCGACTTGGGCGAATACACCCGGGGCACTGCCGGAATCCTATGCCTGGCAGAAGGTCGTCAACAATTTCGACCTCGTTCCGGGCACAGACTCCAAGCCGTTCAATAGCTACAACCAGCCGTCGGTCAATGCCTCCGGCCTCATCGTATTCCGAGCTCGCAGCAAGGGGCCCGAAGTCATGAGCGGCATTTACCAGAGGGATATAAAGTCAGGCACCGGAGTGCAAAAAATCGCTGACAGGAACACCACTGTTCCAGCACCGAACAACACACTCTACGCGCCGGACGACACACTGGCGAAATTCAATGAATTCCCATCCATCCCGCGCATTTCGATCACCACACGCACGATCGCCACGCGAGGGAATTCCCAGCCCGTCTGGACTTATCAACTCGATGGAGCTGATACCAAAGTCGGCACGACGGGGATTTTTCTCAACCCCGGAGCCAGCCTAAAAACAGGCGTCGGCCTGCTCGGCTCAGTGCCACCTCCAGCCGATCCGGTTGATGGAGCGAACTACTTCCCCTATATGCAAGTGCCTGGCGCCGTTGCTGGAACGAAATTCGATGTCTTCCCCGGCTCGCCCGCAGTGGCGGATGGCGATGTAATCGTCTTCAAAGCCAACTACACCGAAGCAAATGTCGGGAAAACCGGCATCTTCTACCGCGATCCCATCGGCGGGCAGGGGAAAATCTCGACCCAACTCATCGCCAACACATCCACCGTTATCCCTAACCTGCCCGAGGGTGTGACTGGGGTGCCCTTCGGCTCCACCGCTCCACCCACTGCAGCGGGAAACAAAGTCGTCTTCGCCGGCTTCGACAACGAGGAAACGCCTACCTACGGCGGCATTTACCTCGCCCCACTCACTCCCGGCCCCACATTGCAAAAACTCGTGGGCATCGGAGACGCTGTGCCCGGGGAAGCCAACGCCACATTCAACAAATTCGGCGAAGGCCTTTCCTTCGACGGCCGTTATGTTTCCTTCTGGGGCGCATGGGGCAATGAAACCAAGACCCTCTGGCTCGATTGCCCTACGGATGGAAATGCGGCTCTCCTTGCCTATTGCGCCGAATTTGTCGGGGACAACTTTCCCGTTCAAGTTCCTGTGAATCAAGGCATCTTTGTTGTGGATACCACGACTGGCCTCGTTTCCCGTGTAGCCCGCACAGGAGAAAACTTCTCCGACTTTCTCTTCTGGACCTTCTCCGGTAAACCTCCCGGAGTCGGCGGCAGCGACGAGAGCGATGGCGAAGTGCCCCGCTGGCGCTCCTCCGCCTTCAGTGCCCTGTCGCAAGATCTGAAAGGCGAATTTCTTGTCGCTTTCAAATCCCGCACCGGCACACTCGACCCTGTCGAAAACACCTACATCAACCCGGTGGACGGCATTTACATCGGCAATGGCGCTCAAGTGGATGCCATGCTGGATACCAACATGCTCGGCCAATCACTCGACGCCGCAGCACCCGTGGGCTCCAAAATCTCGGCCCTCGGTATCGAGCGGGAATCCTTCCGCGGTTCTTGGTTCACCGTCACCGCCACCATGCTTGAGCCCGTCTCCAGCGAAAGCCTGGCGGGCATCTACCTGACCCGCTTTCCAGAAGCCCAAGCGCCATCCGGAAACGGACAAGTCACCAGTGAAACCGGACAAGTCACTAATGGAAATAAAAATGTTGAGAAAAATGGAAATGGCAAGCTCAGCAAATCGGCCAAGAAAAAACTGGCCGCCCTCAATGCCAAGAAAAGAAGCCTGCAACAAAAAATCAAGGCATTGAATGGCAGCAGAAATGGCAAAAAAACGGCTTTGGAACAAAGGTTGCAATCCGTCAAGCAACGAATTCTCGAAATCCGAAACGGCTTCTGAAGTCGAACTCAACCATTCGCTAACACAAACGGCGCGGAGAGCGGAAAATCCCGTATCTCCGCGCCCATTTTACTACGCGATGACCCTGTATTCGCCGCATTTCGAAGCCATTTGAGGGAAAATCGTATGAATTTTTTCAGCAATCCCAGTTTCTTGGGCTCATAGCGTGACAATCGAGTCGGGGCGTAAAGCACGGAGAAATGTTTCACAGGGCATCCAATGAATTCCATCGCGCAGCAGCGTTTCCCTACCTCGGTGGAGCAAAATTTTTAGGCCTTCCGGATAGTCCTGCCCAAATGATTTGATGGCAGATGATAGAGAGGCGTCTCTATGAGTGCCGAGGCTCTCACCTGGAGCGCCGAGATTTTTTCGAGCGGCGGTCACAGACCGCCACTACAGAGAGCGATAGGGACACAGTTGAAATCCTTGCTCTGCAAAATGCCTGTCAAATGAATAAACCCGGCTAATGCCCTCCCTGCGCATGCAGTCAAAACTGGTGATATCCACAAGGCTGAGATGCCGCCGTTGCGCCAACCTCCACTTTTCAAATGCCAGCTCAAAACCGTTTTCGCCGACCGGCAAGATTTTTATTAAAGGAAGAAAGGCATCGTGAAAATCACACAGGGCCGCTGCACCAAGGCGCCGTTGAATCAATGAAGAGGACTCCAGCCTCACATAATCGCTGGTAAACAATCTGGCTTGGGTTTCAGAAAATTTCTTCCACTCCTCAAAAGCAACGTCATGGTTGATATCATCGCCATCTAACAATGCCAGAAGAGCCGAAGTATCCGCGAAAATCAAATCACCATTGCTCATCGGTCAAATAATCATCGTGCTTGATCGACAAGTCGCGCAATCCGCTTCGATGCGCCCCAGCCAGTTCGAGCGAGATGGCCCATCGGCGCTCAGTGGAATCAGAATCCAATTTTTCCTTGAGGCTCATACGCGCCAACTCGGCGATACTGCAGCCCAATTCTTTAGCTTTTTCCTTGACTCGCTCATAAAGCGTGGCTTCTAACTGAATTTGCGCTCGAATCATGATGGCACTTAAATGCTGGCATGCCGGCATGTCAACAGTAAGTTTTACAAACGCAGCTCTCGGTAAAATGCAAGATTGGGGGCCTCACCTAGACAGCCGCTACATTTTTATTGCGTTTTGGCGAATGGCTTTAGCCCGAAAACAGTTTTTAAACAGGATGACAGGATTTATAGGCTTGCATTGGACAGGGTGGATCGCAAAAAAATTGCAAATTCTATTGTGAACTCGCTGTAGCGACTGTTTATGACTACCGAGGTTGGTTTTTCTATTCGACATTTCCATTCCAAATACTTTTGCTTTCCAAGGTTTTGCTAATTTCCAGCAAGCCTCGACAACACTCAAATTTGGAAACAGCTTTTGAAAAAATTTCGCATTCCGCGCGAGCAAACCATTGAAGCACAGAGCAAAATTGCCAATCAACACATCTGCCACAGGTCTTTTGAACCCACCGCCTGCTCTCCGCTTGAGAATGTGCTCTGCCCATGCCGCAACTGCATTTTAAGTATCCAAAACTTCCAAAATCTCCTCAAAATCAATCCCCATTCCAATTAGGAAATTTTTAATTACATCCATTTTACCACCAAAGGGCGGAGCCACTTCCACAAAAGTCACGAGGCTTATGAGCACTAAGTTAAAAGACATTTGCAGAGCCAAGTTTTCCGAAGCCTCCGCAGTTTGTTTAGCAAAAAAAGCCAAAAAAGACAATTTTTGAAAGATAAGATTCGAAGCATTCAAAAATTGTCATTCAACAGGGCTCTGACAACATAATTTTAGAATTCAAGTTTATACTTTTTAGTAACTTGTTAGTTTTTTTGAATACTACGATTTCACCTTGCCATTCCAAATTGGAATCTTTATTCCGATTAGAATGAGTCGGAAAATCAAGACCATTTTTGTTAAATTGCTTAAAGAAAAACCTCTGATTCTGTGTCTTCTATGCGCTGTCATGTTGAGCCTTCCTGGAATCAACTGGGGTGTGAATGAATGCTGGAACCTCGATCAGATGGGGCATCTTAAGTTGAGAAAAGACTTCCTGCCAACTCATTACCTGAAGCCACCTCTACACACATATATGAACCACATACTGGTCCTTCAACCGGCCAAGCAAGTGCTCGGGGGGTGGTTCCGGATTCCGAAGGAATATCACTGGCCTGTCTATTTGATTGGGTCGCGGATTTTGACTCTTGCGATGTATTGCGGATTCCTTGTTGCCATTTACTTTTCGGTGCTTGCGACTTCGGGAAGAACCGCCGCCTTTTTAATTAGCATCCTTCTTGCCAGCAGCTCAGGAATTCTTGTCTTCAACAGATTCCTGACAGCTGACTCGCCTCTTCTTTTCTGGATGTGTGCGTCTTTTGCCTTTGCTCTTCGAGCGGGGCTCAGCGGATCGATGGTGGATGCCGTAATCGCAGGCCTGTTGGCAGGGTTAGCGACGGCTGATAAATACAACGGGCTGGGGGTAGCAGCAGCGATTCCATGTGCCCTCTTCGCCTCTCAGGGGTGGCGTTTCATCTTCAAGCCCGCCCCATGGCTGGCTGCTCTGGCAATTCCTGCTGGATTTGTTCTGGGTAATCCGGGCGCACTCATGGATACCCAGCGGTTTGTTAAGGATTTTCTGTATAACTATCTGACGACACCTGTGTATGATGGGTCGACTGAAGGAACGGGATACCTCAAATTTCTGGCGTGCTTTCCGAATCTCATCGGCTGGCCCGCCAGCATCCTGCTTGTGATTCTTTTGGCAGGATCGGCTATTTGTTGCATGCGAGGAAAAATTCAGAGCCGTGAATGGATCTTGTTGTGCGCGGCTGCGGGGGTTTTTGGTTTGTATTTTGTGATGATAGGAAAATTTCCGCGCATGGGAGCACGCTTTGTGCTTCCCTCCGTGCCGTTCGTCCTCCTCCTGGCAGCGCCTGCTCTGGCCCGCATGAATTGGAGGCGCTTCACATCAAAGGCCATTCTCGGAGCTGTGGTTTCTTACAATGTTTATGCGTCCATTGACGCCGGTTTGCGATTTGCAAAGGATCCTCGGATGGAGGCTGTCGCATGGGTGTCAATGAATGTCCCGGCGGGGGCAACGATCGAAAACAGCTATGCACCGGACTGGCGCAGGATTCCTGAAAGAAAATACCATGTGGAGCAAATGCCGGCGGCCACAGGGAGGACTGAACTTTTCACCAAGATTCTGGGAAACCAAAAAACGATTCAGGAGGGACTTGATCGTTTCGAGAGCCGCTACGCCAGCGACAGATTCCAGGCAGCGGGTCTGGCTTCGCGCAGGCCCGACTTCGTCGCTTTCACAACGCAAGTCTTCGAGTGGTCAGGCGATGATGATGCACAGCGGTTTTATGCGGGACTGGACCGTGAGGAGTTCGACTATGCCAAGGTTTACGAAAAACAAGCCCGGGCGCGATGGCCTTTCAGTTATCCTGAGCGCATCGACTTTCTTGCGGATCGAATGATCATTTTGAAGCGGCAGGGATTCTAAAAAATCGGCGACGGAATGATTGGGATTTTTTGACAGAATCGTAGCATGGCGAAGAAAGACAAACGAAGTTTGCCCGAGGGCTGAGCAGAGCGAATCAATTGACAGAATCGGGGATCGGCAGAGCAAGAGATTCGGCGGTCGCAGACCGCCGCTACAAGGCGGCGCTTTGGGAGCGGGTTTTGAAGCCGTTGCGGATCCAATTGGCGAGGCAGCGAACGAATTCAGCAGCGAAAGCGGGGGACCAGGAGGGGTTGATGCGGGTGGCGCGGAGGACGGCTTGAATCACGGCAAGGGGCTGGAGCGCCTCGAGGGCACAGAGGGCGGCTTGTGTGGATTGGCGGTGGTGCCAGATTTTGAGGAGGCGGCGCGTGGTAGGCTCGGTGGATGACTGGATGTGCTTTTCCGCAATGGCGAGGTTTTCCGCCGTGAGGCGGCGACTGAGGGAGTTGCCTGCGTTCATGGTGCGGGAGCCTTCGTGCCAGCGATAGCGGTAGGTGGGGGCGTCGACTGTCGCCGCTTGCGGCTGGAGGGCGGTGAGCTTGAGGAGGAAGTCGCGGTCGGAGGCGAGGGAGTAGGCGAGGTCAAAGGGGCCGGCTTTTTTGAAGAGGCTCTTGCGGATGGCGCGGGCGTTGAGCATGGGCTCGCCGAGGGCGATGTTTGGAATCGCGAGCGCCTTGTCGGCATCCGAGGTGCGCTGCCATTGTTGGTCCCAGAGGTTCTCGCCGATCTGGCGTACGGCTTCGGCGGAACCAGTGAGAATCTCGGCAGCGGGATTTTTTTCCATGGCGGCACGGTAGGCGGCAAGAGCGCCTTCAGGAAGCCAGTCATCCGCTTGCAGAAAAATGAGCCATTCGCCCCGGGCAAAAAAGGCGCCGCGATTCATGGCGTCGTAGAGCCCGCGGTCGCGTCCGCTGTGGACGGTGAGGTGCTGAAACGAGTGGGCGATCTCAAGCGTTCGGTCGGACGAGCATCCGTCCATGATGAGATGCTCAGAATCGATCCCCTGCCCCATCGCGCTGCAGACGGCATCTTCGAGCGTCGCCGAGGCGTTGAGCGTGGGGGTGATGATGGTGAAAAGCGGGGCGGCGGGCAGTGCCATGAAATTTAGGAGATTGATCTACCAAAATTAGGAGATGATCCTAACAAGTTAGTTTTAATGTTAATCTGAGAAAATTTTAAGGAATGTTTTCGGAAACCTGTGCCACGAGCACAAAGATCTGCCGTGATTCATTAAACCTCTGTGCTCTCTGTGTCCTCGGTGGTTAATTTTTCTGAATTCGGATTTAATCCATCCACGCGGCGGCGGATTTTGAAGACTTCGCGGGCCATGCGGGAGGAGTCGCGGAGGAGGCTGACCTTGCTGCCAGGGATGTCGGACCAATCCACAGGAAGTTCGATGATACGGCAGCCGAATTTGCGGAGCAGGAGGCAAAGCTCGACATCGAAGGCGAAACCGATGGTTTGCTGGTGGGGGCGGATTTTTTCGAAGGCGGATCGGCGGAGGATTTTCAGTCCGCACTGGGTATCGTAAGCGGGCACGCGGCCAACGATCGAGACGAGGGTGGCGAAGACGCGGCCGGAGAGGTGGCGCTTGAGCGAGCGCTCGACGGTGCGGCCGAGCATTTTAACCCGACTGGCGAAGAGGGCGTCGATGGTTGCGGCCTCGGGGGAGCGAAAAAAATTCTCCGCGCGCAGGATTTCCGAAGCACTCACGGCGCCGTCGGCATCGGCAAAGGCGAGGAGGTCGGCATCCCCCGCATGATCCCATCCGCGCAGGATGGCGCCGCCTTTTCCGGTATTGCGAAGAGTGAAGAGCGGATCCAAAAAAACTGGCCCGCCGCCCGATTGTTTCTGCTGCACGGCGTGGATCAGTGCCTCCAAGCGCTCGCGCTCATGCGGAGTCGAGCCGTCATCCGAGACGAGGATGGAAAACCGCTCCGGCAAGCCGCGCTGCAGGGCCTCGAGAAACGACTCCAGGCGCTCGGTGTCGTTGTAATGCGGAATGGCGAGGTGGGTTTTCAAGTGGGCACTCGCAGATTAACCACAGAGAGCACAGAGATCACAGAGGGAAAAAGCAGTGGAGGCTACTTCCCGACCACGCTGCGGACTGGTGGAAATTTTACTCATCGGCAGGGGCGGCTAGACGAACAGTTTTTACCTGCTCGACAAGAATTTTTGAGCGAACGCCTCTGGGCGCGGCGTTGCGGATTTGGAGGATGGATGGCTCACCTGGTCTTTCGGGAAAAAGAAGGATCTCATGAGGAAATGCGGTGGTCGAAACGAGTAGCCCGTCGGCTTCGAGCGGGTCGGATTCCTTTGCAGCCAGACCGATGCGGACAGCGCCTTCGAGGACGCGGAGCCGGATGCACACGGCTTCTCCATCGGAGAGCGAGGGCACGGGCCATGCCGCATCGAGGTTTCCTTTTTTGGGACTGGTCTGAATGGTGGCCTGCGACGCGAGCCGCGCGCGACGGTGGAGCTTCCAGTCGGGAACGAGAGCGGATTTTTCTTCGACCGCCGGCAGGTTGAAAGAGACAAGCGTGGCGTGGAGGGTTTGCCCGTCGGCCTGCAGAGGTATGGGCTTGATCTCTTGAATAGGTGTGCCGAGCTCGCGGAGTTTTTCCACGGCAGGCTCCACCGCCTCGCATGAATCACCCAGCACCACAACATGCCTCACCCCATCTTGAAGGATGGAATTTTTGTCGAGTGGAGCTGTTGGCGAGAACTCGAGACCTCCGCCATCCGGCCCCCTGAGCTTGGTGAATTCGTGGAGGTAAAACGACTGCAACATGCGCAGGTCATCGCCCTTCGAGTCGTCATACCAGAATACAAGTTTGCCCGGATCGGCTTGGTATTTTGGCAGGGCCTTGGAAAGCTGACCGGCCATGGTGAGAAGCGGGAGATCGTCGGATTTCCAGTAATTGCCAAGAGCCAGTTTGCTGGAGGGGGCCAGTGCCACTGCGAAGGACGCCATGGCCAAGCAGATCGCAATAGGAGCAACCCAGCGCCGCCACACGAGGAGCGCCGGGAGGCTGGCCAGGAAAATGACTGCAACCATCGCTGCTATGCCGATTGAGGGATTCCATGCCACAGCGAAGACCGGCAGAAGCAGTGTCCAGGCCATTCGCCACGCATCCCGCCCCAGGTTGGCAACGATCGCAGCGACGAGAAAAACGAACGCCGGCAGGGCGAAGGAAAAATAGTAAAAGAGCGAGAGCGAGTAGCCGCCCTTCACCAAATCCCCCCAGAGCAAGAAGGCAATGTAGCCGGCAAAGGCAAAGAAACACGCGTAGAGGAAGCGGTCCCTCGTTGGCAGAAAGATCAAACCGACGCCCAGCGGAAGCACCGAGAGCCAGAAAGGGCATTGACGCGCCACCTCGATCCACTCGAGTTTTGGAGCAGGGATGTGGCCATCCTTGAGCGTTTGCAAAAGCTCCCGCGTGGGGCTCGTGAGATCCCACAGGCCATGGTTCCAATAAAAAAATCCGCAGCCCGCCAGAGTCACCGCCCCGCCTCCGATCAGCATCGCCAAAGCAAAACGCCACGCTTCATTTCGAGGTCGATCCAGAAGAGCGATAAGCAAGAGCGGCCCGAAAAAAACAAGCGCCACAGCAGCGTGCAGGTGCGACCAGAATGCCATCCCCAGCGCAAGCCCTCCAAAAAACGCAGCCCAGATCCCCGCTCGCGGCAAGCAGACCAGACAAAGCCCCAAACACAAAAACGACGCCCCGGTGACATCCACATACGCCGTCTGCAAAAAGCGAATCGCCGCCGGATTGAATGCCCAAGCGAGTGCCGCAAACCACCCCACCGCCATCCCGTAGCGCCGCGAGAAGAGAACAAAGAGCGCCACACAACACGCCCCTGCGAGAGCATATCGCGCGACGACGAAACCGACCTCCGCCCCGAATAACGAAAACGCCAGCGCATCCGGCGCGATCCCGCTGAAGCGAACCGCGTAGTATGTCAGTCCCACCCGGTCCAGCAGCTCTCGAAAGTGAACCGCATAGCCGAGATAGAAAACACCATCGGTGAAATTTTGCAGCATGAGCCACGGCAGGCCGAAAAGAAGTTTCACCAGCCACGGCAAAAGAAACACGAGCACACAGGTGGCGGGGAGCGGAAGGCTGGGTTTGAAGCTCAAGCTATAAGGTTTGTTCATGGAGATAAAAGCTCAGCCGCCAGAGCCTCTGCCCGGCTCCTGACGGGCTCCGCAAAAGGCGCAGCAGTTGTCCCAAGGGTGCCGGATGTGCCATAAACGAGCGGCATTTCATCAATCCAACCAACCCCCTCGGCTCCCTGCAGATCATCGTAAAAAGCCGCCTCCAGCGAGTAACCCAGCCGATCCTGCACCCTTCGATGGGAGCGCGATAAATTGGCCCAGTAGAAATCCCGCTCGGAAACATAGAAGCGCGTATCCACCCAGCATTGCGGATGAGCGCCGATCAAAAACCATGGCACACGAAGAAAACGATGCATGTCGCCGAGACATCGGGATCCCAATTCGGATTGATGGAGTTTATTCACAAGGCGATGCCAAGCGGATGACTTGCCGCGATTGGGAGCCGCACACCGGAAGCACCTCGCCCGCCCCTTGTCGGCAAGGAGAAGCTCGTGGTTCTTGAGAAACAATTTGCCGGTGGATTTTGCAAAGTATGCAGCTTTTCCCAAGAGCCTACTGCGCTCAAGCGCACCGCGAACAATTTCTCCCTCGCCAAAACCCTTGCCTTGCCTTGCCTTGCCTTGCCTTGCCTTGCCGTAAGTTTTGAAGAGGGAATCTCCAAAAACTCCAACTCCTTGCCAAAAGCTGCCGCCGTTTCACAAAGAACGCTCGCTGGGATTTTTGTTCCACAATTTTTGGCGAAGACAATTTGGCGAAAATCCGACGACTCAAGCCAAGCCAAGAGGCCCTCCATGTGGTGCAGCACACGTTGGCGTGTATCGCGCAATTTCACATGCGGCGTCTCGCCGACATCAAAGGCGGCCGTAATCAGCAAGGGCGGCAGGCTCAAGAAACCTCCCCTTTTTTAAGAAATCCAGGCACACGCGCCAAAAGAGCCCCGCACAGGAGAGAGCTGATGACGAAAACAACCCACATCAGGCCCTGCTTGAAAACGGCATTGCGTAGGGACTCCTCGCCGGAAAAAAAGGTCCAGTAGGAATAAGCGCACACCACTGCCAGCCAGATTTTTGAAGTCACAGACCAAAGCGAAAACTTGCCGTCCCAAAGCTGCAAAGCCGCAGGAACCATGAAGAGCAGGAAAATCCATTTATAGTCCATCTGATTACTTAAGATAAACAAAATTAGAAACATAGGCGCAGCCAGCCAAAATGCATAACTTGCACGCTCCGTGACCTCTGCCGGCCATTTTTTTGATAGGAAAACACCCGTGCTGCAACTCAAGACTCCCAACCCAAGAGCGCAAATCTGGAGTGCTTTGGATAAAAAACCAGCCACCGATTCCGAGCATGCACCATGGTTTTTCAGCAAATCCGCCACGACATTGCTACCGAAGGCGCTTTGGTATTGCCCCGACAAACTGGCACCTATGCCCGCAAGCTGGGATTTGAGCAAAAAAAGAAAGCCGAAAAAGAAAACCAACCCTCCGCCAGCGACAAGTCTCTGCCTCATGCTTCCCCGGCTCCACAATGCAGCGAGGGCCGCTGCCGGATAAAACTTCAACCCAGCGGCCAGCAGGATCGGCGACACCGCAGCTAATGGATATTTCCGAAGAATCAATGCCAGCACAAATAATGCAAAAATGAGGATATCCATATTCGCCCGCTCCAGGACGAGCAGCGAGGCAGGGGAACAAACCAAGAATGTCCAGAGGATGGCATGTCGGCAGGAAACCCTTCCGCAGAGTCCGAAGACAGCAAGGATTTGCAGAGCCATCAAACCTGAGGCCCACATCCACACTGTGGCGGGTCGCAGGCCCAACCAATAAAACCACAGCACCGCCGGCGAGTAATTCATCAGGAAGTTGGGCTGCCGAGTTCCGTCTGGAAGAGTGATCGTCGTCTGCGTGACAGCTGGGTCGATTCCGCTCGCAGCGGCTTCGCACCAAGTGGCCACGCCGCGCAAATCCATAAACGGAATCTCAAGTGCAGCCACCCCTGCAAAGTGGAAAAGTTTTTGACGGGATACGCCAAAGATTTCCGGGATCAAAAAATAAACTGCCAAATTGAAAATCAAGCCAACCGCGATGAGCACTCTCCAGTCGAAAGGCATTTTCCGAATGGGTAGGGAATTTTTCAAAACCGGTTGTGGTGCGCGAACCCCGCGATTTGGAGTTGCTGGTCTTTTTCCATGAGCATGTGCAGCGGAGCACCGCCGTAGTAGGACGCCCAGAGAGTGAATGTGCTCGGGGGGCCAATCAAAAAATCGCAAGCTGCGAGGGCATAGAGGTCCGTGATCGGCGCGCCGGGCCCGACACTCGCCCGGATGCCTGGTAAACCAAGAAGATCGTCCACATTTTCATTCGAACAGACCACGAAACTTACCCTCTTCTCCGGCCAGAGGGCGCCGGCCGCCTTGAGCCAAGCCGCATAGGCGTCCAGAGCGTAATAAAACCGCCCGCCCAGCCAGGTCGCATAGTCGCCACGCCGCACATGCAAGCCCACAAGAAGCTCACTCCCCGCTCTGGCTAGGGCCACGCAACGCTCGACCTCCTCCCGTATTTCTTGCTGCGGCGTGAAGAGGCGGACCACATCCTCCCTCCTCGACTTGAGAGCCGCGTGCGCCCGGAATTTCCAGCCCTTCGCCACAACGAGGCGATGCCCGGCAAGGATGTCTGCAAATTCCTCACCACAGAGATCGTATTCCTGCTCGGCCTCATCATGCGACTGGGCGATGTCCAGCAAAGCAGAACGCCCTCCAGCCCACATGGGGCGGAGAGGTCGGGATGTCAGCGCATCAACCATTCGGCAAAACATAAGACGCCCCCCCCTGCCAAACGAAAGCCGCCGACCAGGTCGGCAAAAAAAATCCGCTGCCAGCGCCGGAAAAAACTCCGCATACGGCCCCAGCGCCGGATTCAGAAGAGAAAACCCCCTCTCCCAAGCCGCCGCCTGAAAAGCCGCCGCCTGAAAAATGCGATTCCCCAACTGCCCCTCAGGCCGCGCCACCAAGACTGCGGCCAGGCTATGCGAATCGGCAGAATCTCTCTTCGGTTGTTTCGTCACAGATCAAGGGTTACCAAACGGCTTTTGTTTTAAAAACGACGAATGCGCACCGACGGTGTTGAAAAGATTTTTGTTTTTTAATGAGCCCCCATTCATGTTTGAACTGACTGAGATGCTGTTCTCCATTGTCACGCCTTCATTCAACCAGAGTTCTTTTTTGAGGGCCACCATCGAGAGCGTGCTCTCCCAAGATGTGGATTTGGAATACATCGTGATGGACGGGGGCTCCACAGACGGGAGCAAGGAGGTCATTGCATCCTATGCCGGGCGTTTGGCGCATTGGGAGAGCCAGAAGGACGGCGGGCAGTATGATGCCATCAACAGGGGATTTGCGAACTCCCGGGGTGAAATCCTGGGCTGGTTGAATTCCTCGGATCTTTACCTGCCTTGGACTCTCAGAACGGTGCGGATGATTTTTGAAACCTTTCCCGAAATCCAGTGGATCACCTCCACGATGAAGGCATGCATTACCGAGGATGGAGCTTTTGAGAACTTGTGGTGCACGCCAGGATTTTCGGCACGACGATTTTACAGAGGGCTTCACGGGGGCCCCGGCAACAACGATTTTCTCCAGCAGGAGAGCTGCTTCTGGCGGCGGTCCCTTTGGGAAAAAATCGGCGGCGAGATCGACCTCCAACACGCCTCGGCAGGGGACTACTGGCTGTGGAGCCGTTTTTTTCAACAGGCGAATGTCGCCTCGGTCGAAGCCCCGCTGGCTGCGTTCCGTTTCCACGATGAGGCGAAGAGCGTAGCCTCGCGCTACGAGCAGGAGGTCGCAAAAATCACTACTGAAATGCAACGAATGCCTGAGAGCGCCTTTCCAGATGGTTCTCTGCATGTGATCCGCTGGCGCGAGACCGGCAGCAGCGGCGAATCCTCCACGCGCTGGAAACTTGAGCGCCGGGGGAGCGAAGCCTTTTTGGATGCCAGCACCATGGTAGACACCCTCATTAAAAAATCCCGCTGGCCGGCCACAAAGATTTTCAACCGCCTGCTTGAAATCGCGCGCTGAACCTGAAGCCCTCTCTCATGCCTGATCCCATTTCAGCTGTCTTGCCGATCTTCAACTGCCGCGAGCGGCTGGCCCGGCATTTGGAGTCGGTGAAAAAATGGGCCCCGCAAGTCGAAGAGATCATCGTGGTGGATAGCGGCTCAAGCGATGGATCGCTCGATGTGGCGCGCGAGGCGCTCTCGCCTTTTCCCGCACGATTTCTGCATCATCCGCCCGGCCTTTACCAAAGTTGGAATGCAAGCATTGCCGCATCAAAGGCAGGTTGGTGTTACATCTCAACCGTCGAGGATCCCATAAGCCCAACCGGTCTCTCTCACCTCCTGGACACGGCCCGCAGGCACGATGCCGATGTCGTCATCTCCCCTCCGGAAATGCGGAATGAGGATGGATCAAAACCTGTGGAGGAAAAAATGCCTTCAAACCGGCTTGCGGACGCCTTCCACTCGACAGGACTTACCGACAGACTTCTCAGCCGCACGGAGACGATCGCCATGCTCTGCGGGTCGCTGCCCCATGGATTATTGGGAAGCAGCGCGAGCAACCTCTACCGAACAGTTTTTCTCCAGGCCAATCCCTTTCCAACGGATTTCGGGCACTGCGGGGACAGCGCTTGGGGAGTGTCTGTTGCCCCATTTGCAAAGGTCGCTTTCACACCAAGAGAGTGCGCAAAGTTTTATTGCCAGACCCGCTTCCGGGCGGAAGACCCGCGCACGCAGCTCGCCCGCCATCGCCAACTCGCAGCGAAAGCACTCGCAACCTTGGAATCCCAAGCCGCCACCGATGCCGAGGTGGCCGTCATGCTCGGTTGGTTCCGGGCGACAGACCACTCCACCTCCACGCTCTGGAACTGGCTGGCCGAGCAACACGACTATCTGAAGCACCTGGAGGCAAAATACGAGGGCGGTATCGTCGCTTATCTGTGCAGGGCGGTTCGCGACGAATGGAAAAAACTGAGAAGGGCAAAAAATCGCGCTGATTGATTGGCCATGGTGACACTTTGCGGCGGCCTCCCATTTTTAGCGACCTTCCTTTGGACGGCGGCGCATTTTGCCGTGACGCCTTCGACTCGCCGAAGCTGGCGCTGGTCGCTGGCACTTTCCAGCGTGCTGCTGGCCACATTTTCACTCGTCCTCACGGAGACTCTCTCTGCAATCGACCAGCTCGCTTGGGGACCTGTCTTGGCGATCTGGATTCTCTATGGCATACTGCCGGCAAGCATTCTCTTGGCCAACCGCAGCAAGCTGGATTGCCGGAGCGAGCTCGCCAGAATCCGGGAAAACCTGAGAACCTGCCCGCTTTGGATCGGCGGCCTTCTAGGCGGCACTTCAGCCCTCATTCTCCTCATGGCCGTGGCCACGCCACCCATGAATTTCGATGTGCAGATTTACCACATGCCCCGGCAGATTTATTGGCTCATGCAGGGGAGTGTGGAGCCGTTTACCGCCGCGCATTCGCATCAAATCTCGATGCCGGTTCTCAGCGAGTTCATCGGGTTGAATCTCCTCGTGCTATCGGGCGGCGACCATTGGCATAATTTGGTTCAGAGCCTGTATCTGCTGGCAAGCTGCGGAATCATCAGCATCATGGCGCAAGCGATCGGCGGAAGCCCTCGTGCAGGATGGCTTGGAATTCTTTTTGCCGGGCTCATTCCTGTTGTCTTTTTTGAAGCCTCGAACACAAAAAACGACATCCTCGTCGCTTTTTTTATTCTGGTCCCCACTCGGCTTGCCTTGCGCGCTTGGCAAACGGAAAACCGACTGGCAACTGGCCCGCTGTTTTTATCGGCTCTTTGCGCCGGACTGGCCATAGCCACTAAGGGAACCGCCGTCGCCTACTTGCCCGCGGCAGGCCTCGCCTTGGCGTGGGCCTATCTGCGAAAAGGCGCATGGCGTCCCATGGCTCTGGTTGCGATTCCAGGAATTTTTCTCGTCCTCTTGCCCCCTGCCCCGCAATTCCTGCGCAATGTCCACACCTTCGGCTCTCCGGCAGGCCCCAATTTGCATCACACAAACCAAAGCCATGGACCCAAGGATTTATTGAATGTAGCCATCCGAAACACCGCAGGCCAGTTCACTTGCGACTCGGAGATTTGGAACAAGGGTCTGGAAAACGCGACACGCGCTGTTTTGGCCAAGCTCGGCTGCGATCCCGACGATCCCTCGACCACTTTCGAATCCCAACCCTTCCACCTGCCTTATTTCGCAGGCTTGGAAGATTTGGTTCCCGCCCCAGCCCAGACGACCTTGATTCTGCTGCTGCCACTGGCCTTCCTCTTCCCAAACTTCCGGCGAAACTCCGCCGTCCTTCTCCTCTTCGGAATTGTCCTCACCTCGTTGGTTGTATTCTGCGCTATTTTTCGCTGGCAACCATGGCAAGGCCGATTGTTGATCCCCGCCTACCTGTTGGCCGCTCCGCTTGCCGGCATTTTTTTAGACTCCTTGCGTCCGCGCTGGATGCCCGTTCTTTTTGCCACATGGGCTCTCGCCTCCCTACGCCCTCACCTCATCTATGCCGGACAGCGACCGCTCTTTGGCGAAAGCTCGATCTTGAGAAACGAAAAAACCGACCAGATGAGTCGAATGCATCCTGGTCGGTCGAATGAAATTCGCGAATTAACGCGATACGTGAAAGAATCCCGCGCGAAGGAACTTTTGGTCGATGGAGGCGCCACAGAAATTTATGGCCTTCTTCGCGAACTCCATCAAAGCGCGCCGGGCACCCTGCTCCGCAGTGGTAAATCCCAACATCCCGGTTCGGTGGATGCCATCATCATCCCAAGCCTCCCCAATGCCGGCGTCCCTATGCCGCCCGCCAATCCGGCTCCCACAGGCCCAGATGGATTTGAAGCCGCATGGATCGGAGATTATTACACGGTTTTCCACAAAACACCGTCCTACTATCCAGCCGTCATCGCGGCTTCTTTTGTTGGCTACGCTCCGACAACCGAGCTCTCCGAGATTTGGAAACAAGGCTCATCGTTGAAAAAATCGGGCAGAATCTCAAAAAGCCCAACCATCGAGCTACAACCTCTCGTGCAGGGGGGAGTGCAAGTGAGACTCGAAGGAAAAGGCCCCAACGGAACAGTAATTGGCCTTCAAGCGGAAGGGAAACGCTACGAGCAAATCATCGCAAACAACCGATTTGCCATCCAAGAAAAACTCAAGATTTCACCTGAATCTCGCTTGGTCATTACCAGTTCCCAAGAAGGCATGTTCTGGACCAAAATTCGCATCCTGAAAAACGAGTAAGAAGAAATCGTAGAGCCTGCAAAAAACTTGTAGCAAAGCTCAAAATGAGTTTTTCAGCTCTGAGATTTTTCTTCCTTCTTCAATTTTCGCAGTGTCTTACGATCCGGTATGACTGGCAGTTCTGGATTGGCGATTGGCTCGATTCTCAAAACAATAAAATCAGGATTTTCCATGAGTCGCCCAACCCCGGCGGCCAAAAAACCATTCTCAAGCGCGCCCCCTTGGTCTGCATAGGCCTTGCGATTAATCAAAATCGCTGAAAACCCGTGTTTTTCCAAAGTTGCGCGGACTTCGGAGGGCGATTTGCCGGAAAGTCCTTTCTGCCAAACCGTGTCACCCCTGCCCTTGATGGTTCCGTAGCTGACCCTCAAACCTTGACTATGAAGCACAGGTCGGAAGTGCTCGTAATCTCCCATTTCGCGAATCGGCCCCATTTCGGGATAATCCTTCACTGGAAATTCAAAAACCATCGCGCCCTTTGGCAATTCGCGCTCCAGAGCCGAGAAAAACTCCCGATCCCTCTCGAAGTCATTCCAAGCTCGCTGGCGGACATCTTCTTCCCAGTTCGGATAGCGCGGGAGTTGATCCCAAATTCCCACTCCCAGAATAAACATCGACAACAGAATCTTCCAGATTTTGCCGATCTTGGCAGGGGCGATCGCGCATAAGAAAAGCAACGCCATGCAAGCGAGGATGATCGACGAACGATTTGCCGCTCGAAGGAGAAGAAAGCCAAAAGAACCCAGAAAATAGTTCGCCCCGCCAGCCACAGAGAAAAGGATCACTCCGGATGACAACCAGAAAAATGGCGAAACGGAGTCGAATTTCTTGGCGCAAATCAGAATGACCCCACTGGCCAGTAAGACCACCAAACCCGCACCCGCAACCAGACCTATGTAAGCCGTTTGGCTTTCACCCCAAAGTTGTTGCGGAACACGCCCATGATAGAGTGACCACGAAAGCTTGCTGACCCACTCGCTCATATGGGCCCGAGGGAAAAACAAATCCGGCAAAAAGAGCCCAAATTTCACCATCCACCACAGTTCACGGCTCACCGCCTCGGGATTCTTCCCATTCTGCGCGATGTAGATGAAGGTATCGATATTCTGGAGAACAAATCCCGCCACGGCACTCGCAAAAACAAGCGCAAATATGCCGGATCGTAACCATTGGCGCTGGATCAGGGCACCAAGAGCCAGTAATGTCAACAGCACCAAAAACGGCCCGAGATAGTAAGGGTTGAAGTTTCCACCGACAAATGCGGCGGCGCAGGCAAACAAAGCCCCAGCTCGCAGACCGAGTCGCGTGCGCTCCGGCCAACCCAGCCAAATCAAGGCCACAACCATCAGCGGCACTGGCCAATAAGCTGTTAGAGCCAAATGCTGAAGATTCCGCAAAAAGGCATAAGGCGCCAAGCCAAACAAAATCGCCCCGCAAACCAGCCAAGCCTCGCGCCCGCGAGTTTGCAAAAGACATCTCCCAGAAAAATAAAAAGACAGGCCTGCAGCAATTTGCAAAAGCAAAACATACAAAGTCGAGCCTCGAGCCAAGCCAAATAAAGCCACCAACCATCCAGCCGGCCAGAACACGAATTTCTCCTGCGGAAAATCACTCCAAGCCCCTTGGAACGGCGCATTTAGACGCTCCAAAAACCGAGGCGTCAGAGGATTGGTATCTCCTCCCGCATAGCCTTGAATCGTCATCATCACCGAGAACGCATCCCCCTCGTAAGAAAGAGGCACATTCCGCTCGAGGCACCCCCGGTAGAAGAGAAAAAAGACCGCACTGATCGCCAGCGCGACCAATCCTGCTGATAAAGAGAGTTTTATGTTACAAGTCATTCCAGTCAAATTATTTTAAACCAAACTTCCCGCTCCTACGCTATTTTCGAATAGCCAATCGGAAATCGGCATACGGCGGATCGTTCCACTCATCCCGTGCCAAGTTTCTTTTGAGTTCCATGCCTCGATCCTGTTAGCAAAAGAAGGTCATCGCAACCCAACGCACACGAGGCTTTCAATTCAAGAGACCCCGGATTTCACCTCATCTCAAAATCTTATCACTCCATTATTTTATTTTGAAAAACTTCGTAAATCCATTTTCGTGAAACCGCATAAACACAAGTTATAACTCTCTCTCCATCCATTACAGAGTATTCAAAGATCACACGATAAGATCCCACCCTCAAACGATGAAATCCTTCTAAATCATCGGTTAAGGATTTTATATCTCCCTGTTCCACTGATAATTTTTTAATCGCAATTTTTAAAGCATGACGCGGTTGGGGCGGCAGACTCCGCAAATAGTCAAGCACCTCCTCTTGAATTCGGACGCGAATCATAATGAATCCAACGCCGTTAAATCACGGTAAATAGCCTGGCCCTCGCGGTGCTTGCGTATGGCTTCCATAGCTTTTGAATCTGCAAGAATCTCCATCGTTTCAGCAATGGCTTCCATCCTTGCGATCGAGAGAAGCACTGCCACCGCCTTCCCTTGTTTTGTTATTGTTACAGGATGTTCTTCGGCGACTTTAACCAGTGCAGAAAATTTTTGTTGCGCGGTTTTTATTGTGTAAGTGTCGGCCATATTTTGAAAGTATACCTTTTTTTAAAAAAAAGTAAACCCTTTTATAAAGATTGTCCCTGTGGTGCCGCACTCCGCTTTTTTCTGTCTGGCTGGACCACTTCAATCAACTTCCGGCATCAATTTTTTTCAGCACATAGTGAGCCCCTCGTCCTCCAGCCTCAGCCTTGGCGAGTATCCCCTTCGCCACCAAATCGCCAAGATCCCTGAGCGCCGTATCCGAAGAGCATTTCATGATTTTTGCCCACTTTCGCTTAACGATCTGTCGGAACCCTTGATCGATTATTTGCATTTTGAATATTTTTTCAATCCGCAAGATATATAGCGACTTTTAGAAGTCAAGCCCTATTCAATCACATCCCTAAGAAATTTACCGGCTACAAGTTACCAGTACTTTTTTTCATGATTTAATAAGCCAACTAACCACCAATCACGCTAATTTACACAGATAAAAGTAACGGGTTACGAGTGGCTGATAAAAAGTTACAGCACCCGAGTCCCGGCGCCATTCGCACAGCGAATAGAGCGTTTTTTAACCACGGATGACTCGGATAAACACGGATAGAAATTCAAAAAAATCATGGTGTTAATTCGCTGTGCGAATGATGGATTTGTTGTGGAAAAGACACTCGCAAGCGGTCTTGCCGTTGCTTTTTCACAACACATTTCCGCTTGGAAACCAAGCGCAACCCGGTGTTTTTTTCCCAAAGATTTTTGATGAGGCATCGCAGGGCCATTTGCGTAGCAGAATGAGCAATGGGGTTTCACAATCCCGTGCTAGCACGCTTGCAAAGGGATTTGAAAATCCATAGCAGCTTGGCTTGCCCAAGTATAGCCCTGAGTTTCTTTGTCCTGTATTTTATCTGTGTCCATCCGAGTCATCCGTGGTTCCAAAAATGATTCTGCCAACCATAATTCTGCTAACCACTAATCACGCTAATTTACACAAATAAAAGTAACGGGTTACGAGTGGCTGATAAAAAGTTACAGCACCCGAGTCCCGGCGCCATTCGCACAGCGAATAGAGCGTTTTTTAACCACGGATGACTCGGATAAACACGGATAGAAATTCAAAAAAATCATGGTGTTAATTCGCTGTGCGAATGATGGATTTGTTGTGGAAAAGACACTCGCAAGCGGTCTTGCCGTTGCTTTTTCACAACACATTTCCGCTTGGAAACCAAGCGCAACCCGGTGTTTTTTTCCCAAAGATTTTTGATGAGGCATCGCAGGGCCATTTGCGTAGCAGAATGAGCAATGGGGTTTCACAATCCCGTGCCAGCTCGCTTGCGAAGGGATTTGAAAGCACAGCGCCAGCTTGGCTTGCCCAAGCATAGCCTTACGCTTTTCTGCCCATCCGTGTAAATCCTGCCCATCCGTGGTTAAGAATTGTCTCTCTTCACTTGGTTGTGCTTGCAAAAATGATTTTGCCAAAGAAGAACGTCGAGAGACGAGTGTCCAGAGTAGCCAAACTTAACCATTTCCAATTCTATGAATTCCGTTAATTGACTCGCTTCACTTGCCCTACGGGCTGCCTTCGGCAGTCTGTCTCCGTTTCACTTCGGCTCTGTTCCAAAACATCCTGTCCCTCCTGCCATCCTGTCTAGAAAAGCCCCAACAAAGCCCTCCATGCCGGGATAGCTCCAAGGATTCCCTCCAACTCTTGCTGTTGATATTCATGGTAAACAAGCCGTCCCACGGCACTAGGCCAACGCTCCCGCCCGAGCGCCATGGCGCGCCTCTCCCTGCGCACCGTTTCAGCATGCCCCAAATCCCAGCAACAATTGATAAATTCTTGACCTTCTCCATCACAAAGGTCGATTTCCACATCACTCGCAAAGTAAAAAAGGGATTTGCAACGCCTCCGCCAGTGCAAGAAAATCGCCGTTTCCAAGCGGTGCCCGAGATCACGACCCGGATGGGTTTTGAACGCCGACACCAAGCCGGTATCGATGACATGCAGTTTTTTGGGATTATGCGCCTGTTTTCGGATCGAGGCTTCTTGGATCGGGAGCAGAAAAACGAGAAAAGCATCCTCCAGATAGCCCAAATACTCAAAAAGCGTGTTCTTCGACACCTGATACCCCTGAGACATCAGATCGCGGTGCAGCTTGCTCACATTCAGCAGGGACGCCGTGTTGCGGAAAGCATGGCGCAGCAATTCCCGCATGAGTTTTTCATTCCGCACGCCATAGCGCTCCACGATATCACGATACAGCATGAGCGAGGTATATTCCTCCAAGATCAATGGTCGCATCGTCTCATCCGCCAGCACGATTTCAGGAAACCCACCCCACTCCAAGTATTCCACCACGGCAGAGCGCAAAAGACTTTCATTATCAGCGCTCGCCTCGATCACTGGAATCGAGCGAAATGTCAAAAACTCTTTGAAAGAAAGCGGGAACACCTCCAGAGTGATGCTTCGACCACGCAGAGCCGTGGAGAGATCACGGGCCAAGAGCTGTGAAGATGAGCCCGTGACAAAAATCTCGACATCCTCGGTGTCATGCAACCGCCTCGCCCACAATTCCCAACCTGGTGCACTCTGAACCTCGTCCAGAAACAAATACACCCTTTCACCGACAGACTCGGGATACAATTCCCGGAAGCTTCTTAATACCAGGTCCAAATCCCCCTCGCGGATCGGCTGCAGGCGATCATCCTCGAAATTCAAATAGAGCATCCGGTCCCGTGACACTCCTCTTTCCAAAAGGCCACGCATCGCATGAAAAAAAAGAAAGGTCTTTCCAGCGCGCCGCACGCCCGCCAGCCCCACCACCTTGCCCGTCCCGATAGGCAATTTGATTTCCCGCTCAACAGACTGCGGAAGATTTCGTTCCACAGATTGCCGAATTACATACTTGATATTATCACTATTCACAGGGATGATTTTATCACATGTCGGCCTTTTTTGAAAGGATAATTTAACCGACAGCCGGTCGAAAATTACCCACCACCCACTACCTCGCCCCACCACATTCTGTTAATTTTGTCTAAAAAGTATCCTCTTCTTCCTGCCCATAAGTCATTCGTGCAGCGAATGCACCCGTGCCCGTTTCTTCGTATCCGTGTTCATCCGGGTAATTTGATTCAGTCGATCCCACTCCCTTACCCTTCGGGCCAACCTGCGGTTGCTCGATGACTCGCATCGCCCCCGATGCTGCGCCCCTATGGGGCCAACTTTCAGTTGCTCTTCCTTCAGCTTTCCCAAGCTTCCGGTTCTCGCACCTGCCACGGCGCTCGAGTCACGAGCTCATTCGCGCAGCGAATAGAGCATTTTTAAACCACCGATTACCAAGATATACACGGATCGGAAAACCAAAAATAACGGGGTTGATTCGCTGCGCGAATGCTGGATTTGTTGTGGAAAAGACACTCACAAGCGGGCTTGCAGATGCTTTTTCAAAACACATCCCCGCTTGGAAACCAAGCGCAACCCGGTGTTTTTTCCGAAAGATTTCTGATGAAGCATCGCAGGGCCATTTTGCGTAGCAGAATGGGCGATGGGATTTCACAATCCCGTGCCAGCTCGCTTGCGAAGGGATTTGAAAGCACAGCGCCAGCTTGGCTCGCCCAAGCACAGCCCTGCGCATCTCTGCCCATCCGTGTAAATCTTGGCATTTGACTCGTTCGCTCCCACTCATCTCGCCTTTTAGGCTGCCTTGCGGCAGTCTACCGCACACCTGCCCCGGTGCTTGGTTGTGGTTAAAAAATGATTTTGCTGTCCATGATTTTGCCAGAATAAAACCACCCCTCACTTTCACTCTCCCTCGTCACGCCCACCGCGCATCGATTTTTTTCAATCCACTTTTTCCAAAAACCACTCAATGGCATCTTTACAGCAGATTTCATCCGGCATCTCAAATCCCTTGGTCAGCGGAGCAAGCAACAAAAGAAGGGCTTCCGCTTCGGGATATTGCGACTTCGCCTCCACCAAACTGCGAACTTCGCGTTCAAATGTCTCGGGATCGCTCGCATCGGCACAGGATTGGATGATCCAAGTTTTTCCCGTGGCATCCACAGCGTGGAAATCCACTTCGTTGCCCGCGACGGTTCGAAAATACCGAACCTGGCATCCACGCCGTAGCAACTCGATCAGCACCGCCGTTTCAAGCGCATGGCCCAGGTTATCCCTGCCAGCCGGTTCATAAACGGAAATGAGCCCCGGATCGATCGGGTAAGCCTTGCGAGGATTGACCATTCGCTGACGCTCCGACGCCGTAAAAATTGATGTTGTGCGGATCAGGAACGCATCCTCGAAATAGGCGAGAAACGCATGCAGACTATCCTTGGACACGGGGAGACCTTGAGATTTCAAGGCATTGTGAAACTTTTGGATACTGAACGGAGCGGCGGCATTCCCCAGAAGATGCCGTTGAAGCCACCGCAAGGCGACCGGATTGGAAATTGCATGCCGCTCAATGATATCCCTCAGCACAGCCACATCCACATACCCTTGCAAAAGCTGGCACCGATCGCGGATGTCGAGACTTTGCGCATCGGGGAACCCTCCTTCCTCAAGGTATGTGAGAAAGCCATTTTCAAGCAGAGAGCGCTGGGCTTTCGGCAAGGACTGCCAAGGTTTGTCTGGAAGAAGACCCCGGTGCGCCAGTGCCTCTCGGAAACTGAACGGAAACACCACCACCTCCATGGACCTGCCCCGCATGCTGGTATGCACCTCCCGACTCAACATGGATGCCGACGAACCGGAAACAAACAGCTGCACCTTCTCGCTATCGAGGATGCGGCGGGCAAAAGTCTCCCATCCCGGAACGAGCTGTATTTCGTCTAGAAAGAGGGTTATGCGTGTCTTATCCCGAAATTCCGGATGCCGTTGATAGTAGGATTCAAGCAAAAATGACAAATCGGTCGCATCCATACCGGCCAGCCGGTCGTCCTCGAAATTGAGCATGAGCAAGGATTCTCTTGGTATCCCCTCCGCCAGGAGATCGGCCATGCACTGGGAGAGGAAGCAGGTCTTGCCACTGCGCCGCATACCGATCACCGCGATGGCCTTGCCGGGAACAACCGGCAAACGAATCTCCCGCCGTGTCAGGCTGGGAATATCCGCAACCAAGGCATCATTCAATTTTTGAATCAGCGTCTTGCGAATTTCTCTTTTCATGGAGGACACTATAATAATATTTTATACTTTTGTAAAGGATAAAATTTACCCTAGTCGCCCATCAGTTCTCCGCCACCAAGCACCGCCTGCAACGCAGTAACTTGTCACACCGGAGCCGCATGCCGCGTAAGAGGATTGCGCCTCTTCACGGCTAAAAATTTTTAACCACGGATTACCAAGATATACACAACCAAGCGCCGGGGCAGGTGCGCGGTAGAGCAACCGAAGGTTGGCCCGCAGGGCGAATCGAGACTTTGGGACAAGTCGAGAAAGACTGCCGCAAGGCAGCTCCGAAGGAGGAGCGGGTTGGGAAAACCTGCGAATCAAATGAGCGGGAGCGAACGAGTCAAATAGAAAGACAGAAAAAAGCACGGGTTGATTCGCTATGCGAATGCTGGATTTGTTGTGGAAAAGACACTCACAAGCGGTCTTGCAGATGCTTTTTCACAACACATCCCCGCTTGGAAACCAAACGCAACCCGGTGTTTTTCCGAAAGATTTCTGACGAAGCATCTTAGGGCCATTTGCGTAGCAGAATGGGCGATGGGGTTTGAGAATCCTGTGCAAGCTCGCTTGCGAAGGGATTTGAAAGCACAGCGCCAGCTTGGCTTGCCCAAGCATAGCCCTGCGCATCTCTGCCCATCCGTGGTTAAAAAATGATTTTGCTGTCCATGATTTTGCCAAAATGGAGTGTCGAGAGACGAGCGTTCAGTGTGGAGCCTCTTAACCATTTACCCGCAAACTTTTACTTCCATATCTTGCCGAAGTCGCGTAGCGCATAGGCGGAATTTGTCACGCCGGAAACTTTACAGCGCGTAAGCAGATCGCCCCTGAACGCTGTTATATAGCCAAAAAAAGGCTCAAGGAGCCTCATGCTTATGAAAACAAGTTGTCGAAATCATTGTGCGACCCAACCCAGAACCAATGGATCTCTTCACCATTCCTGCGGCCAACGGCGCGATATTTTGCTGAAATCCTTACAGACCAGATGTCCTTTGTTCCGGATAACTTCTTAAAACGCAGAGAAGGATGATCCGGAGAAAACTCAAAAAGTTTATATGCCTGTTTGGTATCTTTGCGCACTACGGAATCCAAGGCATAGTATGCGCGCCAAAAACTTGGCAGGGCAAAAGACTTCACAATTTTTCGAGATCAAGCGGTTCTGAGTGCTCTTCTTCACAAATTTGCGCATATTCTTCAAGCTTGATGCGCGCTTTCTCACCATTAATGATTTGTTCCCAGCGATTATCCTCGGACTTTTCAAATAGAAAACGGGCAAAATCGGTAACTTCAATTTTTTTTTCAACGGGCAATGCCTCAAAAATTTCAATGAATTCCACAGCCTCTACACTCATAGCACAACTATATGAACCTTGTTAGATTTCGCAACCTTTAATTTTTTAGAATCTCAAACATTATCCGCCTTACAGCCACCGCTACATCTTCCCCATGCTTTAATGATCCTGCTATTGCTGATTTTATTATAAACAAACCACTAATCACACGAAATCAGATGAATGAAAGTAACGGGTTACAAATAGATGGCAGAGAGTTCACTGCACTCGAGTCACGAGCTCATTCGTGTCTATCAGTGCATTTGACTCGTTCGCTCCCACTCATCTCGCCTTTTAGGCTGCCATGCGGCAGTTTTGATTCGCGCCATCCCGAGGCGTCTCACCCTGCGGGCTGCCTGCAGCAGGCTCCCGTGCGACCGCCCAGCCGCCAGGGTCCGCACACCTGCCCCGGTGCTTGGTTGTGGTTCCCAACATTTTTCTGCCGATGATTTTGCCAAAATGGAGCGTCGAGATCTTTTGCTGCTTCTCACCCTCACTCTCACTCTTCCATGTCACGCCGGAGTCGCGCAGCGCGTAGGCGGAATGCCCCCTAACTGCTTCGCTCACTCCGTTGTTCCAGCACTTCAATCCAAAATTCCCTGTCATAGCGCGCCCAGGCGTGGCAGGCAAAGGGGAGCTTGTTCCCGTTTTTTTCAAAGCACCACCTTGGAGCCATTTCAAAGGCAAAAGGCAGCGCCTCTTCCGCAGTGGCTATCCGAAAAGACGCGTCGAACTTTGGCGCTTCCAGGGACCAAAATAAATCCTCGTTTCGCGGGAATCGGCGCAGTTCCTCCTCGATTGTTACCCACTTTGTGAATGGGTTGTGTTTTATATACCATGGCACCATCGCCTCATACATACCAAGTTCCGACTCCGGGGCGGTGACGACCCATGGTTCAGATCCATGCTTGGGATAAAAAAACCCTCTCGGAATCCGCTTATTTAAAACACGCACATGGGATTGCACATTTCTGAGTGAGAATCCACCATTTCCCACTCGCCACAAACCGCTTTCCGGCGTTTCCAGATACCGCTGGAACCACGGCGCAGCCATGTAGTCGAACTCCTTTGCTGCCCAAAATTCCAATTCATCACGGAAAACCAAGCAGTCCAACTGGCAGATGAGAATGTGCGAGTTCGAGCTGAACCTCTCGTAAAAAGCACTGGATGTTAACAGATGATTGTAGCCAGCGATGTCCTTGAAAAAAACATCGCTGAAACGCTCTACGCTTTCACCTGTTTTAAGCGTGCCGGCCAGATCCAGCGATGACGGCGCGATAAAACAAATAACGCTCGTGTCAAAACACGAGCGTATAGTAGCAAGCGAGGTCATTTCATCCTCCGAAAGCACATTTTTATGAAAAGGAATAACGACTTTCATAAAAATGGCGAAGTTTTATTATCAATATATTCTTTTAGAACATAATGCAAAGGTGTTGCGGGAGATTTTGTGAACTGGCGAAGCGATGGTATGCGGATCGGAAATGGAGAAAATGCACACTGACCCCTAGTTTTATTGTGGCGGAGCGAGAGCGTATTGATCTGCGATTTTATTTCTGAAGCTACCACCTCGTTTTGTTTTGTTTAGCTTTGATACGCAGTGCCTCTTGCGGCGCTTTGTTTTTTCTTAAATCGCCACTCGCGCCAGACCTCTGCCGGGGTGCGCCATGGGGGCGGGCGGTTCGTGACAGAGTGGTCAAAATCAAATTGGTCGGCATCCCAGTTTATTTCCAGGCTGGAAGGAGCGTCGAAGCGCGTTAAGCAGCCGGGTCGGATGCTGCTGGCCACATCTTTCTGCTTCATGTGGGTTGCATCTGCTCCGACACCTATGTTGCAAACGAGGTTTTGGTTTGGGATTAAGCACAAACCGGTGTTTTTCATGATGGTGTAGTGCCACTGGAAGTCCCATGTATTCACCACGCCCGCACGCGTGTTTTCGAGTGCCATTTTCCACCATGCCTGAATCGGCGCAGACACAGCCGTCCAGTTCCCGGGCAAGCCTGCCATATCAAGATCATAGAGTCTTGCATCTCTCTTACAAATAGTGGCCGCGAATGCTACTAATAATATCGAAATACTGATGCTATTATTTACTTATTTCGCGATAATAGTAACTAAAAAGAGTCTATGTATTTTTTGAAAATACAATCGCGCTCCCGTTCAATTAGCCTATTGAGCTTGTAAATAAATCCAGTATCTACTAAAAGAATCCTGCATAATAATATACTTAGTATTTGCAGAATTCGAATAATTAGGACTTTTATCAATATTTTAAAAGAAAAAATAGGCGAATAGGTGTGAAATCTAATATTAACTTCTTTTAATTTTTTTTCGTTTTGTAAAAATTCCAATAAATCCATTCGCTCACGTTGTTTTATCCGCTGTTCTTTTGAGACCTGTGGCAATTGAGAAACACGACTAAATTCACTTTGAATATAAGCCAATGCGTTTTTAGTTTCAGAAAGGTGATTTTGAGTGGTCTCTTTATATTCATCGATCATTCGAAGCCAATCATTTTTTGAGATTCCTTTGTAATACATGTCTAACATTTTTGAGATTTTATCAGAAATACCTAGAAGCGAAATATTGTATTTCCTGTAATCAATTTGCATGTAATTATCAGCTATCAGGCAAGGAGTCCTACAAAGGTTAGCTTCATAATTTAGATTTGTAAGAGGATCAAATGAAATCAGCAGCCTGCTTTCGGCTATAAGAGTGTAGAGTTGATTTCTGTCAACAGGATATCGCCTATTGATCGGTATTATTTTTATAGATCCTAAAGAAAATATTTTTAGCAAAAAGAGCGCTTTAAAATTTCGGGAACGCGACTTCCCCCAGTAAACTACGATTTGATTTTTTTTTCTTACTTTTTTTTCTTTTAAAGCGCTTATTATATTTTCAACTTCAGAAATTGGTGAATTTAGAAAAAACTGATGATCAGAATCTGAAACTAATTTAGAATAGCTTATAAAAATATCATTTTCATAATAATATAGCGGCTCTTTGGTCAGAAATGAAGGCCTGTTTAATAAATACCAAACTCGCCACTTGAAATTAAGTTTTCTTGACAACTCAAAAGAAATCGCATCTGGTAAGATACAAATTGAGTTTTCTTTTTCAGATTCAATATTCGAAACAAATTTGCTTAAATATTTTGAAGGATAATTATTTTTGTTGTCATTAAACAATTTTTCATCTATCGGATAAAAAAAAGTCTCGTATCCTATCTCGTCCAAATAATCCGACAGTTTAAATAAAATGACTATCCCGTTTGATTTTTCGTCATAATTGGGTGCTAGAATTATAATTTTGTTTCGAGAAATTTTCATTTTTTGTGCGGCAACTTTTCTGAGCTATCCAACATCACTACTGTCCGGCTATAAGTTAAACAGCTCCAGTTGATTAGAATTTTGACTACTTGGCTTTTGGGAATTAGTTTTCATAAGCAATTCATTTAAAGGCATTTTTTCAAACGGGTGAACGCTCAAAATCTGCAGAGTATTGCGAAGGCTTCCGGGCAGTTTTAGGCTTCTGTGAAGGATTGCCACCATCAAATAGAGCGATACTGCTATCCAGATTTGCGTCTTCACCGCATTGGCGCTCGTTCCGTAGTAGTGCTTGATTTCCAAGTTGCCTTTGATCCATTTGAAAAACAATTCGATTTCCCACCGCTTTTTGTAAAGCTTGGCCACAGTCAATGATGGGATTTGCAAGTTGTTTGTTAAGAATATCAAATGCTTCTGCTTTTCTTCGTCGTAAAAGTGAACCCTCCTTAAATGCGTGGGGAAATCGTTCCTTGATTTGGGAATCATGAGTTTCCCGACCTGGTCGCTTCGCAGTCCTGTGGCTTTGTCCACAGGGTGGGACTTGTATCTGGTAAAACGCAGATTGTCCTTGGCCCGAATGACAAAAAACGCACCAGCGTTTGCAATTTGATAAAGCCTTGACCAATCGACATATCCTCTGTCCATGATGTATATGGCTCCGGGTTCGAAAATCAATGCGTCCAAGTAGTTCACATCGCTGAGTTTTGCGTCGGAAATGTAAATGCAAGTGGGAATTGGGCCCCTTAAATCCAAGAGCGTGTGAAGTTTGATTCCGCTTTTTGTTGAGCGAAACTTTGCCCATGGAAACACCGACATCGTCAGATCTATTGTTGAAGAATCCAGAGCGTAAATCGTATTGTCCAAGTCCAATCCCAAACTCTCTCCTTGATAGAGTCTTCTGGCTCGGTTGATCAGGTTTTTTGCCAAATCCTCCCAGAGTCTCCAGTCGCGAGTTTCGTTGGCATCGGCCAAGGTCGATTTGGCTACTGGCTCCCGAAAGCCCAGATGATAAAGTTCTTCGGGTTTCGCATTTAGGCACGCTTCGATATCCCGAAGCCCGTTGCGCCAAGTTAATTGAGCAAATGCCATGCAAATCAACTGCTGTCGAACTCCAAAGTGCCGGACTTTGGACTCCGCGTTGTATTTGCTGACCAAGCGAGAGAGTGTTTCTCGATGCACGAGATCCAAAATTTGAGCAAGAACATGGCGACCAGAATTCATGGGCGTATAGATTACGCATTTTAATGCGATCAAACGCTGTGATCTTCAAATGCGTCACACCTATTTTCGGTTGCAATTGTCTCATCTTGAATTTTTAGTTTAAATCATTTCTTCTCTCAACCGGACACTAGTGATCCAACATTCATTGTTTTTTGAATCGCTCTTGCCGCGACAGAGGCCTAGGATTAGTTGTCAACCGCAATTGTTTATTTAAACCAGCAAAGTCAACATAACTTTATTAATGTGTAACAAGCCGCATTAGTAATTTTCAAATTGAGTGATTTTATCTTCGCATAGCGATATAGATCAACTATAAACCTCTTTTGTAAATCAAATCCTTAAGCTTTCCATCGGATGAGTAAGGAGTATCTATTGAATCGATGCTTATTGGGGCATGGCATGGCATGTTAGCTGTGACTTTATGCCCATAGCTTCCAAGCATTAATTCTCTACAAGATATCTGTCCTTTTTGAAGAGGAATTGCTAAATATATATCTTTTTCTTCTAAAAAGTCTCCCGCTACTAAATCTCGCTTAGCATAAACTCCTCGAATGTAGGTATCCAAATAATCGGTTTCTTTTTTAAGTGGCAATTTTCTTTGATCACTTGCTGTTCCACAAAATTCAACAGATTTATGAAAAGCCTTAAACCAAATATCAAGTTGTTCAGGAAGAGAGGAATATGCAGCTATTTTAAAGCCATCGGAATTAATATCTATGTGACGTTCAAAAGTTCGAACGCCTTTGGCATAGGCAATTTTTATGGAAGTATCCCAGTCGTTATACTCATGACATGACCATCCAATAGTATGTCCTGGGTATCGTTTTTTAAAAAAATCGATTTGGTCTAGTTCGCACTCTGAATCCTCA
Organism: Terrimicrobiaceae bacterium; assembly: GCA_044353785.1. GTDB lineage: Bacteria > Verrucomicrobiota > Verrucomicrobiia > Chthoniobacterales > Terrimicrobiaceae > UBA967. The sequence goes on from JBILBH010000002.1 coordinate 174,466, forward strand.
TGAGGGTAAGCGGCGATACAATGGTTAATCGCCAATGGGATATTCCGATTTTCAAAGAACGCAACGACATCGTCCATATCCTTGAGGGGTGTAGCCCCAAATGAAATAATACATGGCTTGCGTGTAGCAGCGATACGCTCGATTAGCATCCAATCATTCGAGTCAGCGCTTGCGATTTTTATAATCGGAAGGTCAAAATCAACACACCAGTCTACAGATTTTTCATCGAATGGAGTGGCCATCGGAATACATCCGCTCTTTTTAATGGCTTGCACCAGTGTGGCATAGTCGTCTTTCGAAATCTTGGTATCTAGGACGCGCTTGATATAACGAATATCTGATCGACCCTGAAAGTCTTTGTGAACAAAAGTATCTACATCGCGGAACTGAAGTTTAATGGCTGCGCGTACATTGTTGAAACGGACAACACGGCTGTGCTCATGCACAATCTCCAATGCTCGCTGTAGACTGCCTTGGTGGTTATTCGTCATTTCAAGGACGAAGAGGTTTTCGAAGATATCTCGGTTCATAATTTTAAAAATCTGGATATTATACTTGGTTTAGATTTAGGGTTTAATCTTTTGCAACTTCTTTAATTATCATTTTTACTACACTATTGAAATTTTCAACATTAAAAGCTTTTAGTTGCTCGTTTTGATTTATTAATGAATAGAGCCAAGCAATTACTTCATCATACTCATCTTGTGTGTTACAAAGCAATTTCCCGTCTGGGATAATTTTGATCTTTAGATGGGTCGCGAGTTCTTTTGGCGTAAAGGTAAATCCAAATTTCTTGAGAACTTGCTCTTTTAAAATCGCTTCTTCTGCAATTATTTTTTCTGAGTTTTTTGCACCATCGCCAGAAAAGTGTAGTCTATATGCAGAAAGCTCTTGACCAATGTTAGTGTATTTTAGATTGTTTATGTTCTCTACAGTTTGCCAATAATCATTTATGTATATAAAATTATTTTCGAATTTTAAATTTGCAGAGATTGCTTTTACCCGATCAAGCATTAGTGTTGGGGAATGCATTACCCACCAAAATAACAGCTCGCATTTAATTTCTTCATGACTAAACGGTTTACTATGGACCGTTTCACCACCCGAGTGGGTTGGTTTTTGCATTCTCTGATGCCAAAACGAACGATACCAAGCGCTACATACTGCTAATTCTGGGTCGCTTTTGAATGCTTGTATTTGAGTTTCAATACGACTCTTATAGCTAATATCATCTGAGTGCTGTAGTGCGATGTATGGGGAGGTTATGTTCTGAATGCATTCATCTACTCTTTTACATGGATGAACATTTGGACGAATTATAACTTCGAAATTATCATATTTTTTCGCATATGCATATGCTATGTCGAGAGTGATGTCAGAGGATCCTCCATCAAGGATGTAAATTTTTATATTTTTCCAAGATTGATTAATTATACTTTCGATTGATTCAGATAAATATATGGAAGAATTAAGCGTGGGGATTATGACCGCCACTTCATCTTTAATAAGGCGACTGCTCATTTCCACCTTCTTTCATTGATAAAGTTGTCTACAGCCGGGACCAACTGACTTGAAAAATCGACTTGTATTTTTTCCATGCGACCCGCTCCTCTGGTAAGAATGCAATTTACAGAATCAGATGTATTTTTCTTGTCTTGCCTGATAGCTTTAAATATCGCCTCTCTATCGGCTTTCAGCAGTTCATCTCCGTAAGGGTGACACCATGGAGAGATACATTGCTTTAAATCTTCATAGTAAGATGTCGCGACCAAACCGAGACGAGACGAAAGATAGGTGGCTGTGAGCATTCCGAGAATGACGGCAATACCATGGGGAATACCATAGTGGGAAGCTGATTCATAGGCGTGACCAAAAGTATGGCCGTAATTTAGAAGATTACGGACTCCGCGATCATATTCGTCTTGCTCAATGTAAGGCTTTTTAACCTCCATCGAGCGTGCTATCCACTTACTGAGAATCGATGCCTGATTGGACTGGTAGAACCCAGAGAGGTCAGCCATCAACTCGTCGAAATCTGCCTGACTTTTAATCAACTGCAGCTTGATGACCTCACCCAAGCCGGAGCGGATTTCATCGGGAGGCAGGGTGGTCAAGACCTCAGGAGTAAGCAACACACGATGCGGAGGGTAGAATGTGCCGATCTGGTTCTTGTAAGCGCCGATGTTGATGGAACTCTTGCTGCCGATGCAACTGTCAGCCTGTGCAAGCAGGGTCGTAGGGATGAGTTCCCAGCACAGTCCGCGCGATAGAACCGACGCAATAAAGCAGCCGATGTCTTGCAGAACTCCTCCGCCGATAACGACGAGAACACCGTCGCGTTTGAGTCCGAGTTGCAGCAGACCGATAAATACAGGAGCAAGATTTTCAAACGATTTGTTCTCCTCGGTAGCATCGACCACCACGGTGCGCGATGTCTCAGTATAATCCGTTATCACAGGTCCATAGTGACACACGATTGCTTTATCGATCAGGTAATGCGCACGAGAGCGGTCTGTAGCAGCGAGGGCAGCCTTTAGCGATTCAAAGCTCTCAACAGTATAGTCATGGGAGCGGCTTTTTATAGTGAGCATGAAAAATAGGGCAGATTATTGGCAGGTAAAGCCTCCGTCGACAACGATGGTCTGACCGGTAAGGTAAGTGTTTTCTTCCGAGACAAGAAACGCCGCTGACCGAGCTAATTCATTAGCTTGGGCCAAGCGGCGCAACGGAATGGAGGCCGCGATGGCGGCGATTGCTTCGGGCGAGTTGTTCTGACGGGTGAGCGCCGTGTCAACATAGCCGGGAGCCAGCGCGTTGACGAGAACTCCCGCCGGGCCGAGTTCGACTGCAGCGCTGCGAGTCAGTGAATTGAGCGCCGCCTTGGTCATTGAATAAGCTGCGCGAAGTTCCTTGGTTACTAAGCTAAAAATAGTGCTGACATTCAGGATGCGTCCCCAGCCTTGGGCTTGCATGCCGGGAGCAAAAGTTTGAATAAGGCGCAAGGCAGAGCTCAGATTGGTCTGCAGCATCGCCTGCCATTCGGCAGGGTTTATATCCCCGATGGGGCGAAGTATATTGATGCCGGCGTTGTTGATCAGGATTTCGACGGGTAGTTCACGATTGTCCGCGAGGTATGCCTCTACGGATGCCGAAATCGACAAGTCCATCTCAGATCGGGTAGGAGCAATCACCCGGTAGCCACGATCAGAAAGTGTTGCGGCAATGGCGGCACCTATTCCACGAGCACCTCCGGTAATTAAAACCGTGCGAACGGGCGCGGGAGGATTAGTTTTCAAGTGTAGGAATGAGCATGTTGGATTTTAGCTCTTCGCGAGACAGAAATGGCGCCATGTCTTCAAGTGCGGCAGTGACCATACGGCCGTCCTCCAGCTTACGCGAGGAAAGTTTAGGAGCAAATGACTGATTAAGATCGAGCATAATTTCACAAATGGCCGGACCAGGTTCAGCCAAGGTAGATTGGATGATCGTATCTAAATCTTCATGGCGTGAGCAACGATAAAAAGGCAGTTCAAATGCATGGGCTAATTTACTAAAATCAGGGAAAGTCAAACCTGAGTCTGTGCCACAGCCGACAATATTATCTGCAAAGAAATTGGCTTGGGTCTGACGGATCGAATGGTATCCGGTGTTGTTCATGATAAAAACCTTCACTGGGAGCTTGCGACCCGCAATCGTTTGCAAATCTTGAAGATTCATCATTATGCTGCCATCACCAGCCAAGCAGATGACACGCCGATCAGGATTGGCAATAGACGCACCGATGGCTGCCGGCAGGTCATAGCCCATGGAAGCACAGCCGGAATTGTGAAAGAGACGCTGCCCTCTACGGATCTTAATAGTTTGGAAGGCTGTAACGCAAGCTGTGCCATCGCCGCAGGCAATGAGTTCATTTTCTGTAAGCTGAGCAGAAAGGCTTTCCATGAAGCAGTAGGGATTCACCTTGTCCGATAACTGCCAGTATTCTGGCAAAACAACTGGATATTTAGCCACCCTTTCACGGCACCACGCTAACCACTCCCCATGAATTGGCTGCCAAGCACCAGTCGCTTTTTCGAATGAGGGCAAGAAATCCTTGAGATCGGCATGGATCGGATGATCAATATGGAGCGTATGCTTCTTTAGCTCAGCTGCATCTATATCGACCATAACTTTGTAAGCATGACGAGCGAATTTCTCCCAATTGTAAGAAATAAGTCGAATGTTTAGACGGCAGCCAAGTATGAGAAGAAAATCGGCATTTTGAACAGTGAAGTTTCCTGCCCGATCGCCGATCGAGCCTGGGCGGCCGGTATAGGCAGGGTGGTCGTTAGGCAGAAGGTCGTTCGAATTCCAAGCCCCTACGACAGGAATGCCCAGCCTAGCAGCAATCTTTAAGAAGGTGTCATATTCTCCAGCAAGTCGCACTCCTGTGCCAGCGTATATCACAGGCCGTTTAGCAGATCGGATGCGCTCAATGATTTGAGATACTTCTAAGGGAATATTCTGCGTCTCAAAAACAATTTCATCCTTTTTAGGATCATACCCTTTGAGTTCCGTGGGATTAATTTTTGCCGCTTGAACATTAATTGGGACATCCAACCAGACGGGTCCCGGCCTTCCAGTGGCAGCAAGATGCAGGGCACGCTCCAAATGATAACGAATTGTCAGCGGATCATGGACAACAACGGCATATTTCGTGATGCCTTCAACCATTTTTACAATATCCACCTCTTGATCGCCTAACTGGCGTAACGGCAGGTTCGTGCTGCGAACCAAAGTTTCCCATTTTACCTGACCAGAAATGACAATCATTCCCATCGAGTCTACATAAGCGCCATAGACCCCGGTAACGGCATTGGTTCCTCCTGGGCCAGTCGTGACATTGACAGCAGCGAGTCTATTGGTAACTCGAAAATAACTTTCAGCAGCCATGGCGCATGTTTGTTCATGGTGGCAGCAAACAACAGAGAGATCTTTGGATCGACCAAATGCATCATTCAAGTGCATAGCTCCACCGCCGGTAACCATAAAAACATGGCGGATACCATGGTTGGCCAATTTTTCAGCAATATAATCAGCAACGCGAATCATAAAATTAATCTGTATACCATGTGGCCGTCCGTCGAATAGCCCCAGAGAGAGAAATATTTGTATTCAGACTTAGTTCAAATTGTGCTCTAAGCGTGCTGGGAACATAGCGAGAAATAGGACGATCTTTATGAAAATGTTGCGTTATTTTAATAGGCAAATTGACATTTATATCATTGATCACCCTTTTTGCTAAATCAAAAATGCTGTTATCCTCATCCGAACCCACATTGTAAGCCCGTGCATGCGGTGCTTTAAAAAGAATCGTCCAAAGCCAGACCACCAAGTCTGAGGCGTAGAGATAGCTGCGCATGGGCGTCCCATCACCATTGATTTGGATTGGCGTGCCGCGCATGGCATCACGGATGAAGTTTCCAATTGCAAAATGAGCATCAAGTGGCAAGTGAGGGCCGACAAAGGCGAAGCAGCGCGCGATCTTGGCTTCGTAGCCATGCTGGTGGGCATGGACGCAGCACATATGCTCGGCGAGGCGCTTGCCTTCGCCATACGCTGAACCTGGAAGCAAGGGGTCTGGAGCGCCAAGGTAATCTTCGGGTATATGAGTGATGTCCGAAGGTTGCTTGCCGTAGACCGCGCCGGAGCTGGTCAGGAGGAGTTTTTTAACTCCGCATTGCACGGCAAAAGCCAACACGCGGCGGGTGCCAGCAACAATCGCATCGAGCATTTCGTGAGGCGCTTCTTCGTTGAGCTTTGCGCTGGCCTCTGTGGCTGCATGGATGATGTAATCAAACTTGCCTTCTGGAAATGGGAAGGATCGGATATCACCTTGGATAAATCGAAGGTCGGTGCGAGCAGCCAAATGCGGAGATTTGTGGGCAAAAGCGGCGGGATCGCGCGTCAGAACCGTAGCCCGCATACCAAGCGCAAGCTGGTCGTTGATGTGCGCGAAACTTTCCAGCAGCCACACGCCGAAAAAACCCGTGCCTCCGGTGATAAAAAACGATTTCCCGCTGGCTTCAGACCATAAATCTCGCGTGTGCTCAAGCACATGCGCAAGGTCTTCGAGTGGAAGTGGTTTAACGGGTTGAGGCATTAAGCCGAATCCAGAAGAATTAACCACAGAGGACACAGAGATCACAGAGGATGAATAATTTATAACTTGATGCGATAGAAAAATTTTGTG
>JBILBH010000064.1:0-12641 GCA_044353785.1 Terrimicrobiaceae bacterium
CCAAGCAAGTCTACCTCGCAGTTGTCATCGGCCAACTCAGACTGAGCAAAGGTGTGGACTACGGAGTCAGCTACCTCATCAGGAATAAAGGATTCCAACCTCTCAACAATCTGCTTGGAAACAGCGACGCCAGTGGAATGGCCGCGACCTCGCTCAGCCCAAGTATCCTGCCCGGAGGCACATTCCCAAATGCGGCGTCCATAGTTAATCCTTCCTCACTGACGCCGGCACTATCTTCCCTCGCGGGACTGACCATTTACGGAAGCATCGCGGATTCGGTGGATGTCTTTGCCCGTTTCCTGGAAAGTACCGAGCGATTCCGAACCCTCTCTCGACCAGTTATTTACACAACCAACAACCGCAAGGCCACGATCCTCTCAGGTCAAAAAGTGCCTGTGCCGACTCAATCGCTCACTACCGCCACCGGCGGTGGCGTTGGCGGAAATGGAAGCGCGATCACTTCAAACATCCAATACCAGGATGTTGTTCTGAAACTTGAAGTCATCCCGCTCATCAACTCTGACCGCGAGGTGAACCTGATCATCGCCCAAACCAACGACAATGTCATTGGTACGGACACTATCTCCGGAAACAAAGTTCCTATTATTGCCACACAGGAAATCACCACCAGCGTCCGGGTGCCAAATGGCGCAACGATTGTGCTGGGTGGCTTGATTTCCGAAGACAAGGAACGCGGTGTGGAAGGCATGCCCTACATCTCCGATATTCCAGTGGTCGGCTCCATCCTCGGCGGCCGCACGCAGTCCAAGGTCAGAAAAAATGAGCTCATTGTCATGATACAGCCCTTTGTAGTGGACTCAAATCACGAAATGATGAAAGCCAGCGCCTACGAGGGCGACCGCTCGCCGCTCGGACGCGATGGGCAGGCCATGACTGCTCCGCTCGCCGAGCAGAAGAATCCGCCAGCAGTCTGGACTCCCACACCTTTGCCGCCTGAGAAGAAGAAAAAGTTCCGCTGGCCTTGGACCAATGATCAATACAACTGACGACCTCCTCCGCCTGGCGGAACTCGCGGGTTCCAACGAGCCAGAGAAGTGCCGCGATGTTTTGGACCGCGCAGCCTTTGCGCAGCGTTCTCCCATCGCCGCATTGCTCGATTCGAAGCTCGTCCAGGAATTGCCTTTTCTGAAAACTCTCGCTTCCGAACTCGGCATTCCTTGGCGGGATGAGGCGGATGTCGCCCCGATTGAAAATGTGAGGGAAAAATTCCCTGCCCGGCTCGCTCTGGGCCAGATTGTCTTGCCGGAGGCCGCTGTCCCGGGCGGTGAACTCAGCCTCCTGACATTCGATCCCTTTGATTACGCCACTTGGCAGGCTGTAACCCAGCACTGGCGCGGCCCGGTGGGCCTCGTCATGACCTCGCGCAGCCGCCTTGTCGAGACGCTAAAGAAAACTTATGGCGTTGGTGCCGATACTTTTGAAGAACTTCTTGAGGGCCGCGAAGACGATCTGCCCGGCGGAGCAAAGGAGGAGATCAATGTCATCGATGAGGACGATTCCGAAGCCTCAGTGATGAAATTTGTGAACCAAATTCTTCGCGAAGGTCTCCAACAAGGGGCTACCGACATTCATTTCGAACCGCTCGGTCACGACCTCCGCATCCGTTACCGCATCGACGGCGTCCTTCAGGAGGTTCCCGTCCCGCAGCGGATCAAGATGCTGCAGGACTCCCTCATCTCCCGCCTGAAAATCATGTCCGGACTCGACATCGCCGAGAGGCGCCGGCCGCAGGACGGACGCATCGCCCTCGAGATTGCCGGGCAACCGATCGATGTCCGTGTGGCGACCATTCCGAGCGTGAACGGCGAAAGCGTGAGCCTGCGTCTGCTAGGCCAGCAACAATTCGACTTCTCCGGCCTCGGACTCGACCCCGATAATGAGAAACGGATTCGCAGCCTCATCTCCATCCCGAACGGCATCGTCCTAGTGACAGGCCCCACCGGCTCAGGAAAAAGCACTTCGCTCTACACCTTCTTGAGCGCAATCAATTCGATGGAACGGCGTATCGTTACGATCGAAGACCCCGTCGAACACAAGCTCAACGGCGTGATTCAAATCGCAGTCAAACCCGAGATCGACCTGACCTTCGCCACCGCCCTGCGAAGCATCCTGCGTGGTGATCCGAACATCGTCATGGTCGGTGAAATGCGCGATCTGGAAACAACAGAAATCGCCATTCGCGCCGCGCTCACCGGCCACTTGGTCTTCAGCACACTGCACACAAACGATGCCGTGGGAGGCATCACCCGCCTCTTGGACATGGGAGTGGAGCCATTTCTCGTGGGTTCTGCCGTCCGTGCCTTCATCGCACAGCGCCTCGTTCGCCGTCTTTGCAAACACTGTTCCCAACCGGCCGAGTATAAAGCCGAAGATCTCGCGGCTATGGGCTTCCCGCTGGAGTGGGCAAAAAAAATCCGCCGCCCCATCGGTTGCCCACACTGCCGGAATACTGGTTTTTCAGGCCGGACAGCCCTCTTTGAAATCTGCCAGATGACACCCCGCATGCAGGAACTCATCCAACGCCGAGCCCCAGCAAACGAACTCCGCGAACTCGCCATTCGAGAAGGCATGATCCCCCTTCGCAAGGCAGGATGGGAAACCGTCTCGCACGGCATCACCTCGGTGGAGGAGGTCGTACGCGTCACATCCAGCGAGCTGCAGGTCTTGGACGAGTAGGATATCGATGGCTGACTTTTTCTACAAAGCGAGCAACGCCTCGGGGACAGTGACGACGGGAACAATCGCTGCCAACTCGCGCAGCGACGCCTACCGCCTTCTCCGCAATCAAGGGCTCCAACCTATGAGTGTCTCGGAAAGCGGAGGTTCACCAAGCGCAGCCAAGAAGGAATCCGCCGCCTCGGGCAACGATCCCCTGCCCCGTCTGAACACCACCCAGTTGCTCTACTTCACAGAAGAACTTGCCGAACTCCTCGAGGCGGGACTGAAGCTCGAAGGCGCACTGAAAGTCATCGAGCAGCGGCAGGAAAAATCCGGCATCCAACCCATCGCCGCCCGTCTGCGCCAGCGCGTGCGCGATGGTTTCAGCTTCTCCGCAGCCCTTCAGGACTGTGGAAAAACCTTCGACCCCCTCTATTGCAATTTGGTCGCCGCCGGTGAAGTTTCCGGCGCCCTCCCCCAGATCCTCAAACGCCAGTGCGCCTACCTCACACTCATCGGCGATCTCCGCCGTCGCGTGGTTTCCTCCCTACTCTATCCGGCCATCGTTTTTGCATCCGCGATTGTCTTGATGTTTGTCTTCCTGACGTTTCTCGTGCCGCAGTTGTCCGTCCTGCTCGGAAAAACAGGCCAGAAATTGCCACTCATCACCCGGCTATTGATTTCCGTGAGCGAGTTCTGCGGTCAGTGGTGGTGGGCTATCCTTGCCTTCATTGGCATCCTCGCCCTCTCCGCCCGCGCCGCAGTGCGCACTCCTGCCGGTCGAGACTGGTGGCACCGATCCATGCTGGATTTTCCAGTCGTCGGCCCTGTCCTGCGGGCAAAATTCTACGCAGAAATGCTGCAAACTCTTTCGACACTTGTCTCGAATGGCGTTGCCCTGTTGCAAGGCCTCCATCTCATGACCTCGGCGACAATGAATGTTTTTCTCAAAGACCTTCTCATGAAAACAGCCGCCATGGTCGGAGAAGGCACCAGCCTTGCATCAGCATTGCGACGCGTCGGTTTTTTTCCGCCGGTGCTCATGGATATCCTGACTGTTGGCGAACAGACAGGTGATATCGCTACAGCCCTCGAGCGTGCAGCCAAACGCTTCGACCGCGACCTCACCACACGCATCTCGCATCTCACGACACTCGTCCAGCCAGCAATTATTCTCCTTATAGCCTTGTTCGTCGGTATTGTGGCCTATTCCATGATCGCGGGCATCCTGACCAGCGTAAGCTCGCTGAAATCCCGATAAACTCTGGCTCGAGGGTTTTTCCCGATTGAACTCCCCGTCTGCAACCGATAGGAAGAAGGGCGAAATGCCAACAGATATTTTGCGCTCCAATCCGCTCCGCGAAGGTCTCGCCCAACGCTCGATTCCCGATCCCTGCACCCTGGTTATTTTTGGTGCCACAGGAGACCTCACACACCGCAAACTTGTTCCCGCGCTCTACAATCTCGCAGCCGACGGCGCGCTGCCACCAGCCATCAATGTCGTGGGATTCGCCCGCAGAGACAAGTCGGATGAGCTTTTCCGCAGCGAACTTGAGGAGGCAGCCCGGAAATTCTCACGCCAAGGGATCAATGACGACCTCTGGAATAATTTCGCCTCAAACATCTGCTACCACCGCAGTGAATTCGACAAACTCGAAGGCTACGAGGCCCTGGCCCGCCGTCTGGATGAGATGGACGCCACCCGTGGCACCGGTGGAAACCGCCTCTTCTACCTCGCTGCAGGCCCCGACCAATTTGAGGTCATCCTGGAAAATCTCCGCAAAAGCGGCCTCAACAAAGCCCGTCCCGGATCTTGGAGCCGTGTCATTGTTGAGAAACCCTTCGGCACCGACCTGCCAAGCGCGAAGCGCCTGAACGATCTTGTCGAAAATGCCTTCGATGAATCCGAGACATTCCGCATCGACCACTATCTCGGCAAGGAAACCGCGCAAAATATCATCGTCCTCCGCTTCGCCAACGCACTGTTCGAGGCAATGTGGAACTCCCGCTACATCGACCATGTTCAGATCACCGCCAGCGAACCGCTCGGTGTGGAGGGTCGCGCCGGCTACTACGAAAAATCCGGCGCTCTCCGCGACATGGTGCAAAACCACCTTCTTCAACTCCTCTGCCTCACCGCCATGGAACCGCCCGCTGGTCTCGATGCCGACTCGATCCGCGACGAGAAAGTGAAGGTTCTCCGCTCCCTGCGTCCGCTCACGGGTGACGATGTTTTTAAGCATGTCGTCCGAGCCCAATACGGCGCTGGTTCGATCAACGGCAAGCGCGTAGCGGCCTATCGTGACGAACTCAATGTAAACCCCGAGTCGGTCACCGAAACCTATGTCGCCATGGAATTGAATGTGGACAACTGGCGCTGGGCGGGCGTTCCGTTTTTCATCCGCGTCGGAAAACGCCTGCCCAAAGCCGGTACAGAAATCGCCGTTCATTTCAAAAGCGTGCCGCCAGTCCTCTTCCGCGCTACGGGCGAATCGATCGATGACAATGTGCTCGTGATCCGCATTCAGCCTGATGAGGGCATTTCCCTTCGCATGAGCGCCAAGATGCCCGGCTCGAGCCTGCGTATCGAGCCGGTCAAAATGGATTTCCACTACGGCACCAGCTTTGGAAAAGCCACACCAGAGGCCTACGAGCGCCTCCTTCTCGACGCCATGAGCGGCGATGCCACGCTTTTCGCACGCCGCGACGAGGTCGAGCAAGCTTGGAAATTTGTCGATTCCATTCACGAGGCTTGGACGACGCGCTCGGATGACTTGGCCCTCTACTCCTCTGGCTCATGGGGCCCGGGAGAAGCAGACGAACTCATCAAACGCCACGAGGCCACATGGAGACGCCTGTGAGCAGCGAGGCATTCATAGAACCCGGCCTCCCTGTCGAGATTGGTAGAATCGATAAGGAACTCGGCAAACTCTGGGAATCGAGCGGCGACACCAAGACTCGCGCCTCGCTGATCAATCTCGTTGTTTACACGGAAAACGAATCCACCCTTGCTGCAGACAACGAAGTCCTCGCAGCCGTGGCCGGACGCCACCCTTGCCGCGCAATCCTGATCCTCGGTAACCCGTCCGCTCCGACCACTCAAGCGAATGCCTGGATCAGCGCCCACTGCCATCTTCTCGGCAAAGACACACGCCAGATTTGCTCCGAGCAGATCACCTTCCGCTTGGATGGCGACGCCGCAAATGCCCTGCCAAACATCGTTTTCTCACATCTGGATTCCGATCTCCCCCTCTGCCTCTGGTGGAAGGCCGACTTCCCCGAGCCACTCGACGAAAAACTCTGGGCTTGGGTGGACCGCCTCATCTTTGACAGCAGCTCTTGGCAGAAACCCCATCACCAGTTTTCCATTATTCGCCACATTTCCTCATCAGGAAAAAGTGCAGCCGTGCTGTGCGATCTGAATTGGACGCGCCTCCACGCATGGCGCTTTGCGCTCGCAAGCCAGTTTGACAACGCCTCTGCCTTCCCTCATCTGAGCCAAGTCGAGTCGCTCTCGCTCCGATGCGCCCCGGGCTCCCGCATCGCTGCACTGCTCCTCATGGGTTGGCTGGCAGGCCGCTTGAAATGGCGACTCGATGCCGACAATGAATCCTTCGTCACCACGAAAGACCGAACCATTCCTTTCCATATCGAGGAAACAGCGGGACCAGACCTCTCACTCATCTCGATCAAAGCCTCAAACGCGCACTTCGAACTTATGCTCGCCGAAGGCTCCGACTTTTTCGAGTCCAACATCCAAACACCCGGCATTCCAGAGATTCGCCAGATCCTCCCCGCGCCACGCGGACGCTTGGAAGATACGCTTCTTGCGGAGTTGAGCCGCGCGGGAAGGCACGCCCTCTACACCGAGTCGCTTGAAGTCATCCTTCCCTTGCTGAAGCGGTAAAACGCAAGCCCATACACCATGCAAGTTTTCATCAGGGTCCTACCCTATGTCAGGCGCTACCCATTCCTCGCCTTCTCCACACTCTTCTGCGCCGTAGCGGGAACCCTTATGGTGATTGTCTTTCCGGCAATCACTCAACAGATCGTCGATCAAGTCATCGGTCAAAACCGCCCCGAGCTCCTGCTGCCACTCGTGGGACTCGGCCTCGCGGCCTTCCTGGCACAGAACGGTCTCAACTCGCTTCGCATCATCTTCAACAACCACTTCGAGCAACGCGTCATTTTCGACCTCCGCAGCGAACTCTATGCACACATCCAGCGCCTTCCTCTCACCTGGTTCGACAACCGATCGACGGGCGACATCATGACCCGCCTTGTTGAGGATGTAACCAGTGTGGAGCGTGTGCTGATCGATGGCATTGAGCAGGGCACCGTCGCTATCCTCCAAATTCTCATCGTGAGCGGCGTCATGTTGGCATACAGCCCTTCGCTCACCGCAGCCGTTCTCCTCCCCATTCCATTCCTCGGCGCAGGTGCCCTCGCCTACACGCTCACCGCCCGCAGCCGCTACCGCAAGCAGCGCAAAGCCGTCTCGGCCCTCAATTCCCTGCTCCACGACAATATCGCCGGCGTCCGCCAAATCAAAACCTACACAAGCGAGACCCGCGAACACGCACGATTCGACGAAGCCAGCAACGGCGTTCGCAAGGCCACACTCACCGTCATGAAAGCCTGGGCCCTCTATCAGCCCGGCATGGAATTTGTTTCCTCCTGCGGCCTTCTCCTGGTGGCCGGGTTCGGCACCTCGCAAGTGCTCACTGGAAAAATGGACACCGGCGCCCTCGTCGCATTCTTCGTCCTCACCCGCTACCTCTACGAGCCAGTCGGACGCCTCCACCAACTGAACCAGATTTTCCAATCCGGCCGCGCCGCTGGTGACCGCGTTTTTGAAATCATGGATGCGGAGACGGAACCCGATGAAGGCGCGCAAAAGCCAACCACCCGAGTCAATGGGCATGTTGTTTACCGTGATGTCTCGTTTTCCTACGATCCCAAGATGCCCGTCCTCCATGATGTGAATCTGGAATCCAAATCCGGCGAAATGATCGCCCTAGTCGGCCCAACAGGCGCCGGCAAATCCACCATTGTGAATCTCCTTGTCCGCTTCTACGAATTCACCAGCGGAGAAATCACCATCGACGGCACGCCACTCCGGGACATCCCAAAATCCCATCTCCGCGATAGCATCGCCGTAGTGACTCAAGAGAGCTTCATGTTCAACGGCACCACCGCTGAAAACCTTCGCATCGGAAAACCCGACGCCACCGAAGAGCAAATCTGGGAAGTCCTACGCGCCGCCAACGCCGCCGATTTCATCAAGCGCCTTCCCGAAGGCCTGCACACGCCGCTCGGTGAGCGCGGAGTCAAACTCAGTGTCGGCGAGAAACAACGCCTCTCTATCGCCCGTGCCCTCCTGAAAAATCCGCCCATCCTCATCCTCGACGAAGCCACAGCCAGCGTGGACACAGCCACCGAGCGCCTCATCCAAGAGGCACTCGACCGCCTCATGGAAAACCGCACAAGCTTCGTCATAGCCCACCGCCTCTCTACCGTCCGCCACGCCGACCAAATTCTCGTCCTCGAACGTGGCTGCATCACCGAACGCGGTCGCCACACCGAGCTTCTTGCCCGAGGCGGCCTCTACGCCGACCTCTGCAAAAGCAGCCTCATCGAAAATTAAAAGCATCCACCTGGAAGGAAACGCGCCTCTTCAGAATGTGGTATTGATCAAAATCTTTTTTAAAGTAAAAGAACGTCAGGTATTTACCCAATAAGTTCGCCGACATAGATGCGGTGTGCTGCACGTTTGGCGCGTTCGTGGGATTTGGCCTCGAACTCCTCGGCTTGAAAACCTGCCCGCGTGAGGCTGGTGAGGAATAATGGTTCGGGTTCGGCGGACCAGAATGCGACCCGACCGCCGGGGCGCAGGGATCGGCGGATCAGTGAGAGACCTTTGCCATTGTAGAGGCGTGAGTTTTTTGTCTGAACGAATGAAGTGGGGCCATTATCGACATCAAGCAGGATGGCATCGTAGCGGGATGGTCCGTTTTTGATGCAGTCGAAGACATCCTTGGCCAGCACCTCGACGCGACGATCGTTGAGGAGTGTGCCGTTGAGGCTTTGGAGGAAGTCGCGATTCCAAGCGATGACCTCAGGCAGGAGTTCGGCAACTTTTGCCTGAGCGTTGGGACCGACAATATCCAGAACGCGCCGCAGGCTGAATCCAAGTCCCAGGCCGCCGATAAGGATGGTTGGACTATCGATCGGGTGACGAAATTTGCAGGCCAGATCTGCGAGAAGGAGTTCCGAAACCGTCGCGTTTGATCCCATGAGCTGTCGACCGTTGAGTTTGAGAAAATACTCACCATCGTGCTCATGAAGAGAAAAGCGGGCGCCATCCGGAGTTCGGGTTTCGGCCAGGTTGCGAAAAGAGATCATTCAAGCCAAACTAGACGCATCCCCCGGCATGTCACCTTCCGAGTGCATGGGCGATTTGGGACGGAATTGGCATGGTTCCAAGACACGCAACAAGCATTACCTGGAATTAGGATGCTGCGTCGAGGAGACTAGTGATGGCGTCGCGGAATCTTTGGATGGTGAATGGCTTTGAGAGGAAGGCTGTGCGAGGAAGAAGTGATGCTTTCAAGACGGCATCGCTATCGGGCGCGCCGGAGATGAAAAGAACAGGGGTTTCGATACCCCGGTGGCGGACTTGTTCAATAAAGCTGACTCCACTGGTGTAGGGAAAGCGATAGTCACAGACGATGAGACCGATCTCGGGGTCAGCTGCAGCATCGAAGGCGCTGGTGGTGTCGAGGTGGTGAACCTGGCGTCGGCAGTCCATGCTTTCGCAAAGGTCTTTGAGTGTCTCAAGCACGAGCGGGTCGTCATCAATTAAAAGAATAGGAGGAAGTGCGGAGGTGGTCATAGCTGGGTGGAGTTAGTGCATTAAATCCAAAGCCGGGACTCTGGAAACCGTCACGCGGGTTGGCGAAGCAGGCGTAAGTTTTTCTTCAAGAATACGGATGATATGTTCGGCAGCATGTCCATCACCAAAGATATTGGAACCTTTAGTCATGGACTCGTATGCGGAGGGATTGGTGAGGAGGTTTTCGGTCTCTTGAATGATGTCCTGCACCTCCGTGCCGATGAGTCGAAGTGTGCCGGCGTCGACACCTTCGGGGCGCTCGGTTTCGCGTCGCAAGACGAGGACCGGCTTACCAAGCGCAGTCGCTTCCTCCTGCACACCGCCGGAATCGGAGAGGACGAAGCGCGACTGCCTGAGCGCAGAGAGGAACTCGTCGTGGTTAAGCGGTTCGCAGAGCGAGATGCCACGCTGGTTTGCGAGAACGGGAGTCAGATTTTCCCGCACGGAGGGATTCGGATGCAGGGGAACGAGAAAGTGGATCTCCGGGTGCATTTGCGAGAGGTGCTTGATGGCCAGAGCAACTGAACGCATTGGCTTGCCGATATTTTCACGGCGGTGGCATGTCACCAAGATTAGTTGAGGATTCTCCGGCACCCCCTCGGGGAGGCGCGAGGAAGTCGAATGGCGAATCATCCACTGCAAGGCGTCGACCACGGTGTTTCCGGATACATAAATCGATTCCTCTGGGATATTTTCGGCACGCAGCAGCGAAGCAGAAAATTCGGTGGGGGCGAAGTGCCAGTTCGCAAGCCTGCTGAGCATGACGCGGTTGAGTTCCTCAGGAAAAGGCGAGTAGCGGTCGTGCGACCGCAGGCCGGCCTCCACATGGCCCACGGGGATTTGATGGTAAAACGCGCAGAGGCCACCCACGAAGGCGCTTGTGGTGTCTCCCTGAATGACGACGGCGTCGATACGGTTCCCACTGAACAACTGCCCGAGGCTGGTGCTGAGTGCTGCCGTAAGCTCCCAGAGGCTCTGGCGAGGGCGCATGACTCGGAGATCGAGATCGGGAGTTATGCCAAAGTTGCTGAAAATCTGAGCAGTCATTTCGGCATGTTGGGAAGTAGAGATCGTCAGTGGCTGAAGCGAATCGGAAGCCTGCAGGCTACGAATCACAGGTGCCAACTTGATCGCTTCGGGGCGAGTACCAACGATAACGGCAACGGTTTTTTTAGGTATAGTAGAGTTCATACAGAAGAGAGTTGAAATTCCAATGGCATGCCGGCGCAGCGCTCGGTGATTTCATGAAGATCGGTTTCCGAGAGAAGCCCGCTGATTCGGAAGGTAATTCCCGAGTCGCGAATCTGATGAACAGCCACACCAGTCCGCTGACTGAATCCCGGTGAGAGGAGTTCTTCCGCCTCGAGGCCTGCCGGTTTGTCGATTCCGTTTGCTGTCGCAAGGCCTGATATGGCGCGGAGTGCCTTGAGGACTTTGGGCTGCTTGACGAGACCAAGTTGAATGAGCAGGCGATCCACGGGACCGGAAATAAGTCGCCGCATGTCACGAATTCGCACAGCGTGCTCGCGAGTCAGTTCGCCGGCATCGACAAAGTATTCGATGAGGGAATCCTCGCCGAAGCGCAGGGCGGCAAGGTCGTGGTGAATCTTGGCAAAGGCTGGAGGTGTATCTGCGCAGAACGAAACCTCGGACCCAAGAATCTCACGGATGCGCGATACCGAGGCAGGATGGATCGGATTGGTAATGGCTATCGTTCCATTGCTGAGCGGAATGAGGCCATGCACTTCACAGAAGACCGCTCCGAGTGCTTTGATGAGGGATACGCTGATCGTGAGACGCGAGAAATCTGCCTCGGTAACACCAAGATCGCCAGCCACGAGACGGCGGACTTTTTCAGGGGAAATCAGCCGAAGGCTGATCATGGCATCAGCCTGAGTGCGTGAACGAGTCATCTGAAATTCGCGCACGCGGCGACGATCATTCTCGGAGAGTGCTTGAAAGTCATCGTTCAGCGGATGCCGGGGTTGACCATCGAGGAGGCGAGCCGGGTAGATGATGTTTCGCAGCGTGGAGAGGTTCGAGGGGCGCAGCAACCTGGCCTCGATCGGAGCGCCGGCGATCTCAGCAACGGCTTGGATCACCTCCTCGGAGGGAGGTTCAGTAAAAGCAAAGGCCAGGGCGCCATCCTCGCCTGTCGTGGATGGCATGGCATGATATCTCACAGCTTGGATCTCGGACCATCCCTCGAGCGAATCGGGTGAAATATCCTCAGGCGTAATGATCTCAGGCTTGAGCCGTGAGAAGCGGGCCCAGATGTCGAGAAACTGATCCTCGTCGATAAGCTGCATATCGAGCAGGGCGCGGGGAGCGGAGAGGCCTCTGTGTTTGCTGAGGATATCCTGCAACTCGGGACGGGACACATAACCCTCGTCCACGAGCAAGTCCTCTACCGTGCGGGCGTATTCCTCGAGTTCCGCAACGCCTGGAAAAACATGACTCGTCTTCGTCCAGGCCAGAGGCGCATTAAAGAGGCGGTGGCGCATATAGAGCCAAGCGGCGCGAAACGTCGCTCCCATGTTGATGAAATTCACAACCGGATAGCGAGGAATCGCAAACAAACCTTGGCGGAGACCATAGACATTGGACACGCAGGTCACCTTCTGGGCGACCCGGTAAACAAGAAGTGCGGTGCACACGAGAACAATGCGCCACAGGAGACTATCGGCCTCGAAGAGCGGTCGCACAAAGATCGAATTGCGGAAGCCCGAGTGCAGGACGGCAAACTCGAAAAGCACATAGCCCATAACGCAATAACCAGCGGCATTGATGCAATGAACTGCCGGCGCGCGGCGATCGCGGAATAGCGTGTAGCGGACAGCAGGAGATCCCCACCAACCGCCGTGCTGCCATCCTTGAAAGGCTGTGCCGACAATCCAACGCGCTTTTTGTTTCACAGCATCGATGAATCGCAATGGGAAATTCTCACGAACGGCAACGCTTTCGGTGACTGTGCGTGACGAAACGACCTCGCCTTGGTGATTCCGTGTCACGATTTCGCGCTCCACCGGATGGTCAATGAACCCGGCACGGTATCCGGCACGGCAAA
>JBILBH010000065.1:0-12566 GCA_044353785.1 Terrimicrobiaceae bacterium
AAGTGCGCGATTGGGCCGTCGCGAATGGGTATAGTGACTTGGCAGGAGTTGGGGGAACGTATCCAGCCGGAGCTGCTGACAGTTTTCCTGTGTGTGGTGTGAATTGGTACGACGTGGTGAAATGGAGCAATGCGAAGAGTGAGAAAGAGGGGTTGACGCCGGTTTATCAGTTAAGCGGAGCAACTTATAAGACTGGGCAGAGCGCGCCAACTGTGAACAGTGGGGCAAACGGTTATAGATTACCGACTGAAAAGGAGTGGGAGTGGGCAGCGCGTGGGGGTGTATCGAGCCAAGGATATACTTACAGTGGCAGCGATGATCTAAACGCAGTCGGGTGGTATGTTGGAAACTCGGGCGGGGAAACTCGATTTATCGGCCAAAAAGCCGCAAACGGTTCGGGATTTTATGATATGAGCGGGAATGTATCCGAGTGGTGCTGGGATATACATGAGTCTTACTTCCGCTGCATCCGCGGCGGCAGTTGGCACGCAGCTGCTGACCTTTGTGCAGTCGCCGTTCGTGGCTACAGCAGCCCTTACGTTCGCTACTCCTACATCGGCTTCCGTCTGGCCCGTAGCTCGGGAAACTAACCTCCGGAGCCCGAAGAAAAGTTTGAAGGATAAAGGAAGAAGCCGAAGGGATGCCGAGCCGAAGGCGGATCTTTCATTGGAGGAATGACCGTCGTGGCGTCCGATTCTTGCGAGGCGAAGCCCCGCCCTCCAGTTGTTGTCGAATGAAGCCCCCGTTTCTGTGATGGAAATCCGGCGCTTGCGTCTGTAGTTTGCCTGCAATGAACCATCGTGGGAGCTTCGCCAAGCAGGAATCAGTTGCCAATCGCGATGCGTGGGGGCGTTGGCTTTGGCTGGCGTTGATTGCGTCGATTTTGCTGCATCTGCTTTTTTGGAATTGGTCGCGTCATTTTCCGGTGGAGCGGATGAGTGAGGAGTTTTATGAGAAAATTGTCCCACGCACATTTCAGGTTGAGCGGGTCGAAATCGATCCCCGCCTCTTGGAGCCTGAGCGGGAGGAGGAGGCCAAGGCCCGTGTGGCGCCGGTTGCCTTTCAATTGCCTGCGGTGAGCTTTTCCTCGGAGAAGATTGTTTCCGAGGCCCCGGATGCAAAAAATCCCCCGCGATTGGATACGGCAATCCTTAATGAAAAGCCCGTGGTGGGTGATGCGGTGAACCAAGGCGTGCCAATTCCAAGCTCCCTGCCGATGGCGACGGATGCTCCGTTGGAGGACATGCTCAAGGAAATGCCTGCCTTGAAAAGCGACCCTCTGGCCTCACTACCCCAGCCGGTGGCGGTCGTCCAGGCGGGGAAAAGCCTATCTGCCCAGCCGGCTGATGGACGCGGATTCACAAACCTTGATGACCTTCTTGCGCAGACCGGCCCGCTGACGCCGGAGACGGCACCGATCCTGCTGCCGGGAGATTTGCTTTTTGAATATGACGCCTACCGTCTCCAGCCCGGGGCGATCTCAAGCATGCAAAAGCTTGGCCAGCTTCTTCTCCGCAATCCACGCTCGCGCTTTCTCATCGAAGGCCACAGTGATTCTTTCGGGCCGGATGACTACAACCTGCGGCTGAGCGAGCTCCGTGCGCAGAGCGTGAAGGAATGGCTGATCTCCTCGATGGGCATTCCAGCGGATTCCATCGAAACGCGCGGCTTCGGCGAGTCGCGCCTTGTGGCACCTGCGACAGGAAGCATCGAGGAGCAACAAATCAACCGCCGCGTCGAAATCGTCATCCGTCCGCCCGCGCCATGAGTGAGTCTCCCGAACCGCACACGCTCGAAAAATCCGCCCTCGAACTCTCCAAAAGTGCTCGCGCCGGAAACAATGAACCGGTCGTCCTCTTTAAAAACTTCCGCAAGGAGGAGGAGGAGCGTCTGCGGGTCTGGCACGAAGCCGGGGGTGGGGGACGAGAGATTGCGCGGCAGCGTTCGGACATGGTCGATATCCTGTTCCGCGAGCTTTTCGATGATGTCGTGCGCCGCGTGGCGAAAAAATCCCTATCCGGTCGCCTCACGGTCGCTGCCTTTGGAGGCTACGGCCGCCGCGAACTGACGCCGATGAGCGATGTGGATATTCTGTTCCTGCAGGATAAAAACACTGTGGACAAAGAGGTGGAGGAAATCATCCGCCAGACGCTCGTGGCTCTCTGGGACATTGGATTCAAGGTCGGGCATGCGATGCGATCGATCAGCGAGGCTGTGGAGAAATGCAACGACGATCCGATCACAAAAACCTCGATGCTTGAGTGCCGCTATCTCGCTGGCGAGCGGGAGATTTTCAACCGCTTCAAGGAGCGTTTTCAGGACGAGTGCGTGCGCGGCCACGCCGACCAATACATCGCCTGGCGGTTGGCGAATCAGGCCGAGTTGCGTGTCAAATACGGCCGCACCGTCTTCATGCAAGAGCCGAATATCAAGAGTGGCACGGGCAGCCTACGCGATTACCAGAGTCTGCTCTGGATCTCCCAATTCAAGCTCGGGGTCAACTCCACTGCGAAGCTTGTAGATGCCAAAGTTCTCCGCGATGGCGACCGGCGGCGTCTTGAAAAAAGCTACGACTTCATGCTGCGCACCCGCGCTGCCATGCAATACCTGAATGGTCGCTCGGCCGATGTCCTGACCCTCCAACTCCAAGGACGGGTGGCCAACGAATTCAACTACCCGCAGAAAAACATTCTCCGCAAGGTCGAGGCCTTCATGCGCGACTACTATGGTCATGCGCGGACAATCTACCTCGTGACCGAGGCCGCCCTCCGGAAAATGGAGGCAGTTCCCGATGCATGCCCCACAGGTATTCTCGGCCTCTTTGGCGTTCGACAGAAACCCGAGAAACTCGATCGCTTCATCATTCGAAACGGCAAGCTCGAACCTGAGTCGCGCGAGATTTTCAACGACGATCCCTACCGGCTCATGCGGGCCTTCCACCACGCCCAAGTCCGCCAACTCGAATTTCATCCCGAGCTGGTGGATCTCATCCGCCGCCGTCTGCATCTGATCGACCGCACCTTCCAATACGCTATCGCCGCGCGGGAGACCTTTTTTGCCATTCTATCCCGCAAAGGGGAAGTCGGGCGGACGCTGCGCCTCATGCATGATCTCGGAGTCCTGGGGCGCTACATCCCCGAGTTCGGCGCGCTGGACTGCCTCGTTCAGCACGAGTTTTTTCACCGCTACACGGCGGATGAGCACACCCTCGTCTGTATCGAGAAGCTCGACGGCGTTCTCTTTGCGGCGGAAAAAAAACTCGCGGGCTACCGGCAGATTTTTCAGAAGCTCGAAGACCCCTCGATTCTTTATCTCTCGATCTTGCTCCATGATGTCGGGAAGGCCGCCAACACGCGGCATCACGAAGAGGCTGGAGCCGTGCTCGCTCACAAGGTCGCGCGCCGCTTTCAGCTGACCCCTGATCGTCGTCGCATGCTGCTGACGCTGGTGGATTCTCACTATGTTCTCTCCAAGATGGCGCAAAGCCGGAATCTCGAGGACTCCGCCACGATCGAGGAGTTCGGCCGCATCATCCGCAACAGGAAAAATCTCGACGCCCTCATGCTGCTCACGCTCGCGGACGGCATGGGCACCAGCGACCAGAATTGGTCGGATTGGAAAGAGGGGCTCGTATGGACTCTCTACCGCCGCGCGGGCCAATGGCTCGAAGGCGGGGTCGATGCCATGGAGCAGAGCCGCCGTGACCGCCAGGCGTTGAGAAGCACGGTGCTTGAGATTCTCGGCGATGGATTCCGTGACGAGGCAGATGCCCACTTCCAGTTCATGCCGATGCGATATTTTCAAATGTATGAGCCGCAAAATATAGCGGATCATATGCGACTTTTCCGGCAATTCTTTCAGAACCGGAATGCCGACGACGACACAGCACTCGTTCCCGTATTCAAATGGATCCCCCGCCCGGAGAAAGGCTACACGGATGTGTGGGTGTGCGGTTGGGATCGTCCGCGCCTTCTGGAGCGCATCGCTGGGGCGTTCCTCTCGGTGCGATTGAATATTCTGAGTGCCGATATTTTCACCCGCACAGACAGCCTTGCCCTGGATATCTTCCGCGTCGCCGGGACGAATCTCATGCCGATCACCAGCCCGCGCGACATCGTCTCTGTGGAGAAGCACCTCGCCGAGGCGCTGCACCATGAGAACTATGATTTCCGTCCGTTGCTGAGCAAGGAGACGCGCCTTCTTACCTATCGCCTCTCGCAAGAGTTCGACCTGCCCACGCTCATCAAAATCGATAACGAGTCGCACCCAGTTTACACGCTCATCGATATTCAAACCCCTGACCGCCTCGGGCTTCTCTACGACCTCTTGAGGGCCATGGGCGACTGTGGGCTTCGTATCGAGATTTCTCGGATTACGACTGAGATGGATGTCGCGATGGACTCATTTTATGTTTACGGCCGTGACGGCGAAAAAATCACTTCCACGCCGGCCATCAAGCATCTCCAGGAAGCCCTCCACCGCGCTGCGGTGAAAAATCCGGAATGACTCCCCGGTTTGCAGCTCTTTTCTGGAGGCAGATCGTCCGTCCATGGGCAGCACACCCCCTTCTGCCGCTGCTCAACATCCTCGGCATCGCCATCGGCGTTGCGGTTTTCCTTTCGATTCAGATGGCCAATCGAGGCGCTCTGGCGAGTTTTCAAAATGCCGTTGGCCTTGTTGCCGGTCGCGCGAATCTCGAAATCCGGGGCGATCTGCCCGAGGAGATTTTTCCGCTCGTTGCCAAGACACCCGGCGTCAGTTCGGCCACGCCGCTTGTTGAAGGCATAGCCACCCTGCCGGACGCTCCCGGCGATTACTTGCGCATTCTCGGGGTTGATCCCTTCACCGGCTCCAATTTAAGAGTTTTTGAACTCATCGATCCGGCTGGCGCTCCGCTTGATCTGGAAATGTGGCTGCGGGAGCCGGATGTTATTGCGCTGCCTCCCGGCCGTGAATTGCCTGAGAAATTCCGTGTTCTAGCCGCCGGTCGGTCCGTGACCTTGCGACATGGATTTGATCTCAAGACAGACGATGCCGCCGTGGCATCCGATCCCCGTATCGCTGCGATGGATATCGGCTGGGCGCAGCAGTTGCTCGATCTGGGTGGACGCCTCACATCCATTCAGATTCGCGTCGAGGAGCCGCTCGCGATGGATGCCGTCATGGAAGCTCTCCGAAAAATTGCTCCTCCGGATGCGCTCATCGGTCCTCCAGCTCGGCGGGGTGCGGAGACAGAACTCATGCTGGCCGCCTTCCAACTCAACCTGACCGCCCTGAGCCTCGTTTCTATGGTTGTGGGAGTTTATCTTATCTACAACAGCCTCTCGGCGGCCGTCGTCCGCAGGCGGCATGAAATCGGCATCCTCCGCGCAAATGGGGCCACCAAGCTCGAAGTGATGGCGCTTTTTCTCGGTGAGGGCCTCTGCTGCGGTTTTCTGGGAACGCTGCTCGGCCTTTTGCTGGCAGGCCCCTTGGCCGCGATCCTCGCCGCGCCTGTGAGCCAGACGGTTTCTTCCCTCTATGCGTTGGTCACGATTGAGCGTCCTATTCTCGCTCCCGGTCAAGTGCTCTTGGCCTTTGCCGTCGGCCTTGGAGCCTCGCTCATCGCTGCTTGGCGTCCGGCATCGGAAGCGGCGGCCTGCGATCCTGCTCTCGTGATTCGCCCAGGCTCGCAGGGAGACTCGTTCTCGCATGAATCCCGCCACTGGGGAACTTGGGGCCTCGTCTGTCTGATTCTCTCGGCAGGACTCTCCTGGGGAGCGCTCCACGGCGGGGGAAAATTTCTCGGGTTTGCCTCCGTGGCCTTGCTCATAGCTGGTTTTTCACTTCTCGTTCCGACGGTGGTGAATCTCTTTGTTCGGCACGTTCACGGGCCGGGGTGGATGGTCCGCCTCGCCGCCCAGCACCTCGGGCGCTCCCTGCATCGCAATGCCGTCACCATCGCCGCCCTGGCCGTCGCCGTCGCTATGACGGTGAGCGTTTCCGTGATGATCCACTCGTTCCGCGCCAGCGTGACCTCTTGGCTTGGCAATACGCTCGTCGCCGATCTTTTTATCGCCCCCGCCGCCAATGAAATTGCAGGGCTACAGAGCTTCCTGCCATCCGCCGCTGTCGAGTGGGTGCAACGCGATCTCCGGGTTAAGGAACTCGCCACCTTCCGTGAAATGCCGGTGCCTTGGGGCGAAAAGAGCGCCAATCTCGCGATCATCGAGGGCAGTGCACGCGGCGAATTGGATTTCGTCGCCGGCCCGCCCGATGCACGCGCCATATTCCATCAACCGGGCATGGTCGCCGTCTCGGAGAGCTTTGCAAACCGCCATGGCACAAAGCCCGGCGATGTTTTGAAGTTTTCCTCACCCAAGGGTCCGGCTGCATTCCGTGTCGTGGGAGTGATCAAGGATTTCACGCGAGACAGCGGGCTGGTGATGATCGATCGCCCGAACTTCCGCCAATTCTGGAGCGATGAACGCCTCCACTCGCTTTCGATCAGCTTGCGTGATCCCACCAACGCAGCGGCATTCGCCGAGGATTTCCGCGCCACTTTTGGGCGCGCGGGTGAGTTCTCGATTTATACAAATTCCGACCTTCGCCGCCGTGTTATGGAAATTTTCGACCAGACCTTCGCCGTCACTTCCGTCCTGCGGGCGATCGCCGTGGTTGTGGCGATCGCAGGCGTCCTGCTCTCGCTCACCACACTCGTTGTCGAGCGTGAGCGCGAAATTGGTATCCTTCGCTCTCAAGGCGCTTCCTGCGGCCAAGTTCGGGGGTTGATCCTTTCCGAAGCCGTTATGATCGGCCTGCTCTCTGCCATCGTTGGCCTCCTGTGCGGCGCTTCCATGGCGATTGTCCTCACATGGGTCATCAACAAAGCCTTCTTCGGTTGGACCATCGAACTCCGCTACCCACTTGGTGTCCTCCTTTCAACCCCGCTCTGGATTATCCCGGCCGCCGTCTTCGCCGCGTGGCTGCCCGCACGCCGAGCCTCGCTCATCTCGCCTGCCAGAGCGCTCCGGTTCGAGTAAGGTAATCCTGCCCCGATTTTCTCTCTCTTCAAGTTGAGCATTCTTGGTAATGCTCGTTGGGATGAAAATGCTCTTTGTCTTTTTGTCTGCTTTCTTTGGCTTGTCGGCCTTCGTCTCTGCGGCTGATCCTGCCAACGCGGCCGCCGCCGTGGATTGGTCGGCTGCTTGGATTCAAAATCCCAGCGCATGGGCGACTCTCGCTCTCCTGGTCGGGCTCGAGCTGGTGCTTGGCATCGACAACATTCTGGTCATCACCCTAGTTGTGGGACGCATCGATCCATCGCTCAGGGACAAGGCTCGGATAATCGGGCTGTTTCTGGCACTGGCCCTGCGTCTCGCCGCCCTTTGTGGAGCGAGTCTGCTCATCAGCATGAGCAATCCGGTGACCTCGCTTTTCGGTTTCAACCTCTCGGTGAAAGACCTCATCCTGCTGAGCGGCGGGCTGTTTCTCACATGGAAGGCTGTGAAGGAAATCCACCACTGCGTGGAACATCCCACACCGCAAGGTGGCACGGGTGTCGGTGGCGCTGTGACGGCGACCTTTGCTTCCGCGATTCTTCAGATCGTACTTCTGGATGCGGTCTTCTCGATTGATTCGGTGATCACGGCGGTCGGGCTCACATCCAGCATGCAGGTGATCATCATAGCGGTGTTGGGTTCATTTGGAGTCGTGCTGGCTTTTGCCAAACCCATCGGGGAGTTCGTAGTCCGCCATGCCGCCTTAAAAATATTGGCACTCTCTTTTCTGGTCTGCATCGGAATGACCCTGATTCTTGAGGGTCTGCACAAGCATGTGGAAAAGGAATTCCTCTATCTGCCCATGGGATTCGCCCTCTTGGTGGAAATGCTGCAAATGCGCGCGAGCCGGAATGCGACCCGACAGTAGTAATGCCGGGCGATTTCATTTGCCTTGCCCCAGAACGCCGAGCATAACGGCGCGATGAGCGAGTTTATTGATTTTTTCCTGAACGCCGAAAAGCATCTCGAGTGGTTTATCAAAAACTACGATGTTTGGATTTACGCACTGCTTTTCGCCATTATTTTCTGTGAGACTGGCCTCATCGTGACGCCGTTTTTGCCCGGCGATTCCCTGCTTTTTGCTGTGGGAGCCCTTGCTGGCAAAGGTCTCATTGATTGGAAAATCATCACCCCCCTGCTGCTGGTGGCGGCCATCGTTGGCGATGGCGTGAACTACGCGATCGGAAAATGGCTGGGACCAAAGGTCTTTCACTACGAGTCGAACCGCTTCCTCAATAAGGCGCACCTCATGAAAGCCCACGCCTTCTATGAAAAATACGGTGGACGCGCCATCATTCTGGCCCGCTTTGTTCCCATCGTTCGCACCTTTGCGCCCTTTGTGGCTGGCGTTGGCTCGATGACCTACTCGAAATTTGCCTTCTACAATGTGACTGGTGCGATCCTCTGGATCGGGATCTTCCTCGGCGGCGGCTACTACTTCGGTGGTCTCGAAATCGTGCAGAAAAACATGAAGCTCGTGATCCTCGGAATCATCGTCGTTTCAGTCCTGCCGATCGCGTGGGAATTCTTCAAAGCCTGGCTCGACAAACGCCGCGAGAACGCGGCGTAGGCTTGAGTTACCGCTCCTCCCGAGTGGGATTCACCGGCCTGCCATCGTGCTTCGAATCCAACTTAAGAGGCTGTCCATAATCCGTCGCGATCAAGACGGCCGGCGATGACTTGTGAGTTCACGCCAAAGCGAGGTGCAATTTTTTCTGCGAATTTGTCGCGTAGCGGGCCGCTTGTCATGAAATTTGGAACCAATCGTTCGGCTACTGGTGCAAACTCGTCAAACAGTGCCGTGAGCCGTGTTTCCGGAACAAGCAGATGCCCGGCAAATTCATTTGCTTCCTGCTCCACAGTGTCTTTGCGGCCGTGATTGTTTGCTGTCCAACGCGCGAAATCATGCAGGGATGTGAAATCGGACTCTTGCGGAAGATTCCGGTGGAGAAAGTAGTGGGCCAGCTTATGAGCCACGGTGAAGCGGAGTCGGTTGAGTTTCCATTCCGGGCCTCTGTCCATCAAGGCGTATTGCTCGGCATCCAGATTGATGCCGCTGAAATCGACCTTGATGGCCGCATCCACTCGATACTTCGCCGCCAAGTCGTCAAATGGGATTGCGTCCAGACCGAGGTCCACTTCAAAAAAGTAAAAACATTGATCGGCATTCGATCCTCTTTTAAAAGGTCAGAATCGCCCCGCAGTTCTTCAATGTTTTCTCAAACATGTTCCATGGATGAGATGGATTAGTCGCCGTCGGCGGTGTGCAGTTTTTTTATGTGCTCCGCGAGGTTTTGCAGTTCCTTCTCGCTGAGTTCGTGACCTTGGGCAGCTCGGAAGAAGGCAGGAAGCGCCCGTTGAAGGATTGCGTGATCGGCTACATCAGCGGGAATTTCGCGCCTTTGAAGAGCTGCTTCGTCCATGAAAGCCAATTTGTTCGAGCCAGCGAGTCCAAAGAAATCCGCCAATCGCTCCAAAAGCGTGATGTCGCCAGGCGGTGGATTTACGCCGCGCTCAACCTTGCTCCAATTGCTCGGATCGAGGCCGTTTTGAGCGCAGAAGTCGCGCAAGGTTAATCTTTTCTGAATTCAAAGGGACTTGATGGTTTCGTTGAACATGAAAATGTTTTCGTTGGTGTGGTAGAAAAATACCACGCCCGTCACCTCCCTGCTTTTGCAAAAAAGCAGGATCCCGCTTCGTCCCAAATGCATGAGTCGATCATTGGAATTTGATCATTCAATGGATTGTCCAAAATGATCATCTCCAGCGGAGCCTTTTTACTCCTGCTGTGGCTCGATGCGCGGGAACAGCGGGACGGGTTCGCCGAGTTGGTGGCCCTTCGGAAGCGCTCCCCATGCGGTGGCGGCGAGGGAGGCTTCGCCCTGCCAGTTGAGCTGGGTGCGTATGGCATTCGCCTCGCGGGGGATGATCGGTGACATGAGGATCGAGATGATGCGCAGGGACTCGGAGAGCGTGTAGAGGACCTCGTCGAGTTTATCGGATTGGTCGGGGTCTTTGGCGAGTTTCCACGGGGCGGTTTCCTCCACATAGGCGTTGCAGCGGGTCACGATCTCCATCGCGGCCTCGATGGCGGCTTGGACCTGATAGGATTTCATGGCCGCATCGTAGGCGGCGGTTTTTTCCTGAACGAAGGCGGCGAGCGGGGAGTCCATGCGACGCAGGATGCCGCTGCGGTAGCGCTTGGCCATGCTGAGGGTGCGGTTCAGCAGGTTGCCGAGGCTGTTGGCGAGCTCGGCGTTGTAGCGCTGCTCAAGTCGCTCGATGCTGAAGTCGGCATCTCGTCCGGTGGAGATGTCGCTGAGTAAATAATACCGTACGGCAGCTTGCCCGTAGCGGGCCACGAGGACTTCGGGATCGATGCTATTTCCGAGGCTTTTGCTCATCTTGGCACCGGAGATGTTCCACCAGCCATGGACGAGAAGCGTGGGCATCTCGTCATCGGTGAAGCCGAGGGCGCGGAGCATGATCATCCAGTAAATGCCGTGGGGCGGGATAAGGATGTCCTTGCCTATGACATGCAGGGCGGGCCAGCGGGATTTGAAGAGGCTGAGATCGGCTCCCGGCTTGGCGTCGTAGCCGGCGAAGCTGATGTAGTTCGAGAGCGCGTCGAACCAGACATAGGTCACAAAGGCCGGATCAAAGGGAAGCTCGATGCCCCAGGTGAGGCGGGATTTCGGGCGGGAAATGCAGAGATCGCCGGTGAGTTTTTCCACGGCATTTCGAAGCTCGGCGACGCGGAAATCGGGGACGACGAGCGGATTCCCCGCTTGCGTGCGGGAGTCGATAAGGTTGAGCAACCAGTCGCGGTGCTCGGCGAGTTTGAAGTAGTAGTTCTCCTCCTCGATCTCGACGACCTCGCCCCACTCGGGGCCGAATTCGCCGTTGGGGCCGCGTTCTTTTTCGGTGAGGAATTGCTCCTGGCGCACGCTGTAGTAGCCGCTTTGCGTGGCTTTGTAGAATTGGCCTTCATCCCAGAGTCGCTGGAGCATGCCTTGCACGCAGGTTTTGTGCAGGTTCTCCACGGTAGCGGCCCAAGCGTCGTGGCTGAGGTCGAGTTTTTTCCAGAGTTCCACGAAGAGCGAGGTGATCTCTGCGACGAACTCGGCTGGTTCGACGCCTCGCTTCTGGGCGGATTGCTGGACCTTCTGACCGTGCTGATCCACGCCAGTTAGGAAGAAGACCTCGCGTCCGACGAGGCGGTGGTGGCGGGCGATGGCGTCGGCGAGGACCTTTTCATAGGCATGGCCGATGTGCGGCGCGCCATTAGTGTAGTCGATCGCGGTGGTGATGAAGAATGTGTTCGGCATGGTGTGTCAGGAATCGGTTTTGATTTTTCCGCCCCAGGACAGGATGCGGGCCTTGCCGCCTGCGGCTTCAGCTTCCTTGATCTGGTTGTTGCGGACATGGAAGAGCGAGAGGCTGGACCAGGCGAGCATGTCTTGCGGACGGAGCTTCACGGCTTGCAGCCCGGCTTCCACGGCCTCGGCGTTGCGGCCGTTTTTCATGAGCGACATGCCGAGTGCGTGCCAACCCTCGAAGAATTCCGGATCCATCTCGACACAACGGCGGTATTTCTCGATCGCCGCCTCCAGATCGCCAACAGCGATGTCGCCCGTGGCATCGTCGAAAATCTCGTCGATCTTTTGATCCATCAGCCTTGGCGGCCTGCTGGCATGGTGATGCGCGCGGCTTCGCGGCTCACACGCAGCCACTCCATGAAGAGGAGGTCGCGTTTGTTGCGCAGCACGCTCTCACGAATCTGTGACTCCCGGGCACCGAAGGCCATTTGATCGATCGGGCCACGGGTTTGAAGTTGAGCAACGAAAGCACCCCAAGGCGCGCCTTCCAGATTGGAAACCTCGCCTTCTTTGAGCAAGAGGGTGGAGCCCGCGATGGCCTGATTATCGGGGGATGTCGATTCGGCGGCGGCTACGACATTTTTGATTTCTTCGACATTGAGTTTCTGCGCTGCTGCTGCCTCGGCAAACGATTTTCCTCCGTCCACGGCAGCCCGAAGGGCGTTCGCGGCGGATGTCGCGTCGGCGGTGAAAATTTGCTCGGCCTTCTGCGCACGGAGTTGGGCTTCGATACGCGGACGGGCCTCGTCGAGGGTGAGGGGACGGGCCGCATTCAAGGCGGTGACTTCGATGATATAGAAGGCATCCCCCGACTGGATCACATCGCTCGTGGCGCCGACTTGGGGAAGAAGGAATGAGGCTTGGGCAATGTCGGACATGGTTTCGGCATTGAGCGTGGATGGTGTTTGGGCTGGATTTCCCGTGCGGTCAAATGCGGTGAGTTTGACGATCTTTGCGTTGGCCTTTGCGGCGAGTTGTTCGAGGGATGATTCGGCTTGCGCCAAGGAATCTGTCATCTCAATGGCGGCATTGGCGAGCTTCTGCAGGGCGTCGACCTTTTCCTTGCCCTCGAGCTTGGAGTCGGCTGGAAGCGCAAAAACCACGCAGCGCGCTTCGCGAGTTTCATCCGTCATGAGCGCGGATTGAT
>JBILBH010000092.1:0-3907 GCA_044353785.1 Terrimicrobiaceae bacterium
GACGAAGACAGGAAGACCTTTTTGAGAACGCTGGGAGAGGTTTGCAAGCGGGCGGGTTTTCGGATTCATGCGTATGCGTTGATGAGTAATCACTACCATCTGCTTTTGGAAACTCCGCAAGCAAATCTCACGGCGGGGATGGGGTGGTTTCAAAATGCCTACACGCGGCGGATCAATACGCGGCACCGGCTGTGGGGGCATCTTTTGGTGGAAGATACAAGTCCCGCGTATTGACGCGATTTAAAAAATCTGATTTCAGTGGAGTGACCCTGCGAGCAATTGGAGGGCATTGTGGGCGGCCCATGTAAAAAGCGATAATACGCGTGACCCCTAGTTTGAGAGGGAAGAGCGTTTCTTATCAAAAATCATCAAGCGGGCGCGCTCCAGATAGGATAGTTCAGTGGGGGGGCGGACTTTTATTACACTTCGACCGCCTCGCAGACGTCGCGCCAGCCGGTGAAATTCCATTCGTTGGGAAATCCGGAGCACTGGATTGGTTTGACTGGCTGGATTCGGCAGTCGCGGCCCTCCAGGAAAATGCAGGCACCGTCGGGTTGATCGGTGAGGGCGAGTCCGTCTCGGCGGGGGCGGAGCCGGGTGAATTCTTGGATGAAGTCGACTTCTGACAGGCCGAGAAAGTTTGATACGGCGCTGATGTCTGAGTCCGTGAGTTTCACGAAGCCTGGCCAGCGGCAGCAGTGCGTGCAGCGCTGGCAGGCGTAGCGGGGTGGGGTAGGAGAGTTACTCGCCAAGCCGTTTTCCGGGCAGGAGGTAGTTGACGGCATAATCGCGCACGGCGTCCTCGAGCGATGTGGTGGGCTTGGTATAGCCGGTTGCTCGGAGCTTCGAGATGTCTGCGCAGGTGAAGTATTGATATTGGTGGCGGATGGTTTCGGGCATGTCGAAAAACTCGATGTTCGGAGTTTTTCCAAGGGCCGCGAAGAGAGAGTTGGCCAAGTCGATCCAAGTGCGAGCCAGTCCGGAGCCGATGTTGTAGAGACCGCCTGCGTCTTCATTCTCGGCGAGGTGCAGCGTCATCTCGACGGCATCCTTTACATAGACGAAGTCGCGCATCTGGCCGCCGTCGGGGTATTCCGGCTTGTAGCTTTTGAAGAGCCGAATGCGGCCGGTTTTCTGAATCTCATCGAAGGCCTTGCAGACGAGGCTGCGCATGTCGCCTTTGTGATATTCATTCGGGCCGAAAACATTGAAATACTTAATCCCGATGATGTCGGGCAGGATTTCCTCGCGCGAGGCGTGGAGATCGAAGAGGTGCTTCGAGTAGCCGTAAAGATTCAGCGGACGAAAGCGTGAGAGGTCTTCGGTTTTGTCATCCATCCCCGCGCTGCCGTCGCCATAGGTCGCGGCGGAGGAGGCGTAAACAAAGCGCGCGCCCGAGAAGAGTGCCCAGCGGCAGAGGGACTTGGTGTAGGCGTAGTTGTTTTTCAGCACGAAATCGGAGTCCGTGACCGTGGTGGCAGAGCAGGCTCCCAAGTGGAAGACCGCTGAGAAGCGTCCGAAATGGTCTGCATCCTCCTCGATGCCGCTCAAAAATTCATCCGCCGGCACATAGTCCTCGAATTTCAGCGGGAGAAGATTCCTCCATTTCTCGTCCTCACCGAGGCAGTCTGTGACAATGATCTGCGTGATGCCGCGTTCGTTGAGAGCATGGACAAGGGCGCTGCCGATGAAACCGCCGGCGCCGGTCACAAGCACCCTGGCTTTCTCGTGGAGAAGCACATCGGGCGGGTTGAGTCTCTTCTCACCGCTGAGGCGGGAACGGAGCGGACGGGGTTGGGTTTTCATAGTGTCGGTGGTGTCTTGTGGCATCAGTGCAGATTGGTGCCCGCTGCCTCGAGCGTTTCATCGAAGAGGGCGGTCTTCGAGCCGAAGATGTATTTTGCGCCGGCGACATATTCGCGTGCCTTTTTTTTGTTGCCCGCGTGGTTCTCATAGGCGGCCTGTGCATAATACCACGCCGGCGAGTTGCCGGGATACTTGATGGCATTCATGACCTTCTTGGCCCGCTCGATTTCATTAAGGCCCAGATCGCAAAGCACGACTTTGAACTGCAGCAGTTCGTTCCCAGTATCCGTGCTTCTCATGGCCTGAAAATGCTCGCGCGCCTCGGTGTATTTTTTTTCAAGGAAGAGAATTTCTCCGATGTTGTAGAGCGCTGGAAAAAAGCCGGGGGATTTTTTCACCGCTTTGCGAAAATAGGTCTCGGCCGCGAGAAAATCTTTTTTTCGGGTATAGACGGAGCCAATCAGATTCAGAATGAGCGGATCGTCGGGAAGTTTCTTCTGCAAGACCTCCAGCTTGGCGAGGGCTTCGTCATTTTTCTTCTGATCAAAATCAGCCAGCACGGACTCAATGGCTGCTTGGGTCGACTCCTCGGACGCTGGGGCAGAGACCTGCCCCCACGCGGTCGCAAGAACCATTGGAAGTAATAGAAGGATTAAAGGATGCATGAGTGCTGATGCGATAATTTTGAAGCGCTTCGTCATAGCGGGCAATCCAAAATCCTCTTAAATCTCTCGGCAAAGCATTCGCCATCCCCAGCGAAAATCGCTATTCAAGTGGCATGAACAATCCCGGCGCCGAACCCTTGGAGATCGAACGGAAATTTCTCATTGTCAGCGATGGCTGGCGTTCCTTGGTGGAGGGGTCTCCCAAGCGGCTTTCGCAGGGATACCTCTGCTCGGACTCCCGCAAGAGCGTTCGCGTGCGCATAGCTGGCGAGAGGGCGACCGTGACCGTGAAGGGTGCCCGCGAGGGCATTACCCGCTTGGAACTCCAATACGACATCCCCGTGCGCGATGCGGAACTCATGTTGGCCCTGTGCGAGCGTCCACTGATCGATAAAACCCGCTACATCGTCCGCCACGATGGCATGAAGTGGGAGGTGGATATCTTCCATGCCGAAAATGATGGTCTCATGGTCGCCGAGATCGAATTGGAGCGCGAAGACCAGCCTTTCAACTTACCGGACTGGGTCGGGGAGGAAGTCTCCCACGAGGCCCGCTACTATAATTCCTGCCTCGCAAAAAATCCCTACTCGAACTGGAAGTGACTGAGCCTGAAGGCCGTTTTTCAGACAGGATCGACAGGATGTGCAGGATCATCAGGGGGCCAGCTAAAAACTCGGAGTGCCATCCTCTGGCATGGCTGCGGATAGAATAAATGTCACCTGTGTCAGTGTCCAAGAAATGTGAAGCTCTATTTATTGATCTTTATCAATCTTAAATGTCAGTATATTGACTTTTAAGTGAGATCAGCATTCCACGATGTTCTGCCATCCAGTCTCCGGCGCTCGCTGTCCAAGTTCGGTGTCGATTTGGCGAGGGCTCGTCGCAAGCGGAGGTTGACGGTTGCGATGATGGCCGAGCGTGTTGGCGTTGCAAAGGGCACCTATGCTCGAATGGAAAAGGGAGACCCAGCCGTCTCGATGGGGGCTTACGCCATGGCGCTTTTCGTATTGGGATTTGGCGAAAGCTTCGGCGGTTTGGCTGATACGCAGAGAGACGAGCACGGGCTGATTTTGGATGAAGAGCGGTTGCCCAAGCGCGTTCGAGTTAAGAAAACCGATTCGGCCCTATGAAGCGGACGATTTCAGTTTTCTTGGGAAATGAGGCGCGGCGCGTGGGGATTTTGTATTACGATGCGGCGGGAGCCCGCGAACGCTCGGCGTTTTCTTATGACGATTCTTGGATCAAGGCACCGGATTGTTTTGCTTGGGATCCTGGTTTGCCGTTGGTGCCTGGGCCGCAGTTTCACCGCAAATCCAAAGATGGTTCGGTCTTTTGTGCAGCCATTGCAGATACGGAGCCAGACGGCTGGGCAAAGCGGGTGATCCTTCGCGACCATGCCAAGCGGCGACAACAGGCTCGTAAATCGGGCAAGCAAA
>JBILBH010000015.1:0-44875 GCA_044353785.1 Terrimicrobiaceae bacterium
GGCTCCAAGGCTCTTGTCGGTCTTCAAAACATAGTCGCCGCATTGGGCGCTATAGCACTTTTCATTTTCTTCTCGTCGCGGGTGATTTCGAGCCAGCCGGCTTGGTGTTTGAGGGTGTAGAACCTCGCCATGCGGGCCTGGCGTTTTTGGAGGGCTCCAATGTTGCGTTCGATGACGGCGGCGCGCT
This sequence comes from Terrimicrobiaceae bacterium, assembly GCA_044353785.1. Lineage (GTDB taxonomy): Bacteria > Verrucomicrobiota > Verrucomicrobiia > Chthoniobacterales > Terrimicrobiaceae > UBA967. The sequence continues at coordinate 188 of JBILBH010000015.1, forward strand.
TGAAGACACCCTTTTCAATGCTTTTGCCGAGGGCGGCGGCGGCTGCCAGGAATCGCTTTTCGGCACTCGAAATCATGGCCTCCTCCTTGATGCGTCGCTGGGCGCTGCGGCACAGGACCAAGTGGCTCGCGGAGTCCTCAGGATCGGTGATTTTTTTCACCTCCACGCGCTGTTCCTCGGAGCGTCCGGGAAGGGCTTCGAAGGTCTCTTTTTCAAAAGCATCGGCATACATGGAGCGGCTACCGCGTGTGATGTTGACGATGTAGGAATAGTCTCGCTCCTTGAGCAGGGCGAGGTTCGCGCGCGAGGCGAATCCGGCGTCGAGGATGACCACGGGTTTGAGACCATCCTCGTGGCGGGCGAGGCGGTCGAGGATGATCGGCAGGGTCTTTGTGTCGGCCATATTGCCTTCGAAGGTCTCGTGGGCGAGTGGGAATCCGTATTCGTCAAAGGCGATGCCAACGGCGATCTGGCGGCAGTCGTTGCGGTGTTGCTTGTTTTTTCCGTGCTTGGCCTTGGGGTTGGAAGCGCAGAAGCCCTCGAAATGGCTGTTGGTGACGTCGTAAAGAATGACGCTGCGGCTGAGCGAGAAAAGATCACGCTCGCGCTCACGCAGGGAGGCCTCGATGTCCTTGCGAAGGGCCATGAGATCGTCGCTGGTGCGGTAGAGGCGGTCCTTGGCGCTTTTGGTGAGGCGGATGTCGAGGAGTTCGGGAAAGGCGGTGCGGTGGGACCAATCGATCAAAGCCCATTTGCTCAGAGGCTCGATGAGGCGGTTGGAAACCATGAGCTGGGCTGTGGCAATGGCGCTGGAGTTCATGCCCAAGGCCTCGAGCATCGGTGTAAAACGCAACTCCTCCCAGGCTTTGAGGGCGAGGAGTTCGGGTCCGAGTTCCACGCCATCGGTGGTCTCGATGGAATCAAGAATAACGCCATCCACAGTGGCTTGAGGAACTGGCTTGGCAGCTTGAGAGCGCCCTGCGAGCTGAACGATGCGATCGACCCATGCAGTTGCTTCCGGGGATAGAGAGGAGTCAAAGAAATCGCCTTCGCCATGGATACGGCGCTCGACCGTACTGGCGATGAGAGATTTTTCGGCCTCCGGGAGTTTGGCGTCGCCGAGGGAAGCGATGACGCGCTGCCGAGGCAAACCCTCGCTATTACGATAGGAATGAATGAGTTGAACGAGCTGCAATCACTTGATAGATTTTGTCCTAAAATACATGCGCGCAATAAATAACAAAGAAAAAGTATAGAGTTAATTAATAAATGTTATTTTTAGGCACTACAAATGAAAGTTGAAAAATAAAATCGTTGATATTGAACTATTTACAAAATATCTGATCACAAATTTTGCCAAATTGGCGCTATTTTTTGAGATTCTTGCGAAACTTGGGCGAAGCCGGACAGCGCAGCATAGTGATCTACACGGTTATCCTAAATTCGGCAGTTGGGAATGGCAAACTGGGTTTAAAAAGCTGAAATCTAAAGCAAAGCAGATAAGAAGCTTCTATCCCAAATGGTGAATTTAGGGTTATAGCAGCGCTGCTCAGTGCGCAGCTGACGTTTTGCGAAAGAAACTGGGGGATTTTCCGAATGCGTGCTTGAAGCGTGTGGAGAAATAAAAGGCGTTCTGATAGCCGCAGCTATCGGCGATTTCGGCCACAGTGCAGTTGGTCGTTCGCAAAAGACGGGCCGCTTGCTCGAGCCGTAGCTGCTGGTAGTAGCGCTGAGGCGGCACGCCCATTTGTTCTTGAAACATATGAGCCAGCCGTGAAACTGACACGCCGCACCGTTGTGCCAGGCGGCTCATCCTAAGCGGTTCATGCAGCTCAGCACCCAAAATATCGAGCGCTTTGCGCACGCGCGCGTCAAGCCCCGCACTTTGGCGTGAATCGTGCATGAGCATCAGTGCCCGCTCGAATACATTCGTCGCAAGGTGCAAGCCCGACCCCCGACTCTGCCGTTGATTGCGAATGCAAGTTCGCATAGCCGTGCAAACTTCGTCCAAGACATCCGCCTTGTTAAGGCGGAGGTGGCGCAGCCCCGGCATCATCAGCGGCCAATCAACCCACGGTCGCCAGTCTCGCTGCATTTCGAAGTGACACGTCAAGGTGTGCCATTGACCGCAATCGGGATCCGTGCCGTAGGTCTGCGGGGCATTTGGTTCATAGAGCACGGCATCGCCGCGGGAGTGTTCGAAGAGCGGCCCGTCGCAGCCGACCAACCCGCGCCCATCCACCGTGAGGATCAAGAGCCAATCCTTCGTGCCCCGGCTGCGCCAATTGGCGTAGGAGGGGCCGGATAAAAATTCCCAGCTATCCAGAAGCTGAAAAGCGGGGGTGCGAACCGGATGTTTGCGAAAATGGCGCGCCGTTTTTGCACGCGAATCAAAAGTGCTCATAGCAGAATAACGAAGGTTTTTAGCAAGAAGTCGGATTCAACCCCAAAGGATTTATTTGCTATGTTTCAGAATATGACCACCGCAGAGATCAGAAAAAAATATGATGAAGCTTTGGCCGGTCTGGCCACCAATATCTGGAAGCTTTTCGATTTTGAATCCCCCGTGCTGTGCGAAGGCGGCATGTATGCGGGCGCTTTTCTGGAGTGCGCGCCCGTCGAGTCCATCACCTACGGGCGGCATGTCCCCGAGATCGCCATCGCCAACCACGATGTCTTTTTCCACCACCAACGCGAAGATGGTTACATTCCGTTTTGCATCCGCCGCGACCGAGTCTGGGATTGGCAGGTGCAAACCGTAGATGCGGTGGCCGCGACGGCATTGGAAGCCGCGCGCATGACGCAAAACGAGGCGTTCATGGCCAGGGCCTATAAAGCCTGTGCGCGTTACGACGAGTGGCTCATGCGCAGCCGCAACACACGGGGCACCGGACTGTGCGAAGCTTTCTGCGAATTCGACACCGGACACGATCACACGCCCCGGTTCGAGGGGCTTCCAAAAACCTGTCCCAACGGCGATCCCGCCGCCTGTTCCAAACCCGGAGAGTTGGCCGTCTATCCCATGCCATGGCTTGACGAGAACCCTCCGCAAGACTTCCCCGCAGCCGTCAAACTTCCTTTCCTTGCACCGGACCTCTCCGCCGCCGTCTATGGCGGACGACGGGCGCTGGCTGAAATGGCCGATCTTCTCGGCAAGCCGATCGAGGCAGAACAATGGCGCGAGAAAGCCGAGGAGATCCGTCAGCTCATCTTCAAATACTGCTACGATCCCGAGGACGATTTTTTCTACGACCTCGACGCCCAGAACAACTTTGTCCGCGTGCGCGGTGACATCATCCATCGGCTCTATGCCGAGCATGTGCTCGACCAAGCCACCTTCGATCGCATCTATGCCCGCCACACGCGCAACCCGGAGTCCTTTTGGACACCGTATCCGTTGCCGTCCATCGCCATGGATGATCCAAAGTGCAACAAGGACTTTTCTGTGAATGGATGGACTGGGCCCTCGACGGCGCTGACCGCTCTGAGGACGACGCGTTGGATGGAGCACTACGGCAAGCACGAAGACTTCCGTTATCTCATGAGCAAATGGGTCGAGGCGATCGGACGGTGCGACCAGTTCCGCCAGCAGCTTGATCCTTACACCGGTGAGTGCCTCGTCACCCAAGGCTATTCGCCCAGCATGTGCGTGTATGTCGAATTCGTCGAGCGGCTCGGGCTTCTGACTGGGGACTCGGAAAAGACAAAGGCTGAAGGCTGAGTGTGAGTGAGAAAGCGGCTTGGGCTTCCAGCCGATGACGGGGCGGTTTATTTCGACGGCGATGAGGCCGCCGCTTGTCTCTTTTTTTCCCAAAACCCCGAATTATCGCCCACATAAATAAACAGTTGCTACAGGAAACGGATGCCAATGCCACAGCGTCAATCCCACTCAGGTTTGGCTACCTGACAAAAAGTTCCAACGCGGCACTGTGTGGGTGAGGATTCGCAGGCTATTTCGAGATCTTACCGATCGCCTTCCCTTGTGCCGGGAGCTCGAAGGTCGCTTCCATTAATTCACGGCTTAGATAAGTCACAGGACGAACTTTCTCGCGGTTTGGTGGCGTTGCCCTTGAGATCTCTGGTTGGCCCGTGCGGCGGGAGACAGTGCCAAGACCATCGTGGCAGGAATTAGAGGGCATCATGGTTTGCTTTTGGCGAACCAGTTCGGGTTTCTTAGGCTCCCGGTTTGCTTTCCAGCGGCAGGATCTGACGGAGGGTGACCTCGGTTTTGAAAACCCCATTCTTGCGCCTCAAGGTCAGATGATACTTAGTTCCGGGCGGACGTTGCCAGAGTTCGTCGACTTTTCTGGCAGCCGCAATGGTAGGCTGGCTCAGATCCTTTTTTCCAACTGCTTTAAGCAAATCGCCGTTGCGGATCCCGGCCTCCCAGGCTGGACTCCCCCTTACCACATGAGCCACAAGTTCCGCATTATTTGAGCTGCGCTGGATCAGTTCACGCGGAACAAAAATGGCCCCGAGGCGATTATGAGGGTAAGCCTGAGGTGGGATGTTTTTTGCACGCAGGTAGGCAACGCCCCCTATGCCATCCACGATCAGGTCCAAATCTTTCAAGGCCTCCATGCCAAGAGTCATGCGAGACCGGTTAAAATCCAGCTTCTGTCTCTTTCTGATTGCCACACCGGCGATCTTCAAATCCCCGATAGGGAGGTTTTCAGCCCACGCTACTTCACGCACCTTGAAACCGGTGCTCGGACCGTAGCTACCTTCCAGCGTAGCGGGACTTTGTTTTGCCTTGAATTTACGCCACAGCCCCGAACCCAATTTCACTCCTCCGGGATCCCCGGTGTCCACAAATATGATGCCGCTTGGGGTATCGAGCAGAACAATGTCGGAATTTGGAACGAGCTGAAACTTCGTCCAGTGTTTCGTCTCCTGGGGCAAATGCTCTAAAGGGCTGACCTCACGCTTTTGGGCATCGATCTTCAAGATGTTCTTGGAGAGGGACCCCCACCCCACAACGCCATCCAAATCGACCTCGGACTGCAGGCTATTGGGAATATCCACCACGCCGAACCGGCCCTTGAATTTGTTCCCTTCAAGTTCCAATTCAAGTTCCTGGGTGACCCCAGCGATGACCCGCCCATTGCCAAGAAGCTCAGTCTTTCGAGGTTCGCTGAATGAGAGCCCAAGCCGTTTGGCACTGTGTTTAAAAAGGATACAGGAGCATGCACCGGTGTCGAAGGCCAAGCGGGTCGGTTTGCCATTTATCTTTGTATTCAGCCAAATGCGTGCGTCATTTTTTGGTTTCAGCGGTGCAGCCGAGAGTTGCGGGGACAGCGCCAAGAAAAACACGAAAAGGGCTAGCAAGGAGATTGGTTTGAGTCTCATAGAACTAATGAATGTATTTTTTTGAGATTTTGGATTTCCCAGACGGTGCCAGGGCGGCTTGTGCGCCGATCTCAATGCGAGGGCTTTTTGTATTTGGGATGAGGCAGCGGTAGATAGTCGCGCTCTTTGAGCATCCAAACGGCCAGCTTCTCGCGCAGCTCGAGTTCGAGGTCTGCGAATTCTTTTTTGCCTGCGAGATTATTGAGTTCGTAAGGATCCTTGGTCAGGTCGTAGAGCTCGAACATTGGACGCTCGGGCGGGAAGTAGGCGGCTTTTTGCTCGGGTGAAAGCAACTCACGCTGGTTGGCTGCCATGACTTCATACCACTCGGCTTCGTAGCCGAAATCCACCGGGAGATAGCTGAGCTTGGGCAGTGCGTTGTAGATGAGCTTGTGCGTCGGGGTCACGATGCAGCGGCTCAAGTCGAATGCTCCGGTATTTGTTGGCAAGGTGCTGGCGTGTGACCCGCGCTCGCTGAAGAGTTCCGTGCGGCCGCGAAAGCTTTTTCCTTCCAGAAGCGGAAGGAAACTGAAGCCCGTCATGGAATCCGGGATTTTGGTTCCTGTCGCGGCGAGCAACGTTGGTGTGATGTCCTCACCCGAAATGAGCTCCTTGCTTTTGGTGCCGGGTTTGATGACGCCGGGCCAGCGCATCACGAGCGGAACATTGATGCCAAACTCATAGAGCGTTCCTTTGCCACGCAGCTGTGCGGCGCCGTTGTCGCCCATGAAGACGACCAGCGTGTTCGAGTCCAAACCGCGCTCTTTGAGAATGTCTAACAAAGAGCCCACATCTCCATCCAAGCGCTCGATCGCTTTGTAATAACGTCCGAGCATCCCTCTTGTGATCGGCAGATCGGGATAATGCCCGGGGAGCGTCAGGGATTCAGGCGAGGGATGATCTCCTGCATCATTCGGACGGTGGGGGTCAAAAAAGCAAAATTGCAGGAACCAGGGCTTGTCCCCGGCCTTGTCGAGGAACTCGTTGAGGTAAGCCGGAGCCTTTGTGCGGTCTTTGTCCTCGTTGATGACATCCACGCGCTGGGACATTGTCGCCAAGCCTAGGTCTTTGTATGCAGCCCCGATCGGGCCGGGTTGCGGGGTTCCATCCAAGTGATGGGTGCGCCCCATTAATCCTGTGTAGTAGCCGCGTTCCCGCAGCAGATCCGGCAGCGTCACGACTTCCTTCGGCAATGGCGCAGAAAACCGGGTCATGTCGATCGCCACCGGCGAGCGGCCCGTAAGAATCGAGGCACGGGAGGGCACGCATTGAGGGGCCGTCGTGTAAGCGCGCGTGAAGATCATCCCGTCCTTGGCCAATTGGTCCAAGCGCGGTGTGTGCAGGTCGGAATTACTGTAACAACCCAGATGAGGGGCACTGTGATCGTCGCTCAGGATGAGCAGAATGTTAGGTTGAGCGGCCTGAGAGCTCAGAATGCTGCAGATCCAGACGAATAAACAAAATTGAAGCGCAGCAAGGAACGCATGCGAGTGCATGCGAATAGTTTGTTGGGGTGTATTCATTAGACTCGCTTAGAGTTTGGGTCTGTATCAGGAGGTCTCACGAATGCGGTTCGAGGTCGCCACGAAGGAGGTCGCCAAGATTTCGCCCCATGCGGGCGTGCCCATAATCGGAGGGATGGATCATATCGGTCGTCAAATCGCCGGGCGAGTCGAGCACGGAACCGCCTTCGATCAGGCCAAGGCTCGGCCACCGGCCACCAGCGTGAATGTCGCGGAGCACTTCCGAATAAGCCTTCTGCCTCCGGTCAGGATCCCTCGAAGCGTAGTTGGGATACACGGTAATCAAAAAAACCTTCCGGTCGGCCCGGTGGACTTTCTCCAGAAGCCGCTCCACACGCCCGCGAAAGTCTTCCGGTTCGACAGACCCTCTCATGTTCACTCCCACCTCCAGGGTGAAGACTGAGCAGTCGTCCTGGGCCCCGAGGAAATCCGCCACCTCGGGTTCGCAAAGGCAGGAACCCGAGAGACCGAGATTCCGCACATCCAGCTCTGCCGCGCGTGCGGCGTGGTAAACATAGCTGTTGAGGTGGAGCGAGGCCGAGGCGCCGTTGGTGATCGAGCTTCCATAGGCGAGCCAGCGCCGAGCCGGGGTTTCCCCCTTTTCCGGAGGACGCACGGGATGGTCAAAGGTCTCCAATCCGTAGAAAATGTTGGCGCAGCGCCCGAGAAAAATCCTCCAGACATTCGGCGAGAAACCTGCATGAGGAGTTTCTTTACCTGTAAATTCCAAAAACGGATCGCCCCCTGAAAAATTGGTCACATGAATATGGTTCACGCGCCCAGGCTCGAGACTGTGGATGGAATGGACAAACGCCCCCCGAAGAATCGCGATTTCTTGTCCATGGTGCTCATAAGGCGAGATAAAGGAGGGGCGGCTTCCCAAGGAAATCCGGAAACAAGGCGACTCGGTTACGAAGCGGATCTCAACCCCCGCGCTGTCCTCGGAGATCATCCTGCCCAACATGGACAGGGAGCGCCGGACTTTTTTGGGATACCGGTGCAGAACAAGTCCGCCATCGGCGAGGGTTTCCGTTTCAGCCACATTGTGGAGAGCGACATTCAAATGGGTCATGGGATGATGTATCGATGATTTTGATTTATCAGATTTTCCAAGGGGATTTGCTAATGATGTAATAAAATTTACAATGTAATTTTTCGAAACGCAGGGGCTCTCAGGAATTTTTCCCCAGACGATAAGGTGGCAAGCACAGGAGTTGCAGGTTCGAAAATCCCATCCATCACTTATGGTTCTTGCACGGCGTCTATGGAACGACGGCGAATTTAAACCAATCCAAGTTCAATAGAGGCTGTCCTTCGCCATGGAAAACGAAACAGAGATCCAAGCAGTCAGGCGTGTCATGCAAATCGCAACGGAAGGTTTCGTAGGCGCAGACACCATGAGCAAACGTCGAAGGGATCTCCACTTTGCCGATGATCGTCCCGGATGGCCCGCCTATGCGGACCTCCATCGTGCATGGGCTGGGGCTGGGATTCGCCAAATAGAGCCAGAGTGACGCCCCGCTTGGGACGCCTTTAATCTTGGGATAGCAAAGCCATGCCCGATCCGCGATGATTGTCACATCGAAGCCGCCACTGGCGTTTTCGGTCTTTTCAGCCCCATCGGCGGACATGAACCATTCAGCTTCGATTTTATTCCAATTGGCATCGTATTGGCCGACCCCGTGCTCGGCGATGAGCTGGTCGGCGACCATTTCGCCGTTTTTCCTGTAATGCACATAGCAAAGCCCTGTGGCGCGGTGATACAGGCTGGGGGCAAAAATGGTAAAGGCGTTGAACCACTGGCCGCGCCAGGAAAAAAAGGATCCATGATCATGGGAGACACCGATGCACCCACGGTATCGGTAGGGCCCGTAAATACTCTCCGAAGTGGCGTAGCGGGAATCCCACGATAGATAGTAGAGGCCACCGTGTTTGTGCAGAAACGATTTGTCGGTGCGTGCACAACCCCCGTCGATGCCGATGCGCACCGGCGCCTCGGCGAGTGAGACCATATCCTCGTTGAGCCGTGCGATGAAGTAACCTTGTCCAAAATGATTACCAAAAATGATATAAGGCGTGCTCGCGGCGTCGTCATCAATAAAGACCGTGGGATCGTAGGAGCGGGTAGGCGTCAGTTCGCGGTGCAACATCGGTTGCCTGAGCACGTCCACGAAACCGCAACCGGGCTGCTCAGAAACCATGACCCCAGTGTCGATGTTCTTTTGCGAGAAGTAAAAGTAGTACTTGCCGTTGCGCTCGGCGGCATCAGTGGCCCAGCAATTTTCGCAAGTTCCCACATAGGTGTCCTCTGGTCGCACAGTGCTCTCCAGCGTCCATCCAACGAGATCCTCCGACGACCAGATCTGCCAGTCGTCCATCAGCCAATAGGTATTGGCGGGATCGCGGTCGTGGCTGGCGTAAAGATAAGCCTTGTTCTGAAAAATGTGGATGTGAGGATCGCAGACACCGCGTCCGGGAAGAATGGGGTTTTTAGAGCTGGTAATAAGGGAATTATTCATGTGGCTGATGCGGGAAAAAAAGAAGAAGCCATCATTAAGCCTCGAAAGCGCTTCGGCAAGTAAATTACATAAAAATGATATATACTCTTTTCATTGTTTGTGGTCTTATACCAAAAGCTGAATGCTTTTGGACTCCTGTTGATAGCGGTCTGTGACCGCCGATGTTCCGCGATTCGGCGCTCATAGAGACGCCGCTAGTGCGAACGCACATATATAAAATCAACCAGTGAAAGTCTGAGTCATACCGAGACGAGCAACGGGAGAGGAGCCGGAGGCAACTGCGTCGTCGTGAGACGGGGTGGGGAGCAGCCCGAGGCGGACCTGTGGTCCCAAACGAAAGTGAACCCGATTCGGTTTGCAACAGCGGCGAGCCTGCTAGCGAGTGGCGAAGCCAGTGGCAAGAGCCATATCCGTTTCCTCTCACAAACCTCGTATAAGGAGGAGAAACGGGCTGTTGGGGATGGTTGGGGTGAGAACGCGGGGAAGGTGTCATATGGAAGCGTTGAGACCTGCGCGGGCAGGAACCCGTTTCGACGGGACCGCGTAGGAGTCAGAGCCGCCATAGTAGCGAAGAAGCGGGGTAATTCCTGTGGAGCGAAGGGCGGCAGGAAGGTGGAAAGGCAAAGGGCATGAACTGCGAAGAAACCTCCGCGCCAGTTCCCGTAGGGGATAAACAAGCGGAAGAGGACTTGTGGCAGCGCCACAAAGCCGAACGCGGAGTATGGACAGAGCCAATGCTGATGGCCCTCGAACGAGGGATAGAAGGAAACAAGTGGCTCAGTTTGATCGATAAGGTTTGGTCGGAATGGACACTTGGGCTGGCATGGGAAAAGGTGAAGGCCAACGCAGGGGCGTGCGGCGTGGACGGCATCACGATAGAGCGCTTCGACAAAGACAGCCAGATTCGGCTGCTCTCCGTTAAAGAGCAACTCAAGCGAGGCGCCTATCAACCCAAGCCAGTAAAACGGGTGTGGATCGATAAACCTGGCAGCGTGGAAAAGCGACCGTTGGGTATACCCACGGTTGTCGACCGCGTGGTGCAGGCAGCGGTGAGAATGGCCATAGAGCCCATATTCGAAAACCGCTTCGCCAAGCACAGCTACGGGTTCCGCCCCGGATGTGGTTGCAAAGAGGCACTGCGGCGAGTGGATGCACTGCTTGAGGCAGGGCATACGCTTGTCGCAGATGTGGACATCAAGGGATACTTCGATGCGATACCTCACCAAAGACTGATGGCGCTGGTGCGCGAGCGCATTGCCGACGGAAGGGTGTTGGGATTGATCGAAGGGTTCCTGAAACAAGGAGTCATTGATGGAGCAAGCTGGCAGGAAGCCAAAGACGGGACGCCACAAGGCGGAGTCATAAGCCCGCTGCTGGCGAACATATACCTCAATCCGTTGGATTGGCTGATGGCCGGACTTGGCTTTGAAATGGTGCGATATGCCGACGACATGGTCGTGTTGTGTCGCAGTCAGGAAGAAGCTGGAGCCGCGCTGGAAAAGCTACGGGAGTGGATGACAGAAGCCGGGCTGACCTTGCATCCAGAGAAAACCCGCACGGTGGACGTGAACACGGCAGAGAGTCATTTTGACTTCCTCGGCTATCGGTTCCAAAGAAGCCAGCGGGGAAGATTGATGAAATTGGTTCGGCCCAAAAGCATGCGCAAGCTGCGCGAATCCATCAAACCCCGGACGCGACGGACCGACGGCAAGAGCATGGAAGCCATCGCGGCGGACATCAACCAGACGCTTGTCGGCTGGTATGGCTACTTCAAACACGCCAAGGACAGCGAACTTGGAGGCATCGACGGATGGATACGCATGAGATTGCGCTCCATCTTGAGAAAGCGACGCGGCTGCAAAGGCCGAGGTCGAGGCAGAGACCACCAACGCTGGCCCAACCGCTACTTCACCGAACTGGGGCTCTTGTGCCTGCTGGAAGCCAAAGTCTCGGAAATCATCAGTCTCCGATATGGAGCAAACCACTAACTGGAGAGCCGGATGCGGGAGATCTGCAAGTCCGGTTCGGAGGGGGGAGCGGGACAAACCAAAGTCTCGTTCCTACCTCTATCAGCACCGCGCTTGGCACGAGGACTCCTTCCACCTCCTTTTTGAATAATTTTGCCGCTCATCATTTCGCCAAAAAATCCCATTTCCTCCTTTCCTTTTTGAACATTTTTCCGATACAAGAATCTAATAGCCCATGTTTGTTTCCAATATCCCCGAGGCCATGCACCGTGTTACCCTGAAAAATCACCTTCAGCTCCTCTCTATCTGGGCCTCCAGCCCCACCGCAGAAGCCGATCTGGAGGGCATCTACGGCCCTCGCTTAGATTGGGCGACAGCCTTCAAGCATATCGTCGCCTTCCAGCGTGCCGACTTTTCCCTCCTCCCCGCTATCCGCACACTTCCCGCTATCGACATGCCTGGTCTCTGGGGCGGCTACAGTCGCGAGACGCGCGAGATTTATATCTCCTCCGATTGCCCCCACGAAAATCTCTCCGCTGTCCTCATCGAAGAGATTGGTCACTTCCTTGATCAAGAAATCTGCTCCGAAGAAACTCCTGGCGAAGAGGGCGCCCGCTTCGCAGCCGCTGTCCTCGGCCTCCGGCTGGATGACGCTTCGAGTGATGACTCGCTCGCACCACTTTTCTTCCAAGGCCGCGGACTCCTCGTCGAAGCCGCCCGCAAAAAACGCGGTTCCAGCAAATCCGGTCAATTCTCGAGTAGGTCCGGTCGCAAAAAACGGGGTAGTAGCAAAGGAGGTGCCTCTAACAGCGGCGGTGGCCCCGGCTACGCTGAGGTAGGCAGCAAAAGCTCGAACCCCAAACTGCAGGAAAACATCATTTACGCCACCCAAGATAGCGCTAGAATCCCACAGAAGGCTGCTGGCGACCGGCTCATTGGTTCGCGCGGCAACGATACCTTCGCCGTCATCAGCCAAGATGTGCGCATCGAAGACCCAAACGATGGCACCGATACGGTTGAATCCTTCGTCACCTTCTCCCTCGCGACCCACTCCACGATTGAGAACCTCATTCTCACAGGCGGTAGCAATATCAACGGCACCGGCAATCTCAAAGCCAACAACATCACCGGCAATTCGGGGAATAATCAGCTCGACGGCGGCACAGACTCGGCTGTCGATACCCTGCAAGGTGGTGCAGGCAATGATACCTACGCACTCCGCGATACCTTGGACCTAGTGGTCGAAGCCGCTGGCGGCGGCACGGATACGATTCAAACCACGCAGTCTACCTTCTCGATGGCGAATTACGTCAATGTGGAAAACCTAGCCTACTCAGGCGCCGGCACAGGCGTGACCTTCACTGGTAATAGCGGGAATAATGCTATCAACGGCACCGCTGGGGCAGATTCCCTCGACGGCGGCACCGGAGCGGACACGCTGATTGGCGGCTTGGGCAACGACACTTATTTTGTTGATAACTCAGGTGATCTGGTTATTGAGAATGCAAATGCTGGTAAGGATTTCGTTGTTTCTACGGCGGCAGCTTACGTGCTTGGGGATAACATCGAGAGTCTAGCATTGGACGGGTCAAGCGACATTGCTGGAACCGGCAACGATTCAAAAAACACACTTGCTGGAAACAATTCCAATAATACACTTAGTGGTCTCGGTGGAGATGACTACATCGTGGGAGATGGACAGCTGCCATCTATCTCATTAACGGAAAGGACAGTAACCGATGTCGCGGCAGGCTACCTTCTCAACGGCACAAATGCGCTTGTCAATAACCTCGGCACGCCTTCCGGTATTACAAATGCTGGCTCCTTTGGTGAGCGAACAGTGACCCGTGGCGATGACAACTCTTCTTCTGCCATTGATATTACTTCCATCTTTGGGCCCGATGGTCTCAATCTCTACGGAAATCAGGTTAAGAATATTTTTATCAATACGAATGGTAATATCACATTTGAAGGCGCTTTAAGCACATTCAATCCCAGATCCATAGATGCAGGACTGGGAACCTCGATTATCGCCCCATTCTGGGCAGATGTTTACACCAGCAGCGGGCGCTCCAATGTCAGTCCAGGCGGCAACTCAGCTGGAACAAACCTTATTTACTGGGATGTTGACGACGAAAATCGGGTTCTCACAGTAACTTGGGATGATGTCCGTTATTTTGGTCAGCGAACAAGCGGAACAAATGCGGATACCAAAGTTAACGCATTTCAGGTTCAGTTGATAGACAGTGGCGGAGGCAATGCATTCATCGTCTTTCGTTACGAAAATATAGACTGGACAACAGGGACCGCCAGCGGGGGAACAAACGGTCTTGGAGGCCAGGCAGCACGAGCTGGATTCAATACTGGAACGGGAACAGTCATCGAACTCCCTCAGTCTGGCGATGATCTCAGCATGTTGGAGTTGGATCAAAACCTTCCGCAAGCCGGTCTGAATTCGGGACAACCCGGAGTTTATGTGTTTGAAATTCGTAATGGTGCATTCGTTGAAAACTTCGGAGGCAACGACTCACTCCTCGGTGGCACCGGCAACGACACCCTCCTCGGGAACGGCGGCAACGACACCCTCCTCGGCGAAGAGGGCGACGACCGGCTTGATGGCGGCTTCGGTGCCGATAGTATGTTAGGCGGCATCGGTGACGATATCTATGTCGTGGATAATGCTGGCGACACGGTAGTCGAACTCGCAGGCGAGGGAACGGACGTTATAGAAGCAATTTCATCCTACACGCTTACCAGCGGTTCGTCTCTTGAGGTATTGCGTCTCACTGGCGACAATAATACCCGTGGCAGCGGCAACGAGCTTGCCAACTCACTTTTTGGAAACGCGGGAAACAATGTCCTGAACGGTCTCGGTGGAAACGACACACTCGATGGAGGAGCTGGAGATGACACCTTGCTTGGTGGTGACGGCGAAGATATCTTCATTTACGATTCGGTTGATGGATTAATCGATGGCGGCTCAGGCACCGACACCTTGCTTCTCACAGCAGCGGCGACAGTAACCGACAACCAGTTGAATGTTTCCTCTGTCGAGGTCATTCAAGCCTCCTCGCTAACGGGCAACTCGATCACTCTGGGAACCAATGCCCAAGCGGGTGGCGTTCTTTCACTCTTCGGCGGCGCCTCGTCGGATATCCTGAGCGCCGCCGGAATGACTAGCGGGAATATTTGGATTCAAGGTGATTTTATCGGCGGTTCCTCCACGCTGGGTGACACGCTCGCTGTCGGCACGGGAACAAGCCGCGCCACGCTGGTTGGCAATAACTCAGCAACCGCTACAAACTACTTCCAAATCTCCACAGCGTCTCTCCTTGGCAACAACTCCATTGTTGGCGGAGCTTCCTCTACCAATTACCTGCAAATCACGACGATTGGCCAGGTGCTATCCGACGCTTCTTTTGCGCAGGTTTCCGACCTTGATGGTCTGATTCTCACAGGGGGCGCAAATACCATTACGCTCGGGGCAACTGCCCAAGACAAATTCGGCACTACGGTTAGCCTGACTGGCGGCGCAGACGGTGGCGACACGATCAATCTCTCCGCAACTACTAAGAAAGTTTATCTCGACGCCAGCACAGGCACCACTGGCGATACCATCACGGCTGGAACCAATGACAACACCCTCATTGGCGGTTCGGCTGCTTCTGCAAACGACCTGTTCATCTTCACGAGTGGGTCGAATCTCAGCGGAGCCAGCGTCGTCGGCGGCGGCGGCACGGACACCTTGAGGCTCAGTGCCAATGGCCAAACAGTATCGACCTCGGCATTGGACAAGCTCTCCAGCATCGAGGTTTTCGATCTCGTCGGCGCCGGAAACAGCATCACCCTTGGTGCCATCACAGCCGGCATCGCCACTATTGTAGGCGGCACCGGCCCGAACACCATTAATGCCTCGGGTTACAATAGTGCCCCTAATACTCTCACCTGGAACATGAACGCGAGCAGCGGCCGCGACAGTCTGCTCGGCGGCGCACTTGGCAATCTCTTCCAAATCAAAAACGGTGTGAATTTGCAAAACA
This sequence comes from Terrimicrobiaceae bacterium, assembly GCA_044353785.1. Lineage (GTDB taxonomy): Bacteria > Verrucomicrobiota > Verrucomicrobiia > Chthoniobacterales > Terrimicrobiaceae > UBA967. The sequence goes on from JBILBH010000015.1 coordinate 15,586, forward strand.
GCTTCATCAATGGCAACACCGGCAACGATACCATCCAACTTCTTGCTGGCGCCCAGACTATTGGCGATTCAGCCTTTGGAAACATCTCGGCTATCGAGAAACTGCTCCTCGGCAGCGCCACAAACGGCAATAGCATCACCCTCGGCACCACCGCAGCCTCCAAGGGCATAGCAACGGTCATCGGCGGCACCAGCAAAGACACCATCGATGCAAGCGCTTTTAACTTAGACATCCTCATCGATGCCAGCGCAGGCACGGGGGCGCGCTTGATTGGCTCTACCTCCAATACGAACACACTCATTGGCGGCTCTACTGGAGGAAACGAGTTTATCCTTGGCAGCCTTGGAGTGAACTCCATTGTGGGCGGTTCCAACGGTCTCGACACCCTCACTTTCAACGACACAACGACGGCTGTTGACTTCACCTCCCTGTCCAAAATCGGAACCCTCAAGTTCAACGATGCTGGCAACACCATCGTCCTCGGGCAAGACGCGCTCATCGCTGGCATCCGCACGCTCGTGGGTGGTGAAGGAGATGACGATGGTGTGGGCAATACCATTAATACCTCAGCCTACGGTTCCGCTGGAGTGCTCTTCCAAATCACCGACCAAAACTATCTCACAAACATCACCACAATGGTCGGCGGCACGGGCGTGGATACTGTCAAGTTCTCACGCGATGGAGTTTCCGTGACCGATGAAGTGGTAGCCAGCCTCCTCAATATCGATGTAATCCAAACCGCGAATGGCAATAATCGGTTTTTGTTTCATGATGCATATCTAACGGCCGGAATTGAAACCATTATCGGCGGCACAGGAAGGGACACGATCGATATGGCTAGCAATTTCCTTTACACCCCAAGCGATGATAATGACATTATCACTGTCGATGCGAGTAAGGGCTCTGGTTACACTTTGGTTAGCACGACTGAAAATTTTGCTTATGCCAAGGTGATCGGTAGTAATTCGACTGGGTTTGTGATTCTTGACGGTTCCGATTTGGAAGATAGTGACTTCGAACACATGTTCCAAGGAAACATTGGCCAGTTATTCATGCGTTCTGGGGGGGCGAAAACGATTGTGCTGGGCGAAATGGCTCTTGGCAGTGGGCTCGATGAGTTATCCATGTTTGGTGGAAACAATGACATTGATGTGTCAGGTTTCTTAGGTGAATTGTTGGTATCCGCTGGGGAGGATGACGATTTGGTGAAGACTTCATTCGCGGCGTTATCCAACTTGACCTTCAATGGCGGAGATGGGGATGACACACTCCAATTATTGGGAGCGGATGCTCGTGCTGTCACTTCACTCAAAGGATCATTTGATGCTCTTGCATTGAATGCCGGTAATAACTTTGTGCAGCTTGGCAATGATGCTGGTTTGTCAAGCATATATGGCGGATTGGGTTCTGACACTATAAGCATGCTTAACAACTCCAATGGTATCAATTTTGTTATGCGGTCCGCCGTTCTCGGCAATGCTGCCACCGATGCCTCGCTGGATGGCGGCAGTGGATCCGACTCCTTAACATTGGTGGATGCACCAAACGGGGAAAATTTTGATGATATTCAATTTTCTCGCTTGGGATCAGTAAATTGGGCTGAATATATAGGAGCGATCGAGAATTTTATTACCCATGCTGATGGCGGTAACACTTACAATTTAAGTAGATTTGCAGAAATGGCAGGTATTGAAACAGTGATTTTCTCTACTGGGGATGAAGTTTACGCAGGTCAATTTAACGATTTCTTACCGCCAAGTGAAGATACAAGAGCCTTGCAATTTGTTTATAAACTAGACTCAGATTTGCAAGGGGCGACAATTGAAGGAACAACAGGGACAACAAAAAATGACACATTAACTCTTCGTAGCAATCAAGATCCTGAAGTATTTACCCCTGACCAAGTAGTAATTGATGCCCATTTTGCCAACCTTTCTTCTTTAGAAATATTCGTTTTTGAGAATGGTGCAGAAACTTCATCTGATGCAACAAACGAATTGAATATAACCATCGCGAATAATGCGGAGGGGGTTGGCATTTCGACAGTTATTGGAGGTGCAGGCGGTGATACTTTTGATGCATCCGGATACACAGGAACCATAGCAATCGTTGGCGGAGCTGGAAGCGACACTATCTTGGGTGGAGCTGGCGCTGATAAACTAACCGGCACATCTGCAACTGCGCTTGGTGCCAAAGAAAAAGACACGCTCACAGGTGGAGGCGGTGCAGATAACTTTGTTCTCGGAGATGTTGAAAATGTTTATTACAATGTTGAGGCAAGAGACTTGGACTACGCGATCATACTTGATTTTAATTTAGCTGATGGTGATAGATTTACTATTTGTGACCTGTCTTCGCAATATGGAGTTACAGACCCTGATCCAGCCGTCCCTCAAAACACTTTTGGATACTTGCTTGGTAATAACGACAAATTTAGTGTTGGAACTTTTGGAGGCGCTGTCAATAGCTACCTTTATGTCGATACCAACAGAAATGGAGCAGTAGATACAAGCGATAACTTGATAGCAGTTATGGGCGGAGGTCTAAATCAAGCAAATCTCTCTGATTCAAATATATTCAAGATAGCAACTTAATTTTCTGGTTATATTTACAAAGAAGTAAATTCAAAAATGTAGTTAACCCCTTGGATTGGAAAAATCGACTTGTCGAGAGCTTTTTGTCATTGAGATAGAAGTTGTTCTGAATCCAAAATTAAACACCCAGCCCGTGATCTTTCGGTGCGCTTCCACCGCCACCAAAACCTACACGATCAACTACGGGGTTGCCAACTCCACAGGTGGCTTCACAACCCACGCATGGTCTTGGAGTAACAACGCCCCAGCAATTTCACTTCCATGGGCAACGCCACCTTAAATTCCTATTTCACAAACCACTCCTTCTCAACCTTCAACGCTACCTCCAGCGGCACGATCTTCCTCCGCGTCACCCCATCCGGCGCCTCCTCCGCCTCAGGACCAACACGATCGACAACATCCAAATCGAGGCCAACTAACTTTAGCGGTGGTCTAAGGCCGTTGAAAATTGCTCTCAAACTGGACATTATAGACTACCTCAATTAAACGCATATCAACAAGACTGCTTCAACCTTAAGACGTGTTATGTCCCAATCCGAAGCCAAGTTCACACAAGACTGGTTCAGCCGCAGCATTCCTGGCTGGCAATTCATCCTTTCCAGAATGATTCAAAAAACGCCTCACCTTCGGATCCTCGAAGTGGGCGTCTTCGAAGGGCGCTCGACATGCTGGTTACTCGAAAACTTCTGCAAAACGCCGGAATCCACGATCGTGTCGATCGACAGCTTCCAAGGCGGGATCGAGCATAAGAACATGGAGCTTGGTGGGTTGAGAAAGCAGTTTGAGGAAAATATCTCCACTGTAGGATCGCCGGCTAAAGTAGAGGTGCGCTTAGGCTTTTCTTTGGATCAACTCTGCCGCTTGATTGCCGAGAACACTCCCCCGTTCGATTTCATCAGCGTGGATGCCAGCCACCAGGCGACTGATGTCTTGGGCGATGCCGTGCTGGCTTTCCAACTTCTCAAACCCGGCGGAGTCATTGCATTTGACGACTACATCTGGTCTCCGATGCGCCCAGGCACGGAAAACCCGCTCCTGCTTCCCAAAGTGGCCATCGATGCATTTACGACGATCTACTCGCAAAAACTTCGAATTCTCCCCAATCTCCCGCTCTACCAATTGTATATCCAAAAATACTGATCGTTGGATTTGATTTTCAACTCAGCGGAGGGGTAGAAAATATCAACCCGCTACGGCAACGAGCCATTCTTGCAGGCTGCCGTAGATGCCCATTCGCATGAGGGCGAATTCGCGTGGGTCGTCGAGGTCACGCGGAGCGCGGCTGAGATCGGCCTCGGTGAATTGGTGAATTTCGGTGAGGGCGAGGCGGGCTTGATTCAGGGCGCTGAGCCAGAGGTCGATGTGACTGCGCGGAATAGTAAACTGCAGGGAGCCTTTGGGGTTGCGCTGCGCGCTGCGGAGGTCGGCGGCGACGGATTCGCGCGCGGCGAGGAAGCTGTCGTGTAGGTCGGGCTCGATGAGGGATTTCCAATCATCAAGCAAATCGCTCTCGTTGCTGTCCTCCGAGGGCTGGGGAAACAGGCGCGACTCGACCCAGGGATCGCCCGACTCCACCGGCTCCCGAATCGAGCAGAGAATCTGGTAAAAAGACTCTTCCAACTCATCGAAAAAAACAGATCCGTTCGGGAGTATTTGGATTTTCAGCATTTTCGGATTTTGGACAGAATTAACAGAATTTCAGAATTAACCACGGAGGACACAGAGAGCACAGAGAATATGAGTTGTTAGCACTTTCAAAAGTATTCAATATTTGTGCAATCTACCTTGGGCACCTAAAACTTTCCTTGTAGTTTTTTAAAATCGATTCGCTGGGCTGCCTGTCGAAGTCTTTTTTCGCTCCGCCTCGCTTCCGTTATCTTGTCTAAAAATCCGCTTTCGGAATTAACAGGTGTGAATATTCAGTCCCATCAAATCCTCCTCCGTGCTCTCTGTGTACTCCGTGGTTAAAATTTTGTAATTCAAGGTGTTGGTGACTTTTCGAGAGTGGCGAGGAGGAGGTGGGCGTGGAGTTGTTGGACATACAGTTCAGCTTGCTCTCGGGAGCCGGACCACACCATGGATCGGCCTTTGTTGTGGACTTCGAGCATGTGGCGTTCGGCTTTTTGTTTGGAAAAGCCCAGCACGCGGCGGAAGACGAGCGTGACATAGCTCATGAGATTCACCGGATCGTTGTGGACGATGACCGACCAGACGGATTCGAGGTCCGATTGGTCTTTCGTTTCGATGTCGGGCGATTCCAGTGTGGCCATGGCTTTGTCAGGCGGCTCGGAAGATGGAGGGCTCGCACGCGGGAACTGCCTGCAGGCAGTCGTCGATGACGCCCCACAGTTCCTCGACGCGGGCGGTGCGCATTTCTGCAAAGACGAGGCCGGCGAGGGTGATGTCTTTCGGAAAGTGAAAAATGGACGCGCGGGCTGCAAAAACTGCCGCCATGTGCCCGGGAGACTCGCCTCGGTCGATGGCGCGCAGAAATTTCTCCAACCCCTGCTCGCCAGCGGGCGCATGCATGGAGGCGGCGATGAGGCGACCTGCGGCACGGCTGCTCTTGGCGAGTGGCCCCGCGAGTTTGGCATCGAGAGAGGCATCCGCTGCGGCCATTTCGCGGAATCCTTGTTTTCCAGCCGACCAGGCGGCTCCGAGAGCAGGAACGAGCACGGGAACGAAAACGGCATCCCGCCACTGCCTGCGTTGGTTTTCATTCGCCGCATCGCCGTCAAAAGTAATGGATCCCAGAGTCGCGAGGTCGGGGGCGCAAAGACGCACCAGGCGGAAAATCTCCGCCCTCATCTCAAGGAGTGCCTGATCACCGGCTGGCTTCATCCACGAAATCTATCACTTTGTTTGACCCTTGTAGGAAGAAAAAAAGGCGGCCTTCGCGCATTCGGCCCGTCCTCAGAGTAACGCCCACACGGTCGCTGACGGAGCGGTGCCAAAAAAATCCGGAGGCTCTGGGATTCTATGAAACCTGGTCTTTGAGGGCAGAATACTCCGCGCGCAGGAGAGGATCGTGGATTCGTCCCACGCTGTGAAATTCGTCGAAAGCAAAATCGCTCCATTCAGTGCGCTGAGCTTGTGCGCGCATTCCAGAAGGACAGGAAAGTCGCGCTCGAAGCGGAAGGTCTTGCCCGCGCCGCTGCGGCCAAAGGTCGGCGGGTCGAGGATGATGGCATCGAACGTCTCTCCGCGCTTGATCAGGCGTCGGAGGTAGGTCGGAACATCCTCGGGAACGAAGCGGTGGCGACCAGGAAGTATCTGGTTGAGTTCCAAATTTCGGCGACCGCGCTGGAGTGAGGATTTGGAAATATCCACGCTGACCGTCTCTGCCCCAACGCTGGCCGCCGCGACGGAGAAGGCGCAAGTGTAGGCAAAGGTATTCAGGACTCGCCGAGGGCTGCGTTCCTTCAAAAAAAGGCGGTTCAAGCGCTGGTCTGGAAAAAGCCCGGGCGAGTAGCTGGCGCTGAAGTCCAGTTCGTAGAGGAGTCCGCTCTCACTCACGGTTTCGAGTGGCGAGGATTGAGCATCGCCATTGAGCAGAACTGGCGTGTCCTTCTCGCCGGGATTCCTGACAAGTTGTCGCACGAAGACGCGCTTGGGATTCCAGCCTGTCTGGGCAATGGAGTCCGCGAGCGTCTGGGCATCAAGACCTGGCCGTAACGAGATCAGCGCCGTGTCGCCAAAGCGCTCGATCCAAAAACCGGGGCCTGATGCAATACGAAAGGCATTGGTTCCCTCTGCGAGCAAGTTCTCTGCGAGTTGCCGTGAAATCCAATTTCCCGCAGCGCTCATGTGGTGGGAACGAAGGGGGGGATGGGGCAGTCCACCGTGTCGGCGAAAGCACGGAGGAGCTCAAATTGTGTGTCATTGACGATGCCATCGTGCACAACTGCGGCTGAGCACGCGGTAAGGATGGTTTTTTTAACGGAAAGCGAAGCTGTGGCGAGGTCCTCGAGGGCACGGTCGAAATCCCTCAGGTTCACACTCGATTGGCGGGTGAGGGGAAAGCCTGCTGCGGCTTTCCCGAGTCGGGCAACTCCAGCCTGGAAAGCGGCATCCAGCGCGGAGGGATCGCCGTCATCCGCATTCGCAATCGCCGAAAGCAGCACGCCGGTGTCGGGCAGTAATGGGACCAGCGACTTGTGCTGAACGCGACCAGGTCGGGCTTTTGTAAAGGCCACATCCAAATGGCGAAGGAGGAGCTTTTGCAGTGTGTATTCAAAAAGGTGGATTTGACCGTCTGCTTCGATGAGGTGGCGCACCTGAGCGCTGAAAGTGCTGTATTGCTGGGGCGACAGACCGCGCAGCACGGGAATCGCCAGATCGACGAGGCTGATGCGCTGTGCGGAGCTGAGTTGGTTGCGGCGGGTGAATAGATCTCCTATTTCTTTACGCAAGGTAGTATCGGTCTCGAGCGTCTCAAACTGGGACTCCCGCACCGATTCATCCTCCGAAAGCAGGAGGGCGAAAACTAAAGCGCAGGCACTGTGAATCTCCCGCATTGCCGGCCGGGCAAACTCGGGCAAGTCGGCGAGCATGGAAGTTGCCGCCGCCAGCTGCGCGTCGCCTGAAAAACTCGGCTCCGCCGAGGCAAGCGGCGGCGGGGTGGGGGAGCCCTTCTGTGAATCGAAATGCGGAGCGATCTCAGCGATGCGCTGTTGGATCGGTGGATGAGTCGCAAAAAGCCCCAACCAGGCCTCGGCCATTCCATTTCCAAAAAACATGTGACTGGCCTCCTGTGCCTTGGGATGGACTAACCGCGATGAGTGTGAGGCGATCTTCGAAAGCGCACCGGCGAGGCCACTCGGATTGCGTGTGTATTGAACTGCCGAGGCGTCGGCAAGAAACTCCCTCTGGCGGCTCACAGCGGCTTTGATGAGCTTGCCAAAAAAGACGCCGATCCAGCCTACGATGTAGAGCACCAGACCGCCTGCGATGAGTGCTGCCACAATCGATCCACTGTTCTTGTCGTTGCTCGAGCGCGGGCGGCTGGTCAGGGCAAGACGCATCAGGACTCCTCCAAGCAACGCCAGAAAAAGGATGCCGTTCAGCAGGCCTATGAGGCGAATATTCAGCCGCATGTCGCCATTCAGGATGTGGCTGAACTCATGGGCGATAACGCCCTGCAGCTCATCGCGAGTCAGGCGCTCGATGCAGCCCTTGGTCACTCCCACCGCCGCGTCAGCCGTCCCATAGCCTGCGGCAAAGGCATTGATAGCCTTCTCGTCCAGCAAATACACCTGAGGCACCGGAACGCCCGAGGCGAGAGACATCTCCTCCACCACATTCAAAAGGCGACGCTCGCCGGGATCGGTCGTCGAGGGATTCACCGGCGTGCCCCCAAGCATTTCGGCAACAGCTTTTCCTCCTTTGGAAAGCTCAGCGATTTTCAACAAGCTCCCGATGATCACGGAAACCAGAACGCCTGCAGCCGTGTAGCCCAGCATTGTCCAGTCGTCGAGCGGTTGACTCAAGAGCAAGCTGAATCCGATGTGCAGAACCGCGATGATGCCGATGACTGCCAGAGCAAAATAAAAAACCAGCCACTTCGTTTGAAGCCGGGCCTTTTCCTGTTTCTCAAAAAAATCCATCGGCTGCGGTCTGGTGCGCGCGAGGATCGCGCGTGGGAGTGTCTTCCTGAATGGCGATCAGCGCGACCAGTCGAGAGCGCCTTTCTTGATGGCGTAGACGTAGCCGAACAGAAGAATCAACACAAAGCTGAGCATGCTCCAAAGAATCGTCGGGCCGAAACGCGCCACATAATCCTGGAAAATCACAGCCCACGGATACATGAAAACAACCTCGATATCGAACAGGATGAACAACATCGCCACGAGGTAGAACTTCACGCTGAAACGCGGTTGCCCCTTCTGCTCCGGCACCATGCCGCACTCGTAGACTGTGTCTTTCGTAGGATTGCGCTTGCCGTGGCGGCCCAACGCCAAATTCGCAAGCATCGCCACAGTAGCGAAGCCGATTGCCACAATCACATGCAGAAGCACTGGAAGATAGGTCTCTATCATGCCTCATCGTTTAGTCGCTCCGACTTCCCCCGGCAACTTCTAAAAACACCACTTCCTCCGGAGTTCGGACCAAAAATTTGGACGATCGTCCAAATTTTTGGTTCGTTTGTGATAAGCGCTGACTCGCAGGTTGCGTGTATGGTTGCGGATGAGGCTTGCGCGTGATGGCAGCAACCTTTCCAATCCGGCCTCGCTGCCAAATATTGCATGGGCATTTTTAACATTTTATCGCCGGTTCTCTTGTTGGTCGTTCTCGGTATCATTCTGGCCCGTGTGCGGTTTTCCGGACCGGTGTTCATGGGGGAGCTGAACAGGTTCACTTTTTATGTCGCGCTGCCGGCGTCGCTCTTCCGCACGGCTTCGATCTCGGGGGATTCTGGCCCGGAGGTTGCCGGGATTATTGGCACAGTTCTTAGTGCGACATTTCTTGCGGCCGTGGCTGGTTGGCTGGTTTCCGTCGCTCTGAAGCTCTCGGACGCTTCGCACGCCGCCGTGTCGCAGTCTGCCTTCCGTTCCAATCTCGCTTATATCGGTATGCCTGTTCTTTCCTATGCATTCGAGGGTTTGCCAGATGGGAAAAGCCACTTCGCCACAGCTGTGGTTTGCATGGCTGTTTTGATATCCAGCTACAATGTTCTGGCCATCATCGTGCTCCAGGCCGGCCGCCACCAACTTTCTTGGAGCGCTGTGAAACCCGGTGTGCGCGCCTTGTTCACGAATCCCCTCCTTATTTCGTGCGCGGCGGGTTTGGTCTTTAACGCGTTCGATTGGTCCTTGCCGCTCTTTGTCGACAGGACGCTTGAAACAATAGGAGCCGCCGCCGTGCCGATGGCGCTGGTCTGCATAGGGGGCTCGATTGCATTTATCAAATTGGGAAAAAACATCGCCGGAATGGCAGCAGCGGTCTTGCTCAAACTTGTCTTCGTTCCCGCGGTGGTTTTTGCCATCGGGACGCTGCTGGGATTGGCCACAGTCGATCTGCGGATCGCCATGGTTTTTGCCTCCTGCCCGACGGCGGCTGCGGCTTTTGTGATGGCTCGTCAGATGGAAGCCGATGAGGCCGTCGCGAGCGGCTCGATTGTTCTGAGCACGATCTTTTCCGCATTCGCCCTGCCGGTGGCGCTCTGGCTCACAAGATGACTTTGAAACCTCTCGTCCTCCTGCCGACCTACAATAGCGGCGTCCGCCTGGCGCAAACTCTTCGTGAAGCCCATGCCGAGTGGCATGCTGTGTGGGTGGTGGTGGATGCCAGCACGGATGCCAGCGACACGGACGCCGAATCGCTCGGGCTGGAGGGGGTGAGGTTTTTCCGCCTTCCTCATAACTCCGGGAAAGGCGCCGCTGTGCTCGTGGCGCTCCAAGCCGCGCAGGCTGAGGGATTCACTCATGTGTTGGTGATGGATGCCGATGGTCAGCATTCGGCAGCGATGATTCGACCGTTTTTTGAAATCTCTAAAAACAACCCCTCTGCCTTTGTTTGTGGGGTTCCGGTCTTCGGGCCAGATGCGCCGTGTGAGCGTGTGCTTGGACGCTTCGCAGGAAATTTCTTCGCCACGCTCGAGACGCTTGGAGCGGGTGCCGAGGATTCCCTCTTCGGCTTCCGTCTTTATCCCGTCGCTCCCGCCCTGGAAGTGCTCCAAAACACAAAGTGGGCCCGTCGATTTGATTTCGACACGGTTCTCTCCGTGCGCCTCACTTGGGCTGGTCTGCCTTGCATCAATGTCGCCGTGCCTGTTTTTTATCCCCCGCGCAGCGAGGGCGGGGTGAGTCATTTCCGCTACCTGCGAGACAATCTCCTGCTCGTTGCAGCCCACGCGCGGCTTCTTTTGGAATGGCCATTTCAAGCTCTTCGCTTCCTACGCGGGCAAAAGCCGTGAAGAAGGTTACGATTTTTACTGATGGGGGATGTCTCGGAAACCCCGGCCCGGGTGGCTGGGCGGCGATTTTGCGCTACGGCAAACACGAGCGCGCCATCTCCGGGGGAGAGGCTGCCACGACCAACAACCGCATGGAATTGAGCGCTGCGATTTGCGCTCTTCAAACGCTCAAGGAACCCTGCGAAGTCACCATTTTCACCGATTCCCAATATTTGCGGATGGGTATCACCGAGTGGATTCACTCTTGGCGCAAGAGAGGTTGGGTGACCGCTAAGCGTGAACCGGTAAAAAATGCAGACCTCTGGCGAGGCCTCGATGACGCTTGCAAGCCCCACCGTATCGATTGGAAGTGGCTCAAGGGCCATGCCGGACATCCGGAGAACGAGCGTTGCGACGCCTTGGCAGGCGCTGAGATCGAAAAAATCCAAAAATCCCACACCCGCCAGCAACTGGCCGATCGTCTCGACGATTTTCAACGAAGCAGTTTGACAGCCAACGCGTCAGAACATCAGGGGCAGATTGATTTTCAGATAGGCAGCCTGCCACCACACGAAATCCCATAGAAATTGGAGAGTTGTCGTCTCGCTTGACCCGAATTCTAACGCGGAGGGAAGCGCGCGGCGAACTACTCAGCGCCCGATTTGGCGGAGGCGTTTTCCAGACATGAGATTTCTTTCGATCGCCTCGAGCGAGATGCCTTTTGTTTCCGGCACGAGGAGGAGGAAGAAAATAATGAAAAGCACATTCAGGCCACCGTAGAGCAGGAATGTATTCCCGCCGCCTATCGAGTTGATGAGGGTGAGGAAAGTTTGGCCCACAATCGCATTCACGATCCAGTTTGTTGCCGTGCTCACGCTCACGCCGAGGTCACGACCCGAGAGGGGGTAAATCTCTGAGCAGATCACCCAAATGATCGGCCCCGCACTCATGGCGAAACCGATAATGAATACAAGAAGCGCCCCGATAGCCGGGTAGCCGAGCGAGGGGTGTTGCTCAATGCCGGAATTGAAAAGCACGCCGACGGTGGCCATCGCGGCCCCCATGGTGACGAAGCCGGCATACATAATTGGTTTGCGGCCCAAGCGGTCTACGAAAGCAATGGCGATGAAGGTTGCGAGCACATTGGTAACACCCACGAGCACGGTGCCCCACATTTGCTCGGTCTTCTCGCCGAATCCCGCCAATTCAAAAATCCTAGGCGCATAATACATGATGACGTTGATACCGGTGAGTTGCTGGATGACTTGCAGGCCGATACCCAGAGCGATGGCACGCCGGAAGTTCGAGTTTTGAGAGAAAAGCTGCCACCCGCTTTGCTTCACGGCCGAACTTTCCTCTATCTCCTTGATCTCGGCTGCGATTTCCGCGTCGTCCAATTTCATTCTTCGGAAGACATCCTTCGCCCCGTTGTGGAACCCATTCAGGAAAAGCCAGCGCGGGCTCTCGGGAAGAGAAAGCACGCCGAAAAACATAATGGCCGCTGGAATGGCGATGACGCCGAGCATTACACGCCAGTGGCCGCCGGTCTGGCCCCCGAAGGTCGCGTAAGTCGCCAACCAAGTGTCTGCCAGAAACGCAAGAAGGATGCCGATGGTAATCATCAATTGATACATCGAGATCATCGAACCTCGCACGGATTGGGGTGAGATTTCCGAAAGGTAAAGCGGCGCGGTGAACGAGGCCACTCCCACTCCGATTCCCAGCAAGAAACGCGCGCCAATGAGGAAATTTTCATTAGGCGAAAAGGCGCATGCCACCGAACCAGCCACAAAGACCACCGCACTCACTAAAATTGTCTTCCTGCGCCCGAATTTCGACGAAAGAAAGCCACTGATGAGCGTGCCGGCCACCGCGCCCCAGAGCAGGGCGCTTACGATAAATTCGGCCCGGGAGTCGGCTTGCAGGGGGTTCAAATCCGAGAGAAAATCCTTTTTGATGAAATCCAGCGCGCCAGAGATCACCCCCACATCAAGACCAAAAAGGAGTCCAGCCAGCGCGGCGGTGAATCCGATAAAGTAAACAACGAAGCTGATTTTGCGAGGGGTCGATGAGTTGGGCATAAAAAATGGGAGAGGTTACAGGTAGAATTTAGTCTTATCCTTTAGAAAATGGCAATGACGACTGCGTCATTTTGGCGGGTTTGGCGGTTAAATCCGCATGCCCTCTCGGGAGGGAAAATTTGCACTGTTGCGACATTGCATTACATTGCGCGCCTTATGAACGATCTAACCCGCTCACCTGCCCGTATTCTTGTTCCCGTTGCCATCCTGCTTATAGGAGCATTTGCCATTTTATCCTCGATGTCGGTGGTGATTGAGAGCGGCAATGTTGGCGTTGTGACAACTTTGGGTGCCGTGCAGCCCAATGCACTGCCGGAGGGGTTTCACCTGAAGAAGCCTCTCATTGACCAAGTCCATCAAATCGATGTCCGGCTCACTGCGAGCCACGCTCAAGCCACCGCAGCCTCGAAGGATCTCCAATCCGTCTCCACGCAGGTAACGATGCAGTATTCTCTGAACGGCGCGTTGGCCCCGCTCATTTACCAACGCATCGGCACGCTCAAAAAAGTTTCGGCCTCACTGGTGGAGCCCGCCATTCAGGAATGCGTGAAAGGCGTCACAGCCAAGTTCACCGCCGAGGAGTTGGTAACGAAACGCGAGATCGTGAAGCAACAAATCCAGGATGCGCTGGGTAATTTTTTCAACGGCACCCTTCGCGAAAAGGGGCTGGAAAACGCGATTACCATCGCGAATCTGGCCATCACGGATTTTGAATTCTCGCCGGAATTCAACCGTGCCATTGAGGCCAAGGTGAAGGCCGAGCAAATGGCCCTCCAAGCCAAAAACGAAAAAATCATGCGCGTCACCCAAGCCGAGGCCGGTGCCGAAGAGCGCAAGCTGGCGGCATCTGCCGAAGCCTACTCGACCGAGGTGCAGTCGAAAGCCCGTGCAGACGCCATTCAGCGCGAGGCACTCGCCCTGAAACAAAGCCCTGAGATCATTCAACTCCGTTCCATCGAAAAATGGGACGGTGTCTTGCCACGCATCAGCGGCGGCGGAGTCGTGCCATTTCTGAATGTCGGCGAATTTCAGGGATCAGCACCCGCAGCGCCATCACGCTGAGCCAGCGCCCGCAACTCCACTCAGGAGCGTTTCCACGGGAGGTCCATTTTCCGGTATGGACCATTCTTCCGCCGCGAAGCGGCGTCTGAGGGGGGCGTTCTCTCGGCGGTTTTTGGCTAAGCGGTGTCTGTCTGTCAGGCCCTTCCGTCCGTGATGGAAATTGGGGCCATGCGGGATGATGGCCCTCCAAATTGTCGACGCGAAGCGAGCCAATGCTCAGTGTTTTTGTACACGCAAAAATTGAACACTCGGGCCTGCTCTTTACACTGTCGGCTGCATGAAAATTAAGGCCGAATTCTTTCAACGCGATCCTTTGACTTGTGCGCGCGAGCTGGTCGGTTGCGAGCTGGTTTGGAACGGCTGCGGGGGCGTGATCGTCGAGACAGAGGCGTATTCCGTTCGCAACGATGAGGCGTGTCATACTTTTTCCAGGCCGTCCTCGCGGGAGTTTGTGAAGCAAATGCCGCCGGGGGCTGCGTATGTGTATCTGAACTATGGAGTGCACTGGCTGCTGAACTTTCTTGTGAGAGGCGGAAGCGAGGATGGCTTTGTTTTGATTCGTGCTCTGGAACCAACGCGGGGAATCGAGGAAATGAGCCGCCGCCGCAACGTGACGACGCTCAAAAATCTCTGCTCCGGCCCGGGCAAGCTCACTCGCGCTTTGGGGATTGATGGAGCTTTTCATGGCCGGGATCTCTTCTCGGATCCTGATGCTTCGTTGAGGCATCCGTTCACGCCGCCAGATGTCGAAGCATGCAAGCGTATCGGCATAACCCGATCGGCAGATTTCGCGTGGAGGTTTGTTTCTGCTGGCAGCGGTTTTCTTAGCGTGACTGCGGATCGGAGTTTGTAGGAAGACGCAAAAAAACTCAGGCAGCGAGGTGCTTTTGGACCTCGGCGCTGATCGTGCGTCCATCGGCGCGGCCTGCGGCCTTTTCGGTGACGAGCTTGATCACCGCTCCCATTTCCTTGCGGCTGGTGGCACCGGTCTCGGCGATGGCGGCTTGGACGAGTGCGGTGAGTTCCTCGGCGGAGAGGGGTTGGGGTAGGTAGGTTGCAAGAATTTCGATTTCAGCCTTCTCGGTGGCTGCCATTTCGGGGCGTCCGCCCTTTTCAAAGGCCTCGATGGAGTCTTGGCGCTTCTTGACTTCTTTGCGCACGATGGCGAGTGCATCAGCGTCTTCGAGCGTGCTGCCGGCGCCGCCTTTTTCGATGGCGGAGTTCATGAGCGCGGTTTTGAGCATGCGGAGGACGCCGAGTTTTACGGACTCGCGGGCGAGCATGGCGGCTTTGATGTCTTGGTTGATTTGGTCTTGGAAGCTCATAGGTAGTTTTAAGTTTTGCGGGGCGGTTGGGCCTCGCTAGGAGGACATCAATCGCGGCGGAGATGTTTTTGTTTCGTGTAGGAGTTGCCGATGATGTCGTAAAGGCGCTGGGCGGGGAGGACGCGGGTGCTGAAGCAGTCGAGGTTTCCATCCTCTCCGATGATGGCAATGGCGAAGCCTTCAGGCACATCGTAGGCGGCGGCTGTGCCGGGGCCGTTGGTCACGTTCAGGAAGGGGATGTTCGAACGGATCACATCCTGTTCGCCTGAGAAGGCCGCGATGCAAAGGACTTTCTCTGCGGCGAAGCGGGCGTAGATTTTCTGGAGTTGGCCAACTTGGGAGCGGAACGCCCATTGGCGGGGGCTGTTGGCAATGACAAGCACCACGGGTTGGCCGCGCAGGCTCTTGAGTGGCTTGGCCGAGCCGGTGGAGTCTGTCCAAGTGAAGGCTGGGGCCTCGCGAACGACTTCCGCTTGGAGCGGGAGGGCGAGGCACAGGGCGGCGAGGAGAGCGAGGAAGGCTTTCATATTTTCATCAATTCCGCTTCCTTGGCGGTGGTGTGCTTGTCGATGTCTGCAACGAAGCGGTCGGTGAGTTTCTGGACCTCGACCTCGGTGTCGCGGAGTTCGTCTTCGCTCATCTTGCCGTCCTTTTGGGTTTTCTTTGCGGCGTCCATCGCA
The DNA here is from genome assembly GCA_044353785.1 of Terrimicrobiaceae bacterium. Lineage (GTDB taxonomy): Bacteria > Verrucomicrobiota > Verrucomicrobiia > Chthoniobacterales > Terrimicrobiaceae > UBA967. Next base: position 31,222 of record JBILBH010000015.1, read on the forward strand.
CTGCGGCGGCTCGAGCGCACGCGCACGCGGGATTCCTCGGCAATGCCTTTCACTGTTTTTGCCAAGTCGCGGCGGCGCTCTTCGGAGAGTTCCGGAATCGGAAGGCGGATGAGTTTGCCATCCACCGCTGGATGAATGCCGATGCGGGATTCATTCAAAGCGCGCTCGATGTCGCGGACCGTGGCACCATCGAAGGGCTGGATCACAAGCAGGCGGGGTTCCGGCGCGGTGATGAGTGCTAGTTGTTTGAGTTTCATTGTGGAGCCGTAAGCTTCGACATCGATGTTCTCCACGAGGGCGGGGGAGGCTTTGCCGGTGCGGATGGCGGCAAACTCGTGCGTCATGAAGGATACGGCTTTTTCCATGCCTTCCTCGGCTTCAAAAAGGATTTCTTCGATACTCATTGGTGGCTACTCGGATTTTTCGGAAACAAGGGTGCCCACTTCCTCACCGGCGATCGCCAAGCGGATGTTGTCAGGCTTGTTCATATCAAAAACGATGATCGGCATTTTGTTGTCCATGCAGAGGCTGAAGGCCGTGGAGTCCATGACCTGCAGGCGGCGCGAGAGGGCCTCTGAATAGGTGATGTGGGTGAAACGCTTGGCGTCCGGGTTTTTCACGGGATCCGAATCGTAGATGCCATCGACCTTTGTGGCTTTTAAAATGACCTGCGCGCCGATCTCTGCGGCCCGGAGGGCGGCGGTGGTGTCGGTCGAGAAAAAGGGATTCCCAGTGCCTGCGACAAAAATCACGACCCGGCCGAGCTCAAGGTGGCGAGTGGCACGGCGGACGATGAATGGCTCGGCGAGGTTCTGCATTTCGATGGCCGTTTGCACGCGGACTTCGATGCCCTGGGCTTCGAGGGCGGCCATGAGGGCGAGGCCGTTGATGACGGTTGCCAGCATACCCATGTAGTCCGCCGTGGTGCGGTTCATACCACGGTGGCTGGCTGTGAGGCCGCGCCAGATGTTGCCGCCACCGATCACGATGGCCAGCTCGACGCCGAGTTTTCGTGCCTCTGCGACTTGCGAGGCGATTTTTTGGACGACTTCTGGACTTATACTGTCGCGGCTTCCTGGCTCGCGGAGAACCTCTCCGCTGAGTTTGAGCACGACCCGTTTGTAGCGGACATGGGATATTTGGGACATGGGCGAGTGCCCAGATAGAACCGCATCAAAGCGCCGGAGAAAAGGACAAATCAAAACGAGCGCCGGGAGCCAGCGGGAAGCCTCGCAAAAATTCCACGGCCGGTAGCCGCTTTCGGCCTTCGAGTTGGACGCTCAGAAGACTCAGTGCGCCCGTTCCACAAGCGACAACAAGGGTATTGCCATCCGCCTGCAAAATAGTTCCTGGAGCGCCAGAGGCTGGGTGTTCGGCAGCAGCATGAATTTTAAAAACATGACCCGCGATGCGTGCGAATGCTCCGGGCCATGGCGACATCGCGCGGATTCGTAGGGCAAGCTCCTGAGCCGGCTTGCTCCAATCCAGCCAGCCGTCGGATTTTTTGAGTTTCGGCGCGTATGTGGCAGATTCCGAATCCTGTGGAGTGCGCGGGGCGGTGCCCAAAGCGAGCAGGTCGAGCGCGCGGAGCAGGCAGGGCGCAGCGAGATTTGCCAGCCGGTCGTGGAGTTCCCCGGTGGTCTCCTGAGGGCCGATTTCCAAGGCTTCATCCAACAGGACATCCCCCGTGTCTAGTCCCTCATCCATATACATCACGGCCATGCCTGTTTTGGTATCGCCTGCCAGGATCGCGGCATGGATCGGCGAGGCTCCGCGATGGCGGGGCAGGAGGGAGGCGTGGAGATTGAGACAGCCGAGGCGGGGCAAAAGCAAGACGGATATCGGTAGAATCTGGCCGTAGGCGACCACGACCATGATATCGGGTTTCAAGTTCCGCAGCATTTCGAGGGATGCCGCATCGCGCAGCTTGGGTGGTTGATGGACGGGGATGCCGCGCTCGAGGGCGAGTTGTTTGATCGCCGAGGCGCGTGGCTTCAGGTCGCGTCCAGCGGGTTTGTCAGGCTGTGTGATCACGCTCGGTACTTCGTATTTTCCCGAGTCAAGGAGGGCTTTCAGGGCGGGAAGTCCGATCTCGCCGGTGCCGCAAAAAACAACGCGCAACATGTCTTAGAATCCCATCCGTGAAGTGGCGGCCTGCCGCGCCATGTGGGCTCGGGCCATCATGAGTTCTCCCGCAGTGACCTCGCGCTGACCGAGGGATGCGGCACAGCCTGTGCAGAGGTAGTCGTAGATTTCCTTGTCTGGCAGGACGAGAAGAAGCTTCTCGCGCACCGGCATGGCGGTGGCGCATTTTTTGCAATAGAGCGACGAGGCGCGAAGGCTTTCAAATTGCTGCATGGGTCAGGCGGATTTCAGATGGTTGGCTTCCTCAACACTAAATCGACCTGCCTTCTGGATCAACCCTCACGGCGTGTGGATTTGCGGTGGGTTGCGAATCGCGATTCTGCTTGCCAGACCAGTGGCGAATTGGTTTTTCGAAGGTCTCATTTTACAAATTACCATGTCCGAAACCACCATTCTTTCCATTCGAGCCCGCCAAATCCTTGATTCCCGTGGCAACCCCACCATTGAAGCCGATGTCGAACTCGCCGGCGGAGCCGTCGGTCGCGCAGCGGTTCCCAGCGGAGCCAGCACCGGTGAACACGAGGCGGTCGAACTCCGCGATGGAGACAAATCCAGCTATCTTGGCAAAGGCGTGACCAAAGCGGTCGCCAATGTTTCCAAACTTCTCGCTCCTACCCTGATTGGCCTCGACGCGGCGGATCAAGTGTCGGTCGATAAAACCATGCTCGCAGTGGACGGCACTCCGACCAAAAAGAAAGTCGGAGCCAATGCCATTCTCGCCGTTTCCCTCGCCACCGCGAAAGCCGCAGCCGCGCAGATCGGCCAGCCTCTTTACAAATACCTCGGCGGACCAAACGCCAAGGTTCTTCCTGTGCCGATGATGAACATCCTCAACGGTGGCGCGCACAGCGATGCTCCTATTGATTTCCAAGAGTTCATGATCGTGCCAAAGGACTTCCCGACCTTCTCCGAAGCTCTTCGTGCCGGAACCGAGATTTTCCACGCCCTCAAGAGCGAGCTCAAAGGCCGCAAACTCTCCACAGCCATTGGTGACGAGGGCGGTTTCGCTCCAACCCTCTCCAGCGCCGAGGACGCTCTGGACTCGATCGCCAAAGCTGTGAAAGCCGCCGGCTACAAATTCGGCAAAGAAATCTTCATCGCTCTCGATTGCGCCTCGAGCGAGTTCTACGACTCCGCCAAGAAGGCCTATGTCTTCAAGAAATCCGATGGCTCCAAGCGCAGCGCCGACGAGCTCGTTGCCTACTATCAGGGCCTTTGCAAAAAATATCCGATCATCTCGATCGAGGACGGCTGCGCCGAAAACGATTGGGTCGGTTGGAAAAAACTCACCGACGCGCTTGGTTCGAGCACCCAGTTGGTCGGCGATGATCTCTTCGTGACCAATGTGGAATTCCTCCGCAAAGGCATCGACCAAGGTGTTGCCAACTCAATCCTCGTCAAAGTGAACCAAATCGGCTCGCTCACCGAGACCTTTGACGCCATCGAGCTCGCCAAGGAAAACAAATACACAGCCGTCATCAGCCACCGCTCCGGCGAGACCGAGGATGTCACCATCGCGGACATCGCTGTGGCCACAAATGCCGGCCAGATCAAGACGGGCTCCCTCTGCCGCACCGACCGCGTCGCCAAATACAACCAGCTCCTCCGCATCGAAGAGGAACTCGGTGAGAACGCCATCTATGGTGGCAAAATGCGCTAGTCGGGGTTGACCACAGAGGACACAGAGAAGGGAAGAGGAAGACAAGACGGGGTGATTTAACCTCCTTCTTACACCCGCTAATCAAGTGTCGGAGTCCCTTTCTGATCATTCTGTAAATTCTGTTTAAAGTTCCGTTTTGGGCTTCAATCAAAGTCAAGGGGCACGGTTTGAAAATCGTGCCCTTTGTATTTTTGGGGGTAGTGGGGCGGCGTGGTGGGAACGGGGCTCCGTGTTTGCCTCGCGCTTCAATCTTGGGACAAGCCAGAGGTTGTCCCGCTGTCGGCATCTAAAATCAAGGCCGTGGCGCACGGCTTTCAATCGTGTTCATCGCGTTCTCCAGCTCCGCACGTTGCTTGGCAGTCAGGTTGCCTTTCAGAGCGGCCTTGTAGTTTTCGAGGGCCTGGCTGGCGAATCCGCGTTTTGCCCAGGCTTGGGCCAGGTGGATGTGGATGAGGGTGGGCTCTTCGCTTTGATTTGTTGCCAGTGCGAGGAGTTTTTCCAACGCGGCGATTTCGGCTGTGGGGTCGTTTGATTCTCGGGAGATGCGGGCTACCAGCCAGAGCACGGAGGGGGCGGAGGAGTTTTGCGTGGAGAGGGTCTCAGCCTCCCGGGCTGCGCCGGAGGAGTTTCCTGTTTCCAGAAGCGCGAGGGCCAGGAGGTAGCGGGCCTGGATCGAGGAGGAATCCGAACGCAGCGCGGCTTCGGCGTCTTGTTTGGCTGATGACCATTGATTCAGCGCTGCGGCAAGCGTGGCGGCTTGGGTCAGCACGGCGGGATCTCGTGGCGAGGTGCGGCGGGCGGCTTCCATGAGGTCGCGGGCATTTTTGTTTTTTCCAAGAAAGTGCATGACCATGGCGGCCTGCGCATCGTGTATGGCCGAGTCCCGTTTTATGAAAAACAGCTGTTGCCCGGGGAGGGGCGAGGGCTCACTTGTTTCGCGTCGATAGAGCAGGCCTTGGTTGTCGATCCGCACCAGATGCCACTCGGGGGATGCTGCCAGCATTTCCACGAGTTGGCGTGAGTTATCCAGAGGCGTGGCAAGGAGGACGGTGTTGAAGGGCGACTCGCGATGGTCCTCGCGCCAGCGCACTAACGAGGTGGTCAGCGCCGGGATCGCCTCGGCATCGGGGGCCCGCGAGACAAGTTGGGGGGCAAGGAGCCGTGCCAACGAGAGGGCAGGGGAGTTCAGGAAAACGCGCCCCTCGCCACTTTTGGCGGTTTCCAATAGCTCGACGGGAGCCAGAAGACGGATGTCGCGGATGTCCCGTTTCCATGCATGAAAGGATTGGAAGGCGCCGAATCCTGTGACGAGCAAAGCGGCTACTCGAATGACCAAACGGGCACGCCTTTCGGAGTCGCGCGGCAACTTTTCTGCGATCCATGACACCGCGAGAAATGCGGCTAGAACTGGAATAGCGACGCTGGCTGCCCGCACCACATCTGTTCCTGGCAGTCCGGCGACTGTGTAGCCTGCAGTGGCGAGGCGGTCTATCCAGCTTGCCCCATCCGAAGCGCCCCGCACGGCTGCTGCAAGGCTTTCGGCTCTGGAAAAAAAGCAGGGAGCTGCGGCTGCGGTCGCCGCCAGAATGCTTGGAATGATTGTAAGTTTGTATGGGCTTTTCACGGGTGAACCCTAATCCAGCAGAATTAACCACAGAGGACGCGGAGAACACAGAGATTTCATTTTTCCGAATTTTCTGAGTCCTCCCTGTTTTTGCACTGTCTCATCTATCCAATAACACATTCCTGTGAATGGAATTGCAGTGTTCACCTCTGAAGTTGCTCCTGACGGTTTTCCGCCCATCTCATTTAGGTCCAATAATCCATCGTGGGTTGAATGATCGTTTGCCATGTGCGCTTGCGCCAATACAGTCTCAGCCATGCACGGCAAGACAACCCTCGTCGCAGTTATTATCATGAGTATTTTTGGATTTGGCAGCAAAGTAAAAGCCCTCGAAGTCGGAGCGCCCGCCCCGGTTCCAGCGGCAGTGGATCAGGACGGCAAGGCTTTCGCGTTTGCGGATGTCTATGCCAATGGCATCACGCTGGTTTACTTTTATCCAAAAGCGGATACCCCTGGCTGCACGGCGCAGGCCTGCTCGCTGCGGGACTCCTTCGAGTCGCTGAAGGCTGAGAATTTGCAAATCGTGGGAGTGAGTCGCGACACGCCTGCTTCGCAGAAAAAATTTCAGCAAAAATACAATCTCCCGTTCTCTCTCCTCGCCGATGCGGATGGCAAGGTCGCCGAGGCCTTTGGGGTGGGTGGTGTGATGGGCTTGCCTGTGAACAAGAGGCAATCGTTCCTGATCAAGGATGGCCGGGTTGTCTGGTTGTCTCAGTCGGCGAAAACCGGAGAGCATGCGGCGGAGGTGCAGGCCGCATTGGATTCCCTGAAGTAGCCGCTAAACTAACGGGTGTCGCCTTTGATGATGGCGCGAACGGATGCTTCGGAGCCTTGAACGAGGATCAAGAAGCACATGTCTTTTTCCCGGCTCAATGCGACGGCGTATTCGGGATCGATCTGGATTGTGCGCCACTCGCCGTCTGGAATAACGATGTTCCATGGAGCGGCGCTGAAGACAGCCAGTTGAGCTTTCAGAGCAGGCAGGCCGACGACTGCGAGTGGTTGCTTTTCAAATTCCAAAATTCCAGCGGAATCGACTTTCCCGCCGAGCAAGAAATCTGGTGTGCGGAACCCGTCAAATCCTTTTAAAACAAACCAATCTTCCAGCTCCTCAGCTGGAACGGAGACCAGTTGAAAAGCGGAATTCTCTGCTTCCAAAATGGCTTCGGCTACTTCCAAGCCATCGGGCGGAAAGGATGCTGGGCGTCCTAAGAAGTCCCATGTGAGCACGAAGACCAAGAGAACAAATCCTATGATGACAGAAATAATCGCAGGGTCGCGCGGGTTGAAGTGCCGCGTCGGAATCGCTGACACTTGCGAGGCAAATCCGCTCAGGGCCTCGTCCGGAACCTCGGCGTCCTTGAAAGCTCCACGGAGGCTCGCGTCGGTGCGCGCTTGCTTTTCATAGTCTTCTTGCAGCTCTGCGGATTTCCCAAGTGCCTTCAATGCGCTTTGCATCAAGGGCGGGACATCGCCGTTCGGATCATCGACATGGCAGGTCAGAATGCGTCGTGCTGTGGCGGGTCTCATGGGAGTGGCAACTCCAGTTTGGAAAATTCCTCGCGCGCGGCTGTGAGGATGGCCGGAAGTTCCTTCTCCGTTTTGCCGATGATGACCGCGATCTGGTCGGGATCGAAGAGGCGGAGATGAAGGAGGGCTAGGGCGCTTCGGGCGGGTTCCTGAACTTTATGCAGACTGGAAAGGGTGGCGTATTTGTCTTCACTGGACGCGGTGTGTCGCGGGATTTTTTGTCCCTCGCGGAAGAGTGTCGCAAAGAATAAACGCTTCCTCCGTCTTGAGGAAACAAGATCGTTTCGAGCGGCCACACCCTGCAGGGCCTTTGACACCATCTCCGTCGCTGACGACGATTGGCCGGTCAGGACAAAGGCATAAATCCAGCCTGAGCGCAGGAATCGCCATTCTTTAGGGAGAGTGGTCATTTCCCTTTCTTGTAGGGGGAGAGCCAGCCGATCTCAAGTCTACATTCATCCTGAGAGTGGCTGCCCCGCATGGACTCGAACCATGAATAATGCCTCCAAAGGGCACTGTGTTACCATTACACCACAGGGCAAACAGGAATTAGATATTGCCCGGAGAGCGGCCGGGACGCAAATGTTTTCCATGAACAAAAAAACGCGCAATCGACTTTTGGCTTTGGGATGTCTTCTTGTCTTCCTCGCGCTCGGGGGGCTTTTTTACATCAACTGGGTTGTCCAGCGTCCCTTTGCGGTCATTGTTTTTCTTGCGGACAACCTCACTCCGTCCGTTCTGACGCCGGCCAGAAACTATCAGGGCGGGGCGGATCACCGCCTGCAGATCGAGAGGTTTCCTAACATCGCACTCGTGACAACGCATGCGAATGACTTTGCGGTTCCAGACGCCGCTGCGTCTGCGAGCTCTATTGCCACTGGCCAAAAAGGCAACAACGGTGTGCTGGGCGTGAATCAAGGCAAGGGTGCGTTGCCTAATCTTGTCGAGATCGCGCGGCAGCGTGGACGCGCCACCGGCATCGTTTCAAATGCCTCGATCACGGATGCCACGGCTGCAGCTTTCTATGCGGGAACCTCTGATCCTCTCGACTATCCAGTCATCGCCCGCCAACTCGCCGAGGCGCAGGGAGTGGATGTCATCATGGGCGGTGGCGCGGCGGATTTTCTTCCCGATGCGCAGAGTGGGCGCCGCAGCGATGCGAGGGATCTCATTCAGGAGATGCGTGATAATGGCTACGATGTGGTGCGTTCGGAATCAGAACTCGAGGGCACACCTTCTTGGAGAACCCCGAAAACACTCGGTCTTTTCAGTATGGGGAATCTGAATTTTGCGGATGAATTTGCTGCGGAGGCGGGACAGCCGAGCCTTTCCACCATGGTGCGAAATGCCATTCGTCTCCTGCAATACAACGCCCGTGGCTACCTGTTGATCGTCGATGCCGGCCTCGCTGGAAAATCCGCCGCGCAAAACGAAGGTGAGCGAACACTGCGTGAAATCCTCGCCCTTGACGAAGCCGTGGCCGAGGCGGTGCGCTATGCGGGGCCGAAGGCTCTGATTCTCGTCGTTGGAAAACGCAATGTTGGAGGTCTGCGTCTCAACGGCTACCCCTTCCGCAATGACAAGGGTGCCGGCCTCCTTGGCATCAACGCCCAAGGTGCGCCATCCATCACATGGTCCACCGGGCCCGAGTCGGGCACGCGCACAGGCCCGGAGGGGCCGGTGTCCACTGAGCCCGCCGCAAGCAAACGCGCTGCGGCCATCGGAGTCGCGGAGGATGCCATCGCTGTCGGAAGCGGCCCGGGCTCCGAGACGCTCAAAGGATTTCAGGACAATACGGAGATCTTCCGCATCGTTCACAAGGAACTCTGAGTTCCACCTTCAGGTAGCCGCTTTTCCAGCGTCAGTCGGGTTCCCCGCACTTGGGGGGCGTAATCGACATGATCAAAGACCTCACGAATGATGAAAATGCCGAGGCCGCCAGGTGTGGTGACTTGGATGTCTTGGGAAGGGAGTGTTTGTGGATCGATCGGCCTGCCGTAGTCGCGTAGAACGAAGCGCAGGCGGTTCTTCATCCATTTCATTTCGAGTCGCACGGTTTTGACAAAGCCTTCGTGTGAGTGACGGATGATGTTCGTGCAGGCCTCATCGAGTGCCATGACGATTCTCGCCTCATCCTCTTCGTTGAATCCCGCTCCCGCTAAAAACTCCCTCGCGCTTTCGCGTATCCCGGCCAACCGGCAAGGTTCACCAAGGAAAATGATTATGCGGGCCCCTTTCATTTTTCCTCCATCGCGTGCATGAGGGCTAACTCTTGCCCTTTGCGGCCTGCATCGCGAGGCGGCGCCTTTTTGCGGCATGGATGCTCCTTGTGGTCCACTCCCACAAAACAAGCGTCACGGGATAAGTCGCCGCCGCGAGGAGAAGTCCGGCCGGAATGATGCCGACAAGAAACGGCATGGGCGCGCCGGAGAGCGAGGCGAGGAGGTCAGGATCCTTGAAGTGCATTGGATCGCGACCGGTCAGAAAACATCCCAAGCGGTATTGAAAATAGACGCAGAAAGGAAATGTGAACGGATTGCTGATCCATGTGCCCGCGATGGCAGCGGGGATGTTTGCCCTCAGGAAAAACGCAGCCAGAGCTGCTGCGATCATTTGCACAGGCAGCGGCATGAGTGCGAAGAAGGCGCCTATGGCCATGCCGGTGGCGAATTTTTGGCCTGTGGGATGCCAAAGCTCATTCGCAAAGATCCGGTCTCCGAAAACGCGATGAACCCATGTGCCGCGAATGTGTTTCGCGCGCGGCAGGTGGCGCAGATACCGGCCTAGTCTGGTGCGCCGCCACTGTATGGGTTTCATTTTCTCAAAGGTTCTCCGTGGTCTTGATGCTTGCCAGTCAAGATCGCTTCTGTTTTTTTTCAAGCAACATGAAAAAAATCGAAGCCATCATCAAGCCCTTCAAAATGGAGGACGTCAAGGAAGCCCTAGCCGAGGTCGGCATCGAGGGGATGACCGTGAGCGAGGTCAAGGGATTCGGCCGCCAGAAAGGCCACACAGAAATTTATCGTGGCAGTGAATACACGGTCGATTTTCTCCCGAAAGTCAAAATCGAGCTCGTCGTGAGCGATGCCATGGTCTCCAAGGCCGTTCAGGCGATCACCACAGCGGCAAAGACTGGAAAAATCGGCGACGGAAAAATTTTCATTCTTCCGATCGAGAATGCCGTTCGCATCCGCACGGAGGAAACCGGCGACAGCGCTGTCTAAGGGAGCAATTGCTTGGCGCTTCCTGAATGGCTGATCGTCGTCATCCTCGGCATAGTCGAGGGTGCCACCGAGTTCATACCGGTCTCATCGACCGGGCATCTGCTCATCTTCCAAGAGTGGCTGGATTACCGGCAGAGTGATCTTTTCAATGTCGTAATCCAGAGCGGGGCGGTGCTGGCTGTGCTGCCCCTCTTCAAGGACCGTCTGCGCATGATGGCTGATTGGCGGAGTCCGCAGAGCTTGGATTTTAATCTCAAAATCCTCGTTGGCTTTTTCATCACGGTCATAGGTGGACTCACACTCGACAAACTCGGAATTGAACTGCCCGAGACGACCTTGCCCATCGCTGGCGCGCTGATTGTCGGCGGCATTTTATTCATTGTCGTCGAAAAAAAATTGCACGGCCGCGGGCTTACGGACTGCATCACTTGGCCCGTTGTTTTCATGGTGGCGTTTGCCCAGATTCTCGCCGCAGTCTTCCCTGGCACCTCTCGCTCCGGGGCCACAATCATTTTTGCCATGCTCTGCGGGTTGAACCGTGTGGTGGCGACCGAGTTTTCCTTCCTCATCGGCATCCCGACACTGCTTGCCGCCGGAACCTATAAAATTCTTAAAGCTCTGAACGGCGGGGCTACTGAACATTGGGGCCTGCTTTTCTTGGGAACCGTGGTTTCTGCGATCGTCTCCTTCATCGCTGTGAAGTGGCTTCTGCGCTATGTCCAGACGCATACCTTCATTGGGTTCGGCGTTTACCGCATCATTCTCGGTCTTGTTTTGGTGTGGATGTTTTTTTCGCGTTGATCTTGAAACACGGGCATTTGTTGACTTGGCGGTAATGCTCCCGTAGATAGTCTCTCTTAATCCCTCGCCCAAGTGTCTCAGTCTGACGAATACACAGTTGAAGTTCTTCGCGACTTGGGTCTGCTGACCAAGTCGCAGATCGAAGCCGCCCGCGCTGGCATGGACGGAGGTGGGTTGTTGAACACTCTGCTCCAAGGTGGACTCGTCACGCAGGAGGATGTGAGCCGCGCACTGGCTGCCCAGAACAGCATGGAGTTTGTGGATCTCCAAGACATGCAGGTCGAACGCAATGTAGTCGAACAAATGCCGGCGGAGGACGCCCGGCGCTATCATGCCGTGCCGATCGCCATTCGCGAAGGGGTTCTCATTATTGCTCTCGCCGATCCGATGGCCATGCAGACGATGGACGACCTCACTTACAAGCTGCGGCGCGAATTGGAATTCGTCTGCGCCACGCCGGATGCGATTCACAAGCTGGTCGTCAAATTCCACGGAGATGCGGATGACGCCGCTTCGGGCCTGCTCAAATCCATGGCTGAGGTCGACGGGCAGGATGTGCTCCGTGATGGCGATGAAGGCGACGCGGTCGAGGGCGACGCCCCGGTCATCAAGCTCGTCTCGATGCTGTTGCTGGAAGCCTATTCGAACCGGGCGAGTGATATTCACATCGAGCCTCTCGAGACCAAGCTGCGCCTGCGCTTCCGCATCGATGGCGTGCTACAGGAAATGCAGTCTCCGCCAAAGCGTCTGCACGCAGCTATAGTGAGCCGACTCAAGATCATGTCCCGCACCATGAGCATCGCCGAGAAGCGGCTCCCGCAGGATGGTCGCATTCAAGTGCGGGTGGGTGAAAAATCCGTCGATCTCCGTGTTTCAACCATCCCGACTGTTCACGGTGAGAGCGTCGTGATGCGTATCCTCGATAAGACTTCGCTTATGCTTGGCCTGCCGGATTTGGGCTTCCTCTCCGACGATCAGGCCAAGTTCGAGCAGTGTATCAACCTGCCCGATGGCATTATTCTTGTGACTGGCCCCACCGGTTCGGGAAAAACCACGACGCTCTATGGGTGCTTGAACTACATGAACAAGCCCGACCGCAAGCTCATCACGGTGGAGGATCCTGTGGAATACCAGATGAACGGCATTAACCAAGTGCCAGTCAATGCCAGCATCGGAATGACATTTCCTGCGGCGCTCCGTTCGATCCTGCGCCAGGCGCCGAATATCATCATGATCGGTGAGATTCGCGACAACGAGACTGCCAGCATCGCAGTGAACGCTTCGCTCACCGGCCACCTTGTTCTTTCGACCCTCCACACAAATGATGCCCCGAGTGCGATTGCCCGTCTTGTGGACATAGGCGTGAAGCCCTTTCTCGTCTCGAGTTCCGTGCGCGCCGTGGTTGCCCAGCGCCTTGTTCGCAGGCTCTGCCCGACTTGCAAGCAGCCCGGTGAGTTGTCGGAATACGAGATGAGCGCCCTGCAGATCGAGCCCGGCATGCTCTCGCAGGCCCGCGTCATGCAACCCGTTGGTTGCGACGCTTGCCGAGGCAAGGGCTTCAAGGGACGAATGGGTATTTTTGAAATGTTCCTCGTCGATGACGAGGTGAGAAACATGGTCAACAACAACGCCTCCACGATTGCCCTGCGTCAGCGCGCCCGCGAGTTGGGCATGAGGACTCTTCGCGAAGATGGAGTGCGCAAGGTGCTCGCCGGCCTCACCACTGCCGATGAAGTCATCAGTTCAACAATGGCCGATTTGGATTAATCGACATGGATTCCCAGCAAGTCACTGACATTTTTGTGGAGCGGGGGTATCTCACCCCCGAGCAGGCCGAATCATTTGTTCAAGCCGCGCAGGCTGACTCGAAGCCTATCGAGGAGGTTTTCTTGGAATCTGAACTCGTCGACGAGGCGGGATTTGAGCATGTGCTTGCCGAGGCGATCGGTGCCGAGGCGCATAGCTTGGAGGGATTCACTCCCGACGCCTCGACACTTACCCTGATTCCATCCGGTCTCGCCCGCTTGCACGGCGTTTTACCTGTGGGTGCATCCGGGAATACCATTTTCGTTGCCCTCTCGGATCCCTTGAATCCGAACCCTCTCGAGGACATCCGCTTCGCGCTGGGTCGCGAGATCGTTCAGGTCGTTTCCTTTCCTCCTCAGGTTCGCAAGCTCATTCGCGAGCACTATGGATCCGAGGATTCGAATATTCAGGAAATCCTCGCCCAACTCGGCGGGGGGGACATCACCGTTGAGGAAGGCCCCGAGGAGCAATTCAATCTCCAAGCGGTCACCGCAGAGGCGAATGCCGCGCCGGTGGTCAAATATGTCGATCTGATCCTCGACAAGGCAATTTCAGCGCGGGCAAGTGATATCCATTTCGAGCCATTCGAGACGGAATTCAAAATCCGCTATCGTGTGGATGGCGCCCTTTACGAACTCGATCCGCCGCCATTCAAGTTGGCGCTGCCGGTTATTTCGCGTGTTAAAGTGATGTCGAATCTCAACATCGCCGAGCGCCGATTGCCTCAGGATGGACGCATTCAGCGCATGATCAATGGCCGCCAGGTCGATCTGCGTGTTTCCACGCTGCCGACAGCCTTCGGTGAGAGCGTGGTGCTTCGCGTGCTTGACCGCTCCAGCGTGAATCTCGAACTCGACACTCTTG
>JBILBH010000016.1:0-44865 GCA_044353785.1 Terrimicrobiaceae bacterium
GCCACAGGCAACAACCCCATTCACGAGACCATGCTCTTTCGTCGCTTGTGGGGATTTTTGGAGAAAAAAGACATCCTCCTCGCAGACAGGGGATTTTGCTCCTTCTACGCCCTCGCCCAGCTCAAAAAACAAGGCATCGATAGCGTCATCCGCCTCAATCAGAGCCGCAAGAGCGACATGTCAAAAGGCAAGAAACTCGCCTCCAACGATCGCCTCCAAACCTGGACCAAGCCCGTCAAACCACCCACGGGCGTCAGCGAAGAGGAATTTGCCACCGTCCGCGTTGTGGAAATCCATTTTGCAGCCAAAGGCTTCCGCTCCACAAGCTGCCTCATCGTCACCACTCTCCTAGACACGAAAATTAATACCGTCGAATCCCTCGGAGAACTCTACTTTCAACGCTGGACTGTCGAACTGCACTTCCGCGAACTCCAGATGCACCTCATCGCCTACAATGTCATCCGCCATGTCATGCAGTCAGCCTCCCTGCGAAATCACAAGCCATTTTCCCGCATCAGCTTCAAAGGCTCGCTCGACACTCCCCGCCACAGGGCCCCCGTGCTCGACGCTACTCGCAAATCCCCCCGCAAACAACGCCGCCTGCTTTTGGACATGCTCCACCTCATCGCCGCAGACACCGTCCCCGAACGCCCCGGTCGATCCGAACCCCGCGCCAAAAAACGCAGACCCAAAAATTACCAACTCCTCACAAAACCCCGAAAATCCATGGGCCATGTCCCCAGAAGAAACCGCCCGGCAAAAATCCAAGGAAAAATCCCAAACCTGCCTTAGGCTAGCGCCATTCAACCCTAGTTCCCTTCAACAAATTCGGCAGTTCTGGGTTAATAATGGGCGGCTCAGCCCATGGCGGGCATTGAATGGCCGGTTTTGAGCAGGCTTTGTAAAAGACGCTGGAGTCGTGCAGTCGTCAGGATTCCGGGGAATCGGAATCCTCCAGTTTGCCACGTTTCTTTCGGGGTTTGCGCTTGGATACTGAAGGCTTGGGCGTCGGAGGAGCGGGTTTTTCCGCCGAGGCGGGTTCGTTTTCCGTGTCTTGGGTGTTCAGATCCAATTCTGCGAGAAACACGGCATCCTCTGGAGTGTCGCCGCCGAAGAGGACTCGCATGTAGGCCGGAAAGTAGCGATCTGCGGTGGAAAGGGCCGATCCGATGATGCGGCGGATGACTTCGTCCTCCAAGCGCCTGTCTCCGATGAGGTGGCTAATATGGTAGCGGGCCTCGCCGTCGCGCAAGTCCACCTCGAATGCCCCGAGGACGAGGCCGTAGTTCACTCGGGTGAAAAACTCCGTCACGCTCGGTCGCATTTTTTCATCCTTTGCCAGAACCGGGTAGTTGAGGTGGATTTGAAAAATCTCGTCATCATTTGAAATGCGCAAATGGCAGGTATAAAGGGCGTGCTTGCGGCAGATGTTGAGGCGAATGCGCTTTTCCTCCCATAAGATAGCAAAGCTGAGTTCATTCGCCTCGCAGTGGTCTATGAGAGCTTGAAAGGGAGTGCCGAAACGGGATGAATCAAGATTATCGTTGTTGGACATAAAAATGGGTGTGCTGGAGTTCGTGTTCCAATAATTGGCCACTACTCATACTTTCTCCATTGTCGCACGAGGTGCAACATGTGTTGAAAAGAGGTTGGGGGAGAGCCGACAGTCGGATTCGAACCGACGACCAGCGGTTTACAAAACCGCTGCTCTACCACTGAGCTATGTCGGCGTGGAAGAATGTCTATGTTTTCACACTTTTGCCTTGGATGCAAGAGCCGTTTCAAAGCGTTTGAAAGCGCGAGCGCTGGCGTGTTCTGTCTTTACAGTCCAATGCGGGGACGCTGATATTCCCCGCTCTCAATGACACAAAGAATCGGCATAGGATTGGCAGGGTTTGGAACGGTTGGCGCTGGGGTTTATAAGAACCTCCTCCGCAACGCCGCTCTTTTAGAGCAGCGGATCGGTGTTCAGTTCGAGGTGCGCAGGATTGCTGTGCGCGATTTGAAGAAGGCGCGCGATGTCCAGGCGCCTGCGGAGCTTTTTACAGCATCACCCGATGATCTTTTGGACGATCCCTCGATCGATGTGGTGGTGGAGCTGATGGGTGGCATCGATCTCCCGATGGCCTTCGTGAAAAAAGCCATTGCCTCCGGCAAGGTGGTCATCACCGGCAACAAGGCGCTTTTGGCGGAGCACGGGCGCGAGATTTTTCAACTGGCTGCCGAGAAGCGGGTGCCAGTCTTTTACGAGGCGGCCGTTGCGGGTGGAATTCCGATCATTAAATCCGTGCGCGAGGCTTTTGTGGGAAACCGCTTCGAGGCAATCCATGGAATCCTCAATGGCACGAGCAATTATATTTTGAGCCGGATGACCGATGAGGGGTTGGATTTTGCTCCTGTCCTCGCGGAGGCCCAGAAACTTGGCTATGCGGAGGCGGATCCCGCGCTGGATGTGAATGGCTGGGATGCCGCGCACAAGGCGATCATTCTCGCCTCGCTGGCCTATGGATTCTGGATCGATCCGAAGGATGTGCTCGTGGAAGGCATCGAAAAAGTTACCGCAGCTGATATTCAATTTGCCAACGAACTTGGCTACCGCATCAAGTTGCTCGCCTCCATCAAGGCTGACGAGAAGAGCTTCATCGAGGTGCGAGTGGTGCCGACGCTCATTCCAAAAACCCATGTGCTCGCTTCGGTGAATGGCGTCTTCAACGCCGTGGCCGTGAAAGGCGATGTCGTGGGAGAAGCTCTTTTCTACGGACGTGGCGCGGGTCAGGATCCAACATCGAGTTCCGTGCTCGGCGACCTCGCGGAGGCAGCGGCTTTCATGCAGTCGCCCCGCCGTTGTGTCGGCTTCACTTCGCATGAT
The DNA here is from genome assembly GCA_044353785.1 of Terrimicrobiaceae bacterium. Taxonomy (GTDB): domain Bacteria; phylum Verrucomicrobiota; class Verrucomicrobiia; order Chthoniobacterales; family Terrimicrobiaceae; genus UBA967. The sequence goes on from JBILBH010000016.1 coordinate 2,870, forward strand.
CTCTATGGGCGTTGCAAGCCGGTGGATGAGACCATTTCCAAATACTACTTGCGTCTCGGCGTGGAGGATCGCCCGGGCGTGCTGGCGCAGATCGCAGGCACCTTGGCCAAAGCCGAAATTGGCATCCTCTCGGTGATCCAACCGGAGGGCCTTGTGGATGGCTCCGTGCCTCTCATCCTCACGCTGCATGACGCGCCTTACGGATCGATGAAAAAAACCGCCAACGAGTTGGCATCTCTTCCTTGCGTGAAGGGAACGCCGCTCCTGCTTCACATGGAGGCCTTCTCGTGAAAGAACCGCTCAACGACAAAGGCGTGATCCACCGCTACCGGCAGTTCCTGCCCGTGAGCGATTCCACGCCTGTGATCTCTCTCAGCGAGGGCTCGACGCCGCTCATCCACTCGCCGCGCCTCAGCGAAAAAGCGGGTGCCGAGGTTTATTTGAAGTATGAGGGACTCAACCCCACAGGCTCATTCAAAGATCGCGGCATGACGGTCGCCATATCGAAAGCGGTGGAGGACGGCGCCAAGACGGTCATCTGCGCCTCCACGGGAAACACCAGCGCGGCCGCTGCGGCTTACGCTGCCCGTGCGGGAGTCCAGTGCGCCGTGATTTTGCCTGCCGGTAAAATTGCCATTGGCAAGCTGGCGCAGGCTTTTGTTTATGGCGCCAAGGTCGTGGCGATCCGTGGAAATTTCGACGATGCCTTGCGTATCGTGCGCGAGTTCGGCGGCATCGATGGCGTGGCGATTGTGAATTCGATCAATCCACATCGCATCGAGGGCCAGAAGACCGCGTCTTTTGAAATTATCGAAGACCTCGGCGACGCGCCGGATATCCACATCCTGCCAGTTGGAAATGCGGGAAACATCACCGCATACTGGAAGGGTTATCGCGAGTTCCACGCCGCAGGACGCTCGACACGACTGCCGAAAATGGTCGGTTTCCAAGCCGCCGGCTCGGCTCCTATTTTTTTCAATCAGGCAATCGAAAAGCCGGACACCGTCGCTACAGCTATCCGCATCGGCAACCCGGCGAGCTGGCAAGCTGCGAACAATGCTGTGAGCGAATCCGGCGGGTGCATCGATATCGTGACGGACGAGGAAATCCTCGCCGCGCAAGCTTGGTTGGCTGCCAATGAAGGCATCTTCGTTGAACCCGCCAGCGCAGCCAGCGTTGCGGGTTTATTGAAATGCCACTCGAATGCCCGCTGCAGCGGATGTCCTTTCGCATCGGCCGTGCGCCCCGGCGCTAAAGTCGTTCTCACCGTGACCGGTCACGGACTCAAGGACACCGAGACCCCCGTGAAGTTCGGAGAATTCACTCCGGCCGAGGCGAATGCCAACCTCGCCGCCGTGCGGGCGGTTCTTGATAAAAGCTGATTTTTTACCATGGCACTGATTGTTCAAAAATACGGCGGCACTTCGGTTGGTAATCCCGAGCGGATTCAAAATGTCGCAAGGCGCGTTCTCGCAACCCAGCAGGCCGGCAACTCGGTCGTTGTTGTGGTTTCCGCCATGTCGGGAGTCACCGACGGACTGATCAAACTCGCCAAGGAAGTCTCGCCAGCACCCGCCGAACGGGAAATGGATGTTCTCCTCGCCACCGGCGAGCAGACAACGATCGCCCTCACCGCCATGGCCATCAATGCGCTCGGTGGTAAGGCGGTTTCGCTCACTGGAGCCCAAGCAGGGATCATCACAAGTGGGGTCCACACGAAGGCAAAAATCGCAAACATCGCTCCGCGACAGGTCAGAAAATTTCTCAATGAGGGCAATGTCTGCATCGTCGCCGGATTCCAAGGCCAGACGCTCGAGGGTCAGATTACAACGCTCGGGCGCGGAGGTTCCGACCTCACAGCCATCGCCATCGCAGCGGCTCTCAAGGCTGATATGTGCGAGATCTACACGGATGTGGATGGAGTTTACACATGCGATCCACGCGTGGTGCCGGATGCCAAGAAGATCGATGCGATCGCTTATGACGAGCTTCTGGAAATGGCCAGCAGCGGATCCAAGGTCATGCAATCCCGCTCGGTCGAATTCGCCAAAAAATTTAAAGTGCCTTTCGAGGTGCGTAGCAGTTTCAACAACAACAGGGGAACCATCGTGAAAGAAGAATCCATCGGACTCGAAAATGTCGTCGTGCGCGGCATCAGCCTCGAACGCAAACAAGCCAAGGTCACCATCACCCAAGTGCCCGACAAACCCGGCACCGCCTCCCGCATTTTTACCGCCCTCTCTGAGGCGAATGTGATCATCGATGTCATCGTCCAAAATGTCTCCGTAAGCGGATCGACCGACATTTCCTTCACGATGAGCGCCGATGAATTGGAAAAGCTCGGAGCCGTCATCGACCGCGTGGCCAAGGAAGTCGGCGCCGGCGAGGTGATCAAAAAAAGCGGCATCGCCAAGCTCAGCGTCGTCGGAATCGGCATGCGCTCCCACTCGGGAGTCGCCGCCACACTCTTCGAATGCCTCGGCAACGGCGGGGTGAACATCCAAATGATCTCCACCTCCGAAATCAAAATCGCCGTTATCATCGACGAGGCCCAGATCGAGCATGCCGCCAAACTCGCCCACGCTGCGTTCGGGTTGGCGAAGTAGTCTGGAGATTCTGCAGCGCCCACCATGGATATCTTCGAAAGTGTCGGGAATCTCAGCGAGCAGTTGGGACTCCCCGTTCTTTTGATTGGTGGCCATGCGGTGAATTTTTACGGTTACAACCGGACAACGCTTGATGTGGATTTCCTGATCGCGGTGGATAGCTTTCCCGCTTGGCGCTCAGGCTTCGAGTCCATCGGCTATAAGTGGATAGGGCAGACAGAGAATTTTGTCAGGTTGGAGCCTCCCGACCCCGCTCTGTTCCCGATGGATCTCATGCTGGTCGCGCCGGAGACATTCCAAAAACTCTATGCCGAACGGGTGGAGTGTCCTATAGGAACTGCACGGCTGAAGGTGCCCAAACCGCTTCACCTGATCGCCCTCAAACTGCACGCAATGAAGAATCCCGGGCGCTTGAGGCAAGGCAAAGACTTGCTCGACATTTTGAATCTCGTTTCCCTTTGCCAGATCGATACCGAGGGGAAAGAGTTCCAAGGCATTCTTGATCGCTATGCCAACGAAGAAACCAAAAACCTCGTCCTCCACTCCATCCGCTGAGCGATCCGGCGGGGAATTTTTTGATCTTCCCGAGGTCACTGCGGCCGATGAGGCCTTTTTGAAAAGCCATCCCTCGCCCACTTTTAAACAACAGATAGCCCATGCCCGCTGGTTGCTTGCGTGGCGGAGAAGCAGGGGCATTCCGGATGACCACCCGCCTCGTCAGCACGAGCGTTTCGAGATGTAGCGCGCAATCTGCCACTAGATTCTCGTCGCCAACTCTCCGGCTATCTGTTTGAAGCATCGTGAATTTATGAGCGTTCCGCAGAACACGATTGCGATTGTTTACGACTACGACCAGACCCTCTCGCCGATCTACATGCAGGAGGAGGCGATTTTTCCTGTTTTTGGTATTGATCCCTCCCACTTCTGGAAGCGATGCGCCGAGTTGGTGCAAAAGCAGGGCTATGACCATGAGCTGGCTTACATGAAGGTGCTCCTCGACTGCCTTGAGATCGACCGCCCAACGAATGCCCGCCTCCGCGAACTCGGTGCACGGCTCACTTTTTATCCCGGCTTGCCGGAAATGTTCGAGGATTTGAAAAACACGCTCATCACGCCGGAGCATGCGGCTCACGGCATTAGGGTGGAGCATTACATCGTCTCATCGGGAATGAAGGAACTCATCGAGGGCAGTCGCCTTGCGCCCTATGTGCGCAAGATTTTCGGCTGCGAATTTGCCACCGACGAGCAGGATCGCATCACATTTCCGAAGCGCGCGATCAGCCACACGCAGAAAACCCAATTTCTCTTCCGCATCAACAAAGGCATGCTCGAACTCGATCAGGATGTGAACGACCATATGGATCCCGCGCTGCGACCGGTTCCATTTCAAAACATGATCTATGTTGGCGACGGGCCGACCGATGTGCCCTGCTTCACGGTCATGCGTCGTAATGGCGGCCAGGCGATTGCCGTTTACAACCCCGAAGATCTCACACGCACAAGTTTCAAAAAATGCTATCAACTCTGCACCCATGCGGACCGGGTGAAAAATATCGCTCCGTCGGATTTTCGTGCGGGGAGCCACCTGCGACTTCTCCTCGAGGAAATGGTCCTCGAGATCGGTAATCGCATCATCCAGCGCCGAAGCGATGATCTCGAGGCCGGCACGGTGAAGGCGCCGAAGCACTGAGTCTTCAGAGCAGCAGCAGGAAAACCGCCACGCAGATAGCCGTGGGAATGAGGGCGGCGAGAAACAACTTCAGCGCATTCACGCCGTTTTCACCAAAGTGGGATTGCAGGATGGACTGGCCAGCCGGATTCGGTGCGTTGGCAATGACAGTGAGCCCACCGCCAGCCACCGCGCCGGCTACGACCGCAAGCTTCGCCTGATCTGAAAAGTCAGGCACGAGCGAAGCCAAATAAGTGATCGCCGCGTTGTCGTTGAATGCCGTAAGCACGGTGGATCCGAGAAGGAGTTGAGTTGGGTTCAGACTCGTTAGCACCGGCTCGATCCACCATTGCTGGCAGCCTCCGTGAATGACAAGCCCGGCTAAGAAAAATCCGACAAGCACAGGGCCTCGTAGACTGATGACATCCTGGTTCCTTTCCGTGGCGGCCACAAAAGCCAGGAAGAACATGAAGGTTAAAACAACCATGGCCGCATAATGGGCTGTGTAAACGACAAACCCGATGAACAGCAAATGGCACAGAATGATCGGAACAGGAACTGCGCCGCCCTTGTCCCCATCAGTCGATATGGCTGTCTTCATCGAAAGCAGTTCCCTCCGGAAGACCAGAAACGCCAGAGTGTTTGAGATGAAAATGCACACTGCAGCCTTCCAACCGAAGTGGATAAGCATGAATGGAGTGTCCCAATTCCACTTGCCCGCCACCATGACGACCGGAGGCGCTGCGAAATGCGTGAGTGTTCCACCGATGGAGATATGAACAAAAAGAAGTCCCAGCGTGACATAGCGCAGGTTCATCGAGGGATTCCATTTGTAGAATTTTCCAGCCAGCAGCAGGGCGCAGATGGTCATAGCGGCGGGCTCGGTGATGAAGGAGCCCAGCAGCGGCCCAACTGTAAGAATGGCAAACCACCATGCAGCCGGCGTCGCCCCGCCAAAGTCGGCGAATTTTTTCAGCGAGCCCTCGGCGAATTGCAAAATTGGACGCGAACTCGCAATGGCCATGATCACCACCACGAAGATTGGCTCGGTGAAGTTCACTCCGCCGAGATAGTGCGAAGCCACGCCCGGGCCCTTCATGAGGAGGATTGCCAGCCCAAGCGGGATGAGCCAGATGCCAAAGACAGCCTCGACCTCCCCCAGAAAATGAAAAACCACAGAGAGGAATTTTTTTCGATCCGCTTTTCGCAGGTCCAGAGGGGCGCCACTTTTCTGCAGGCGCTCGTATTCCACCTCGAAGCGGTGAGAGATGGCTCGGAATTTCGCCGCAAGAAATGTGTGAACGATTGCCGCAAAAAAGATGACCGTGGCCACAAGATTAAAGGGATCAGCCTGAATGCGCCCGAGAAGCTTTTGCGCAACACCAGTCACTTGGCCATCCGCATAGATTTCGAGTGGTGTCGGAAAGTTCACGGCCTTTTCACCCGCGATTGCAGATGGCAAGCAGCCCGTCATCAAAATCCATGCAATAAGGCATGCGGAAAGAACTCGGCGCGCGGAGCGTGTTAGCTGTGACATGGTGCAATTGGATTAACACAAAACAGCCAACGGGCAAACGGGATCAATCTCCGCATCGCCCGTAGTGGCTCTCGTTCGGCGGGGGGGAATTGATTTGCATGGGGTGCGTCGCGGGATTGATAGTCGCGGGCATGTTTACTGGACTTGTTGAGGAAGCGGGGCGCTGCGAGTGGCTGAGAACCGGGGACTCGGGCGCTCAATTGGCGATTCGCGCTCCGCGCATTTCCGATACGGTGCGCATTGGTGACAGCGTGGCTGTGAATGGTTGCTGCCTCACGGTGACGCGGACTGCGGATTCGGTGATGGAATTCGATCTTCTTGTTGAAACCCTGCGCCGCACGAATTTGGAGAGCCTCGTTCCCGGCACGGGGGTGAATCTCGAGCGCTCGCTGGCCGCGGATGGGCGCCTGGGCGGGCATTTTGTGCAAGGGCATGTGGATACCACCACAAAAGTTTGCTCCGCCGCGCGGCATGGTGCCGATATTCGTTTGGATTTTGAAATGCCCGCTGAATTTGCCTGCTACCTCGCTTACAAAGGCTCGGTGGCTATCAATGGCGCAAGCCTTACCGTGGCGGAACTCGGAGCCGACACTTTCACCGTTTGGATCATTCCCCACACGGCCGCAGCGACAAACCTTGGCGTTTTGGAGGCGGGGCACATGGTCAATCTCGAGTGCGACATGCTGGCGAAATACACTGCGCGGATTCTGGAGTGTCGCCGTAGTTGACCTCCCGGCTTTATTCCAAGCCACGCTCTGTGAGGTCTTCCTCGTCGAGTCCCAGATAATGGCCGAGTTCATGGAGGAAAGTGACGCCCACCTCTTCTCGATAGGCGTCCTCTTCCCCCTCAGCCAGATCCCAGAGATTTCTAAGCCAAAGAACGATCCTCGGCATCTGAGGGCTGGACGGGTCGCTGGCATCCGCGCCTTCGAAGAGGCCTAGTTGGTCGCTCTCCACCCCGTCCGCCTCGTGTTCTGGAGATGGGAATTCCTCCAGTACTGTGGCTACGCCGTTCAAAGCGTTGCGAAGCGAGTCCGGTAGCTCCGAGCGGATTTGATCGATCTCCTGCGAAGCCACCATGAGCAGGAGCGAGAAGGGGGCGTCTGGATTTCCTTTAAAATTCATCGGAATTCGCGAGTCTGTATGCGTTCGACCGCTGTGAGTCAAAATCACCGGATCAGCTAAAAAAGCGAGTTATTCTATTTTCAAAAGCGAATGCCTTAAACTAGAATTCAGTTTCGAAATGCGTCCCGAACAGGAGTTTATTGAGAAGAGCCTCGAGCTTTGCCAAAAGGGAGACATGGAAGAACTTGCGCGCGTGTATTCAGAGCTTCTTCCATTGCTTCAAGGATACCTTCAAAATCTTGGCGCTTCTTCGCTTGAGGCGGAAACTCTGGCCGTCGAAGTTCTGAGTGATTGTCTGGTCGGAACTCTGAGTCGCCCGCCTTTGATCAATAAATGTCAAGGGCGCAGTTCTCTCGCGACTTGGATGAGTGCGGTGGCCAGAAACCGATACTATGACTTTATGCGTGGACAAAAAATGGACTGCGTCATTGCCTCGGATCTTCAAGAGGTGTTGGCCGCAGGGGAAGGATGGGTCGAGACCCGCATTCCAGATGAACATCTTTTTGAGGCTTTGCGCTCGGCGTTGGTTCAAGCTTTTCAAGCCCTCTCGGCCACTGACGCCGTGCTCCTCCATCTGGTGCATGGCCACAAGGTCGATCAGCGTATTCTTGCGAGATCCCTGGGTTGGTCGGATACCAAGATGAGCCGTCACCTCTCCTCCCTCCGATCCGACCTGAAGCTCACTGTCCACTCCTTGCTCCGCGATGTGGAGAGTGGTGAGCCGCCAAGCTGGGAGGACTTGATCCAGGCGTGCGGTCAAATGGTTGAACCACTCTGAAAAATAATGACTGCGATTTCATTTCATTCCCCTCCCGACAATGCGCCGTTCGAGTTTCTTCTCGACATGTTTCTGCGGGCCGAGTCGCTGGCTTGTTTTGCTAGTCAGTCTGACGAAGAGGAAATCAACGGAATTATGCAGGAGATGGCTGCAGGCCGCCTCGCTCCGGTCGATGTGCGCGAGCTTTTCGGCAAACTGAGGTCGGATCCCGCTGCTGTGGCCCGCCTCGCCTCACTGCTCCAAGAATCCAAAGGCGGCGATCGGAAGGCTGAGGAATGAATAGCGAAATCTCGCCACACAGAGTTCTGGCAGCCGCCTTGCCCCAGGGCATGCAGCTCCCGCAAGGAATAGGTCTGGTGATGGATGCTTGGATGGATGCGCAAGCTGCGGCGATCTGCCGTGGCGAGTGGAGTGGATGGCCAAGCGCCGGGGGATTTGATTTGCTGCGCGATGCGCTGACGGCCACCGATGCGGATGACGGAGCCCTCTGGTTGGTGGACGATGTGAAACGCGAACTCCGTCCCTGTTTCAGCATCGGGCAGTATTCTAAAATTTTGCTTAATGAGATTCGTCAACCGCTCACCTCTGGCTTGATCAGCATGGTTTTTTTTACCGAGGACTCGATTTGCGAAGCGCAAGTGGGGAGTCGGAGCGAGCATAGCCCGGATGTCGATTCGCGTCTCGGTGCCAAGACGAAGGCCATGGTTGCGATCCCGGTCTTTTTTGCACAGAGGTGCCGGGGAGTTTTTTCTGCCGTTCTTTTTGAGGTGAGTTCCAAAGTGCCGCACAAGGAGGCCTTCCTGCACTCGGATTTTGAAACGCTCGCTCAGGCGGCCACGCTTTGGGGGGAGTTGATGGATTCGCAACTCGCGGGAGTCGGAATACAAGTCGGTGCAAACTCGGGATTATGAGTGCAGTCATTCGCTGGGAAGATTTTCCGGATGCCGTGCGGCGCGGTGACGGGCGAGGGGTGAGGATCGCGGTGCTTGATTCAGGTATAGAAAGGCTTCATCCCGGATTCAAGGGGGCTCACTTTGATGATGACCTCTGCTTTGCGACCACGGGAAATGGTGAGGCTCCAAATGATGCCGGCGGGACGGATTTCTTTGGTCATGGAACGGCTGTGGCGTCTGTGCTTCTTCAGACCGCCCCCGCTGTCACGATCGGCAGCTTCCGCGTTCTCGGTGGCCAGGCCTACGGGCGGGATGAAATCATTCGCCGAGCGGCATTGGAGGCTATAGCGCGAGGATACCACATCATCCACTGCAGCTTCGGCGCGAGCGGGTCGCCATTCACCGTCATGTCGTTCAAATCATGGATTGATGCGGCCTATCTCGCCGGCGTTCATATCGTCGCGGCTTGCAATAATGGGGGATCATCCGTGCGCGTTTGGCCGGCTCATTTTTCAAGCGTGGTGGCGGTGGATTCCGCCGCTGGCGTTTCCAGTGGGCAAATCCAGAGGCGCGGTGGATCGCTTGTCGAATTCGCCGCTCAGGGCGGTGTTCGGCTGCGATTGCCATGGAAGGATAAAACGATGCGCACCATTGCGGGAACGAGCTTTTCAGCCCCGGTGGCCACGGGCCTCATGGCCAGAATTCTTTCGATCCATCCCGGCATTCATCCTGACCAGATGAAGATGATTCTGCGGGAAATCGCCGAGCCTGTGGAGTAGCCGGTTCTTGGCGTGGCCTGGGTTTCTCTACTGGATCAAGGGAGGAACGGGGCCGGTTTTCGGAACGAGGCGGAGAATAACCGTGCGGTTGCGCGCAGCGGCATTTGGGACATCGCTCGAGAAAGGTTGGGTCATGCCTCCTGTGGAACTCACAAGCAGGCGTTCTGCGGGAAAGTTGCTATTCTCCCGCAAGACTTCCGTAGCGGCCACAGCACGTCGAAGTCCAAGAGTGTAGTTATCGCGGAATGGCGACTGCTGGCGCATGGCCGTGCCGTCCGTCTGGCCCTCGATGATGAGCCAGAAGTCCGGAGCGTTCCTTGCGATCAAGTCCCCGGTCATGGCGAGTTGCTCGCGGCCTTTTTTGTCAATTTTCAAGCCTGAGGCGAAGACGCCTTCTTCAAACTTGATGCGTATCTCATTTTTATTGCTGGTGATCACACAGCCGGGCAATTCCATGAGGCTTGGAAGGAGGCGGTTGATCGATTCCAAGTTCTGATCCACCTGTGGCGCTGCCGCAACGGGCGCAATCGGTGCGGTGCGGGTGGGCGCTTCCGGCGTCAGGGTCACAGGTTTTGGTGTTGGAGCCTCCACGAGTGCGACTGGATCAGGAGTAGGTGTGGCAATCGCTTCGGTCACAGCGGCAGGCATCGGGGCTGCAGCAGTGCTGGTCGTCTGTGGAGCGATAGGCTCATCGCTGTCGTTGTGTTTATAGACAACCTGAAATTCCGGCAACACGGGCATGGTGGGTTGCGGCTTCGGCTTGGCCATCGGTGAGGGGGCGGCTTCGCCGGGATTGAGAAGTTCTTTGATGCCGAATCCTGCGGCACCGAGGATGACCAGAATGACAACCCAGTAAGCAAGATTCCGAAAGGCGTTCATGCCTCCGCCGGAGCGGTTGGCAGTGCGAGATGGAGGGAGTGGGACGGCTCCGGGCTTGTTGTAGGGGCGCGATATCTCCACGGCATCAGTGTCAGAAGATGTCTCGCGGGTTGTCTCGCGGAATGCGGGGCGGGAGGATGCTGAGGGCTGAACTGCTTTACGGATCTTCGGCTCTTTCGCAGCAGGCGCCGGTTTGGAAGATTTTTTGCCCTGCGATTTCTCGGAGATTTGCGCCATGAGCTCCAAAGCGGAGGTCGATCGGGCTGTGGTCTTGCGGGCAGCCTTGGCTGCTGGTTTGGCAGGAGCCTCGTCTTCGTCTGGTTGCTCGATCACTTCGCTGACACTGCTGAAGTCGTCGATCTCGCGGACTTCGCCAACGGAATCAAAATCGTCATCACCGACCGAGCCGACCATTTCCTCGACTACTGGCTTGATTTGACGAGCCACACTGGATTCGGCCTTGTCAAGTTTGGCAGGAAAATCGATCTCAACTGGATCGCCCACTGATTCTTCAGGCAGATTGGTGGCTTCGCCATCGCGTTCGCGCATCCAATTTTCGAGAGCGAATCGGTTGAACCGCCACTGGCGTCCGACTTTCACTCCGGGCAATTGCCCCTCGCTGCAGAGTTTGAGGAGTGTGGACTTTGGCATTTTGAGGAAGATTGCCGCCTCGTCGCCGTTCATCACTTCATTTTGGGGAGTTGTTTGATCGTTTGCCATGCCTGATTTGTGGGACGTGACCCTGCAATAAAAAGCAGGCGGATGCAAACATTGGTTTTCGGGTTTGTCGTTGCGGGATGGGGAATTTTTCGAGAATGCTTGAGGAAATGAAAAGCGTTCGAGTGCGAGTGCCTGCTACAACAGCAAATTTGGGGCCTGGTTTTGATGCAATGGGAATCGCCCTGCGTATTTATAATACAACCACCGTTGCGCGCGGCAGAGGGGGCGATCCCGGCGACATGGCCAATGCTGCGGCGGATTTGTTTTTTCAGGCCTCGGAGATGAAGAAATTTGATTTCCACTGGAGTGTGGAAGGCGATGTGCCAAGGTCGCGCGGCCTCGGCAGCAGCGTCACGGTGAGGTTGGGCGTGTTGCATGGTCTCAACGCCCTGGCTGGCAAGCCGCTGGATCGGCAGGCAGTCTTCAGGCTCTGTGCGGAATTGGAGGGGCACCCCGACAATGCCGCGCCTGGGGCCTTCGGGGGGTTCTGTATCGCGCCAAGGTCTGGTCCATTGCAACGCTATCCGGTCGAGGAGGAACTTGCTTTTGTGCTGCTGATTCCCGATATGGAGCTCGAGACTTCCCAGGCGCGTGGGGTTCTTCCATCAAAAATCGCGCTCTTCGATGCCGCTCTCTCGGTTGGTAACGCGGCGGCCATTGCCGGCGCTTTTGCCAGCGGCGACTATCGCAAGTTGGCAGGTTGCTTTGAGGATCGCCTGCACCAACCCTACCGTGCTAAACTCATGCCGTTTCTCGATGATGTCATCGCTGCCGGATGTGCTGCAGGCGCCCTCGGGGGGTGGTTGAGCGGAGCTGGGTCGACGATTGCCTGCGTGGCGCTGCGCCGTCCGGACAAAGTGGCCAATGCCATGATCTCGGCTTGCGGACTGGAATCGGCCTACGCCGTGGTTGTGCGGGCCGACAACGCCGGGGTTAAAATCGCATGAGGCGTTGGATCGAGGGACTCGAATCCTTCGCGATGGATGTCATCTTGGACCGACGCTACGGGCGGCGGGCTGGCTCATTGCGCTGGGTTCTCTCCGGATTGTCGAAAATCTACCGCGCCATCGTGCAAGCCCGTCTGGCATTGTATCGGGGACGCCTTTTCCGCAGCCACTCGCATGGATGTCTCGTCATCAGCGTCGGGAATCTCACTGTCGGAGGAACCGGCAAAACACCTGTGGTGGAGATGCTGGCGAAGGCGCTTCAAGAGGGCGGTCGCCGGGTCGCGATTTTAAGCCGTGGCTACAAGAGCGTGCCTCGGCCTTTTTTGTTGAGGCTCGCGGATAAACTCACACGCCGAAAGTCACTCTTTGTGCCCCGCGTGGTTTCGGATGGAGTATCCCTGCTGCTGGATTCGCGCACGGCTGGTGATGAGCCCTTCATGCTCGCAAACAACCTGCGTGGTGTCGTGGTGCTGGTGGACCGCGACCGTGTGAAGAGCGGAATCTATGCCATCAAGGAATTCGGCTCGGATGTCCTCATTCTGGACGATGGCTTCCAGTATGTGAAAATGCGGCACGGCCTCGAGGTGGTTCTGATCGATCGCCAGGCGCCCTTCGGCAACGAATATATGCTGCCTCGAGGAACCCTGCGAGAGCCACCGGAGAATCTCCGCCGAGCAACCCACATCTTTCTCACCAAGTGCGACGGCAGCAACAACTCGGAGATCATCGCAAGAATCCGCCGCTACAACCGCACGGCTGAGATCATCGAGTGCACCCACCGCCCGAAGCACCTGAGGAATTTTGCCACCGGCGAGATCAAGCCGCTAGAATTTTTGCAGGGGTTGAAAATCGGCTCCCTGAGCGGCATCGCTGTGCCTGAGAGCTTCGAATTCGCATTGCGCGGGTTGGGTGCCGAGCTCGAGCTAACACAGGCTTACGCCGACCACCATCGCTACTCTGTGAAGGAGATTGATCGCTTCATCCGCCGCTGCGCCCGGAGGAATCTTGATGCCGTTCTCACCACGGAGAAAGATGCGGTGCGCATTCCCCGCATCATGAATCCCGAGTTGCCGGTTTATTATATGCGGGTGGAAATTGAGATTCTCGCAGGCCAGGAGACCTGGGAGCGTTTTGTTGGCAGGCTCACGCAGTTGCGCGGCGGGCTGATTCCCGAGCGCTGCTATTGATTTGAGAAATGCCGCCGCGTTGCCTCGTGGCGGGAGCGGAACATTCCGGCGAAGACCAAAGGCAGGATCCAACGCGACACAAGCCGCCCTGCCAGACCGCCTTTGAGGAGATACTCGACGCGGTCCGTTAGGAGGGCTCCCTCTGGATGCGCACTGAAGAGGTGGCTGTGCCGCCAGATGGCAAATGGCGAGATCAGTGCCGTATCCACGAGCACGCTCGGTGTCTCGGCTTTCTCCCATTGTCCGGTCCAGCGTATCGGAAGCCCGAACTGCGTGGCTCGGATGCGGAATGTTTCTCCGGCCTTCGCCTGCTTTTGGCAGATGATTTCCTGCACGGCCAGTGAACGGGGCGCAATGAACGTCATGTTTCCTGGATTCTCGTGGAATTCATAGAGTGCTTTAGGAGTTGTTTTGACCGGCGTGGAACTTTCGAAAATGAATGGCTTCATAGAAAAAATGCGCTTGACCTATTTGTGGCATCAGCAAGTTTGGCGCGCGCTTTCCGAGTTGCTTCAAATTTCTTGTTGCAAAATGAAAGGCCGCTCATTACTCACAACCCGCAATCCAATTCAATCACATGTCTGAAAAATCCATCGAAGAAAAAGTAAAAGATATCATTGTCGAGCAACTCGGAGTGAACGCCGAACAGGTCACGCCCACAGCATCCTTCATCGAGGACCTCGGAGCCGACTCTCTCGATACAGTTGAACTCGTCATGGCCTTCGAGGAAGAATTCTCGGTTGAAGTTCCCGATGAGGACGCCGAAAAACTCCAGTCCGTCGGCGATGTGATCAAATACATCGAAGAAAAAGCCGGCAAGTAATCGCTCGGTTATAGATTTCAGCAAAGCCCCGCTCCGGCGGGGTTTTTTGTTTTCCATCGACTTCTGGGTCCGGGCTTTTGCAGGATACAGGCATGAAGATTCTCATTGCGGCCAGCGAAATGACCCCCGTTTCAACTTCAGGGGGGCTTGCGGACTTTGTGGAGGGGTTGGCAACCCATCTTGGCAGCGCAGGTCACGAGGTCACCGTTGTTCTTCCATTCATGCGCTGCATCAGGGAAAACAAGGCGCTCGGTGCGAAACGCTCGAGGACGAGGTTCTCGGTGCCGGTCGGGTCGGAAAACCTTTCCTGCGAAGTCTGGGAGGCCCCCGGCCCCAAGGGCGTGAAACTGCGATTTATCCAGCGGGAGGAGTATTTCGACCGCACCGGACTCTATGGCGTTGATGGCCGTGACTATCAGGACAACGCGGCTCGCTTCATTTTCTTCTCCAAATGCGTGACAGAACTCGCCCGTCTTAATCTGCCCGAAGCCGTTCATCTCGTTGGTTGGCAGGCCGCGATGGCTGCGGTGTTTATCCGGGATCAGAAACTGGCAGTGCCCACCGTGCTTTCGCCATTTTCTCTCGATTACCAAGGCAACTTCTGGAGCTATGACTTTGCGTTCACCAATCTGCCGGGTTCCTATTTTTCAGCGGATGGATTGGAATTCTACGGAAGCATGAATTTCCTCAAGGCGGGAATCATTTTTGCCGACGCCGTCGCGCTTCCAGGCGGGCGCTTCATCGCCGAGTCGCAAACGCCGGTTCATGGATGCGGACTCGAAAATACCCTTCGTCAGCACTCGGCGAAGCTGGAGCCCATCGCATTTGGATTCGATGAAAAGGCCTTGCCGGTTGTGAAGGCGGATGCCAAATCTCGCTTTGCTGCGCGCCGTGAATTGTTCCCGTCTGCCGATCCCAAGTCGGCGCGTGTTTTTGTGGTGGATACGGTCGCCACCGGTGGCGAGGGCATAGATCTCCTGCTGCAGGCTTTGGATTTGATTCCCTCGCCCGACTTTTGTGTGGCCTTGCTGGGGCCGATCGCCAACGCCTCCATCGAGATTCTCGAGATCGCGCTAAGGCGTCATTCCAAGCGTCTCGTTCATTTGCCTGAAGTCGACGGAGGGATTTTTGCCCGCGTCCTTTCTGCGGGGGACTTTGTCCTTGCTCCAGGCTCTCTGGAGCCGGCCAGCCCATTTGTGGCAGCTGCGATGAGGAATGGTCTGGTTCCCACCTTGGAATATTGTTCCGGACTATTGGATTTGGTTAGGGACTTCGATCCTGTGACCGGTTCGGGAAACGGGCTTGTCTTTTATCGCCACTCGCTCCGGGCGCTTGCCGATGTGGTGAAACGCGCTCTTTTCTTGCCGATGGGAGAAAGGGAAATTCTCTCGCAACGCGTGCGGGAAACGGATTTTTCCTGGGGGCCGGCCGTGGCTCGATTAGAGGAACTTCAGCGCCGTCTTTTACGAAAAACAGGCCGGATGTCAGCCTAAGGCGTCCCGATGCAAAGGCGTTGGATTTTTCCCTCGGCAGCCGATGCCGCCTCGCTTTCGCGGGTCAGGCGCGAAGCGGACGTGCCGGATTTTCTCGCCAAGTTGCTTCTGAAACGCGGGGTCGCTGATGGAAGCTCAGCAGAGGCTTATTTGAAACCGCGCCTGCGTTCGCTGAGTTCTCCTGAGCAGTTGCCTGAGATGGGGGGGGCAGTTGCACGGCTTCTCACTGCGATGGATCGCCGGGAGAAAGTCGTGCTCTACGGGGACTATGATGTGGACGGCATCACTTCGCTGGCGATCTTAGCGCGTTTTTTCAAAGCCTGTGGAATGCCTGTGCCGTGCTTCCTGCCGCTGCGCGCCGAGGAGGGGTATGGGCTGAGTGAGGCCGGGGTTGAGCGTTGTCTGGAAATGCACGCGCCGCAATTGCTGCTGGCGGTGGATTGCGGCACGACCTCGGTGAGGGAAATTGCTGCCCTGCGTCGGCGCGGTGTGGATGTTATTGTCCTCGACCACCATGAACCGGGTGCCGAACGCCCGGACTGTGTGGCGCTGGTGAATCCCAAGTGCGGCGCAGGCTTTCATTACCTCTGCAGCGCCGGCGTTGTTTTCAAACTCGCCCACGCCATTTTGAAGGCCCGCCCCGTTGAGGGCATCGATCTGCGCGATTATCTCGATCTGGTGGCGCTAGCCACCGTCGCCGACATCGTGCCGCTCGTGGAGGAGAACAGGATTTTTGTGAGCCACGGCCTCCGGCAAATGGAGCACACCCGCTGGGCGGGATTGGCTGCCCTCCAGCGTGTGGCGGATGTGCCGAAGCCGGTCAAAGCGGGGGATATCAGCTTCCGCATGGGGCCCAGAATCAATGCCGCAGGGCGCCTCGGGCCCGCCATGGAGGCGCTCCAACTTTTGCTTGCGGACGACCACGCCGAGGCCTCGCGTCTTGCGGAGGGATTGGATGCCCATAACCGCGAGCGTCAGAGTGTGGAGCGTCATGTCGTCCGCGATGCCGAGGAATGGGTCGCCAAAAATTTCAATCCCGACATCCAGGCTTCGATCGTCGCCGGTAGCCGGGATTGGCATATCGGTGTCCTCGGTGTCGTCGCCTCGCGCATCATGCGGCAATACCACCGCCCGACCTTTATTATAGGTTTCGACGATTCGGGGGCAGGCAAAGGGAGTGGACGCAGCATCGAGGGGCTGCCCTTGGTGTCGATGCTCCGCGATTGCGCCGGGCATTTGGAAAAATTTGGCGGTCACGACATGGCGGCAGGTATTTCCATGAGCGAGTCGAGTCTGCCTGCATTTCGAGAGGCTTTTGAGACCGCAGCCCAAGCGATTGCCAACGAGGAAATGCTGGCACCGCGCCTGCGTTTGGATTGCGAGTTGGGCCTTGGCGAGATCGATGCCTCGGTGCTGGAGTCGCAGGATTTATTGGAGCCTTTTGGAAATTCTAATCCCCAGCCTCTCATGTTCTCGCGCGCCGTTGCCCCGGCGGGCGAGCCTCGTGTCATGAAGGAAAAGCACCTGCGGATCGAGTTTCTGTGGGGTCGGCGCCGCGTTCCCGCTGTCTTTTTCAATGCCCCGGTAAACGCCATGCCGCGACCACCGTGGGATATCGCTTACACGCTGGATTGGAATGTCTGGCAGGGTCGGGCCGAGCCGCAGTTGAGGATCATCGAGGTGCGCCACGCGGAATGAGTCGCCTTTCTCCCACGACGACGCTCGAACGGTTGCCTTGGGTTCCATCGACTCGCCTGGCTGCTTTGCGGCGCTTGGGCCTGCTCACGCTTGAAGATTTGCTGCGCCATTTTCCGAGGCGCTACGAGGATCGCCGGAAGTTCGACCGCTTTCCGGACAGTCCTTCGGAGACGGCCTTCTGCCTCTATGGCGTGGTGAAAAAGACGAGCTACAAACGCTTCGGCCCGCGCCGGATTTTTGAGGCGATTCTGGAAGATGACAATGGAAGCATCCTGAGCAATCCCATCACCCTGCGTTGGTATAATATGCCCTGGGTTCAAAAAATGATCCTTGGAGGGCAGCGTGTTGTCGTTTACGGCAAGCCTCGTGAGCGCTCGAAGCGTCTGGTGATCGAACATCCCGAGTTTGAGGTCATCGAGGACGAAGGCGGGGTCTCCCTGCACTTCGACCGCATCACCCCCGTGCACGGGGCAGGCGATGGCCTGCCCGTCCATGTCCTTCGCGAACTCATTCAGCAGGCTCTCGAGGAAACCGATTTGCGCGCCCTTCCCCGCCTCTGGCCTGAGGGGAGGGGAGGAACGCCCTTCCTGCCGGATGTCTGGAGGGCCGTTCATTTTCCGGTGGATATGGCCGAGTGCGAGGAGGCCAGACGCCAACTCGTAAGGGATGTCTTTTTTGGAATTCAGCTCATCCTCGGCTCGCGCCATGCCTTGGTAAAAAAAACCGGAGGTGTCGCGCGTCCGGGAAGCGGTTCTGCTTGGCGCATGGTCGAGGAGTCCCTGCCTTTTGTGCTCACCGATTCGCAGCGCGTGGTGATGGATGAGATTTCTGCTGACATGACCGCTCCGCACCGCATGAACCGTCTTCTCCAAGGCGATGTAGGGTCCGGGAAGACTATGGTGGCTCTGCGGGCCATGATTCAAGCCCACGAGTCGGGGTGGCAGGCAGCCCTCATGGCTCCCACACAGATTTTGGCTGAGCAGCATTACCTGAACTTCCGCCGCATCCTGGATCCACTCGGAATCCCGGTGGTGTTGCGCACCTCGTCCCGCCGTGAGGATTCCGTGAAGGCTCCGGATTTATTTGGATCGAACCCAATCGCTCCCGCGCTTGTCGTTGGTACACACGCCCTCCTATTCGAGGGCGCGGAGTTTGAAAGACTCGGTCTGGTGGTGATTGACGAGCAGCACAAATTCGGCGTGCTCCAGCGCACCAAGTTGATCGATCGGGCGGATGCACCCGATGTGCTTGTGATGACGGCGACACCCATTCCTCGAACGATCACTCAGACCCTCTACGGCGATCTGGATGTTTCCATTTTAAAGAATCGCCCGGCTGGCCGGGGTCGCATTGTTACGGCTGTGCGCGATGTCGAACGGCTTCCTGCCATTGTGGATTTCTTGCGTGGCGAATTGGCTGCAGGTCGGCAGGCTTACATCGTGTATCCCCTCATCGAGGAATCGGAGAAACTTGATGTCAAAGCCGCCACGGCCGAGTTCGAAAAGTGGAGGAAGCTCTTGGCTCCCGCCACGGTTGGCATCGTTCATGGAAGAATCGATGCCGAGGCCAAGGAGGCTGTGATGCGCGAATTCCGCGAGGGGCGCCTCTCTGTGCTGGTGGCGACCACAGTCATTGAAGTCGGAGTCGATGTGCCCAATGCCACCATCATGATTATCGAGGAGGCCGGGCGCTTTGGCCTTTCCCAGATGCACCAGCTTCGCGGCCGCATCGGCCGCGGACCCGAGAAATCTTGGTGCATTCTTCTTCACGATGGTGCCACCGGCCCCGCCCTCGAAAAATTGGAGGTGCTCGAAAAGACATCGGATGGTTTTGAGATCGCCGAGGCCGACCTCCAACTGCGCGGGCCGGGTGATATTTTAGGCACCGCCCAGACCGGGTTGCCATCCCTCGGGCTCGGCGACTTGCTGAGAGATGCGGATATCATGGCCGAGGCGCGCCGGGTTGCCTTGGAGGTCCTTGCGGACGATCCTGAACTCCGGAATCCCTCCCATGGGCTGATGCGGGATTATGTTTCCAAGAACGCAGCGTGCCAGGAGCTGTCCGCAGGCTGATTTCGTGCCTTGTCAAAAGCCCGCGCGGGTTTATTAGTAGGCCTTCACTCTATGCCAGCCGCCAATGATCTCCGCAAAGGAATGGCCATCCGCTACAACGGAAACCCCGCCATCGTTCTCGACATCCACCACCGCACGCCCGGAAACCTTCGCGCTTTTGTTCAGTGCATCATCCGCTACATCGGAACCGGTAAATCCGCCGATATTCGTTTCTCCTCTACCGAGAAGGTCGATGTGGTGGATGTAAACCGGCAACCGCTCGAATTCAGTTACAGTGACCATCAGGGCTACCATTTCATGGACCCTTCTACTTACGAGACGATCACACTCAACGAGTCTCTCATCGGCGATTCCAAGCAGTATCTCGTCGAAAACCTCAAGGTCGAAGTTCTTAGCATCGAAGGCCGCCCGGCCCAGATCGAGTTGCCATCCTCAGTCGTCCTTAAGGTGGTCGAATCCGCCGAAGGCATCCGCGGTGACTCCGCAAACAATGTTCAAAAGCCCGCGACCCTTGAAACCGGCAAGATCATCAATGTTCCGCTCTTCATCAAAGAAGGCGAGATGATCAAGGTCAGCACAGTCGATGGCACCTACATGAGCCGCGCGTAAAGTTTTTTCAAAAATCCATTTGACTTTGCGTGTCTACACGCGAGCTTAAAGACCTTATGAAAAAAATCGCACTCCTCGCAGCAGTAGTTGTCGCCTTCTCCGCATCGGCTGTAATGGCTGGATCCTGCCCCGGCAGCGGATGCGGCGGTGGTGACAAATCCAAGGACAAAGAAGGAACAAAAAACGGTGAGAAAAAATCCCTCACTGTTGAAGTTGCCCTCTAAGAAATTTTCGAAAATTTCCTTCCAACGAAAGGCGCGGGTGGTCCACGGATCACCCGCGTTTTGTTTTGTTTAAAGATGCAACCGGGGCATCAGCGCTGCGGGTTTTGAAAAAACTCTTCGGGCGTCTCTGCAGGCAAGTGGGCGTCGTTTTTTTCGATCTGAGGTTGCTTGCGGCGAAAAATAAAAACTCCGGATCACGGAAATGCTTTCCTGATACGTTTTTTCGGCGTTTTTCTGGTTTTTTGGATGTATTTTTTGGCGCAAACCTCGAAAAGTTGGCGCGGTTTATGCTTGGCTCAAAACCACTACATGTTGTGGTAGGTAAAAAAAATTACACAATATGGAGAATTATTTTTGACTTTTTGGGGTCTAAAATATAAAAAATGCACTCACCTGTTCGCCCGTGCCGTAAATTGCATGCGGAAAGACCCGCCAGCATAGTTTCTGAACCCTAATCTTTACTAAAAATGACCACGACAACCATCACACTCGGAGACCGCCAGTTCATACTGGATCGCGATAAGGCCGAAGCCGCATTCGCCGCCAAGCGCGTCATCAACGGACGCCAAACCATGTTCTTCAATATTCTCCCCTTGAAATACACATGGGCTTACGACCTCTACAAAAAAATGAAGGCCAACCACTGGGAGCCAGAGGATGTGCCGATGCAGAAGGATTGCGAGCATTGGCGCGACACAAGCGGGATGATCTCCGATGTGGACCGTTGGATCATCAAGATGGGTATCGGTTATTTTTCCGCCGCCGAAGGCATCGTGGGTGACAACATTCTCCATGTCATCCGTGAAGCGGTTACCGCTCCCGAGCTCAAGCTCGTGCTGGGTCGCCACGCGCAGGAGGAAAACATCCACGCCGACTCGCTGGTTTATATGATCAGCTCGCTCGGCATCAACCCGCACGAGTGCGAGGCCATGTTTGAGGATGTGAAGACGATCAAAAACAAAACCGATTTTGTCGTCAGCAACAGCCGCGCGCTCCGCCGCGACATGGATCTCACCGATCTCGAGAACAAGCTCGCACTCGCCAAGAACATCTTCCTCTTTGGCCAGTGCATGGAGGGGACGCAGTTCTACGGGCTTTTTGGTATGGTGCTTGCGCTCTACCGACAGAACAAATTTCCCGGCATCGGGCAAATGTTCAGCTACACGCTGCGCGACGAGTCAAACCACATCGAGCTTTTGCGTCAGCTTTTCCAAGACCTTGTTGACGAGAATCCCGAAATCTGGACCGAAGAATTCCGCGAGGAGCTTCGTTCCACGATGGCCGAGGCGATTGCGCTCGAGAAACAATTCATCCGTGATTGCCTCCCCGTGGCAGCCGTTGGCCTCACAGCCGACGAGTTCGGTCGCTATATTGATTACATTGGCGATCGTCGTCTTGTCGGTGTCGGCCTCGAACCGCTGCACAAAAACCTCGAGAATCCGCTCCCATGGCTCTCTGAAATGATGGAGATCAAAAAGGAGACAAATTTCTTCGAAGGCCGTGTCACCGAATATCGCCGAGGCATTGACCTGGCCGGCGTGAGCGACGACGAACTGTAAAAAAACCCTCCACTACTCAAAAAACTCATGCCTCGACACCTCTCTCTCGACGAAGATATCGCACTGAAGCGCCTCGTCACCATGCCGCGCGACCAGAAGCCCGACTTCTCATGGCGCGAAGCGATTGCGACTCCTTCACAAGCTCTGACTGGAATCACGGTGACGCGCACCAACGGCGATGAGCAGTCGTTCAACCTCTCCGATGTCGCGGACGAAATCGGAGAAGCCCTCACCGACTTGCTCCTTTCGCGCGAGGAGAAAAATATCTTCAACGAGCAAAATCGTGGTTTCGTCGCGAATGTGGCTCACTCGGTGGCTTTGAGCCTTGCCGAGCAGGCTCAGAAGGGCGGTTCGCTCCGCCTCTCCGAGCATGATTTGTCGCTTCTCATCGAAAAAGCTCTCATCGAAAACGACGCTCACGATGTCGCAAAGAGCCTTGTTTTCAAACGCTCGATCCGCTCGGGAAGCACATCCACACTCGTTCTGGAGTCGGAGCCGATGAATGTTCGCCTGATCCGCCGCAACGGCGCTGTTGTTCCTTGGATGGAATCCAAAATCGAGGCCGCCTGCCGCCGCGCGTTTCTCTCCATGAAGGAAAACGCCGAGGCAGCCGCATCGATCGCCCGTGGGGTGAGCGAGCGCGTCCGCGCACGCGACTCGGCATTCGTCCACATCGAAGATGTGCAGGATCTCGTGCAGGAGGAACTCATGCGCCAAGGCTACTACAAAGTCGCCGAGAGTTATATCCTCTACCGCGCCCAGCGTGCCAGTCACCGCGAGGAGGTCGTCAAGACGGAAGCCGAGGCGGAGACCAGCGATATTCAAGAGTCCCTCATTATGGTCGTGCAACGCGACGGCCAGAGCATTCTCTGGGATGGCTCGGAGCTGCGGAAGCGAATCCAGTTCGCGATGATCGGTCTTGATCTGAATCTCGACGCCCTTCAAATCGAGCGCGAGCTCCGCCGATCCCTCGCCACCGAGGTGACCGAAGATATTCTTAGAAACACGGTTATTCTGAATGCCCGCACGCTCATCGAGCGCGATGCCGACTTCGCCAAGTTCGCGGCTCGCATCATGCTCTCTTACATTTACGAAGAGGTCCTTGACTGGAAAATCCAGCGCGACGGCATCGAAGGTCTTCGTGATGCCCATCGCAAGGCCTTCAAAAGCTATCTCCGCACAGCCGTCGGAATCGAGCGTCTCACGCCGAAGCTTCTCGGATACGATCTCGATGCTCTCGCCGAGGCCATCGATCCCACAGCTGACATGGATTTCGATTTCTTGGGAATCCAGACTCTCTACGACCGCTACCTGATCATCGACAAAACCAAAAAAACACTGCGTCGCTTGGAAACACCGCAGTTCTTCTGGATGCGCGTCGCGATGGGTCTCTTCATCGAAGAGCCTTCCAAGCGCGAGGAATGGGTTATCCGTCTCTACAATCTTTATAAGAGCCGCCGCTTTTGCTCTAGCACGCCCACACTCTTCAACTCCGGCACACTGCACAGCCAACTTTCCAGCTGCTATCTCTACAAAGTTGACGACTCGATCGAGTCGATCATGCAGCGCGGCATCGCGGAAAATGCCTACCTCTCCAAGTGGGCCGGCGGCCTTGGAGGTTCATGGACAGCGGTTCGTGGCACCGGAAGCTACATCAAGGGCACGAACGGTGAGAGCCAGGGCGTCATTCCTTTCCTCAAGCTCCACAACGATCAACTCGTGGCAGTGAACCAAGGCGGCAAGCGCCGCGGCTCAGGATGCGCCTACCTCGAGACCTGGCACAACGATGTGGAAGACTTTCTGCAACTTCGCCGCAACACCGGCGACGACCGCCGCCGTACCCACGATCTCAATACCGCCAACTGGGTTCCCGACCTTTTCATGAAGCGCATGGAGTCCCGTGAGAACTGGACACTCTTCCGCACCAATGAAGTGCCGGACCTTCACGACGCCTATGGACGTAAGTTCGAGGAGCGTTATTTCCACTACGAGGAACTCGCCCGCCAAGGCAAAATCACTGGTAAGGAAGTGCCTGCTATCGATCTTTGGAAGCAGATGCTCAAGATGCTCCTTGAGACAGGGCATCCATGGATCACTTTCAAGGATCCCTGCAACCTTCGCAGCCCGCAGGACCATATCGGTGTCATCCATTCCTCAAACCTCTGCACAGAGATCACTCTCAATACCAGTGAGGACGAGACAGCGGTTTGCAACCTCGGATCGGTGGTTCTTGACACACACATCAAAGCCGATGGTTCGCTTGATCATGAAATGCTGCGCGAAACGATTCATGTCGCTATTCGTGCCCTTGACAATGTCATCGACATTAATTTCTACCCTACGGAGGCCGCCAAGCGCTCGAATGTGCGCCACCGTCCGATCGGGCTTGGAGTGATGGGGCTTCAAGACGCGTTGTTCAAACGCAACGTCAGCTTTGCCAGCGCGGAGGCTGTTGATTTCAACGACGAGTTCATGGAGGCCATTGCCTACCATGCCTATGCGGCATCGAGCGATTTGGCCGCCGAGCGCGGGCCTTACAGCAGTTATCGCGGATCGAAGTGGGATCGCGGTCTTTTGCCACAGGACACCATCGACCTCCTCGAGCGCGAGCGTGGCATCAAAATCGATGTTCCTCGTGGCGGTCGCATGGATTGGTCGCCTGTCCGGGAAAAAATCAAAAAGCAGGGTATGCGCAATTCCAATGTCATCGCCATCGCGCCGACAGCCACGATCTCAAACATCATGGGCACAACACCGTGCATCGAGCCGAACTACAAAAACCTCTACGCCAAGGAAAATCTGGGCGGCAAGTTCACTATCCTCAGCACCGAGTTGGTTCGCGATCTCAAGAAAATCGGAAAATGGGACACCCGCATGCTGGAACAGATCAAATATTTCGAGGGTGAACTCGGCAACATCGAGGACATCCCGGTTGCGATCCGGGAGAAGCACCGCACGGTTTTCTCGATTCCCTTCGATTTCATCATCGATGCTGCTGCCCGCCGTCAGAAGTGGATTGACCAGTCCCAGTCGGTGAACCTCTTTATCGGGGAGCCTGATATGAAAATCGCCAGCCACATGTATCGCCGCGCCTGGCACACTGGGCTCAAGACCACCTACTACTTGCGAACCCTCGGGGCTTCCAGTATCGAAGGGCCTACCACGAATGTGAAAAAAGAACTCCGCGGCGTTGTTGCCGGTCCTAAGACCGAATACACCGCTGACGAAAAGATGGCCTGCTCCATCGAAGCCATGCGCAACGGCGGGGAATGCGAGGCTTGCCAATAACCGGCGCTTCAAATCCTTCGCCAAATCCAAAACTCAACGACTAAAAACCATGTCAATTAACAGGCCCCAACTCCCCTCCATCGGTATTGTTGCAAATTTGGATCCTTCAGACATCGACGCTTTGGAATCGTATGGAACATTTGAATTCGCAGCACCCGGCACGGTTGTTATCAAGCAGGGGCAATCCCACGGGAAGTTATTCCTGATCATTAGCGGTGTGCTCCACGCCCGCCGCAACGATCAAGGAAATGATGTGCTTCTCGGCCAGATTGAGGAAGGGGAATGGATGGGCGAGGTCGACCTCTTCGATCCATCGGAAGCCGTGTGCTCCGTGGTAGCCGTGAAGGAGTCCCAATACTGGGTCATTACCCGCGACAATCTCGAAGAGTTCATCAACAACTATCCCTCGGCTGGTATTCTTCTTCTCATCGGCCTCTCGACCACGCTAAGCCGCCGCATTCGTGAGGTGACTCGCAAACTCGCCGGGCAAACAGAACTCGCCACGCTCCGCGAATCCAGGGTGGATTGATCCCTTCCCGATGCTGAAATCACTCGCAATAACCCTGTTCTTGGCCTCCTCATCCCTCCAAGCAATGGATTCGAAGGGGGCCTTGGCGTGTCTCGAAGCCCTTCCTGAAAAGTATAGAAATGGTGTTCTCAAGCTCTCCGCTGACAATGCCGACCCCGATCCGGACATTTGGTATGTCTCCGCGCAGGCCGGTCAGAATGACAAGGGCATTCGCAGCATCGAGGTTGCGTCAGGTCAGATCATTTCCGATAAACCCGCACTTGGTCTGCGTGAGATTTTTTCGTCTGCCAAGCCGCTGGATCTCTCCAAGGTCCAGCTTGACTCGAGGGAGATTTTTGATGTGGCCCAGCAATATGCCGGAGTGAATGGCAAGCAGATCGGTACGGTGAGTTTTGTCCTCAATCAGCAAGGCAGTTCGGCGCTTCCCATCTGGTCCGTCTGGTGCTACGGGCCAAATGGAACCTACCTTGGCGAGTTGAAGCTCCTCGCGACCGATGGCGCCGTGATTTCCAACGACGCCTTCCCGAAGAAACCCTGACGCCTTAGGGGCAGGCACTATGGCATCTGGCAAAAAAAGGCTTGATGCGTCACTCGTGGAACGAGGCTTTTTTTCAACCGTGGATCAAGCCGCGAGGGCTGTGATGGCTGGGCAAGTTTACATAAAAGGTCAACCAGCCTCCAAGCCTGGGACTCCCGTGGTGCCCGATGCGGACATCAGTCTCGCCGTGCGGGAAAAGTATGTCGGCCGCGGGGGATTCAAGCTGGAGGCAGCGCTGGATTACTTTGCTATCGCTCCTTCTGGCCTTGTCTGTCTCGATATCGGCGCCTCCACCGGGGGGTTCACCGATTGTCTCCTGCAGAGGGGTGCGAGCTTGGTTCATGCGGTGGATGTCGGGCACTCGCAACTCCACTGGAGACTGCGCGCCGATCCGCGCGTCATTTGCCGGGAGGGTTTCAACGCCCGGTTTTTGGCGCCCGGCGACCTTTCGCCACCGCCCGAGTTGGCAGTGGGGGATGTGAGCTTCATTTCCCTCACGCTCATTTTACCAGCAGTTTTCAGTGTTCTTCCCGAAGGCTCGAATGCCGTTTTTCTCATCAAGCCCCAATTTGAGGCCCCCAAAGGTTCACTGCCCCCTGGTGGAGTCGTTCGGGACGACTCCGTGCGGTTGGCTTGTGTTGAAAAAATCCAAAACTTTGTGGAGGAATCCGGTCAACAATGGCTCGGCTACATTCCCTCGCCTCTCACTGGACATGATGGAAATGTCGAATACTTGGCTCACCTCAGGTGCGTGGGAGGTTCTCTTCAGCCAATTTAGAAATTGAAATTGAAGCTCGTGTCGAAGCGGGTTTGAAGTTCTTCGTTGTTTGCCTGTCCGGTTGAGACTTGGAAAGTATTCTGCCAGGCGAGCCATTCGCGAATGCGCCAGTAGAGCGAGGCATTGGCTAGCCAGTATGAGGCGGGACCTTCAACCGGGTTGGGGAGTTTTTCGCTGGTGAGGGAAACATATTCGGACTGTTCATAGCCCGCCGACAGCGAAACATTGATGCCTTTGAACACCTGCTGCGCCACTGTGCCGAGGATGCCGCGGGTGATGTTGTATTGATCTGGAGAGAGGCTGGAAAAACCTTGGTTCTGGTAAACCGAGACCGAGAGTCTGGTTTTTTCCCTCATATCCCAGCCTCCAACCAAGCTGAAATTCGGCCGGATATCTGCACCCTGCATTCCGAATTTTGCTTTGAAGTAGGTCTTCTCGGTGGGCGTATAATTGATGCCCGCCGTGAAAACCGGCCTTACACCTGTGTATTCGGGGTCAGGTATATTTTGGTCGAGCACATAGCCCACACCGCCGCCTGCGTCCACCGATAGCTTGGGAGCGAGTTGATAGGTCAGCATGAGCATGGCATCGAAGAATCGCCTTCCTTCTGTCACGCCACCGCTGAATTCTTGTAAGTCCTGACCAGCGCTCAGAATAAAACGAACATTGGTTTTCGGCGTCACAAGATAGTCCGCAAACAAGCTCGCAGCGGCCGAGAGACTGTTGCTGTTCGGTTGAGGGGTCTCGCCTTCGGCGACTTGGGCATCCGCCGTATTCGAATAAGTGCCCGAGACGGCCCCGCCTAAGCTGAATTCTTCGCTGATGATGTAGCGCACGGAAAGACCCGCAGACAGTGTGGACTGCCAATTATTCGCACCGGCAACAGCATCGTAGCCAGTTCCCGAGGAAGCACTGGCATTCAGGTTCACTGCCAAGCGGCTAGTATTGTATCCGATGTCAATTCCGGCTGTCATCGAGAGCGGGTTGCGCTGCGCGCCCGTTCCGGATGCCGTGTAATCTTGGTTGAAATAATACCTATAGCCCGCCGAGTATTTCGCCGAGACATTCCACACACCCACTTCCCGTTCGTATATGACCGCCGCAGTAGGCGCGGCAAAGAAGCTGTTGCTATCGTTGAAATCGGTGTCTCCTCCCACAGAGTTCTGATTGGAGTATTCCCAGCCTGTCGCCAAACCGAGCTGGAAATCCAATGGCCCGAACCGCAGTCCGCGCCGGAGGTTTTCCGCCATGCGATCCATGGATTGCGATAAACCTTCCGCTTGTGAGTCCTCGTCCGCTTCTGGCTCACCGATTTGTTCGCCGACCTCCTCCCCAAGACCGCCATCGGGCTGAAAGTATTGTGGCGGCACGGGACGGTCTTCCTGGCGGCCTTCCCATCTGGAGCGGAACTCGGCCTCGCGCACGGTGAGCACCGTTTGCGCTATTGCCTCACTCGACGTGAAAAGCAATATGCCAAGCAGGACAGTAGCTATCCAAGCTTTCATCGATCGAGCGCTCAAGAGGCTCAATGTCTGAATAAGGCTATGCATTGGCAGAGTTATTCACAATCTATCGCCGCCCTATCGATGTTAGATTTAGAAGTGAAACAAATCATTTCGGGGAGAATTGTTTTTGAGTTTTGGTTATTGGATGGCTCTTTGTTCGAGTTGATGTTGCACCCTTTCCAGAATTAAGTCGATTATACTTTGGTTAAAAGGAAGAGTTTTAAATCCAAGCTGGATAGTTCTTTCATTGTGAGAAGAGCGTGCCGTCCGCTGGCTGGCCTCATTTCAGTCGAAGGCGCTCTGCCACGAGCACGAGTTGTGCCAGCGAGTCGACGCCCATTTTAGACATAACGCGACCGCGATGCACTTTAACGGTTTGCTCCACTATTCCAAGGTTTGCAGCGATTTGTTTATTTGGAAGTCCTTTTACAACATGATATAAGACCTCTTTTTCTCGTGCGCTGAGTGCGGCGTGCCGTTGCCTCCACTCTGTGATTTCCGCCCGCGCTGCAACCATGGCGCGCGATTTTTCGAGTGCTGTTCGAATCACCGCAAGCAGCTCTTTATCTTTAACTGGTTTGGTTAAAAAATCCACCGCGCCCGCTTTGATGGCTCGCACGCTCATTGGGATATCTCCATTTCCTGTGATGAAAATAATGGCGAGGGCCGAGTCTTCTTGGATAAGTCTCTGTTGCAATTCCATGCCAGACATTTCTGGCATCGATTGATCGAGGAGGATGCAACCAGGACCGTCATTGTGCGGCGCAGATAAAAATTTCATGGCGCTGTCGAAAGCCTGAACGGCAAATCCCTCGGCCTTGAGGAGTCGGCCAAGTGCTTTCAAGAGAGCAGGCTCGTCGTCAACGAGGAAAACAGTCTCGGAATGTTTCATAAATTTTCAGGAACGATGGGGAGTTGGAAATGGAATGTCGCGCCGTGGCTTTTGTTATTTTCTGACCAGAGATTTCCACCATGGGCGCGGATAATAGTTTGGCAAATTGTCAAACCAAGGCCGAGGCCCTTCGGTTTTGAGGTATGGAAGGCCTCGAAGATTTTGTCGCCATCCTCGCCCAGTCCGTGCCCGTTGTCCCTCACGGAAAACTTCAGCCACCCGCCCTCGTTCACGCAGGTGAGAGACAGCATTTTTTCCCGTGAACCATTGTCCTCCATCGCCTCGCAGGCATTTTTGATGAGGTTCAAAAGAACCTGCTCGATCGGAATCCGGTCTGCTTGGATCAATGGTAGTTTTTTTGAGTGCCGCCTGGAAACTTGAATGCTGCCGGATTTGAGGTCTGGTTGCGCCATCGAAAGCGCCTGGTCGAAGAGAGCGTGCGGGGAGACTGTTTCCAAGGCTGGTTTGCCTTGGCGGAGAATGGATCGCAAGCGCTTGATGACATCGGCTGCGCGGATATCGGCGCTGACGATGTCCTCCAGAATTTCACGCAGTTCATTCAGGTCTGGGTGTTCGTGGGCCATGAGGCGTTGGGCCGCCTGTGCGTTGCTGAGAATGATGGCAAGAGGCTGATTGATCTCATGGGCCAGTGAGCTGGAAAGCTCACTTACCGACGCCACGCGCGCGATGTGGGCCATCTGCTCGCGTTGCTTTTCCGTCTCGGCTGCCAATGCCCGCTGGGAACTGACATCGATGCCGATTCCCACGAGATGAGGCTCTCCGGTCACCTCCACTGGAACCATACGGAAAAAGTGCCTTGCGGTGCGACCGTCCCGTCGAGCCAGATCAAATTCCACCTCATGCCCTCCCTGCGCCAAGGC
This sequence comes from Terrimicrobiaceae bacterium, assembly GCA_044353785.1. Taxonomy (GTDB): domain Bacteria; phylum Verrucomicrobiota; class Verrucomicrobiia; order Chthoniobacterales; family Terrimicrobiaceae; genus UBA967. The sequence goes on from JBILBH010000016.1 coordinate 32,879, forward strand.
TATGCTCCGAGCCTCCATCAAAATTTCCTTTTCCGCTTCGACGCAAAAGTCCTCGGCCTTCATTCGCGCAGTTTCTGCATTGGAATACCCAGTAACGCGCTCGTGTTGCGAATTCCATCTCACCATGCCTCCATCGGCGGACTGCAAATATAGCATGCCGGGAGCGCTTTCAAAAATGGCGTCGGTGAGTTTCCTTTCTCCCAGCAGTTCGCTTTCGCGAATCTTGAGTTCCTCCGCCAACTTGGCGGAGCGCAGCATATCCTCACTCAACTCGAGACCCATCACGATCAGGATTCCAGCAAAAAACAAGCTCGCCACGATCGGCATGTCTATGAGTCCCCAAAGGACAAACATCATTTGGATCGAGAGGGCGAGGACGAAAAAAACCGCGCTCAAGCCGACGCGAATCGGGCCGGGCCCATTCCCTCGCAGGGAGCTTCGCCATGTGGCATCCACCAGATACGCTGCGAGCACCAGCAAGCTCACCTGACCGATGATCGAGAGCGGGCTGGGGATGCCCTCCACAACGGTCACGTCCGAGCCCAGAAAACGAATCTGCACCAACTCCTCAATGCTCGTGTAGTAGACCATCGGAGAAAAAATAAAATTCACCAGCAGGCTCAGTGTTCGCAGGCCGCAGACAGTCCATTCCAGCCATGGGCGGCCAGAGCCAAGGTAGAAATGAATGAAACCAACGAGCGCCAGAGTAACCAGCCAGCGCATGACATTATACCACTGAAGGGCATGGGCGTAGGATTCCATGTCCGTCTGTTGCATCGTCCAAAGCTCGCACCCCGCCATGCCCGCTGTCGCCGCCGCCATGATACAGAACATGAGGCTCGCCAGTTGCTGCCTCCTTCGCAGCCACACATACCCGTGCACACCTGCCAGCGTGAGGGATGCCGCTGCCGTCATGGACCAGATGATCGTTACCCAGTTCACTTGCCGAGTCGGGATTTTACAACGCGTCTTGCCTCCGCGATGAGCAGGCTGCACGCATCGATACAGAGAAGGGGAATTTCTTTTTCTTTGATCGGAACAAGCGGGGGCACGGCATCGGAAGGGATTGGCCACTGGATGCAGCGCAGGCAGCCTGGACTGCAGAGTGTGTCGACGATCCCTTGTGCCTCTTCGTCAGTGATCAGGCCCGTGACGCGATACATGCCCGTCTGGCGGTTCACTGTAACGCGCAGAGGCGTGGCGATTGGTTCGTTGCGCAGAAGGGCGCGCCAATTCGCCAGAGAGGCGGGGTAGAGTAAATCCAGTGCCAGATGCAAATCCGCCAGCGAAGCCAGACGCAGGCCCCAGCCGTGCTTCAGGTTTGGAGCGGTTTTGAGAGGGCGGTAGGCGCCGGCATCCTCATGAAGAGCGATGGATGCGGCATCATGCGGGTTGTCGAAAATTTCCAAATCCGCGCGTCCGACATCCTCCGCGTGGTAGAGCAGAAATCCGTCGCCATCGGCATGGAAAACCGCCTGCCCGATTTTGTGGTAGCCCTCGGCAACGGCCGCCGCCAGCAGGTCGCGGAGGGTCGAGGAGGCTGCGGAAGTGAGAGTCGATGAGTAGTTCACAGAGCATGGCCAGAGTGCCTTGCCGCACGCTTTTGTTCAAGCCGCCATCTCCTCTATGCACTCTCCGCCGATAAAGGCCGCGAAGCCTGTTGGGGATCCGGCGATGGCGGGTTGAAAAAATTACCGGAGCGGATCGGACCACTTGATCTCCGGGAATCGGGCAAAGTCATGGTCGCAGGAGCGGATGGACGCTCCGACGCGCAGGGCTATCGCGGCGATTTGAGCGTCTGTGGCGAGGTTGCCTCCAACGCCCGCCACATTCAGAAAGCGCGCGGCTGTTTCAAAATCCGCCAGGGTCGAATCCAGCCAAACGACATTCCGAAACTCGAGCCAGTTCGCCACTCGGGCACAGGCGTCCTTCACCTCCAGTGGATTTCGGAAGACTTTGCGATTGGTGGAAAGCCGGATGAATGCAAAGGCCACCACGGCGCAGAGCCCGATTTCTTGTGGCCCGCAAAGTGTTTTCTTCCACCATGCCAGAGCGGCCCGATGGTCGACACAATCTTGGTCGGTGGCGTAGAGAAGAATGTTTGCGTCCGGGATGATCATGCCTCAGCGGTGGCGGGAAGCTGTGCCGAGATAGGCTTCGGCCTCTAAATCGTCGGCGAGTGAGGACAGGCTTCGCGGATCGATTCCGGTGCGGAGGCCCATGGGTTGCGGGGGAATTAATTTCGGGGACGTGCGGGGCGAGGGGCGCAAGGCCGCCCGGATCGCCTCATTCACAACCTCCTTGAATGACTTTTTAGTGAGGTATTGACGCTCGTTCAGAAGCTTCTCCACATCGGGTTCGAGGGTGATTGTTGTTCGCATCAAGACATCAAAACATCATTTTTATAAGAGTCAAAACATCGATTCACAAGATCGATTGACCAGAGAACACAAAGGGGGATTTGGAGGTGGTCGCAGGATTGTAAAGCACTCATCTCCGGCGCGCACCAGCGGAGCGGCTACAACCTCTGTTCTCTGTGAACTCTGTGGTCAATCCACCGAGTTGGGCGGGAAAACAAAACAGCCGGGTTCTTGCGAACCCGGCTGAGTTGTTGAGTTTTGGCTTTGGGCCAGAGTGGCTGGACTTAGTAGTCCATGCCGCCCATTCCACCCATTCCGCCACCCGGAGGCATGGCGGGAGCTTTGTCCTTCTCGGGGAGCTCTGTGATGAGAGCTTCCGTGGTGAGGAGGAGTCCGCTGATGGATGCGGCGTTTTGAAGCGCGCTGCGGGTCACTTTGGCTGGGTCAACGACGCCGGCTTTGATGAGGTCCACGTATTCGCCAGTGGCGACATTGTAGCCTTCAGCGCCGGAGCGTTTTTTGACTTCCTGCACGATGAGTGCGCCTTCCTGGCCGGCGTTGTCGGCCAGCGTGCGGAGCGGTTGCTCGATGGCGCGGCGGATGATGCCTGCACCGATCGCCTCGTCGCCCGAGAGCTTGAGTTTGTCTAGAGCTGCCTGAGCGCGGATGAGAGCGACGCCGCCGCCGGGGACGATGCCTTCTTCCACCGCTGCGCGGGTGGCGTGGAGGGCGTCTTCGACACGGGCTTTTTTCTCTTTCATCTCGGTCTCGGTGGCTGCACCGACATTGATCACGGCAACGCCGCCGGCGAGCTTGGCGAGGCGCTCTTGGAGCTTCTCGCGGTCGTAGTCGCTGGTGGTTTCCTCGATCTGGCGGCGGATTTGACCCACGCGGCCTTGGATGTCAGCGCCTGTGCCTTCACCTTCGATGATGGTGGTATTTTCTTTGTCCACCACGATGCGTTTGGCACGGCCGAGGTCCTCAAGTGTGAGGCTCTCGAGCTTGATGCCGAGGTCGTCGGTGATGAGGCGTCCGCCTGTGAGGACGGCGATGTCTTCGAGCATTGCCTTGCGGCGGTCGCCGAAGCCGGGAGCCTTGACGGCGCAGACTTGGAGCGTGCCACGGAGTTTGTTGACCACGAGGGTCGCGAGGGCTTCGCCTTCGACGTCTTCCGCAATGATGAGGAAGGGTTTGCCGGTTTTGGCGATCTTCTCGAGGATCGGGAGCAGGTCTTTGAGGCTGCTGATTTTTTTCTCGTGGATAAGGATGTAGGCACCGTCGAAGGAAACCTCGAGGCTTTCGGCGCTGGTCACGAAGTAGGGCGAGAGGTAGCCTTTGTCGAACTGCATGCCTTCGACAACGTCGAGGGTGGTTTCGATCGATTTGGCTTCTTCCACCGTGATCGTGCCGTCTTTGCCGACCTTGTCCATCGCGTCAGCGATGATCTGGCCGATGGTGGTGTCCCAGTTGGCTGAAACAGTGGCGACCTGAGCGATCTCCGAGCTGTCTTTTACCTTCTTGGCGATGTTTTTGATTTCTTCCACGAGCGCTTCGACGGCTTTGTCGATTCCGCGCTTGAGGTTGGTTGGGTTGGCACCTGCGGTGACATTCTTGAGGCCTTCGCGATAGATCGCTTCGGCGAGAACGGTCGCTGTGGTTGTGCCGTCGCCAGCGGTGTCGCTGGTTTTGCTGGAGACCTCACGAATGAGCTGTGCGCCCATGTTTTCGTAGGCATCTTCGAGCTCGACTTCCTTGGCGACGGTCACGCCGTCCTTGGTGATGGTCGGGCTGCCGAATTTTTTGTCGAGGATGACGTTGCGTCCTGATGGCCCGAGGGTTGCTTTGACGGCGCGTGCGAGTTTTTCGACGCCGCGAAGGAGCGCGTGACGTGCTGCTTCGTCGAATAGGAGTTGTTTAGCTGCCATGTGATTAGATTTTAAGTTTAAGTATTAAGTTTTAAGTTGTGATTAGCCGATGATGCCGAGGATGTCGTCTTCACGCATGATGGTGTAGGACTCTCCTTCGACTTTGACTTCGGTGCCGCCGTATTTGGAAACGAGGATTTTGTCGCCGACTTTCACGGTGAATTCGACGAGCTTGCCGTCGTCATCACGCTTGCCGGTGCCGAGGGCCACGACTTCAGCTTCCTGTGGTTTCTCTTTTGCGGAGTCGGGAATGATGATCCCGCCTTTGCTGATTTCCTTCTCTTCGAGCGGCTTCACGAGCACGCGGTCTCCGAGAGGTTTGATGTTTGGGTTTGCCATGTGTTTATGTGTCGTTTTGTTGGTTTTGTTTTTAACAGGCTCGGGCTCTGTGCGAACCGGAGCGGGTTGTTAAAGTGGTTGGAGTTATTTCTTCTTGTCTTCGTCGAGGACTTCGAATTCGGCGTCGACGACATCGTCCTTCTTGGCCTGTGGTTCGGACGCAGCTTCGCCTTCCTGTTCAGGAGTTGGGCCTGCTGAGGCTGCTGCGGCCTTGTAGGCGGCAGTAGTGACTTCCTGGAACTTGGTCTGCAGGTCGTCGTAGGCGGACTTGATGGCGTCGGAGTCGCTGCCTTTGAGGGCTTCGCGGACTTTTTCGATAGCGTCTTCGATATTTTTCTTCGAGGCGCCGTCCACTTTGTCACCGAGTTCCTTGAGTTGTTTCTCGCACTGGTAGGCGAGGTTGTCGGCGTTGTTGCGGATTTCGATGATCTCCTTGGCCTTGCGGTCGTCTTCGGCGTGTGCTTCGGCTTCCTTCTGCATTTTTTCGACCTCTTCCTTCGAGAGACCGCTGGAACCGGTGATGGAGATTTTCTGCTCCTTGCCGCTGCCGAGGTCTTTCGCCGAGACATTAAGAATGCCGTTCGCGTCGATATCAAAGGTTACTTCGATCTGCGGAACGCCGCGCGGGGCTGGCGGGATGCCATCCAGATGAAAAGTGCCGAGATTTTTGTTGTCGCGGCTGAGCGGGCGCTCGCCTTGGAGAACCTTGATTTCCACTCCAGGCTGGCTGTCGGCATAGGTGGAAAACACATTCGATTTCTTGGTCGGAATCGTTGTGTTGCGCGGGATCATCGGGGTGGCGATGCCGCCGGCGGTTTCGATGGCCAGTGTGAGCGGAGTCACATCCAAGAGGAGGACATCCTTCACATCGCCCTTCAGCACGCCGCCTTGGATGGCTGCGCCAATGGCCACGACTTCGTCGGGGTTCACACCCTTATGAGGCTCTTTGCCGATGAGTTCGCGAGCGGTCTCGATGACCTTCGGCATGCGTGTCATGCCGCCTACGAGCACGAGTTCATTCACATCGTTTTTAGTCCACTTGGTGTCGGCAAGGCAGTCTTTCACTGGCTTGAGCGTGCGCTCGAAGAGGTCGTCGGTGAGTTGCTCGAGCTTGGCGCGGGTGAGCTTTTTTTGAATGTGCTTCGGCCCGGTAGCGTCCGCTGTGATGAATGGCAGGTTGATATCGTATTCCTGTGTGGAGGAGAGGGCGATCTTGGCTTTTTCGCCTTCTTCTTTGATGCGCTGGACGGCGTCCGGTTGCTTGGAGAGGTCGATGCCGGAATCGTTTTTGAACTCGGCAATGATCCAGTCCATGATGCGGTTGTCCCAGTCGTCACCACCGAGGTGGGTATCACCATTGGTCGCCCGGACTTCAAAGACACCGTCTCCGATTTCGAGGGCTGAGATGTCGAATGTGCCGCCGCCGAGGTCATAGACGGCGATTTTCTCGTCCTTCATTTTGTCGAGTCCGTAGGCCAGCGAGGCTGCGGTGGGCTCGTTGATGATGCGCTTCACATCGAGTCCGGCAATCTTGCCGGCATCCTTCGTGGCGTTGCGCTGCGAGTCGTTGAAATATGCGGGGACCGTGATAACAGCCTCTGTAATTTTTTCACCCAGCTTGGCTTCGGCGTCAGCCTTGAGCTTCGCAAGGATCATCGCGGAGATTTCCTGTGGCGAGAAGCTCTTGGGCTTGCCGTCGATCTCGACTTGGATGTGCGCGTCGCCATTGGCGGCTTTCACAAGTTTGTAAGGCACGCGATGCTCTTCGCTGCGGACTTCGTCGAATTTGCGGCCCATGAAACGCTTCACCGAGAAGATCGTGTTCGCGGGGTTCGTGATGGCTTGGCGCTTGGCGGCTTGGCCGACGAGGCGCTCGCCGGATTTGGTGAAGGCGACGACAGATGGTGTGGTGCGCGCGCCCTCGGAGTTTTCCAGCACGACGGGCTCACCGGCCTCCATCACCGACATGCAGGAGTTTGTGGTTCCTAAATCAATTCCTAAAATTTTTCCCATAGAGTTGAATGTTGTGGTCTCGAGTAAAGCAATTCGCGGGCCTGACATGCATGAAATGTTTAGTATTTTGTATGTAAAGTTCTTATAAAAATTCTGTACGTTGTGCTGTCCTAGAAAAGAGCCAAAATGACTCACTTTTTGACTGGGTCGTGCCACGTGAGACAGTGTTGCTGGCACATATGCGGTCAAGGATTAGATGGGCCTGATCGGGAGGTGTTCGTTTTTACTGCCGCATTGGGGGCAGCGTTGCAGGCGAGCAGTTGGGTCTGCTTTGTATTGGAAGGCGCAGATGGGGCACTGCGTCCAAGCTCGGAGTTTACGGGATTCACGGCGCCGGCGACTGATCTCATAGCAAATCCAAGTAAAAAGGATTCCAGCGAGAAAGATGAAGAGGGCCGTGAAAACCAGCCATGGCAGTGGCAAGCGAATCATGGCTCGAAGGGTGGGGGCGGGTTTGCGGCGAAATGAAGACTCACGAATCCCCAGGCAAGCGGGATTTTTTCGTCAGGGGCGAAGCGCAGCGATTGCAGGATTTGAAGTGTCTGTTGATCCAGTTTCGTATCGCCAGAGGATCGGGCGGACAGGATATGGGCCACGGTGCCATCGGATCGAACGCCTACAAAAAACGACGCAGAATCGAGGGTGTCGGCGGTCGTGGCATGGGGAAAGGACATTTCAACGGGAGTGTCCGGCAGGCGTGAGGCCAATTCCGGAGAGGCGGACAGGCGGTTCGAGTCAGAACGGATTACCGTGGCCGCAGGCAGTGGGCGGGTTTTTCTGACTAATACAGGATTCGGGTTGGGCGAGGTGAGTCCACCCGGTTTAATTCGCGGTGGCATGTTGAGGAGTGCGGTTTTGGCCGAGGCGTATTGGGGAACATAGGTGGCGGTGGATTCCCTTCGTGCGGAAGATGCATGGCGCGGCGCAAACAGGGCAGGGTCATTCGACGCGAGGATGGTCTCGAGTTGAGCGAGTTCGGGGCTGCCCTCGTCGAGGAAATAAACGCGCGCCGGGTTCAGTCCATCGGCTTTTACGGGCGGATTGGCCACCGAGAAGAGGAAAAAAATCCCGCCGTGTGCGAGTGCCGCGAGGACGAGCATACTCGGCAGGAGGAGGTGGATACGGTGGCGGTGTGGCCATGTGAAAAGCAGTGCAGCGGATTTCACTTGTCCTCCGATGTGGCAATGACGGTGGGATAGCTGAGTCCAAGAGAGATGTTCATGACGGCAGCCAGTTTTTCAAACGGCGCGTGGCGGTCGGTCTTGATGATGAGTGTGTGGTGGCGCGAAGTGCGTGCGCGGAGCTTCTTGTCAAGCTCTTCGAGGGAGGTTTCCTCGTTTTCAAAATACACGGCGGAGAGTGGCGCGGCGACGATGCTGATGATGAGTGGATCCCGTTGCGGGGCGAGCAGGAAGGGGGAGTCCGGCACAGAAACGCCCACTCCAGGCTGTAGCAGAAATGAGGTGCTGAGTATGATGTAAAAAATCAGCACCAACACGACATCGAGCGATGGCGCGATGAACATAAGGGCTGGATGCAGGGCCGGTGAGCGCTGGAGTTTCACACCGTATCTTCCGGTTGGGATTTGGCGCGGAGGATTTCTAGCATTTCGATGCCTGCGCGTTCGATGTCATGAATGGCATTGTTCACTCTTGCCGAGAGGTAGCTGTGGGCGACAAAAGCTGGCAGCGCCACTGTGAGAGCGGCCGCAGAGGTGAGGAGGCTCTGATAGACTCCACCAGCAATTTCAGCCGCCGTGGCGTATCCGCCGTGAGTGGTGATTTGTTGAAACGCTGTGAGGAGACCGAGGATCGTTCCCAGCAGGCCGATAAGCGGAGTTGCATAGGCTATGGTCGAGAGGAGGGCGAGGTTGCGCTCCAAGCGCGGAACCTCGAGTTGACCCGCCTCCTGTGCGATGTCTCGCAGTTCTTCACGCGGCGCGTCGTGGCGCAGAAGCATGGCGTGTAGCACCCGTGGCACCGGGCCGGGAGATGCTGCGCACTCTTGGATCGCTTCGGCGTAGTTTTTGTTTTTGATCAGATTCGCCAGTCCGCGCAGGAAGTCGCCGGTTTGGATCGATGCGCGGTGAAAATAAATAATGCGCTCCAGGAAGACCCCGAGTGCGGTGACGCTGCAGGCTAGGATCAGCCACATGAGGGGGCCTCCCTTTTGCACAAGTTCCATCATAGTTGTGTTGATTCCTAAATGATGTGCCGCCCGGCGGCAATGGCATTCAGCCTTCTGCTGCCGGAGCAGGGAGTGCAAGCGGGGCGCGCGTGAGTTCTGTGAGTGCGGAGGTCATTTTTTCCCTCACGCCAGGGACGAATCCTCGGTCGCCGTGGAAGACCAGCATGGCCAAGTGATCTTTTTGAAAAATGCTGAGCGGGCCTTTTGCCGTGTGGAGGGTGACGGCAGGAATGTCTCCGATGCCCATGCCTGTCGAGGCATCGTGCATTGCACGGAGCATGGCGGCGGCATTCGAGCTGAGTGATACAATGTCAAGGCCATCCGGAATGTTGTGGGAGGCGACCACTTGGTTCTCGGACGTTAGAACGCAAGATTCTATGCCTGGCAGTCCGCCGCAGAGTTCGACAACGCGGTCAGTGCTGAGGTCTTCATCCGTCATAAAAAGGGCCTGCAAAGCGTGTTGGTCGGGGATTTTCGAGTCCGCTGCAGCGTTGGATGGATGGGGTTCTGGAGCGAGGGGTTTAAGTGTGAGAAAAGTCGTCTCCGTGACGCGCTGGAAAGTGGGTAGATTGCTGATGATCTCCGCAAGCTTGCGCTGCGGGGCTTCGCGCTCCAGTTCGGTCTGCGCGTCCACTGGCTCAGCGAGAGATTCTTCCTCAGCTGGGGCTGGCTCGTCAGGTGTCGCAAGAATTTTTCCCAAGTGTGCCGAGGGTGAAGGGATCTCCTCCCGGAATAAAAAATCGTCAGTTGCATCGGGCTTCGAGTCTGTTGTTTCCAAGAGCGCGTAGGCTTGGGCGATGCGGTGGGCGGGCAGGCGGGCCACTCCGCTCATAGGCTTGATGAGGTCCGGTTTCAGCTCCGCGAGCAAGCTTAGGGAAAGGGTGGGAACGATGTGGGCGAGAATGTGTCCGGCGGGGAGATCGATGGTTTCGTCCCCTGCGATCGACCGCAGGAGTCGTTCCTTGGGAAGACTGCTTGCGATGTCGGCAAGCCGTATGCGCAGCCTCTGCGGAGCCGCACTGCGAAAGGTGGGTGACTCGGTTGCGAGGGATTGCGTGACTGCGGACATATTCTTTGTGTTTGTCGAATGAGTTCGCAAAGGCTATCCAACAGGGCTCATTTAGCAACTCTGTGGAATTCGATTTCAAATTTACCGCCGACGGGTTGATTCCCGTGATCGTCCAAGAAGCCTCCGGCAGCGACCGCCCTGCCGGCCGCGTGCTCATGTTCGCCTGGATGAACCGCGAATCCCTAGCCATGACTCTCGAGAAGGGACTCATGACCTACTGGAGCCGCTCACGCAGCAAACTCTGGCTCAAAGGCGAGTCCAGCGGCCATACCCAGCGCGTAGTTCGCTGGTTTGTGGACTGCGACAAGGATGTCCTCCTTTTTGAGGTCGAACAACAAACCGGCGCCTGCCACACTGGCTACGAGAGCTGCTTCTTCCAGGAAATGGACCGCTCTGCCCAACCCCTACCCGTCAGCGAAGAGAAAATGTTCGACGACGGCAAAGTTTATCAAAAGTAGGTGTCAGCCTTCGAGGATCTTCAAGAGTGCATGCGCGTAGATGGTGTCGCGGTCTTCGCGCGAGGCGATGAGAATGTGGGCGTTTGCGCGCAGGGAATTAAAGCGAGGCACTGGGAAATATCATCAAGAACTGCCAGAAACTGTCGGGCACAGGGAGCAACACGGTTTTTGGTCTAACGGCGTATAAAAGCTTTTATCGTGAATTAGGTGCTGCAGATGAAATAATAGCTATCATTCAAGAGTCTGAAATTCAAGAGTCTGCAATGTTAGATAGTCGGCTTTGCCTGGCTTTGCTGTCAATTAGGTTTTAAAAAATCTCCTCACCATCAAAAAAATCTCTCAAGATTCTAAAATCTCTGCCGATTGAAAAATTATGGGAATGGCATTATCAGGTCTAGCTTCAGGATTCGATTGGAAGTCGATCGTTGATCAACTCATCGAGGTTAGTCGCACTCCGCAAAATCGCATGCGGACTGAAAAAACGGCCAATGCTTCAAAGTCTAACGCGATTAATGAAATAAAAGGCTTGATCTCTACTTTCAAGGGCAGCTTGACCTCCCTGGCTTCCGAAGAAGCTCTTTATAAAAAATCCGTAACATTTAAAGATTCTACTACAAATTGGAAAGCCTCTGCATCCAAAGAGACTCCAGCAGGGGAATACAAATTTAATCTCGTTACTCCTGCCACAACTTCAAAATTGATAGGTTCAGGTGACATGGTGAACGATATTGATACCACGGTCGATGTGGCAGATATCTCTGTTGGTCGCACGATTAAGGCTGGCTACTTTACAGTCAACGGTGAAAAAATAACAATTTCCACAACAGACTCTTTGGATGATATTTTTGGAAAAATATTACTTCAAACTGGTGTTGCAGCCAATTACAGCGGTGATCAATTTCACCTTTCCTCCGGCGCTCCAATTTCATTAGGTGCACCGAATGACACGAGTAATTTTCTCCAAGCCATGCGCTTGTCTGGATCTGGCACGCTCAGTGGCGGTTTTTATGAAGTCACGAGTGCCGCACCTGGTCTAGCTGCGCCCAAATTAAATGTCCCTTTGAATTTTTCGAATCTGTCTGGACTGTCTCCTATTGCGGCTGGTTTCGATGAAACGCTTATCGTTAACGGCGAATCGATATCTTATAAAAGCACTGATACAATTCAGGATGTCTTAAATAGAATCAATGACTCGGAGGCTGGTGTTACTGCTTTGTATGATCTTGCTTCAGGACAGTTTTCTTTAACAAGCAAGGTTACTGGCAATGTTGGAATCACTGTCAGTGACACTGGTTCTGGAACGCTTGGTGCTGCCTTGGGCTTGGTTGGCCAGACCACATCGCGTGGCGTCGATGCCACCTTTACTATCAATGGAGGCGGAGTGCTTTCGAGTCGCAGCAATATTTTGGACGAAACAGCGCATGGCATCAAAGGACTTAATGTCACTGCGAATTCCACTGGCGAGCAAACTTTCACTGTGGCTGGCGATTACACTTCTACCAAAGACTCCTTGAACGACTTTATCAGTAAATACAACGCGGTTCAAAATGCCATTGAGAAATACACTAAAGTCACGGTCAGCGGTGATAAGGTCTCCTCGGCAATTCTGGCTGGGAATCGCGAATTGGCTTCTCTT